>CAZTPX010000003.1:0-158996 GCA_964615095.1 uncultured Planctomycetaceae bacterium | reverse complement strand
GAATACATGCTCCAAGTCCTTACTGGAACAAGCCTTTAGTACGCGCTGGCCCTGACTCGAATAGGCGGTTCGTGGAAATGAGATAGTCTTATCATGCTTGCTGCGGCAAGAATGTCAATTTTGATAACTGTTCAGCGGAATGATGTGCTTGTCGGAGACCCCACCGAGCTTGTCTCGGTTGGTGAATAAGGTTGGATGGCTAAAATGCCTTGCCACCACTTGTCGTCCGCCGCCTCGCAGCCTGGGCCGCCTCTGGCGGCCCAGGCTGCGAGGCGGCGGACGAGGGTTGGGCATGCGGCTCGTATGGCCTTTCAACCTCCTTTACCGACCGAGACAAGCTCGGTGGGGTCGTTGCTCTACATTCCGCTGAAATGTCACCAATTTTGACGCATAAGCAGAATTCATGCCAGACCGCATCCAAGAGACTGCCATTTTTCGCGTGCAGGGCAATGGGCCTATTTTGGCGACGATTTCCCCCATTCCTTACAGCTAGGAGGGGTGCAAGCCATTTGAGTGAAACCACGCAATATTCACGCCGTGTCGGTTTACTCGAAGGGGATGTCTGTGAAATCGACATCGATTGGCGCAGCACTGGCCGCCTAGCAAAACCGACATGCAACTGTTTACCATCGGTCATTCGACGCTGGACGTCGATGCGTTCATCACGCTTCTCGAGGAGCATGGAGTCACGGCGATTGCCGACGTGCGATCATTGCCCTACAGCCGGCATTCGCCCAATTCACTTGTCCGCCGACGGTTTCAGTATCTGCGGATAAACGAACAACGGCTTGCGTCGCGACGGCGCGCTACCTTCGGCGATCGTCAACATCTGGTCCGCGGGGACGTCTTCGAGGATATCGACCAGGCCGCTGCGGGGCCAGTGGACCTCGATGCGTTGGACCCGCTTGTTTTTGGCCAGGCCGAAATGCAGTCGCGTCCCCCAGTGGCTCTGGTATCCGCGGCCGCTGTGTACCTCGTCCATCTGCTGTAAGTCGCCGGCCACCACGTAGACCCGCGCCCCGACGCCGTCGCGGTTGGTCTTCACGCCCTGTAGCCGGATCTGGATCCAATGGTTGTCGTTGACGGTTTCGTTTCTCAGGATCGTGGGCCTGTCGTTGGAGTTGAGGATCACCACGTCGATGCGGCCGTCGTTGTCCAGGTCGTCGAAGGCCACGCCCCGGCCGCTCATTTTGAGTTTCGCCACGTCGCCGCTCTGATCGGTGACGTTGGCAAATTTTCCGTTGCCCAGGTTCCGCAGCACGACGTTGTGGCAGCGGTAGGCGGTGGTGTCATCGTGGTGTTCCACGTTATCGTCGATGTGGCCGCAAACGATGAACAGGTCGCGATGGCCGTCGTTGTCGAAATCGGCGAAACCACACCCCCAACTTACATAGGGCACTGTCCCGGAACTGGCGCCCGCGAGCGTGGTCACGTTGTCGAACAAGCCGTGGCCGACGTTCTGAAACAACGCGCCGCCTTCCTGCTGGAACGCCGTCACGTAGAAGCTCAGCAGCCCGCAGTTGTTGTAGTCGGCACAATCCACGCCCATATTGGACCGGGCGAGGCCGTTCATGTCCAGCGCGACGCCGGACCGCACCGCGAGTTCCGTAAAGGTGCCGTTGCGGTTGTTGTGAAAGAGCGAATTCTTGGCCACGTCGTTCGCCACGAAGATGTCGGGGTAGCCGTCGTTGTCGTAGTCGGCCGAGATCATTCCCATGCCCGTGCCCGCATGCGCGGCAATCCCCGTTTTCTTGCTCACGTCGGTGAAGGTACCGTCGCCATTGTTGTGAAACAGGCAGCAAGTTTCCGGCAGAAAATCTTTCGGACTGGGATAGACGCGGTCCCCGCGAATGGTGAGCACGACCGGCCTTTCTTCGGTGAACTTCACGTAATTGGCCGCGAAGAGGTCGAGATGCCCGTCGTTATCGTAATCCAGGAAGCAGGCCCCGGCGCCAACTCGGTGTCCCCGCGCAACTCCCGCCTTGCGGGTGACGTCGGTGAAGGTGCCGTCGCCGTTGTTGTGGTAGAGGATGTTCTCGCCGTAGTTGCTCACGAAGAGGTCCTGGTGGCCGTCGTTGTCGTAGTCCCCCGCGCACACGCCCAGCCCGAATCCCGCCCCGCCGCCCACGCCGGCCTGGTCGGTCACGTCCTTGAACTTCATCCCGCCCAGGTTGCGGTAGAGGCGGTTCCTGGGCTGCCCGTCGGCCTTCGTGCCAGCCAGCGGTCTACCGTTGAGAAAGTAGATGTCGATCAGTCCGTCATTGTCGTAGTCGAACGTGGCCAGGCCGGCGGTTACCGTCTCGACGATGTATTTCCGGCCGCTGCCTCCGTGGCTATGGACGAAGTCGATTCCCGATTGCGCGGTCACGTCGCGAAAGCGGATGGGGCTGTCGGCGGCGTCGGCGCGGGCAGCGAACCAGGTCAACAAGGCCGCCGTGCAACAGCGCGCAGCGTATTCTCCCACCCGCCGCCTATCCAGCCTTATCCCCATGATGGTCACCTCTTGCCCGGCAATGCCGGGGCCTGCGGGTAGATGAACAGCGGCTTCCGGCGTGACGGCGAGCTGCCCTCGACGATCGTCAATAATTGGTCCGCGGGGACGTCTTCGAGGATGTCGACCAAGCCGCTGCGAGGCCAATGGACTTCGATCCGCTCGACCCGCTGGTTCTTGGCCAGGCCGAAGTGCAGCCGCGTTCCCCAGTGGCTTTGGTACCCACGCCCGCTGTGGACTTCGTCCATCTGCTTCAACTCGCCGGCGACTACGTAGACCCGTGCCCCGACGCCGTCGCGGTTGGTCTTCATGCCCTGCAGCCGGATCTGGATCCAATGGTTGCCGTTCACGGTTTCGTTTCTCAGGATCGTGGGCCTGTCGTTGGAATTGAGGATCACCACGTCGATCCGGCCGTCGTTATCCAGGTCGTCAAAGGCCACGCCCCGGCCCACCATTTTGAGTTTTGCCACGTCGCCGGATTGCTCGGTGACGTTGGCGAATTTTCCGTTGCCCAGGTTCCGCAAAACGGCGCTTCGGCAACGGTACGACGTGGTATCGTCGAACAGCTCAACGTTGTCCTGTGTGTGACCACAGACGATGAAGAGGTCGCGGTGGCCGTCATTGTCGAAATCCGCAAAACCGCAGCCCCATGCGACGTAGGGGAGCGTTCCGATGCTTGCCCCGCTGGACAGGGTCACGTCGTCGAACATCCCGTGGCCCCGGTTCTTGAAAAGTACCTTCAACTGGTCCTGGTACGAGGTCACGAAGAAGCTGAGCAGGCCGCTATTGTCATAGTCCGCGGAGTCCACCCCCATATTCGCGTTGGACACGCCATTCATATCGCAGGCGACGCCGGCCAGAAGAGCTACCTCCTTGAATTTTCCGCTGCGGTCGTTGTGGAACAGCGAATTCGGTGATACGTCGTTGGCGATGAAGATGTCGGGATACCCGTCATTATCGTAATCGGCAACGACAATGCCCATGCCGTACGTTCGGTGCGCGGCAAGGCCCGACGCCTTGCTGACATCTGTAAACGTGCCATCGCCGTTATTGTGAAAGAGGTTATGGGTCTCGGGGGTGTAGTTCTTGGGGCTTGCATAAATGGGAAAACCGCGGGTCGTCGACAGCAGCGGTTTCTGTTGGGAGAATTCCACGTAATTCGCAGCGAACAGGTCAAGACGTCCATCGTTGTCGTAGTCCAGGAAGCAGGCTCCCGCGCCGACCTTGTGCCCGCGGGCAACGCCCGCCTTGCGGGTGACGTCGCTGAAGGTGCCGTCGCCGTTGTTGTGGTAGAGAATGTTCTCGCCGTAGTTGCTCACGTAGAGATCCTGGTAGCCATCGTTATCGTAATCCCCAACGCACACGCCCAGCCCGAATCCCGCTCCGCCTCCCACGCCGGCCTGATCGGTAACGTCCTTGAACTTCATTCCGCCCAGGTTGCGGTAGAGATGGTTCTTGGGCTGCCCGGCGGCCTTCGTTCCGGCCAACGGTCTGCCGTTGAGGAAGTAGATGTCGGTCTTCCCGTCGTTGTCATAATCGAACAGGGCCAAGCCGGCAGTCACCGTCTCGACAATGTACTTCCTGCCGCTGCCGCCGTGCGTGTGGACAAAGTCGATTCCGGACTGGGCGGTCACGTCGCGAAAGCGGATGGGGCCGTCGTCGTCGGCGGCGTCCGCCGCCAGCCAGGCCAAGAGGGCGGCCGCGCAGCACTGCGTTGCGCTTGCTCTGGGCCCCAAGGGCATGCGGATCATGCGTTTACCTTTTCACTTCAAGTTGCTTCTGGAAGCTGCGGCACTCCTCGTTGTCCGGCGCCAGTTCCACCGCCTTATTTGCGGCTCCGCGGGCTTCATCAGAACGATGGAGGTGGTCGTAGATCATGGCCAATCGCAACTGAAAGCCGGCGTTGTGGGGCTCGATCTCGACAAGTTCCTTGGCGACGGGAACGGCTTCCGCGGCGCAATTCTTAGCGCAAAGAAGCTGTACGAGTTGGATGCGGCAAAGGGTGTCCTTGGGAGCGACTTCGGCCGCTCGCCGCAGCAACCGCTCGGCCGTCTTCGGCATTTCCCCGCGAAGATAAACCGTGGCGGCATCACAACAGGTTATGGCCAGTGCGGTCCGATACGTTGCCACGTCATAGACAACGTCTCTTCGGCCGCGTTGGGCCTGCATGTCCGCCGCATTCAACTTCTCGTGCCGCTGCATGGCCTGCCGGTACTGGTCCTCCAGCCCCAACTTCGCGCAGGCCATGGCTAGGCCGTAATACGCGACTTTGTGGTCGGGTTTCAGTCTGACCGCCGTCTCGTAATTAAGCCTGGCTTTTTCGTGGTCGGGCAGGAGGGTATAGGACTTGCCCATTTGACAGTAGATCTGCGGATCCTTCGGCGCTGACTTGACGGCAATCTGCAGTTCCTTCAATGCCTCCTCCGCGCGGCCAAGGCCATTCAGCGCTTCTGCCAAGTGGCAATGCAGCATCAGCATCTCGCCCTTCTGCAGGCCCACGCCGCAGAGTTCCACAGCCTTCTCGTACTCGCCCTTGCGGAGAGCTACCGTCGCCATGGCGTCGTATAGATCGGGACGGTTGGGGCTGCGGTCCAGCGCCTTCTTCCAGTACTCCATGGCTTTGGCCGTCTGGTTGCAGCGATTGTAGACCATGCCCAGCAGACCCAAGGGATCCGCACGGTTGGGGAATTCCTCGACCAGGGTCTCGGCGATTTCAATCGACTCTTTTTCCAGGGCCTGAATTTCCGCCCGGACCGCCGCTACACCATCGACTGCCGGCTGAAGGGGTTTGGGGGGCGACGTTGTCGGCTCGACGTCCGGCACGAGTTGTGGCTGCGGCGGCCGCGCGACGGGCCCTTCGGACAGATTCTTCGGGTTCCCCCCGTTACCGACACCCGCCGATGGATCGCCTGACTTGGAGATGCTTTGCGAGTCCTGCGCCGCTAGTTGCCGTGCTTCCCCTCCGGCGTCCCTGCCGCCGCGAGATCGCATCGTCCAAAGCATGATGCTTGCCGTCGCCACGCAGGCTGCGGTAACCAGAACCAGCAGCAGCCGCGATGTCCTCGGGCGCGTTGGAATAGGGCAGTCCTCCAACGGTCCGCGGATCGCAGCCTCGCCCTGCCCGCCAGTAGCGGACGACGACAGATCGCCTTGAATCCTGTCGCGAGTTTCGTGCCGCCGTTCTCCGGGCCTTTCCCGGCTTCGTCCGAACATGAAACGACCTTTGCGCTGCGTGCCCTCGACGGCGACGACGGCAAGGCCTGCTGTCTGGAAACAACGACGCACATGACGTCGTCGCCTGACACGGCCAACCGCGCCGGTCGATTGCCCTTTTTACCTGACACTAACGCCTTGGCGCTTTCCGCCAATTCGCGGGGAACCCAACCAGCAAGCGACAAGAACCGTTTGGCCGTGGATGTAAGTCGTTAAGCCATGAAGGCTTACGATATACTTCCAAGAAGAAATTCGAGCGCCAAACAGGTAATCCCAGTAATCCCGAGAATTAGCAGACAGCGCTGATATTTTAACTGAATGCTGCAAATAATGCAATGCTCGCGATGCGGTTTCCAGGAGAAAAGCAAAATCATCGGTGAATTGTTGGAGTCCCGGCTTTAGCCGGTAATCGGGATAAATGCCGGCTAAAGCCGGGACTCCAACGTGCTATTTCTATCCGCGCGAACTACAGCCCATCCGCTGCCGGCGGGGTCTCGCGCACGAGGCGGCTGATTTGCTTGAACTCCGGCGTGCCGGCAACCTGGCACCATTCGAACAGCGCGGCCTCCGTCGTTGTGAGCACGGCCCCCGAACATTCCAACCGCCGCAAGGCGGTGCGGTGGTCCAGTTCATAGCGCGATCCCACTGCGTCGGCGGCCACGTATACCCGCCACCCGTCGGCCAATAGGTCGAGCACCGTCTGTTGGATGCAGACGTGGGTCTCGATGCCGCAAACCAGCAGTTTCTCGATATTCCGCTGGCGGAGGCCGGCGAACAACTCCGGCAACTCCCGGCAACTGAAAGAGAGCTTGGCGGGCCGATCTTCCAGCCGCGAGGCCAACTCGGCCACGGTCGGCCCTAGTCCCTGCGGGTACTGCTCGGACGCCACGACCGGCAAACCGAGCAACTTCGCGCCGTCGATCAGCCGCCGCACGTTCCATACAACCCGCCGAGACGCGTGAATCGCCGGAACCAGCTTCTCCTGCACGTCGACCACCAGCAGGGCCGAATCGGACCGCGACATCAACTCCGGACTGCGGGAAATCATCGCTGAATCGTTCATAACCGGAATAAAAGGTGTCTGTTCGCCAGTCGGAACGGGCCGAATGGAATGCCGCCCGGCGGCCGATTTCCGCCGATTACGTTTGTTGGAAAATGAAACTGAAATCGATTATCATATAGATGGATAAATTCGAAAAGCCCAAAATACGAGGCCAGGGCATGGCACCGTGTGGGGGTAGTCTCTTCTTTTCTTGGGCATTAACTTGCTTAATCTTATGAGCACACACTCGGCGAGCGGCGGAACAGGCAGATTTTCACAGGCGAAACGCGGAAAAAAGCCGGCCGGTATCCAAAAACGGCGGCTGGCCTTCGAGAGCCTCGAAAGCCGCCGCTTGCTCTCCACGGTCGCCGCGCCCGCGTCGATCGCCTTCAAGCCCACCAGCACCGAGGGCACGGCCACGCTCACCACGGCCAACAACTCGTCGACATCCACTGAATTGAGCTTTCTCGTTTCCGGCGTCACCGCCGGCAATACGGTGGATGTCTATGCCGATGGCGGCACGACGGCTATTGCCACGGGAACGGTGCCCGCGAGTGCCACCTCTGTCACCGTGACTACCACCGCCAATTCCACGCTCTCGGACGGCTCGCACACTTTTGCGGCCACGCAGACCAGCAGCGGCACGGCCAGCAGCAGTTCGGGCAGCATCACGGTCTACGTGTTTACCGACCTCACGGCAAGCGTGACCTCGGCCCTCGCCACCTCGGCCACCGTGGGCACGAAATATACGTATCAGTGTACCACGACCACCAATGCCCCTACCGGCGACGCGCTCACTTTCGCGGCGGGCAGCAGCTTGCCCTCGGGCATGACGTACAACGCGTCTAACCAGACTTTCACCTGGCAGCCCATTACTGCTCAGGCCGGGACTACGCAGTCGTTCACGGAGACGATCACCGACGCGCTGGGCAACACCACGACCGTCGGCCCGATGTTCGTCTCGGTCGCGGCCGCCGGCGGCCTGACTGTGGTCGCCCCGGCTGCAAATATCGCCATCAATTCGCCCGTGCTCGTGGCGGTGGATGACACGAACTCGGGAACGCCGAACTACAGCGTCACGACGTCCAACAGCAGCCAGTTGACGGCCAGCTTCATGCCGCAGACCAACCAGGTCTTGCAGATCGTCACCAACCTGGGCACCATGGACTTTCAGTTGTTCAACAACGACACGCCCAACACGGTGAAGCACTTCGTCAGCCTGGTCGATTCGGGCACCTACACCAACACCTCCTTCTACCGCATCATCGAAAGTTTCATGGACCAGGGCGGCGTGAACAGCTCGGTGGGCAGTTCGATCCCCGTGGAGTTGAACGCCCTCTTGCGCTTCACATCCAGCGGCCTGTTGGCCATGGCCAACAACGGCGTGGACGGCAACAGTTCGGAGTTCTTCATCACCAACCCGAACGACATGAGCGACGGTTTTCTCGACTTCCGCTACACGATCTTCGGCAAGCTGATCTCGGGCGACAACGTCCGTTCGGCGATCGCCGCCACGCCGGTGACCACCAACACGTCAACCCATGAAGACAGCAAGCCGCTGGTGGCCCCGAAGATCGAATCGATGAGCATCGTCACCGAGACCAGCGACAGCGTGCTGATGCTCCAGGCGGCGACGGGCGCGACGGGCACCTACACGGTCACCGTGTCCGACGGCCTGGGCCACTCGCAAAGCTTCCAGATCAGCGTCGGCACGAACTCCTACGATCCGCCGAACCCCTGGGTCGAGCCGATCAACGGCACGGACACGATCACCACGGCGGAAAACACGGCGGTGACCTTCACGCCGCAGGGCGAGGCGGCCGACGGCGGGACCGCGCAGGTGAACGTGCAGTTGCTGCTCCCCATTCCCGACATCGCCAACTCCTACGTCGACAATTCCTATGTCCCCACCGTGGCCGGCTATTTCGAGTTGGAAGAGGGATCGACCCCGACCGGCGAGATCAATTTCAACAGCACCGAGCTGAATACCACGGCATCCAACATCCAAACGGCGCTCGTGGCGCTTTCCGGCCTGAGCGGAACGACGGTCACGGCGGTGGCGCCCAGCGGTTCGAACCCCACAAGCTTCAGCTTCAAGGTGACGTTCGCCGGCAGCCAATCGCCCCTCACCTATCTGACGACCTCCGGCACCCAGACCGTGAGCGACCTGGAGGCCAGTTTCGCAAATTCTGCCACCACCTCGACGACGACGCAGACCCTGACCTTCACCTACGACGGCCCGGTTGCGGACACGAGCAATCCGGACGTGACGCTCACGCAGAACGGCTCCAGCTACACCCTGACGCCGACCAGCGGATACACGGGCATCCAGTACCTGGAAATCACGGCCGTCACCCCCGTCACCGGCACGTTCGAACTGGACGTGGGGTCGACCCCGACGGCTTCGATCAATTTCGACAGCACCAATCTGGCGACCACGGCCGCCAACATCGAGAGCGCGCTCGATAAGCTTTCCGGCCTGAGCGGGACAACGGTTACGGCGGTTTCCCCCATTCCGACCCTGGACCCGACCGACTTCAGTTTCAGTGTGACGTTCCCCAGCAGTCAAGCGCTCGTCAGCCTGGACTCGAGTAGCACTTTGCCGGTGACCTTGAAGAATTCGGCGGTCGGGGCGTCGACCACGCAGACGCTGACTTTCGACGAGTCGTCGCCCGGTACTTCATGGGATTCGAGTTCCAGCATCAGCCCGGTCTACCGTGCTTTCGTACCGATTTTCATCGGCAAGACGGCCGCGCCGGCGACGCCCAAGATCGCTTCCATCACTGCAGGCGGCCAGACCGTCAGCGGCAGCACGGTCTACAACAATTCGAGCACGGCCTCGGCGTTCACGTTCAACATTACGGGGGCGGTCGCGGGCGACACGGTTTCGCTCTACATGGACGGCGGCAGCACGGCCATCGCCTCGGCAACGGTCGCCTCGGGAGCCACGACTGCCACGTTGACCACGAACGGCACGACCCAGTTCGCCGCCGGCAGCCACACGTTCACCGTCAAGGAGGCGACACCCGAATCGACGCTCTATGCCGGTTTTGCCATCGGTACCGATTCGTCGGGCTATAATTACTTTTCCCCGGCCTCCGAGTACAATGTTCCGGCCAGTGCGATCTCCAGCGCGGCTTCGGCAGGCACGAGTCTGTCGATCGGATTCGTCGTCCTGGCCCCGCCTTCCGCCGCCGCCCCGGTCAATCAACTTTATACCTATAACGTGCAGACCAACGCGCCCGCCAGCGACGCGGTGACCATTACTCCGGTCACGATGCCCTCGGGCATGGTTTACGATGCGGCGACACAGACCTTCACCTGGACGCCGACCACTGCCCAGACGACCACCTTCAGCGCGACCGTGTCGGACTCCTATGGCAACACGGCTTCGATCGGCCCGATGAGTATTGTGTCCGTGGCCGGGGCGATCATCGACGTCCCGACGAACTTGACCCAGGGGGGCAATGTCACCGTCTCCTTCTCCGGCAACACGGTCAAGGTTTACAACAACCTCACGAAATCGGTGCTCAGCACGAACACCTTCAAATCGACCGATACGATCTCGATCGTACTGCCCGCCAGCCAGGCAAACATCGTGGCGATCGCGGCCCCCAGTAGTTCCAGCGCGGCGCTTCCGCAGGTTGTCCAGGTGTTGGGGGGATCCGGCGGAACGAACCAGGTTACCGTGGTGGGCGCGGGCGGGAGCAACTCGTTCACTGTGGCCGGCAGCACGGTTACGGCCAACGGCCTGGCGACGCAGCTCACCACGGTGCAGAAGCTCGCGCTGGATGGCGGCAGCGGCAGCAACTACTACACGCTCAATTCCAGCAGCGTGCCCGTTTCGATCGTCGCCGGCGGCAACAACACGCTGGATTTCAGCCACGACACCGCGGGCGTGACGGTCAACCTCAGTCTCGACAAAGGCCAGGCGCAGAGCATCGCCCCCTGGAACAACACGCTTGCGATCTCCGGGGTCATCAACAAGCTGATCGGCTCGGCCTATGCCGACGTGCTCACGGGTGGTCCCGCGGCGATTACGGAGATTGTCGGGGGAGCGGGCAACGACACGATCACCGGCGGCAGCGGCCAAAACATCCTCCTGGGCGGCAGCGGCAGCGACACGATCATTGGCGGCCAGGGCCGGAATTTGATCGTCGGCGGCACCGGCAACAGCACGATCTACGCCGGTAGTTCGCAGAACACGATCTTCGCGGGCGTGACCGACAGCAACCTCAACGACCAGGCCCTGATGAGTTTGCTCCAAGAGGGGCCGATGTTCCCCTACAGCTACCTGCTGCGCGGCGTCATGGCCAGCGCTAGCGGCAGCCTGACGGCCTTGGAGAAGATCCTGGGACTCACGGACAACGGCGCCCACGACACGGTCTACGGCCTCAAGAACAGCAACAATCTGTTCATCCTGGGCAAAAACAGCACGTTGCAGCCTTAACGCGTCAGGAAACTGTGAACGCCCCCCGGCACAGGGCCGGCGGGGACGCTTATAGTTCGCGTATGGAAGAAATGCCGAAAGTGCCCGATTGTTGGAGTCCCGCCTTTAGGCGGAGTTTTCAGGGCTTTCCGGCTAAAGCCGGGACTCCAACGCGCTCATTTCTTCCGAACAATCTCATCGTGTGAACGGCTCGTCGCGGCGGGTCGTGCGGTCGCTTGGCTGCGTATCCCGAATGGGCAGCACGAGCCGCATGCCGGGTGTGAGGTAGTCGAAGTCCCGACCCAACGCCTCGCGATTGAGTTGATAGATTTCCGCCCAGCGCGAGACCTTTCCCAACTCGTTGCGGGCGATGCTCGACAAGGTGTCGCCTTCCTGTACGACGTAGGTTCGCCCCCCGCCCGCCGTGCTGGCCAGCGTGCCCCCAGGGTAGCCGTGCAGGGCGTCGGCCCGGTTCCGTACCGTCTCGCGGCGCGTCGCGCGGGGACAAAGGTCCGGATAGTCCTTCTCCAGTTGGGCCACCGGGGGCGTGGCAATCACCAGCCCGGGCGGAAGTCGGTCGGGCCGGGCCGCCTTGCCCCGATTCTGTTCGGCCAGGGCGCGGAAATAGGCCCCGCTGCCGTAGACCTTTTCGGAAATCGTCCAGAAGCTGTCGTTGGGCTGCACCTCGTACTTGCCATCGCCGCGGAGCGGGTTCTGAACGGGCAACGGTGCCGCACCGTCCCCGCCCGGCCGCCGCGAACTTTCGGCTACATAACCGCCTTGGACCGGGGCATAAGTTTGCGGCGCATAACCCGTAGCACCGCCGCCGTAGTTAGGCGGCACGTTGCCGGTCGGAGCGGCCGCTGAGTAGCCATCGCGTGGCGCTGCTTCGCCGGCCATCCGCCCTTCCTCGCTACGGTGTTCCTCCACCCGCCGCTGTTCGCCCCGCCGCTGCTCGGCCAGCTTGCGGGCGGCCTCGGAATCGAAGGGCATGCCGGCGGCTGGGGCATCGGGGGCGGCAGACGATGGGGCGCCGGCCTGCCCGGCTCTCGGGTAGTCGGCCGCGCCTAGCTCGCTGCGCGGTCGCGACTCCGGGCGGGAATTGAGTTCGCCCGCGTAACGATCCGGCGGTCGCGGTCCCCTGTCCGCCCCGTCATCGCCACTGACTTGAACCACCATCGAATTCGCACTGCCCATTGCGGGACCGGCGGCGAATGTGGGACCGGCCACGGCAGGTTGGAACTCACGGCTTTTCTCGCGAGCTTCGGCTGCCGGCGAATGGTGATCCTCGCCCAAGGATGGCCCAGAGGGAAGATCGGTCTTCATTCGCTCGTGGTCCCCTCGCGGTTTGGGAAATATCGGTGGATCAGCGGGGACAGTGCTCGAAACCGCGGGGTTGAACCGCGTTTCTTCCCGCCGCTCTTTCGGCGTGTTGTTCCAGTGGTTTGCATCATCCAACGACGGTGCGTCCTCGCGATGCGGCGCTGCCACGGGTGTCAGCAAATCCGACTTCCGCGGCCATTCCAGGTCGTGTTTCTCGCGGTCGTGTTTTTCTTGCTCGCCGGGAGTATCGCCGAGTCTCGCCTCCTCCATGGCCACGATTGCCTCGGCGCGTTCGTGCGACCGGAAGAATCGCCGGGCCAGAACCGTCCCCAAGGCGATCAGTAGCACCAGCAGGATGGAAAGACCGACCAACGTTTCGCGAGTGAGTCTTGGCTTCGCACGGCTTGGCTTGGCGCCATCTGCTGACGGGACGGCAGACTTCTTGTTTTTTCTAAACATCCGCAGAAAAGACTTCATCGCCGTGCCTCCTTGCAGGGATTTTGAAGATCGCGGCGGGGATTTTAGTCACTCTGGCCAGCGGTGTAAACGGCAACCGAGAGCCAGCCTTAGTCATATACTGGGCAAAATGCATTTGTTGGAGTCCCAGCTTTAGCCGGTAATCCAGCATAAATGGGCATGGTTCAAAGCCGTGTAACACTCTGACGCCGCGGTCCTCCTGTAGGGAACGGCCTCCGTGCCGTTCCAAACCGGGCGGAACGGCACGGAGGCCGTTCCCTACAGGTGTTACCCTTTCGGCCTCGGAATTGAACCATGCCCGTAAATACCGGCTGAAGCCGGGACTCCAACGTACCAATAACTTGCCAAGCCTCTGTTGTAGGCCGCCGAGAAACTGCGTATACTGGTGGTTCAAGGCTAAGATGCAGATTGCCCATTAGAAAAATCACCCTACCCGGTGGTGTAATGGTAACACAAGGGTTTTTGGTACCCTCGTTCCTGGTTCGAGTCCAGGCCGGGTAGCTCCTCTTTGGCGGATTTTACCGCGGCGTGAAAGATCCTCACGTAGGTTAGGCTTCTTAGCCTGACATGCCTGTTCCGTCAGGCTGGAAAGCCTGACCTACTTTCGTGTCGGCGTAATATCATTCGCCGTACGGTTGACGAGTCTGTCGATAATCACTAGACTTATAGGTTTACCCACTTGATCGGTCCAGGCGGGTAGGCTTTATTCTTGACCGTAGTGCCCGATTAACGCCGGACGCTCCCCTCTAGCGATGGGAGACATAGCCGGTGTGCCTTGAGGAGATTGCATTTGGCTACCGTACTAGTTAAAGATCTGATTGAAGCTGGGGTCCACTTTGGCCACCGTGCCAGCCGCTGGAATCCCAAGATGCGGCCTTATATATATGCCCGCCGCAACCTGATCCACATTATCGACGTTCGCGAGACCATCCGCGGCCTCTTGCGTGCCCGCAAGTATTTGCAGGGCGTCGCGGCCCAGGGCAGCCTGATCCTGTTCGTGGGGACCAAGCGTCAGGCCAGCGACACGGTCGAGCAGCAAGGCACGCGTTGCGGCATGCCTTTTGTGAGCGATCGCTGGTTGGGCGGCACGCTCACCAACTTCCGCACGATTCGCAGTCGCTTGGGCCGCCTGGAAGAACTGGAAGCCCTGCGCTCCGGCGAGGAATTGGCAACCTATTCCAAGAAGATGCAGTCGGCCTTGGCCCGCGAGTATCGCAAGATGTATCGCAACCTCAACGGCATGCGCACCATGAACCGCCTGCCGGAATGCCTCGTGGTGATCGACCCCCGCAAAGAGAAGAATGCGGTTAAGGAAGCCAAGAAGCTGGGCGTGACGACGGTCGCCCTGATCGACACCGATTGCGATCCGGACGAGATCGATCTGGCCATTCCGGGCAATGACGACAGCATTCGTTCCATCGAGTTGATCATCCAGCTTCTAGCCGACGCCATAATCGCCGGCAAGAACGAGGCCGGTCAGACGACGCAGGAGCGGGCCGAAGGGGCCGAGGTGGCCGTGGCTGCCCAACCCGAGGCCGTGGCCGCCCCGGCCTAGTGTACTGACTCAGAATTGTGGTCATAGGCTGGAGTCCCGGCTTTAGCCGGAATTCCGGCAAAACTCCGCCTAAAGGCGGGACTCCAACACAAACCGAAATGCCCATCTGTCTGAATCACTACATCAGGTTTCGCAGGCGAAGACAATCTGTAACGGGAGGAACGCACTGTTCGTAGCCCCGCCTGGAGGCAGGGATTCCGGCTAAAGCCCGGACTACGAGTGCCGTTTCCCGAGCGTATTGGCACATAAGGCCCAGAGCAACCGAGATTTCAATAAGGAGACTGTTTCCATGGCAGAGATTACCGCCGCGGCCGTTAAGGACCTGCGTGAAAAGACCGGCCTTCCCATGATGGATTGCAAAAAAGCCCTCACCGAGGCTGGCGGCGACATCGAGAAGGCAATTGAAGTGCTGCGCATCCTGGGCAAGAAGGTCCAGGGAAAGCAGGCCGGCCGTTCCACCTCGACCGGCCGAATCGCCGTTTTTTCCGAACTCGAGCCGGGGGTTGGCGCCCTGATCGACATCCGCTGCGAAAGCGCGCCCGTGGCCAATAACGAGCACTTTGTCGGCCTGGCAAACGATCTGGCCCAGCAGCTTGCCAAGGGTCCCGGCGCGGCCACGCCCGACGAACTGCTCGATCAACCGTCGCCCAGCCTCAAGGGCACGACGTTGCGGCAGCAGTTCGACGACCTGAACAACCGCATCCGCGAGAAGTTTGTGCTTGAGCGAATCCTGCGGGTCAATGGCCCCACGGCCGGCTATGTCCACCACAATGGCGCGATTGCAGCCTTGCTGCACGTGGAAAAAGCCGCCGGCGCCGCCGAGTTGGCCCGCGACATTTGCATGCATATCGTAGGGAAGAAGCCGATCGTCCTGGGAAAAGAGGACGTCGATCCGGCCTTGGTGGCGAAAGAGCGTGACATTTTGGAACAAGCAATGGCCCAGGAAGCGGAGAAGATCAAGACCGAAGCGGAACGCATCCTTGCCTTGCCGGACCAGCAGATTCAGGATCCCAATAACCTGGAGCGGATGACCAGCAGCCACGGCCGCGCCCGCGGCGACTTGAAGAAGGCCGAGGGAATGGCCAAAAACAAGTCCAAGGTGATCGAGGGGCGTTTGAACCAGTTCTATGCTGAGCGTTGCCTGCTCGATCAGATACATGTCAACGAGACCAAGTACGGCGGCAAGACGATCGCCGAACTGGCCAAGGCGGCCGGCCTCAAGATCATCGGTTTCGTGCTCTGGGAACTGCCCAAGGAGTAATTCCATGTCTGCATCGGCTAGCGCATCGAGCAGTCCTGGCCCCCAAGGCCCAGCGGGGCCGCGGTACGGCCGAGTGGTGTTGAAGATATCCGGCGAAGGATTCACGCATCCCGGCGAGCGCGGCATCGCCATGGACGCCGTGGTCCACATCGCCCGGCAGATCGGCCAGGCGGCCAAGCACGGCATCCAGTTGGCGCTGGTCATCGGCGGCGGCAACATCCTCCGCGGCGCCCAGTTTACGTGCGGCAATTCCAGCGTCCACGAGGCAACGGCCCATTACATGGGCATGTTGGCCACGGTGATGAACGGGCTGGCCTTGCAAGACGCCCTGGAATCGCTGGGCTGCGATACGCGGCTGATGAGCGCCATCCGCATGGACGGCGTAGCCGAGCCCTACATCCGCCGCCGCGCACGGCGGCATTTGGAAAAGGGCCGGATCATCATCCTCGCCGCCGGCACCGGCAGTCCGTTCGTGACGACCGACACGGCCGCGGCGCAGCGGGCGCTGGAGCTTGACGCCGACATCCTGGCCAAGGCCACGCGCGTGGACGGCGTCTTCAGCGATGATCCGGAAAAGAATCCGCACGCCGTGTTGTACAGCCAGTTGAGCTACGAAGACGTGTTGCGGCAGAACCTCAAGGTCATGGACACTGAGGCGATTGCCAAGTGCCGGCAGTACGAGATGCCGGTGATGGTCTTTAATTTCCGCAAGGAAGGCAACATCGAAAAGGCCGTAACGGGCGAACGGGTCGGCACGTTGATTCAGGCCGCCGGAAAGCAGTAAAGGAACCACCCATGACCTCCGATGACATTCTCTTGGACGTGGAAGAGCGCATGGAGAAGGCGATCAACGTCCTCAAGCATTCCTTGGCCGGCATCCGTACCGGTCGGGCCAATCCGGGCTTGGTGGATTCGCTCCGCGTGGAGGCCTATGGTTCGCAGGTGCCGATGAAGCAGCTTGCCTCGGTGGGCGCTCCGGAGCCGAACCAGATCGTCATCCGCCCTTACGATCCGGGCACGATCAAGGACATCGAGAAGGCGATTCAGGTCAGCGACCTGGGTTTCAATCCGCAGAGCGACGGCCGTATCATTCGCTTGAACGTGCCGCCGTTATCGACCGACGTCCGCCGCAAGATGGTGGCCCGCATCAAGGATTTGACCGAGGAGGCCAAGATTGCCGTGCGCAACGTCCGCCGCGACGGCAACAAGATGGCCGACCAGGCGGAGAAGGACAAGGAGCTTTCCGAGGACGATCGCGACAAGGTCAAGGAAGACATTCAAGAGCTGACCAAGCAGTACGAGACCCAGGCCGCCGACTTGGCCAAGGCCCGGGAGAAGGATGTCATGGAGGACTAGCAGGGACAAAGCATGCATCCGTTGCCTTCGTCGTCGATACTGCCTATTTTGAGTGGAGACGCGTCAGCGGAGAAGCGAACGGAGAAACCAATCGATGCCTTGCCTTTTTCCCGGTATGGACCCATTCTTGGAAATCAACCCGCGTTGGGAGTGGTTCCACGCTTGGTTCGTGCGCAAGCTGGCCGAACAGTCGTTGCCCAAGGCCCAGGAACTTGGTTGCTGGATTGACGTGGAACGCATGGTCTACCAGCGCGAGCCCAGCGGCCAGGTGGTGCTTATTGGCGGACCGGATGAGGCCGTGGCAGCAGACCCTTCTGGCCCCGAGTGGCGCTCGTCGGCGGCAGTTGCCGTTGCCGAGCCCAAGGTCATCCACGAGGTGGTGCTCGACCCCGCCACGCTCCAGCGTCAAGCAGGATTACCTGGTCGTGCGGGAGTTGGGGCAATTCGCCCGCGTCCTGGCGGCTGTGGAGGTCCTCAGTCCGGCGAACAAGAGCGGAAGCTACGTCCCCCGCTACCGCGAGAAACGGATGCATTGGCTGGCCGGGCGGGCCCATTTTTTGGAGATCGACCTGCTCCGCAACGGCGATAATCCCTCCCGACGACTCTTTCCCGATCCAAACCGTGGTATCCTTGCTGAAGAAGCAAGTCCCCACGCTGGTTTATTGCGGGGCGGGCATGAGCCGATCTCCCGCCATCGTGGCCGCTGCCCTGTCCATCGTGCAAGGCGGAAGTCCCGACGAGAAGTTGAAGGAGATCGTGGCGGGGCATCCCCACGATGTTTCGTCGCATTTGTGGGAGGCGGTACAGCGGGCGTGTCGAACCTTGCAGGAAAGGTGAAGCAATGTACGAGCGATTTACTGATCGTGCCCGAAAGGTCATGCAACTTGCCAATCAAGAGGCACAGCGGTTCAACCACGAATACATCGGCACCGAGCATATTCTCCTTGGAGTCGTAAAGGAGGGGAGCGGAGTAGCCGCCAACGTGCTGAAGAACTTGGAGGTCGACCTCCGCAAGATACGCCTTGAAGTGGAAACACGCATTCAAAGCGGTCCCGACATGTTGAACAAGGGCAAACTCCCACAGACGCCCCGTGCCAAGAACGTGATCCAATATGCAATCGAGGAATCGCAGTATCTCCACCACAATTACGTCGGAACCGAACATATCTTGCTCGGACTGCTGCGCGAAGACGAGGGTTTCGCTACCCAGGTGCTAATGAATCTTGGCCTGCGGTTGGAGAATGTGCGAGCGGAGATTCTGGCGATTCTGGGGCCGTCGCTCGAAAAAGGAGGAAGCAGGGCGTATTATCCCCCGCCCCCGATTCGATGGAGTGAGGATGAGACAAAAGGCCATGTGTATCACTCTGACGATGAAACTAAGAATCGTGCCCGCCACCTTGCCGAAGAGATTCGCACGCTTCAGCGGGCCAAGGAAGAGGCTGTTGCAAGCCAGGACTTCGATCAAGCAGCGCAGTTGCGCGACAGAGGGCATGAGAAAGGAAGGGAGTTGTCTGCGATTAGCCTCCCTCCGTGGCTACGAAGGAACATCGAGCAAGCGGCGGGGCTGACCACGGCTTTCAAATTCCCATGCCTCGATACGCTTAATGCGCTTCATGACAACGCAGGAGAACCCGATGCAAAAGTTTTGTCGGTGCTGCCGAATCCTCTATTGCCGCCCGTCAGGTTCGTCGTTGCGAACATTCCCCATTTTTCCGTCAGCACCCTCAAGGCCGTACTGCCTCTTGACGACATTGGTTCTCCGTTTTTCCAGGCCCTTCTTCCACTGATTTCCCCAGAATCCATCGCCCGTTTCAAGAGCGGCCACGAAGAATTGGTTCGCTCGGCTTTCAACGAGGTCGAGCGAGCAGCAGACGCGACGAGGGGGCGTCCCCTGCTGCTCTGCGTTGTGCGGCCGACTGCGCTATCTGAAGATGTTCAGGGAGAATTATTCACGGGCATCCGTCGAACCGACTGCCAATTTGTCGTATTCGAGGAACTAAGCGCGGTACAGGCGGTCTTGGGACTCCTGCCGCCTGCGACAAAGCTATTGGGAGTATGACGACGTCATTCAAAGGAAAACCGAGCCTGAAACACGCCCATGCCAGTCCGTCAACTAGCCCTGCTCCTCGGCCTTTTTTGCCTTTGTCTTGCAATCATCGGCGTGGCCTGGGCAAATGGAAGTCAACTTTACCTGTTCCTTCCTAGTCGTCGTCCGACTCTCCCGCCAACGCATCCAGGCGTAATCCTCTTTTTCCTCATTCTCAGCCCGTTTCTGACGTATTGGCTTCGACAGAATGGCGTGTACTACTTCATCGTCATGACCGTGGGACTTCTTCTCGGCACCGTGATGGGCTTCTACTACAAGTGGACCCCTTCGTGGGCGCAGCATCTTCTGGCCGTCGCGATGATCGCCACAAGCATCTACGCTTGGCAGCAGAAATACTATTTCGAGGATTAAGATGGCCGACGACATGCCAGACCTTCAAGACCACGAATACGAGTACAAGCCTCGTTGGTCCGCGATCCTGTTTGGCGTGCTTCTGTGTGGAGCAGCCGCCACCGTAGCCGCAGTCTTGGCTTGCTCGAACTTCGGTCTTAGAATCTGGGGAATAAAACTCCCGCCAGAAATAGCGGCGGGTACTTGGTGGACTTTGGCGGTTACGAGCCTGTGCGGCGTATTCATATTTCTTCTCATGGCGATTCATCGTCTGATTCGCACCCAGCGAATTCTTCTTACGCCCGCCGCGATCTTCGTGCCCAAAGGACGGTTTTCCTCGAAGGTGGTCATAATTCCATTTTCAAGCATAACTGACCTTTCGGTTTCGCAGGTCCATAGGCAAAGGTTCTTGAGGATCGCGCATCGAAAGGGGGCTTTTACCGTCGCCTCATCCTTCCTGCCAGCGAAGGCAGACTTCGATACCATTCATCGCTCGCTTGTAAAAGCTGTCGAAGTATCAAAGCGGGGCATCAAGGCGATGCACTATCAGCGACCACCAGACTCCACCGCTGAAGAAGCCGAGGCCGCGATTGCCCGCGACGATCCTGCCGAACTCTACGTCGTCCCGATCAGTGTCTCGATGTACCATGAGGATTTGGAATGGTCACAGGGAGTTTGCATCAGGCTATCGGCGCATCGGGACGCGACGGTACGCGGAAATGCCGTTCTCGGATTCGGCCATCTTGCCCGACGATTTCGGAAGCTGAACGAGGGCGTGGTGCGGCCCATCATTGAGAACGCGCTGACGGACGCCGATCCTTACGTTCGCGGGCAGGCCCACGATGCAGCCGATGACGTGGCGCATTTCCTGGGCTGGAAAGTCAAGGGACAGAACGAGTAGGCCATGTTGGTTCGACTCGGATATTTCGAGCAATTCAAGGGGGCCAACACGATCCTGGTGTGCGGCGACGGGGACGGTCTACAACGGATGGCCGACCACCTTCGGCCCCTCGAAGACGCGAATGCCGAGCCCGTGAACCTGCACTCGCTGCCATTTGTCCAAGTCTATGGTGGAGTCTCCTTGACCGCCTACCCCGTGGATCGGGAACTTGGAGTTCGTCGGCATGGGGCGGCTCTCGCCTTCGCGTGGCATCATTCTCAGGAGGGGTGGCTCGAATCCGCTGAGAAGATCGAGGTCGTGGCTCGGGGCAACGGGGGCCATTGTTATCTTGGGGCATCCCCAACGGGCGATGCAGTCCTGATGGTCTCGAAAGCAGAATACGATCAGGCTTGGTGGGAAAGGCAGGGGAATCTATGACACGTATGGCGGTGCCTACAACGACGGGGATATTTTCAGCATCAACACGGACGGCAGCGAATACAGGGACTTGCTTGATTTCAACGGGCCAAACGGCAAGAATCCCTTTGGCAGTTTGACGCTCAGCGGCTCGGCCCTCTATGGGATGACTGCGTATGGCGGTGCCCGTGGCGACGGTACAGTTTTCGCTTTGACGATTCCCGCCCCTGAACCTTCCACGCTATCGCTTCTCACTGTCGGTGCATTTGGATTCTTAGGATACCCTTACGAGGCATCGCAAGTCAGGAAGGATAGGATCGTCAAGAACTTTCCAAAGCTGGAAATCGGCATGTCGAAGGAACGGGTTGCAGAGTTGATCGGCGACCCTGATTTCAGTCGGCTCGATTACACGAAAGGCCCAAAGGAGAAGTGGCTTGGATCGACTTGGACGTACTGGCTTCGCAAACGGGATAGCGGCGTCAATGTTTACGATCCCTGTCTCGAAATCTCTTTTTGGACCAATGATCGGGCGCAATGGATTGTCCCCTCGAACATCGAGGGCCTGAAAGAAAAAGGCAGTCCCTATATTTGGGGCGGACCATGACTTCGAGTTTGGGCAGGAAAGTTGCGCCACGCAACTTTCTACCGCAGCAGACGCCCCAGAAGCCAGTCCGTGAAATACATAAGCCCGTAGACGATAAGCAGCGGGCCAAGGAATCTGAGAAGAAAACCCACGGTCACGAAGACGCACCCTGCCTTGGGGTGCCTCCGCAACGAAAGTGGGCCGAAGCCGATGAAGCAGAAGCCGACTCCCGCAGCAAGCGCGATGGGAAATCCCCAATCCGTGGCAACGCCGAGCGAACAGAATACGGCCACGACCGTCGTAAGGACGAATAGCGACGACAGGCTGTATTGAAAGGGGCGGTGGCTAGGTTCGATGTTGCTCATTCGGTTGGCCGCCTTGGTTCTCCACGGGGCAGTGGGATGCCAGCCGTCACTTGGACAAGCTCGCTCGTTCCTTCCACACGGGCGGCTGCCCAATGATATTTTGGACATTCTCCTCCAACACCACCGTCTTGCTAGATCGGGGCAGCACAAAGAATCCGTAGACCGTCACCCGCTCGCCTTCGTCAACTTGTCCGTACCCCATTGTCTGATACGACTTGTTCTGAAACCTCAAGACAAGGCGATCCTTCTCTTCCAAAATTGCGACTGCCTTCAGCCCTGCACTATTCACGTCGTTACCTTGGAAAACCGCAACGACCATGCACTTTTCAAAGTCGATGGATGGGAGGCCGAGGGGATTGTAGAAGAGATCGTAGTCTTTTGATTCCTTCGCACCTTTATGCCGCTGCCAAATCTTGATCCACTCGTCTTCCGATGCGACACGATGATAACTGCGTTCCTTGACATGGCTATCGGATGGCTATTCGACGCTTTCAAACAGGCCGTCCTTTTCAGCGTAAGTCGCCACGATATTGCCTTTCTTGTCGGCAAAGAGAAGGCTGGGGTGTCCTTTCCAGAAGCCCAAGACGATTCTGATTTGGCCGCTGCTGTCCTTGATCGTGAGGGCGGAATCGTCCTTTTTGCCAACAAGGCCCCCGACGCTGTTTCCGTTCTCATCGACCATCGTGACCGTTTGAAACTTTGCACTCTTGCCCTCGATCAAGTCGGGAATCGTCTTTGCCGCCGCGACGACCCACGGCAACAGGGCCAAGGCGATGCCCGCAAAAAGAACCTTGTTCAACCGTTCCAGCTTCTTCAATCTCGCTTCCATTTCTCGTTTCTCCTTTGGGTTAGCATCGCTGTATTCTACGCGAGTGGACCTGCTGACGATCCCCAATTTCCAGCGTGGGAATCGTGCCGAATGGGGCATTTTCCCCCGTGGGGGAGTGCCGCACGACAGTCCCATGCTGAAAAGCCGAAAAACGGCCCGCATAATCGGCACATTTTCGCCAAGTTCTTGCACTTTACGGGCTTGTTGCGGCCCCCATTCACTAGGGGTAGAATAGCGATTTACGCACTGTTCTGAAACTTCCACCGAAGGTTATTGCCCCCAGATAGAGGTAAAACCCATAGGCACGGAGTGCAGGCAGACCATACCTTGGCAGAAAATCCATTAGCGGGGTTGGTCGTGATCTGGGGAGTCGTGGTGATAGACTGACGGGACGAGGACGAGTTGGATACATCCTGGCCGCGA
Source organism: uncultured Planctomycetaceae bacterium (assembly GCA_964615095.1). Taxonomy (GTDB): domain Bacteria; phylum Planctomycetota; class Planctomycetia; order Pirellulales; family Thermoguttaceae; genus JANXQG01. The sequence continues at coordinate 135,915 of CAZTPX010000003.1, read as the reverse complement.
TTGCCAAAATCAAGAGGATTGAATAGCGTCGAGTTTCATCATGGATGCCGCCTTATTTGAACGCCTGCTGAACGAAGAAGAGGGAACCACGCTCGACTTCAAGAAGGAGCAATACCCCTTCTCCAAGGCAACCGACGAGGAGAAGTCCGAAGTGCTGAAGGACATTTTGGCTTTCGCCAATGCGTGGCGACGGGCTGATGCCTACATTCTCAGGGGCGTGGAGGAAGTGCGGGGCGGGCGCAGCAACGTGGTCGGCGTCTCCGAACATCTTGACGACCATTCTTTGCAGCAGTTCGTGAGCCATCTGACGAACCGCCCGCCGCAATTCTCCTACGAGGCTTTCACCTTCGAGGGCAAGCAAGTCGGCATCATTAAGACCGACGACAAGCAAGCCCGTCCGTTCTACCTGAAGGCTGACTACGGTACGCGGTCTACAGGATTCCGCATGTTGGGCAGGCCCTTGTCAGCGCCGCCCGTCGCGGCGTGCAAATTAACGTCGTCGTGGAAACGCCCAATTGCGTCGAGGGGCAGGGCGAATACGACACTATCCAAGCCCTCGGGGCCGACGTAGGGGCGTGTGCGGCGGTCGACTACTGGCCTGAAGAGAAGCGGGCGGTGGCCGAGGGCGGCAAAGTCGGCACCCTGCACGTCAAATGTGCCGTGGCCGATGGCCGCTGCCTGTTCCTGTCCAGTGCGAACCTGACGGAATACGCTTTCAGCATCAACATGGAGCTTGGAATGTTGGTCACGGGCGGGCCGCTGCCGCAGCAGGTGGAGTTGCAGTTTGATGCTTTGATCGGAAATGGGGTTTTGGTAACGGTATGGGAGCATTAGGCATGGACCCCTCAACAATAATCTCGCTGACTGGTGGATTCCTAAGATTTGTGGGTGAAACCGTGGCGGACTTGAGACGGCTGGATGTGTCCAGCATAGATGTCGATTTGCTCAACCTGAAGCGGAGTCACTTGGCCGAGAAACTCAAGGACTTCAACAGGGAGTTGGAAGTTGCCGTCAAACGAGAGAAGGGTCGGGCTGAGCAGGACTTGATTTCCCGTGGTCTGTCAAACAGCACGATTCGGTCCAGCACCCTTCGGGGGATCGAAAGCGATGCGAGTAAGGAATTGGACAATGCTACGCGCGAGTACAATCGCGCAATCGAGGAGATTGCTCTGTTAGAGCGCAAAGTGAACGGACTGAAGAAGGAGTGCGGAAACGAAGTGGAAAGACGGCAGGCAAGGAGGAATGAAATGACCAGCGATGCTCACCAACGATTGCGCGGCCTCAAGGATGAACTTGCCAGCCTTGAGCCGTGGCCGTGGAACAATATCGCAGCATGGTCGGCAAAGGCCACTCCCATTATTCGCCGTGATTGGCCCGACGATCTCGATGATTTCCGTAAGCTCATTGCCGAACCTCGTTGGTCAGGGAGTGCTTGGTTTGCTCCTCGGCAGGGTGATGCGGCTGTGGCAAGCGCGATGGCAAAGCAGGATTCTGAGAATCGGCTAGTAGCAGAACAAGCCAAGGCAGGCATATTGAACTTCTTGGAAGGGCTATTGACCGTAACGGGACGCCTCGCCCCTCTCAACAAAGATCAGCCGATTGAGAACCCCTACGAACACCTTGCCGCACGATTGTTGCAAGTGGAAGGGTTCCCGCTTTTGCCGCCTGCGTTGTCATTCAAGAACGTCGGAGGACTGTCCGACGAAGACGACCAGCGATTGTGCGCTGTAGTCTGTGAACTTACAACAGGGTTGACAGAAAATAGGTGGCGGGAACTGACAGAGGAGCAACGCATCGGCTGGATGCGAGTGGCCTGCAACCACCTAGAAACGAGGAAGACGATGAACGTCCCAACGGAAATTATCGACAGCCTAAAACAGTTTCAGAAAGAGCATCCTGATCCCAGCAAGGTCGCCTTCGTTATGATGCGGTTCGGCAGTACCGATGCGCATACGAGTATTGTCGATGGCATCCAGCAGGCATTGCGGCCGTTCGGCATAACTGCGGTCCGCGCAGATGGCAAGCACTATCACGATGACCTTTGGCCGAACGTCCTTACCTACATCTATGGATGCGGCTTCGGAATTGCCGTTTTTGAGCGACTTGAGGTAGACGAATTCAACCCCAACGTGTCGCTTGAGGTCGGCTACCTGTACGGTCTCGGAAAGTCCGTATGCCTGCTCAAGGACAAGACACTAAAGACTCTTCACACCGACCTCGTTGGCAAACTGTACCGCCCGTTCGATCCCCAAGACCCAAAGAAGACGATCCCCGCCGAGCTTTCCAAGTGGCTCAAGGACAAGGGGATGGTCAGTCCGATGGTGGGGAAGTGGGTTTGGCCTGCTGGCGACATCGCTGAATTCCAGCACGACGGTACTGCGAAGTGGTTGACCGACGGTGGTACGGGTATTTGGACGTGCCTCGATGAGAAGACACGCACGTATCAGGTCTCATGGGGGAATGGAAGCATTGATTCGATGGTGTTGTCCTCCGATGTGGACACTTTGGACTGTATCAATGCGAGGGATCGCAAGCCCTTCACCGTCACAAGGTCGCCAAAGCCCTGATTTGGAGCATTCAGAGACTTGCAAAACATGCCCGAACATCTGCCCCTCCTCACCCACCGCATTCGCCGCCAAGACCACGCCGACGAATCGACCCTTGTGCGCCAGTGGCGGCTATTGGAACAGTTGGTGTCCGCTTCCAAGGGCCTGACAGTCAAGGAAATGACGGCGGCATCGGGCATGAGCGAAAAGACGGTCAGACGCGACATTGCCCTTTTGAAGAAAGTTGGCTTCATGTATAGACACAATAATGCTGGACTGCCGTATTGTTGGTGTGTATGACTATCTGGTCTTATTGCAGTCTTGTTTGGCGGCGAGTGTTTGGGAAGAGCCAGCCGCAACAGCCACGCCTTTCTGATCTCGAAGAGGCCAGGAAGAGGCAGGAGGAGGCCGACCGATGGACCGCGCAACGAAAGGAGCAGGAGGCACGCGACGAGGAGAAGAAGGCACGCGAGGAATGGGAACGATACCATCGTTTCCATCGCATCGAAGAAGTTGACAATATGACATGGCTACAATTTGAGGAATTCATCGTCGCCCTTTACATCAAAGCTGGTTACTTGAATGTTGAAGGAACACCCATCAATGACCAGGGAGCCGATACCTGCTGCCAGTCGCAGGATGGCAAAAAGATTGTAATACAAACGAAGCACTGGAAGGATAAAGTTGGGAATAGCGCGGTCCAGGAAATCCTGGGAGCGATGGTTTACTACGGGGCCGACCTTGGTTTCGTGGTGACAACCTCGTCTTTCACTCCTTCTGCAATAGCGTTGGCTGCAAAGGACTCTCGCATTACGCTCATTGACAGAAATCAGTTGGTCGCAATGCTTGAGCAGTATTGGCCCCGAAGCGCACCAGAATTTGTTTGGAGCGACTACAACCGCCTTGTCAAGAAACAGCCCAGAAGGGCACCCAGAGTCAGCGAATGGAATCCGAATGGACGAAGAAAACTATCTCGCAAAGAGGCGATACATGAAGCCCGAAACATGATTACGGACAACCAGTTGACGGAATTCTTTCGGATTGTCGGAAAAGAGGAGAAGAAGCCGTTCGCAATCACGCTAATCAACGAGGCATTCGACAAGGGCATGAGTCTGAACTCGTTTTTCAACTCCCGACGCTCAAATGGCTTCTATCTCTCTGCTCGTCGTGAGGAAGCATCTGTTGTAAACATTTCCTTCGGTTGCAATGCTGGCCCGTGTGCGGGTGACGGAGGAGAGTGGACAGTTGCGTTTGACGACCGTGGGAATATCACGTCGGCCACGTTAGTCAGTTCGTGGATCAGTTAGCGGAAAAAGCCGTTACCCATCCGTCCATTCGGTGATGAACGCATCAACAATCCAAATCACATCCTCGACAAGTCGCAAAAGACCGAGAAGTGTTCCGAGGCCGATTTCCTAGTCAACGTGGGCATCCCCGTGCAGATCGATGCCAAGCACGCCATCGGGATGCCACTGGACGCACGAGACGAAACGGCCATCGTCCACAGCCATTTCCAGGGCTTCGACAATACCGTTGGCCGACGTTGCCGCGACGGCGAGGCGTCGTGTCGGAAAAATCAAAAACTGCTATTTGCTAGCTGAGCTAGCATTGCTATCATTCGCTACGCCCTGAAACGATGGACGCCAGGGGGCACGAAAGACAGCCCAGTCAAGGAGGAAAAAAATGCTGGTTCTCAAGATCGATTCGGACGACGGTATTTTCATCGGCAACGACATTCGTATCACGGCAACCCCAATCGGCGGCAAACGTGTGAAACTGCTCATCCAGGCGCCGGAACACATTCCTGTTCATCGCCAAAAGGTACTCCAGCGGATTCTCGGGCCTAAAGCATTTGAGCAGTTCATTCTCGCTCTGGAACAGCGATGCGGTCGGAAAGCTCGACCGGAAATCCATCCCCAGCATCGAAAGCGGTCAACACGTCGGATAGGACCAGCCCAATCGACAACTTGCCTTAGCCGTGCTCATCACCAACCACCTATGGCAGTCGGCCGGCGAGCTATTGTGCCGGCAGTTCGGCCGTAGGCTGTTTCAAGAGCCAGGGCGGCAACAGCGCATCCCAAATCGCATGCCGCTGCCAGTAAACTGCCTGGCTTTCTTGCTTCGCCGCTGGCGGCCTGGCGATCGGCCAGCGGAGAGGTAGCAGCCTTCCGAGCGAAAACTCCAGAACGCTGTAGCGTCAATTCTAGCGGCGAAGAAAATCGGCGGCGGGGAAAAGGCCCTGCCAAGCTAGGCAAATTCTTTTTCTCTATTTTGCCGATAGCCTATATTATCGGCATCCTCCTCATGCCCCTTATTCTACGTCATCCATACCTGCCGCCGACCGTGTCATAGATCATAGAGAGGGTATTGCCCAGTGTTGACCACATCCCAGCAAATCGAGAACCTCGATGATCTGCGCCAGTATGTGAGTATGATTATCTGTGAATACCATGACCTTGCCCCCGAGGCCTTTCCCATGACCGAGCGAATATTGCTACGGGGAGGGCAGCCCTGCGGCATCACCTTTTGTATCCATGGCCCGCGGGCGACGAAGTTCATGGCGATTTGGGATGCCCACAAGAACCAGATCTTGTTCTATGGGTGTGATGGAGAACGGTTCCAAAAGACAGAACTGCTGGGAGCACCAGAACGGGAAAGTATCGCGGTGTGAGGGCGAAGCATCAGCGGCCTGGACGATACGGGCTTGGTACAGTGCCTGCTCTTCGATGGCTAGTACCGGCAAAAGCAGAGCTGGGTGACTACCGTGGCCGACCAAATCAAAGAACGGTTCGGGGCAGGGGCATTGCGGAAAGGCAGCTGTCTTCGGGGCGAAAGCCCCAGGACGATTTAACGTCGATTCTGAGCGGGAAAGGAACTCGGCCGCCCAAAGCCGTGGCCGAAATGAGCGGGTTACTTAGAGCTTCCAGCGGCCTTCCATGGGCGCGATCACGACAGCCGGTTACCCCTTCGCTGCACCTTCCGCCACACTTTTTAGATCACTGATTAGATCACCGAGGCAAAAGAAACAAGTAAGCCATCAAATTCGTAAGTCATTTCGTAGTAATGACTTCCATCTAAGTCGGGGCGAAAGGATTTGAACCTTCGACTTCCTGGTCCCAAACCAGGCGCGCTAGCCAGACTGCGCCACGCCCCGAGAGCATCTCCGCAGGGTTTCCCGCCGAAATACGATCCTGCTATCTTAGCGGAAGCGCCGGCCGAAAGCAATCGCTTCGCCTGTGAAAAATAGCAGCGCCCGCCGCAAGATCACGCCGCCCAACGGAAATGGGCGTCTACGCCGCTTGCGGTTTCGGGCGGTTTCGGGCCGGCATTCTTGCCGGGGAACCCTCTTGGCCTGCGGTGCAATTCCGCGCCGCGCGCAAATGGTGGCGAGATTCGTTGCGTATTATAGGGTATAAAGCGCGCTGGAATAGATTCAGGCCACGCCTGAATACGCTGCGCGCGAATTTGCTCTTTGAAAATTTAACCAACCCCCGGCGTAGCGAACCGGGGGCCATAATGACGCGCGGCGCCGACTTGCCCGAGTCGGCGTCCGCGCCGGCGTCTGCGCGGAAACTGTGGCGCGTGGGTCTCGTGCCTCGACCCACTCTACGGCCCGGGCAAGGGTCGCGAATGGCCGCACATGCCGTGGCAGCAATTAATTATTTTTCTGACTCTGCACTTAAATAGCTGCAAGAGAATGCCGGGTACCCAACCCTCATATACTGTACACATGGCCATGTTACCAAAAAAGTGGCCAGGAAATGGCTAGGTTGGCGGCAAAAGTGGCTAGGAAATGGGCCAAAGTGGCTAGGTATTGTCTAGGTATTTCGGCCGGGACGAAACTATCGTTAGAGTGTCAAGCGATCGTATTCCCGCAGTTTCCGCGGTGTGATAAATATCTATGGTGAATAGTGAATACACCTATAGATGTAGAAACTCGCCACAAAAACGCAAAGAGGTCCATTTTTTCCATGTGGTCACACGACTGCATGACTCGAAACAGCGGGTTGATCTCGGCGGCCGGGCCGGAAAAATGCCTCGGGAAGCATTTTTTTCTGACTTATGCCGTCTTTACGCCAGCCGTCAATACGCGACTAGGTCTGTCCGACAGCGAATGGAACACGAATGGGATAAACCGCACGGCCGCGGCCAGGTCGATCTTGCGCAGGCCAGTCGGGCCTACCCCGCTTGGCACTTGCGGACCGTGCGGCCGGCGCCGCAGATGTGCTGCCTCACCTGGTCGAATTCCTCGTGGCTTGCAAAGGCAATAATGACCTTGCCGCGGCCGCGGGCGTCGTGTGTGATCTTCACCCGCACGCCCAGGGCCGAACGGAATTCCTGCTCCAACGCGGCCACTTGGTCGGAGACGCGGCGCGGCGCCTTCTGTACCGTTCCGTCGCTGCCCACGACTGCGAGCGGACCGTTGTCGGCGGCCGCGATCGTTTCCTGCACCAGCGACTCGGTCTGCCGCACGTTCAGGCATTCCCTCTGCACTCGCTCGCAGAAGGCCACTTGCTCGCGCTCCTCGCCCAACGGCAACAAGGCCCGGGCGTGGCCCGGCGTGATCTTGCCGCGGCGCAAAGCGTCCTGCACCTGGCTGGGCAGTTCCAGGAGGCGAATCAGGTTGGCGATCGTCGAGCGGTCCAGTTGCAATCGCCCCGCCAACTCCTCCTGGGTGCCGCCGTATTGATCCAGGTAACGCTGGAAGAAAGCTGCCTTCTCCAGGGCGTTGAGGTCCTTGCGTTGCACGTTTTCGACGATCGCCAGTTCGGCGGTCTGCCGCTCGTCGGCCTCGACAATCGTCACCGGCACTTCGGTCCAACCCGCCAAGCGGGCGGCGCGCAGCCGCCGTTCGCCGGCAATGAGCTGATAGCCGCCATCCTGCGGCCGTACGACTACGGGCTGGAGCAATCCATGCGCGGCGATGCTGTCGGCCAGCCGTTTCAGCTCGTCGGCATCGAAGTCTTGCCGCGGCTGGTAGGGATTGTGTTGGATGTCTTCGACCGGCAGCTTCGTGGGGGGCAAAGGTTGCTGCAAGTCGGAAATGCTGGCGACGGGTGGGGTTTCCGCCGATTCGTTCGACGGACGGATGGGAATGGTGGCGGGAGCCACGTCGGGTGGCGCCGCCGCATCTCCGCCTGAAGTCGGTACTGCGAGCGCAGGCGGTGCCGCAGGCGGCGTAGCGCCGCTCCAGGCGGGAAGTTGTCCTAACAGGGCCTCGAGCCCACGTCCAAGTCGTCGTTCCTTAGTCACGATCCAATACCTCCATGCAAAGTTCAACGTAAGCCCGAGCGCCGCGCGAACGGGGCGCGTAGTCGATCACCGTCAGCCCATGACTGGGTGCTTCGGAAACGGCCACGTCGCGCGGAATAACGGTGCGAAACACAATTTCTCCAAAAAATTCCCTGACTTCCTGGTCCACTTCCGCGGTCAGTTCCAGGGTGTGGTCGTACATAGTCAACAAGATACCGCCGAACCGCAGGGCGTGGCCGGCTTGCTGCATGATCTGCCCGATCGTGGAGATCATCTGTGCCAGCCCTTCCATGGCGAAGAATTCGCACTGGATGGGCATCAAGACTTCGTCGGAACTGGCCAAGGCCATGCGGGTCAACGGCCCCAGTGATGGGGGGCAATCGATCAGTACATAGTCATAGGAGCTGAATCCCCGCGTCAAGTGGTCGCGAATCTGGGCGTGCTGCACGGCATCGTCCTTGGTCAGTGTCTCCACGTCGCGAAACGTCCGGCTGCCGGGAAGCAGATCGAGACCGGGCACCTCGGTTGCCATAACGCCCTGGCGGACGGGTGTGCCGGACACCAACGGATGGCTAGCTACCGGCTGGCGGCCGAGGCCGGTGGTGGCATTGCACTGGGGGTCGAGGTCGACGAGCAGGGTCTGGCAGCCAGCTTTGGCCAGCCCGCCGGCCAGGTTCAGGGCGGTCGTGGTTTTGCCCACGCCGCCTTTTTGGTTCGCCACACACAGGGACCGACCCATAACGCCTCCATGCGATTGGGTATCTGTAGGGAACGCCCTCCGCGGCGTTCCGGAAAAACTGGAACGCCATTGACCCGCTGCGCTGGTGCCCCGACGTTCCCTACAGCTTTCCGCGGGCAGATTGTAACCACGGACTGGATTGCCAGGAAATGGCAATTTGAGCTTGGCCAACCCTCACGTTCCACGTGAAACGCCCAGATTCGGCATCCGGAAGAGTTGCCCCAACCCCGTTTCACGTGAAACGCGAATTATTCCAATGGGTTGATCACCAGTCCGCTGAGCAGCTTGGGATAGAAATAGGTGCTCTTGGCGGGCATCCGCTCGCCCGTCAGGCTGATGGAACGAATGTGCTGGACCGTGGCCGGCATGACCAGGGCCGCCAAGGGGAATTCGCCCGTCTTCAGCCCGTCCACCACTTCCTGGACCAGATGCACATAGCGCGGTTTCGGCAGATCCTTGCCGCCCAGCAGATCGTCGATCAGCAGGCGATGGAGCAGGGCCACCCCAAGTTCTTGCCACTGTGCGGTGTGTTCCTTGGCCACTTCGGCCATCCGCTGGCGGCCGGCTTCTGTCAGTTCGGCCAGCACCCAACGCTGGTCTTTCTGCGTAAACAGTCCTATGGCGCCTTGATTGCCGCCCGTTTCGATGTCTTCCCAAACGGTCGTGGCCTCGTCCGCTCCAGTGCCCACTGCCCGGACGGAGAAACAGGGCGCCAGCCGGGCGGTCAGCTCTTCGCTGGTCATGGCGGGCAGGCCACGGAAGAGCCTGTGGGTGGGCATGACGATCAACCCCGGGTCTTCCATCCCCACGAACATCATCAGGACGAAGTTGGCCGGATGGTCTTTGCTGAGGAAGCCCGACTCGTAAATATGGCGGCGGTATTCGCAGGCCGTTTCGTAGCGGTGATGGCCATCGGCGATGAAGATCGGCTTGGGTCCGACCACGGCAGCCACGGCGGAAATCGTGCGAATGTCGGTTACCGCCCACACCTTGTTCACCACGCCTAAATGGTCCGTGGCCGCGACCGGAGTCAGGCGGCTGATGGCCTCGTCCAGGATCGCCTGGGCCTCGTTTGCCGGATCGGGATAGAGGCCGAAGATCTGGCTCAAATTGGCTTTCGTCGTGGTCATAAGCATCAGCCGGTCAACTTTGGGTCCCGGCAGCGTTTCCTCGTGCGGAAAGACCTGGCCCTCGCCGAACGGCGACAATCGCAAGCGAGCCATGAAACCGCGTCGATTGTATGTGACGCCCTCGGCCGCGAACTCCTGGTGATAGACGTAGATCGCGGGGTCGGGATCGGTGTAGAGAACCCCCTCCGATAACCAGTCCTTGTAGAATCGCTTGGCACGCGTGTAACGGTTGTTGGCCTCGTCATCGTCGCCAGGCTCGATCTTGTTGAGGATCAAGCGGACGATGTTATGGTTGCTCTTGCGGTAGAGTTCGGCCTGGAATTCAGGACTGATCACATCATAGGGCGGGGCGATGACGTCGCTCAGCGATCCGACCTGGCCAAGGTTGTAGCGAACGGCACGAAAGGCTTGAATCTCAGGCATTGCGCGTTTCCGTGATCAGAATAAGAATGGCGGTTCCGTTGTGTGGTCGTAGGGGGGGCTAATTGCTCGCTTAACCTGGAGCCACCGGCGACAGCCAAGCGAGTCTCCCTCCGTCGCCGTCGACCCGTTGCGCGGGTACCCCGCCGGGTTAAACGAGGACACGATCCTATCCCCCTCATTCAGTGGAGGTCCGTGTACGGTTCCAAGTTTACACTATAATCGCTTATTGGTCGAGTAACCCCAATGCTCGTTGCATTGTCTTTCCAAATCCGTCGCTGATGCCCCATCACGAACCAAAGTATCATTCCGAAGTCTCGGCGGCCCTGGAAAATGTCGGCCGGATGGTGGCCAAGTGTCGCGAGCACTGCCGGCAAATCATGGAGACGAGTGTGCCGCGGCCAGTCCGCTCCGTAGGGATCGTAGGGGCTGGAATCATGGGCGCGGCGATTGCTGTCGAACACGCTCTGCGGTCCATCCCGGTCGTGCTGGTGGACGCCAGTCCGGAGGCCCTCCGGCACGCAGCGGCGATGGCGGCCGGTGAATTCGTGGCAGGCGCTTGGCGAAGTGCCTCTCCACCAATTTCACCGCCGCAGCGAATTGCTTACAGCTTAGACGCCGCCGATCTGGCCGGCTGCGACCTCGTGCTGGAATCGATCAGCGAAAAGCGGCCGGCCAAGCAAGACCTCTACGCCAAGATAAGACCACACCTCGCGGGCCGCACGATCCTGGCGACGAACACTAGCACGATCCCTATTGCACGGCTGGCCGTGGGTGTGGCTGAGCCGAGCCGGTTTTGTGGCCTACATTTTTGCCATCCGGTACGGCTTCGTCCGCTGGTCGAAGTGATTCCAGGACCGGCCACAAATAAGGAGACCCTGGCAACGGTTGTGGCCCATGCCCTGTCGCTGGGCAAGCTGCCACTGGTGGTCGAGGACGGTCCCGGCTTCGTCGTGAATCGGCTGCTGATGACCTACCTCAATGCGGCATTGGAAATGGCCATTGCGGGAGTTTCGATTCAGGGGATCGACGCCGCCATGCTGGAATTTGGCATGCCGCTTGGCCCGCTGCAGCTACTGGACGAAATCGGCCTCGACACGGCGCTTCACAGCGGGATTGTGCTGGCCGATGTTTTCGCTGGCCGGTCGGCCGGAAGCGAATTGTTGCTGAAGCTAGTGAAGTCCGGGCAAATGGGGGTGAAGTCCGGAGCCGGGTTTTACCAATATCCGGAGAGAACGCCGAACCCCTCTTGTGGCCATGTCGTGCATGCATTGCAACGTGCGGATGCTCTTCATGAGAAACCAGCTTCAAAGGGTGTCCAAATTGCTGAGCAACTCTTACTGCCGATGGTTGCGGAAGCGGCCAGGATGCTCAGGGAAAAGAGGGTCGCCGTCGGCTGGCAAATCGACTTGGCCATGATTTTCGGGATCGGCTTCCCCATCTGGCGGGGAGGGCCGCTTTGGTGGGCCAGCCGGTCGGAAAAGCGAAAAACCTATTGGGCAGAGCTTTTCAGCGGCGATAAATTGCAGTATGCTGACCTATGAGGGCAAGAGAGGCAAGACGCTACGTGTTTCACCGGCGCGAACGGGGAAGGTGGATCAGATGTTCAAAGAGAATAATTTGAAGAGGTGCATGGGTACCCAAGATGGGGCGAATCGGCGCAGGGTGGGTTTTACGCTCGTCGAGTTGCTGGTGGTGATTGCTATTATCGGCATCTTGATCGGCCTCTTGCTGCCGGCAGTCAACGCGGCCCGGGAGGCGGGGCGGCGGTCGGCGTGCGGAAACAAGTTGCACCAGATCGGCTTGGCCGTTCAGGAGTACGAAACAAGCCAGCGGCAATACCCCATGAACTGGGGGACGGTTACCACAGTGGGCACTCCCAGCCCCACGGCGACGACAAATGCAGTAGGCGTGAGTTGGCTCGCGGCGATTTTGCCGAACCTCGATATGGGTCCGCTCTATAGCCAAGCTGCGCTTGGCCGCGATCCCACCATCTCGAGTGGCGCCCTGGTGCCTCTGTCGTATACAAATACGGCCCAGGGGATCAGTAACCCGCAGGTCCTTGCGACTTCTGTCGCTGCCTTCACGTGTCCCTCGGATTTGTCTTTGAGTGGCAGTCAGGCGCTGGGTGGCACGTTGTATGCCACCACGAATTACAAGGCCTGCGCGGGAAGCAACTGGGTCGGGTCGTCGCCTGCGTTTGTGGCGACCAGCGGGACGCGCGGACGCAATTCAGGCAGCACTAACGGCGTCGATCTTGGCAACGGCGTAATCTGCCGCGGGGGCGGAACGAATTCGGGCGGCGCTCCGATTATGACATGCGCGATGGATGTTCGCGATGGAACCAGTAATACGATCCTGGCTGGCGAGGCGGTGCCCCAATATTGTGCATGGTCGGTCTGGTTTTGGTTCGAGGGCAGCACGGCAACATGTGGGATTCCTCTGAACTACAACATCATCGAGAAAGGCCCTGCAACTACTTGGCAGATTAGTTGGGGCTTCGGCAGCCGGCATCCAAGCGGCGCGAATTTCGTGGCGCTAGACGGCAGCTTGCACTATCTTTCCACTACGTTGGACAATCAAGTCTACCAGGCATTGGCGACCATTGACGGCTATGAAGTGGTAACGCAAGACGGCAGCACCGTGGGCTGGCCTCAGTAGCCGCGTGTAGGGGGCAGGAGTCGCATGGCCAAGTTTGCCGTAATACTGCCCGCCGCGGGACGCAGTAGCCGCTTCAAGGACGACTACTACAAGAAGCCGTTTGTGCCGCTGGCCGGGCGGGCCGTGTGGTTGCACTCGGCCGAGCGTTTCCTGCAGCGGAAAGACGTCGTGCAGGTGCTCGTGGTGATTTCCGCCGAGGACCGCGAGCAGTTCAACTTCAAGTTCGGCTCGAATGTGGCGATCCTGGGCATCGATGTCGTGCCAGGCGGCGAGCAGCGTTTTGACTCGGTGGCCGCGGCTGTGGCCCGCGTGAAGCCGGAGGCGGACTTCATATGCATTCACGATGCGGCTCGGCCCTGCCTTGCCGACGTCTGGATCGACGAGGTCTTCCGCGCGGCGGAAAAGGGCGGCGCCGCGATCCTGGCGATACCGGTGGCCAACACCTTGAAGCGGGTGGGCCGCGATCACAAGATCGAAGAGACGGTTGCCCGCGATGGTCTATGGGAAGCCCAGACGCCGCAGGTCTTTCGCCGGCAGTTGCTCCTGGATGCGCATGCCCGGCGGGGCGACTTTGCGGCCACCGACGACGCGCAGCTTGTCGAGCGGATGGGCCACGCGGTGACGGTCGTGCATGGTTCGCCCATCAACCTCAAGATCACGACTAAGGAGGACTTGCGCCTGGCGGAACAGGCATTAAAGGCCCTGCCTAAGCCCAAGTTACTCGGCCCCGCGCATCCCTTCGCCGACGACATGTGGCGATAATCCCTTTCATCCGCTATCCCTCAAACCTCATGCCTGACATTGCCGCTGAACTTCGCTGGCGCGAATTGATCCACCAGACCACCGACAACGCCAATATCCAGGCCTGGCTCAACGAGAAGCCGCGGACGCTCTATATCGGTTTCGACCCGACCTCCGACAGCATGCACGTGGGCAACCTTGTGGCCGTGATGCTCTTGCGGCGCTTTCAGCGGGCCGGGCATCGGCCTATCGCGCTCGTGGGTGGGGCGACGGGCATGATTGGCGACCCCAGCGGCAAGAACGAAGAGCGCAATCTCCTCAGCGTGGAGGTCCTCCGCGGAAACGTGGCCAGCATGGCCAAGCAGTTGCAGCGGTTCCTCGATTTCGACTGCGGGCCGAACTCGGCCCTGCTGGTGAACAACTACGATTGGATGGGCCGCTTCGGCTATCTCGAATTCTTGCGCGACATCGGCAAGCATTTTCCCGTCAACGTCATGCTCTCGAAAGATTCGGTCAAGGCTCGGTTGGAACGGACCGACTCCGGCCTGAGCTACACCGAGTTCAGCTATATGCTCTTGCAGGCCTATGATTTCGTCTATCTCAACGAGCATTACGGCTGCGAATTGCAGGCCGGCGGCAGCGACCAGTGGGGCAACATCACAGCGGGAATCGACCTCGCCCGGCGGATCCGCGGCGTGCAGATCCACGGCATCACTTGTCCGCTGCTGACGAAGTCCGACGGCACGAAGATGGGCAAGACCGAAACCGGGGCACTTTGGCTTTCGGCCGAGCGGACCAGCCCTTACAAGTTCTACCAATACTGGTACAACACGCAGGACGCCGACGTGGGCAAGTGCCTGCGCTACTTCACAGACCTTTGTCAGGCGGAGATCGAGGAGTTGGAGAACCGGCACGCCGCCGATCCTGGCCGGCGGGCCGCACAGAAGCAGTTAGCGGCCGATCTCACGCGACTGGTCCACGGCGAAGCGGGGTTGGCAGCGGCTTTGAATGCCTCGGAAATCCTTTTTGGCGCGGAAATCGAGCAACTCTCCGACGCACAACTCACCGACGTCTTTGCGGATGTGCCCAGCAAAGAATTGCCGCGTTCAGCCTTGGACGGCAGCGGCATGGCCGTTATCGACGCCCTCTTCGTGGCTGGCCTGGCGAAGACCAAGGGTGAGGCCCGCCGGGCAATTGCCGAAGGCGGGGCTTACGTGAACAATCGCCGCGTGGAAAGCGTCGATTCCCGGCTGACTTCCGCCAACCTGGCCGGCGAGTCGATCATCGTCGTGCGCAAAGGGAAGAAGAACTATGGCTTGTTGCGGTTCGTAGGATAAGCATCCTCACAACCCAAGGCGCCCGCATGCGGAAAAGAGCACGATTCACGTTGATTGTCGTCACGGTGCTGGTCATCCTGGCGGCATCCGCCTTTGCGGTCTACCTTGCGTTGCAGCACGTGCCGGACTTCTATGCCGAGGCGATCTCCATTCCGCCAGAGTCGCAGGCGAAGGAAAGCGACCACATGCTGCAGCAGGTCACGAAGCTGCACAACGATCTGCAGCTCCAAGGCCGCTGGCAGCATGTCTTCCAAGCGCAGACGATCAACGGCTGGCTGGCCGTAGATCTGCCGCAAAACCATCCTACGCTGTTGTCCCATGGGCTGCACGATCCCCGCGTGCGCATCAGTCGCCAGGGCATCACAATGGCCTGCCAGATCGATCGCGGCAGCTTGCACGGTGTCGTTTCGCTCGAGGTTAGCCCATTTGTCGAGTCGCCAGACGTTGTGGGGCTGCGGGTCCACGAGGCCCGGGTAGGGGCGATTCCTTGGCCGTTGCAGAACGTGCTGGACAGGATCGCCGACGCGGCGAAGAAAGCGAACGTCGACATCCGTTGGCGTCAGGAGGACAACGACCCCGTGGCCTTGATCAAGATCACGCCCGCCAAGGCCGATGGCAAGCGAATCGTACACATCGACACGATCCGTCTGGAAGAAGGCGCCTTGGTCGTCGCCGGGACGACGGAGAAGGCGCCCAAGTAGGTCCTTTCTGCCGGAAAGGACTAATGTGCGCCGCCCCAGGAGAAGAACATAAGTTTTTAGCGACGCGGAGTCCATTAGTCTCTCTCGGCAAGAGAGACCTACTTGATAGCCTGGTGGGCAGTTGAAATAATCAGGTTGGATTCAGCCCCCGAGGACTTCAATTCCCGCCCCAGCAAAACTGCCACTGTCCGGGCGAATCGACCTGCCGCCGCAATACGATGATGCCGGTGATTTTCGTGCCCGACAACTCGACTACGACCTTGTTGTCACTCCACAAGTCAATCGTGAACGTCCCCTGGTCCCAGCGTGCCACCGTGCCGCGCCCGCCGGAAATCGGCCCCTCGTAATCGAGATAAATCGAACGGTGGTCGGCCAGGGCCTCACAGAGGATTTCCAGCCCAGGTTCGGGCAGGCGCGGCAAGGCCCAGGTCTTTAGCGTTTCGCCGGCCTCCAGCAGGAGATCGTAATGCAGGCCGCGGGGGCTATCGTGGATCAAGAGAGCGAATCGCGGCATGCTCCATTCACCGGTTATTCTCTGCCATCGGCCAGTTCTATCAACCGGGGGATGATGCGGACGGCGGCCCGGGCACGATGGCTGAGATACGACTTGACCAACGCGCTCAGAGCCCCGAAGCTGCGATGGTATTCGACGATCTCGAAGAGTGGATCATAGCCAAAACCGCCCCCACCGCTGGGAGTAAACAGGATCCGGCCGCAGCAGGAAGCGGCACTTTCGCCGCGGACCGCGCCGCTGGGATCGGCCAGACAGATGTGGCAAACGAACCGGGCCGTCCGTTTTTCCAGCGGCACGTCGCGCAAGGCTTCCAGCACTTTCTCATTGTTGCTGGCGTCCGTCGCCCCCGGACCGCTGTAGCGGGCGGAAAACACGCCCGGCGCTCCATCCAGGGCATCGACCGCCAGGCCGCTGTCGTCGGCCAGGACCCACTGGCCCAGGTGCCGGGCCTGCTGCGTGGCCTTCAGCGCGGCGTTGGCGGCGAAGGTCGCACCGTCTTCGACGACGTCGATGGCCTGGGGGTAATCGGCCAGCGTACGGAGTTCCAACCCCGCGCGGCCCAACAAGCGGGCCAGTTCCTGGCCCTTCTTGCGGTTGCCGGTGCCTAGAACCAAGAGATGAAGCATAGGCAGTTGGGGAGCAGAGTCCTATTCGCCGGCCATATCCAACCGCTGCGTCAACTGGCGGCGGATCGAACGCTTGGGAACTTCCACGGGGATTGGCTGGGCGTCGAAGAAGATCCCTACCAGCGACTGCAAGTGCATGGCCCCCGGCTTGCCGGCCACGCTGGCCGACTCGCCGCGAAAGACCTCGATGAGCTGGAAAATCTGCGGATTGATTTCGATCTTGCCGTCAGCTCGCGGCGTGCCGCAGGAATCGAAACTACCCACGGTGACCAGGCTGGCATAGCGATCGTGGAACTCGTAGGCCTCGTAGCCCTTCATGCGCAAGGCTTCGGTCAGTTCGTGGGCCTTGAGGGCCGCGTCGCCCAGGCCTTGTTTCGTGGATTCAGGCCCGGCTTTCGCTCCGCTTTCAATTGCCCGGATATCATTCTGGTTGATGATTATCTCGCCGGTGAAATGGGCGACCTGCAGCGTGTACTTCTTGGGACAATCCAAAAGACTGTACTTGACATTCTGGTTCATCTTCACGACCAACTCGTCCAAGCCACCCTTGGGGGCGAAATAGTCCTCCGGCAGCAGTGGATTGCGGGTGATGAAGGAATGCGACAGTGGCCCAGTCTGCTTACGACCCTCGACGAAACTGGGCAAGTCTCTGACGCCCGCTTGGAGCGAACGCCATGCCGAAAGGCTCCGCGAGTCCGCTTCTCCCTGTTTGGCATGCAGACATTCAGGATCGGCCCCTTTCAACTTCCTCAGGGTCGCCTGTGCGTCAGGATCGTCGACCGCGGTGAAGTTGCCCACGACCACGGCGATTTCCTTGATCTGCCCGTCGCGGTACGCTCTGGGATTCTCGGTGACCATTTCGTACTGGTGGCGATGCGGCGAAGCGAAAATCGGCTGCACGTTGCCGTTGGGATCGTCCAGCTTGAAATCCACCTGGTGGACGAAGGCCTCCATGCGATACCGCTTGCGAAGTTCCAGCGCCAGGTCGTGCGCCTGCTGCCGGGCGTTTTCGCCGTTGAAACTGCAGGCCATGATGATCCATGGCCCGTGCTCTTCCTTGAGCGTGTAGGGCTTGGCCGCATCGGCCTCCACGCGATTGGCAGTCAAAAAGTTGGACCAGGGGGCATCGGCGCGGGAAATCGTCGCCTGGACCGCCAGCACCAGCCCTAGGGCCGCCATTCGGAACGTCCATTTTCCGATCATCACCAACTCCATGCAAGCAGAACCGCGCCCAGAAGAAAATCGCTTCCATGCGACTCGGGGGCGGCAAGTGAATAGTTGGGCGGAGTGTAGCAAATCGATCGTCATGGGGCCAGAGCGAAATCGGGCCGATCCTAGTCCTCCACCGGTTCGATCGACGCCGACATGGATCCCCGGCAATCGGCGATCATCGTGTCCTTTCCATAGGCGTGGATCTGATCTCGCTTCAGCTCGGCATGCTCCATGGTCGTGGTCAAGACGATCACTCGCCCCTGGGTATCGACCTCATGGGCCATCTGATAGCCCTTTTCCACGGGATAGGCAAACAACTCCATGAGCATGGTAATCACATAGGCATAGGTGTGGTCGTCGTCGTTCCAGAGGACGACGTTGTAGCGCGGCTGCTTCTTGGGCTTGCGTTTTTCCTGCTTCCGACGTTCGGGAAGCACGGCCTGGGCCGACTCTTCGGGCACTACGGCGGCATGCTCAGTCATATTTGCCTCGGAAAAGTGCGGTAAAAATCGTATGCAACGCGGTTTTCCTGGAATGCCGCGGTCCGTCCACTAGCGGATTGTTCATTCTTCCGGCATTATATGTTTAATCGACCAACTGGAACAGGTTTCAAGAATCTCCACTTTCAGGTGGTTGTAAAATGTGAGGCTAAGAATAGTGCCGTCTGTTTCGACGGTACGTGTTAGGCGTCATTCCCAGCCGTTAGCGGTATAATACATCCTCTACCACGAAAGGTTCACGCATGCCTGCGCTCGATCAGTATCTGTCGTCCCACGCGGTCCAGTTTGAGGCCGAACTGTGTGATCTTCTGCGAATTCCCAGCGTAAGCGCCGATCCAATCCACAAGCCCGATATCGAGAAAGCGGCCCAGTGGGTGGATGCGAAGTTCCGGCGGATGGGCTTGTCGTCCGAGATTATCCGCACGAGTGGTCATCCCTTGGTCTATGCCGAGTCGCCCGACGTCCCCGGGGCGCCGACCGTCCTGGTTTATGGACATTACGACGTGCAGCCGGCGGACCCGCTGGAATTGTGGACTAGCCCACCGTTCGAGCCGACGCGGCGCGACGGGAATCTCTTCGCCCGCGGTGCGACCGACGACAAGGGGCAGGTACTCACGCACGTCCATAGCGCCCAGGCCTGGCTGGAAGTTCACGGCCGCCTGCCGGTGAAGCTGAAGTTTCTGATCGAGGGCGAGGAGGAGGTTGGCGGGCAGGCGCTGGAAGAGTATCTCGTCCAATCCGCTTCCCGTCTGGCCTGCGACTGTGTGGTCATCAGCGACGGCGGCAAATTCAGCCGCGACATTCCCGCCATCACCTATGGCCTGCGGGGCATCGCCTACTATGAGATTCGCGTGACGGGGCCTAATCGCGACCTGCACTCCGGCTCGTTCGGCGGGTCGGTGACAAATCCGGCTACCAGCGTGGCGCGGATCCTGGCCGCGATGATCGATCGCCGCGGCAAGATCCAGATTCCCGGCTTCTACGACGACGTCGTGCCGTTGACCGAGCGCGAGCGGCAGCAGTTTGCCGCGCTGCCGTTTGACGAGGCCCGCTACTTCGCGGAGGTGGGCGTGGACGGGGCGTTTGGCGAGGAGGGTTATTCGGCCCTGGAACGCCGCTGGGCCAGGCCGACCTTCGACGTCTGCGGCATCTGGGGCGGCTACCAGGGCGAAGGCACCAAGACCGTCTTGCCCGCCAAGGCCGGCGCGAAGTTCAGCTTCCGCCTGGTGCCCAACCAGTCGCCGCAGAAGATCACCGCCGCCCTGCGGCGTTGGCTGCCGGAAATCACACCGCCGGGGGCAAAAGTCGAACTGGTGGACTATCAGGGCTCACCCGGCGTGATGGTGCCGTTGGAGAGCCGCTACGTGGCGGCGGCTGCCCGGGCGATCGAACAGGCATTCGGCCGCGCGCCGGTCTATACGCGCGAGGGCGGTTCCATTCCCATCGTTGCCAAGTTCTATGAAGCCCTGCACGCCGACGTCTTGCTTTTGGGCTGGGGCCAGGATGACGACAATCCCCACAGTCCCAACGAGAAGTTCAACCTGGCCGATTACCACCGCGGCACCAAGGCCAGCGCACGGCTGTGGGAAGAATTGGGAAAATTGGGCACGTGATTCCCCCTATTCCGAGAAAGTTGACGTCATGGGCGAACACTATCTCGCAGAGTTACTGAAGCAACTGTTACGGCGGTGGTTTCCACTTCCCCCCGGCTATGAAACGGAGGGGCCTTCTCTTGACGAATTGAAACCGAAGTATTGGAAGTGGGAGTATTACTCACAAATACTAATCATTGTGACTGCGGTGCCGCTGACTTACGTCTTGTCGTGTCTGCTGGTGCCGCTGCAAGAATGGAACGCTGCGCGGTACGGGCCGGCAGATTTTCACCTTTATTTTACGCCGTCCCTCATGAACGCGCCAGCGATGATCATCGGATTTGCGATGAGTTGGCCCGCCCTTTCGTTGATTTACTGGGCCCTGCTGCGCGATCGTTTCGTCCTTTACGTGCGCTACTCTAATTTGGAACACGATATCGACGTTCACCGAGTAAACCGCCGAGTACTCCGCCCCCTGTTCTGGTTTGTCTTGGCTGTAGGCGTTGCGGTCGTGCCGGCAATTATGAACTGCCACGTGGTCCTCGATCGCAAGGAAGTGCGATTCGAGTCATGGTTTGGTTTGGTACGATCGACACACCCCTACTCGGCGGTCAAAGACATTTGCACCGCGCCAATGCTCCGCAGGGGCAGCCAAGTGGTTCCCCGTCGAGAATGGATTGTCGAATTCGGCGACGGCTTGCGGTGGCAGATTGACTTTTCCGATATCACGGACAAAACGAAGAAGGCCATCGCGACGTACGTCTCTCAGCGATCGGGCAAACCGATTCGTGAACTGGAGATACTGGAATGAAAATATAGGAAGACTGGCCACACGCAGTTGAAAAACGCGAAAATCGAGCAAATGTTCCGAGATCCATTTTCCTTTTTCTTCAAAGTGTTCGAGCCCGGAGCCCGTGGCTCGATGAGGGTCGATCTTCTCAACTGGGGGGCCGCGATGTAGAATGAAACTTGGGGACGGTGAAAATCGTTGGCGATTAGAACAGGATCATTTTCCATGGCCATGTTCATTGAAAATCCTCGGCTGGAGGAAGAACTGAAAGAGCAGCGAAAGGCGTGGGACGTCGACCAACACGACGAGGTCTGGGAGGGAGTCTATTTTATGCCCCCGATGGCGAACGATGATCATCAGGATCTGGTTTTCGAATTTGCGTTTGTCTTGGGCACCGTCATTTCCAAACGTGGTCTTGGCAAAGTCCGTCCCGGTGTGAATCTGGCAGCATCCGCGGAGAACTGGGAATATGACTATCGGATCCCCGACGTCGTAGTCTTCCTGGCCGACACGGCCGCCCAGAACCACAATACGTTCTGGATTGGACCGGCGGATTTCATTGTCGAGATCACCAGTCCGCGAGACCGCACCTATGAGAAGATACCATTCTATTCGCGGATCGGAGTTCGGGAACTGCTGATTCTCAATCGCCAGTCCTGGACACTCGAATTCTATCGGTACCAGGACGGCGGCTTGCAGAAGGTCGGCGAATCGACGGTCGAACGGCCCGAGGTTCTTTCCAGCGAACGATTGCCGCTTGAATTCCGCCTGATCGCTGGTGAGAATCGGCCGCAAGTCGAGGTCCGACATAAGACCACTGGCGAGCGATGCGTGGTCTAGGTCACAAACAACGCCAACGATTGTACCTTTTTCAAAACAGGCCAAGGCGTGATAGAATAGATAGTGGCGTCTAAACTTGGAGCGACCTTATGGCAACAACTCATCCGTCCCTCACAAATGAGGAAGTCGCTCGGCGAGGCGATGAAATCTACAATCGCCTCTTGCGGGCGCAATTGGAGCCCGACGAAAAAGGCAAAATCGTCGCAATTGACGTCGATTCCACCGACTACGAGGTTGGGACGGACGTCTTGGACACAGCGCATCGGCTTCGCGCCAGGCGCCCGGACGCGCAAGTATATCTGTTGCGAGTCGGCGACAGGGTGCTTTGTCACATCCGCTCACCCAGAAGAATTCATCCAGCATGATGACGGGGAGCGTGAACGCCGACGGCGAGGCAGTTGTTTCACTTCGCGTCCGAGATGCGCATGGCGGTTTTCTGGAAATCGATGCGATCGTCGATACCGGATTTAACGGATTGATCGCGCTCCCGACACATTTCATCTCCGACCTTCAGTTGCCTTATGTCGGCGTGGCTCAAGTACGTTACGGGGACGGGAGCGAGGGTACGCTGCCAGTCCACGAAGCGGTAATTGAATGGGACGGTTTTGAGCGTCTCGTGCGAATCGATTGCCTCGCGAACGAGGTGCTGCTTGGCACGGCGCTTCTGGCGGGACATGAATTGCGGATTACGTTTGCCGACGACGGCGTAGTCGAAATAACCCGCCTTAAATAGCGTCCGCGCCCTGGAACCCTGCCGCAATTCCTGCTATAATGCGGCCTTTCCCCCGTTCCAAGCCCCCTTCCCCCGCTCCCATGCTCGACCGTAAATTCATTGTCGATAACGTCGAACTCGTCAAGCTCAACTGCAAGAACCGCAACGCCCCGGCCGATGTCGATCGGTTCGTCGCCCTGGAAACGGAGCGGCGGACGTTGCAGTCGCAATTGGATGAAACCAATCGCAAGGCCAACGAGAAGGCCCGCTCGATCGGCAAGGCCCCGCCCGAACAGCGCGAGGTACTGAAGGAAGAGGGCCGCCGCATCCGCGACGAGGTTGTGCAGATCCAGCAGAAGCTCGATGCGGTCATGGCCGAAGCGGACACGATCGTACGGTCGATCCCGAACCTCTCGCACCGGGCCGCGCCGGTGGGCGTGGACGACAAAGCCAACTTGGAGGTCTCGCGCGGCAAGACGCCGGTGCCGCAGTTTGATTTCAAGCCGTTGGACCACGTCGAACTGGCGGAAAAGCTCGATTTGATCGATTTCGAAGGCGGGGCACGCGTGGCAGGGCACGGATTCTACTTCCTCAAGAACGACGTCGTCCTGTTGGAACTGGCCTTGCAACGTTACGTGCTGGATGTGCTGCTCAAGGAAGGCTTCACGCCGATGACCACGCCCGATCTGGCCCGCAACGAGGTGCTGCAGGGTATCGGCTTCATTCCCCGCGGACCGGAAACGCAGATCTACAGCATCGAAGGCAGCGACCTGAGCCTGGTGGCGACCGCCGAGATCACACTGGGCGGGCTTTTCTCCGGCCAGACGCTCGATGCCGAAGATCTGCCTCTGAAGCTCTGCGGAATGAGCCATTGTTTCCGCACGGAAGCCGGTGCGGCTGGCAAGGCCTCACGCGGGCTGTATCGCGTTCACCAGTTCACGAAGGTCGAAATGTTCGCCTATACGTTGCCCAACGAAAGCGACGACATGCTCGATTACCTGCGGGACATGGAATGCCGAATCTTCGACGGCCTCGGCGTGCCGTACCGCGTCGTGGATACGGCCACCGGCGACCTCGGCGGGCCGGCCTATCGCAAGTTCGACCTCGAGGCCTGGATGCCCGGCCGCGGAGATTTCGGCGAGGTCACCAGCACGTCCAATTGCACCGACTACCAGTCGCGGCGGCTGAATATCCGCTACCGCGTCAAGGGCGAAAAGGGCACGCGGCTGGTCCACACGCTCAACGGCACAGCCATCGCCATCAGCCGCGGCATTATCGCCGTGATGGAGAACTACCAGCAGGCTGACGGTTCGATCGTCGTGCCCGAGGTCTTGCGGGTCTGGATGGGCAAGGAGCGGATCGAGGCGAAGAAGTAAATATGCTTGGTCACAACGACCGGAGTACCTTCGCTGCCTCATCGCAGAGCCTCTGGGCCTCTGCCGCCGTCGGTGCTTCGGCGACGGCGCGGACAATCGGCTCGGTATTGCTGCCGCGGACCAGGAGCCAGCGGCCGGGCCAATCCAGTCGCAAACCGTCCATGCGGTCGGCGGTGGCGTCGTTGAAATGCGATTCCAGGGCAGCCAAGGCGGCAGGGATATTCTCCTTCGCCAGCGATATCTTCGTCTTCACGATCTCGTAACGGGGCAACGCATCGGCCATCGCTCCGATCGGCGAGTCGCGCTCGGCCATCGCATCGAGCAACAGGGCCATGCCGACGAAACTGTCGCGCACCAAGCCCACCTGTGGATGGATCGGTCCGCCGTTGCCCTCGCCGCCGAAGATCGCGCCTTTGGCGAGCATGCAATCGACCACATTGGCCTCGCCCACCGCCGAGCGAAAGAACGGCACGCCCGCCCGTTCGGCCAGATCCTGCGACATGCGACTGCTGGAGCAGTTCGTGACGATCGGTCCTCGGGCGTGCCGGAGAATATGTTCCACACACAGGGCCACCGTGTATTCCTCGCCGATATAGCGGCCCGAGGCATCGATTACTGCCAACCGGTCGGCATCGGGGTCCTGACAGAAACAAACATCGGCCCCGGCGGCGGTCACAGCCGAACAGACACCGGCAAGATTCTCCGCCGTAGGCTCGGGCGTATGGGCGAACTGGCCGTCTGTTTCCTCGCCGAGAACCGTTACGCCACAGCCGAGTTCTTGCAGCAATCGCCGGCCCAGCGGACCGCCTGCGCCGTGATTGGAGTCCAATAGCACGCGGAATGCTCGCTTGCGAATCTGCTCCGCGTTGACCGTCGCCAGCACCAACGCCAAGTGGGCCGATTGCGTGTCGACCAGCGCATCGCCGGTTCCCAATTGCTGGTGGGCAACCCAGGCGGGACAACCGGTACGATATTGCCGCAAGACCTTCTCGCCCAAATCGGCGGGAATGACGCGTCCGGCGGCGGAAAACAGTTTCAGGCCGTTGTAGGGCGACGGATTGTGGCTGGCCGTGATCTGGATCCCACCAGCCGCACCAAGATGCCGCACGAGCACGCCCGTTGTGGGCGTGGCGGCGATGCCCGCATTGATCGTTGATCGCCCCACGGCCTCCAGGCCGCTGTTGATCGCCCCGGCGAGCATCCTGCCCGAGGGGCGGCTGTCGCGGGCCAGGACAATCGGTCCCGGCGGGGCCACTGCGGCAAATGCGGCCGCGTAACGAATGACAACTTCCGGAGTGAGGGTTTCCCCCACGACACCCCGCAAGCCGGAAACGCTAATGATGGGTTCGGTCACGATCAGGGCCTTTCTGTAGTTTCCGCGATTATATAGCCTCATGGCAAATCGATCAATGAACCGGGCAAAGAGCCATCCGCCCCGCTTTTCGCCAGTACCGCCATTTCGTACAATTGCTCCATCATGAATACCCAACAAGCATTGCAACAACTTGACGTGGCTACCGCGGCGGGCAAACTCTCGCCCGCCGCCGTGGAAAACATTCGTATCTGGCTGACCGCCTCCTATCTGGCCGAATATGCTCCGGCAGTGGCCGAACATGTCGCCGCCGGCAAGTGGAAGGAACTGGACGACGTCTTCTGGACGACTATCCCCTTCGGCACTGGCGGCCGCCGCGGCAGGCTCTACCCCATCGGCACCAACGCCATCAACGACCGTACGATCGGCGAAAGCGCCCAAGGGCTGGCCGATTACGTTCGTGAAACGGTCGGCGACAAGCCGTTGGCCTGCGCAATTGCCTACGATACGCGGCATCGCTCGCGGGAGTTCGCCGAACTTTGCGCCGAGATTATGGCCGCCGCGGGTTTCAAGGTCTGGTTCCTCGACGGCTACCGCAGCACGCCCGAGGAGTCGTTCACGGTGCGTTACAAGCACTGCGACTGCGGCATCATGATCACCGCCAGCCATAATCCGCCCACCGACAACGCGTTGAAGGTCTATTGGTCGACCGGCGGCCAGTTGCTTCCCCCCCATGACAGCGGCGTGATCGAGCGGGTCTACGGTGTCCAGGAAATCACGCGGATTCCTTGGAAATCGGGACTGGCCTCGGGACAGATCGAGTATTGTCAGGAAGAGGTCGATGCGGCCTTCGTTGCGGCGGTCCTGCGGCAGAGCACCGCCGGGCCTCGCAATTTGAAGATCATCTACTCGCCGCTGCACGGCGTAGGCACGTCGGCGGTTTGCCCGGTGCTGGATGCGGCCGGTTTCAAAGATGTCGAGGTCTTTGGCCCGCACGCGGCACCCGATCCCGATTTCACCAATGTTCCCGGCCACATTGCCAATCCGGAGAATGCCGTCGTCTTTGACGCCATGATCGCCCGCGGCAAGCAAATTGGCGCGGACCTGATCCTGGCTACCGATCCCGACTGCGATCGCCTGGGCTGTGCCGCCCGGCTGACGGCGACCGCCGACGCTGCCTGGGGAACTCTGACCGGCAACCAGATCGGCTCGCTGCTGACGGATTCCCTGCTTGCCGCCCGCAAGGCGGCGGGCACGCTCCACTCTCGCTTGTACGTGGTAAAGACGCTAGTCACCACGGAGTTGATTCGCCGCATTGCCGACGACTACGGCGTGCTAACGGCAGGCAATCTGCTGGTGGGCTTCAAATACATTGGTGGCGAGATGGATCTTCGCGGGCCGCAGGATTTTGTCTTCGGCGCCGAAGAGTCCTACGGTTTTCTGGCTGGCGACCACGTGCGCGACAAGGACGCGGCCGTGGCTTCGCTGTTGCTGGCCGAATTGGCCGCGCGCCTCAAGGCCCGCGGCAAGACCGTGCACCAGCAGCTCGACGAACTGTTCGTGCGCTACGGCTGCCATAGCGAAAGCCAGATCAACGTGCAGATGCCCGGCGAGCAGGGCATGGATGCGATGAAGGCCCTGATGGCCAAGTTCCGCTCCCATCCGCCGCTGGAATTGGGCGGCCTGAAACTGGCCCGCGTGCGCGACTATCTTGAAAACAGCATGACGGCGTTTGGCGGCACGCCGACTCCGCTGGGCGGACCCAAGGGCGACCTGGTGATCTTGGACCTGCAGGCCGAGGGCAATTATGTGGCTGTGCGTCCCTCGGGCACGGAACCGAAGGTGAAGTTCTACATGTTCGCTTTCGATCCGCCGACGGCGTCTGTGGATCTGGCTGCCGTCAAGGCCGCGCAGGCGGCACGCATGAAGGCCTTTGGGGCCGATCTGCGGAAGTTCGCGGGCGTGTAGGCCGTACGCCTCCTGCATTCCCGCCTCTAGTTCGCGAGTCGCCACCTACCGCCGCGCCGCCCCCGCTTGCGCGGTGACAATTCGTTGCGGGCCGATCGCGGCGCCGATCCAGCCGTCGTCAATCGCCAATTGCGTCACGGCCACGCCGTTGAGCTTCGGATTCTTGATGAACGACTCGGGTGTGGCGTGAATCGGCTCCTTTTGGGAGAAGACCTTCGAAAAGACGCCCCGCAGGGCGATCTGCGAGGCAACATTGGTCCGCGCGCCAATCAATTGCACGATGCCCTCGCGCGCCAAATCGACCGAGCGGCCCTGCACGGCCGGCCGGTAGAATGCGCGCACCTGGAAGTCCTTCCACTTCCGCGCCCCCTTGCTCAATCGGGCAATCGCCAGTGTGATCTCCAAGCGGCCGTCGTTGCAACGCACGCGGACCGCGTCCTTGGCGGCGAAGGTGATCTTCACGTCTTCCTGGTCCGGATCCACCGGCTTGGGCTGGAAGCGATGGAACCGCTCGGAGATCCGCCGGCCCAGGCCGGCCAGATCGAAGGTCTGACCATTGAGTTCCAGCCGCTCCAGCATGTTGTTGAGCATGCTCTCGTGGATTTGCACACTGGCTAGGCTGTCGCTGGGGGCCTGCGGACGCGGCGTGTGGCCGCCCAGTTGGTCGGGGCCGGCCAGGCGAATCCGCATGCTGAAACGCTTGTCCGTCGTTTCCGCGGCCACCATCATCGGATCCAGCACCAGCGAGTCCATCGGGCCGAGCACCTCGTCGTGTAAGCGTTTGGCGGCTGCCGCAATCTGATCCGTCGTCTCGCGATCGACCCGGTCCCGCGCCTTCGCGGCAATTTTTCCGCGGACCTCGGCCTCGGCGGCCGGCATTTTCTCGTCGTGCTGCTGATGGGCCATGTTCCGCGCAAAATGGCCAACAATGGGGAACCCGTCGAAATCGGTGTGGATGCCCTTCAGTTGCGACTTGTTGTCCACGGCCACTTCCGTGGGCCCCGCGTTGATACCGCGAAGGCTGATCTCGATCGGTTTGCGGGCGATGTACGTCGATTCGCTATCGCTGAAGAAAGTGGCCGGGCCAGACGTGGAACGGGTCAGCGAGGCCACTTGGCCGTTGACCTCCAATGCCAGGCGGACGTGGTGCGGATCGGGAAGCATCCGCACAGTAACCTCGCTGGCCATCAGGCTTTCGCCCCGCACGTCCGCTCCCTGGATATTGTCTTTGACCGGCGCAAATTCCGGCTCTCGTTTGGGAATCCAGCGATTGAGCAACTCGGCGGTGACGGCAATGCGGATGTTGGCGTTGCGGTAGTACATTTCGATACGATCGCCCAATTCGCGCTGCGCCGCTGCCGAACTGACCGACAGGAGTTGGCAATCGCGGGCCAACACGCGGGCATCGCTGGGCAGCCCGCTTATCTCGTAGGCCTCCAGGTGTTGCAGCAAGCGGTTCGATTCCAGCGGCTCGGCCGTATGGCGCAACATCTCCTGGTGCAAGGCGGCCATTGGCCCTGTCGTGAGGAACTGCCGCTGGTTCGTGGTGACCGACATCTGGTTCATGCGATTGAGGATCTGCTGTGCCAAATCTCGCGGCAACCGTTCATCGGCATTGCGGCGGCGCGCGGCCCAGTCGTGCAGGGACTCGATCAGCAAGTACTTCCGCCAGGCATGCCCTTCCGACGTATTTTCAGTAAGTTGATCGATGTCGTTGAGGCACTTGTTGAATCTGCGTGGATCGACAGCCGGCAGGGGGACGTCGGCGCGGGCCATTCCGCCCATGCGGCCAATTTGCTTCCAAATGGTGATCCGCCGTTCCAGCCCGTAGGATGTGAGCGACAGATTCTGCGCGAGGTTCTCATCATCGACCTTCGTCAGCAACGACGGCGTTTCGCCGGTCAGTTGCTCCAGGTGTTGCAGGATCTCCGTCGTCTCCGGCGCGCCAACCGAGATCGCCGGTCCCAATTTGTGAACGCCAATGGACGCTTCCACTGCCCATCCCCGCGTGACTTCGTGCTTCTGCAAGTCCTGCAATTGGAGCAGCAAGTGCGCCGGCTCTTCCCACGCCCGTCCAATGGCCTTCATCGGCGCTTCGGCGACGGCAGGGGCGGGAACGGGGGGCGCTGCCTCGGCAACGACTGCCGGTTTTGCGACAACCGCCGGCTGCGGGCTCTCGGCGATCACCGCCGCGCTGGCTTGCGGCAGGGCAGGCTGCGGGTCGGCGGACGAATTCTGCTCAACTACCGGTTGTGGCTCGGGCACGACTGGACGCACAGGATTTGCAGCCGTTTCGCTAGCGGCCGGCGACGACTCAGCCGCGACGGCCGGCTCGGGCGTTGCCGACAAAGGCGGTTGATGAACCACTTCGGGACCACTGCTGGCTGGCGCGGACGGTTGATCCTGGGCGACCGAAATCTCCGATGGCGGCAGGCGGCGGACTTCAAGTTCCGTCGTGCCGGCGTTGGCCGAGCCAAGGCTGGGGCCAGATTCGGAAGCAGGAACCGCGGGCAGAACCTGCACCGCGTCGTCCTTCTCCAAAGTGGTGGACGCGACTTCCTGCGCTGCGACTTGCCCTGTCGGCAGGGTTGCCTGTGGCGGTGCGCTGGGTTCGGAAACAGCAACGTTGTCGGCCGGCCTGTCTTTTGGTCCTTCCGTAGCGAGTGCGACGGGAATCGGTTGCTCGACACTCGCGGCAGCCGGAACGACGTCCGTCTGAACCGCATTCGCCACTGCAACGGGCGAGGCAACCGCTGCCGGTACCGCGTTTGTCGGCAGCGAAACAGAATTGGCCAGCGGGCCGTTATCGCTGGCAACGTGCCCTGCCGGCTTGATCGCGCGAAAAACGTCTAACGACGGTCCAGTTTGACCGCCGGCAATCGAAGTCAACTCTTTAGCGTGATTCGAGTTATGCGCATTGAGCACGAAGGGGGTCGGCCGGGCAATGCGCTCCCACTGCCGCGGTACCTTCAGACTCAAAACGAAAATCCCCACCAACAAGAGTATCAAAAGCCAACTGAAGTCCGTTCGCCGGCCAAACATCCCGCGCCTCCATCCATGAATTGCCTGCCCAGAATATGCAGCTTCTGGTATCGGATTAAATCGGTTATTTCGCGGGCGGAATCAAACGCGAATCGGAACTTCCACATGCGCGCAACTTGTGGAAAAAGACGGACTTGCGGCTTTCGCAAATATCAGTTTGCAAGAACCGTGTCGTCGTTTTCATAGCCGGGGGCACAGCAGCACAAGAAACGAAGCATCACTCGACCCGTATTGGTAATCTGATGCAACTCTCCTGGAGGGATTGCGATAGCATCGTTTGGCCGAACTGTCCGGAACTCCTGGCCCACTTGAATCTCGCCATCGCCTTCCAAAATGAAGTAAATCTCCTCCGTTTGAAGGTGTTTGTGGGGTGTTATAGCCGCTCCCGGGGCGAGCCGGGCCTCGGCCAGGGTCTGGTTGCGGATACAAGAATTTCGATACGCTAGGAGCTCGCGAATTTCCGAACCATCCTTGGTGATAAAAGGGACGACATCGTTGAGATTGAAAATATCCATAGTCAGTCATGTACCTTGTTTTTCCCAAATCCCCAAGATTGCCGGCGGATAGGGGCGGATGTCCCACTGGTCGGCGGAGGGCAGTGTACTCCAATTGAACCGGTTGTCGGCCTCCACGGCAAATAGACTCTCTTGAGGGGCCTCGTCGATCAAGTGGTTCAAGAGTTGCAACATATCGTCGTGTCTTGAGGCGTACAACTCGTAAGGCGGCGAACAGAAGACCAGCCACGGCCCACTGCCCAAATCGGGGAGTCGTTGCACCCAAAGAAACGTATCGGCCGTGATGATCTCGACCAGTGCCTCCGCCCCTAGTGTTGTGGCATTTCGGACGATTGCCTGGGCTGTCGGCCGATGTCGTTCTATGAAAACGGCCCGCGATGCCTTGCGGCTGAGGGCCTCCAACCCGAGTGCCCCCGTGCCCGCAAACAGATCGATGGCCATTTTGCCTTCGACCGCGTGGCCCAGCAGATTGAAGAGAGCCTCGCGAACTCGGTCCTTCATGGGCCGGGTCCGCAAGTCGCCTGAGTACTCCAGTTTCCGCCCTCGAAACGTACCCCCGATGATCCGCACGCCGACGGGAGTCACTCCTCGTGCCGGCAGACCGCGCTGAGAATTCTTGTTTGCCGGCTTCTTTCGCTGTACCATGAACGGTTCCTCTATGCCAAATCTGCTTCTTATGGTAGGGTATGGGCCGCAGCATGAATAGTGGCAAGAGGCTTATAATGACTAGAGTGAATCCCCATTATTTAGGAAAATGATCATGTTATTTCGTGCCTTGCTTACCATCGTTTTGTCTCTCACGGCGACCTTGGCCTGGTCTGACGATCCGCCGGCCCCGCCCGCGGGCGGCGACAAGGTTCAATCGCCGGCCGCAGGAACTAAGGCGGCGGAATTCGCCCGGATTGACCGAGAGTGGAATGCGTTGATTGCCGACTTAGGCGCCTTGAAGAGCCAGTACGCCACCACGACCGACGCCGCCAAGAAGGCGGAGATCCGCCAACAGTACCAACAGGGCTTGGCGACAGCAATGACTATGGAGGGAAAACTGGTGGAAGCCGCCGCAAGCGCCTACGCCGAGGCCCCGAACGCCGATTCCAAGATTACCGAGATCCTGGTGGACACTTTGGGCCATCGGGTGTTTAGCGAAGACTATGAGGCTGCTTTCAAAATCGGCAAGTTGTTGATGGACAACAAGTGCCACGACAGGCTTGTGCCCGCCCTGGCTGGCGCAGCCGCGTACTGCGTGAACGAATACGACCTGGCCGAACCCTGGCTGAAGGCGGCCCAGGCGTCCGGCATGCTGGCCAAGGTCAGCAAGGACATGCAACGCGATTACGCCATGTATCCTGAGATGATCGATGAAACGAAGGCCGGTTGGGAAAAGGAGAAGAAGATCCGTGAGGCCGAGGCCAAGGCCAACGATCTGCCGCGGGTACTGATGAAGACCAGTCAGGGCGACATCGAAATCGAGCTATTCGAGAACGAGGCTCCCAATACGGTGTTGAATTTCATTACGCTGGTGGAGAAAGGCTTCTACAACGGCCTGAAATTCCATCGCGTGCTGCCCGGTTTCATGGCCCAGGGCGGCGATCCCCAGGGGACCGGAGGGGGAGGGCCGGGCTATACGATCCCCTGCGAGTGCCCACGGCCGGATCACCGTCTGCACTTCCGCGGCAGCCTGAGCATGGCCAAGAAAGAGCAGCCGGATACCGGCGGATCGCAGTTCTTTCTCACCTTCGTGCCCACCAAGCACCTGGATGGCAAGCACACGGTGTTTGGCCGCGTCATCAGCGGATTCGACGTGCTGGCCAAACTCAAGCGGCGGAACCCCGATGATCCCACGGTCGGGCCGGCCGACACGATCGTCAAGGCCGAGGTAACGCGCAAGCGCAACCACCCCTACGACGCGAAGGACTTGAAGAAGTCCGGGAACACGGACTAATAGCGTGCCGAATTCCGCGCAATCAATTCTTTGACGAGCCCTAAACCGAACGACTCGCAAGCAGGGGGCACGCGCGTTAAACCCCGCGCGGATTCCCTAACTTGACGGCCCGTGGCATTTCTGGCCGTTAGATTACGAATAATCGCGTTATTCTTTTCCAGGGGTCTAAGCCGAACGATCGTCACAACCGAAGATAAGAAAAGGCTGGGCGCTGCCTTGGCTCCAGCCGTTTCACTTCCACCATGACTTCGGTGTCAGTTCGATCGAACGGGAAAGGGAGCCGCAAGATGGACAGACGGCAGTTTATTCGTACGAGTACATTGGGACTTCTGGGTTTGGGAACCTGCGCGCAGTTTGGCTGCCGCAGCAACCAGACGGCTGAGGTCGTCAAACCGGGCGACAAGACGATGGTCGGCAGCCATGCGGCCGGCAGCGAGACCTATGGCCCGCTGGTCGACGGGGCCGTTACAAACCTTTTGGCGCGGCACTGCGGCGGCGTTCAACCGGCGGCGTACATGCAGGGCACGGCAGTAAACGGTCCCATGCGGATCTGTTTCCTGGGCGTGGAAAACAAGAGCATCGAAGAACTGGGCGATTTCCGCGAACAGCTCTACGAACAGATCGACCAGCGGATCCTCAATTCGGGGACTTTCCAGCCAGTCAGCAAACGCTTCGTCGACGCGGGGTTGCAGTCCGCCAACTTGCGGCCCGACGAGGTTTTCCTTCCGCAGAACATGCGGATGCTCACCGAGCGCATGGAACAAATGCAGCAGCCGTTCGACTTCGTGCTCATCGCCAAGGTGACCTCCGGCACCACGCGGAGCAATGCCAATTACGAGCGTGAGTACCTGCTGACCTTGGAAATGGTCAACGTTCACAACGGCCAGTATGCCAAGGAATCGGCCACGATCGTCAAGAAGTACAACGTCACGGCCGGGGCGAAAATAAAGAGCTGGTGGAGTTGAGAAAACGCGGAGAATGAAGGTGACTGTGAGAATTGCCGCAGCGACCGATCGCCGCAGCGAGTCTCTTATCCCTCATCCTTGATCCTCATGTTGCCATGCGCCATTTTACGCTGATCCTCGCAACCCTGCTGCTTTCCGCCGGCTGTGCCAACCACGCCAATCGGCTGCACGACGTACGTACCGATTTCTATGAAGGCAACGTGGAAACGGCATCGATCCGGCTGGAGAAGCTCATCGACAGCTACCCGCGCGAGGCCGTGGTCCTCAAGCTCGACCGGGCAGTGGTGGAATTGGCGGCGGGGCGGCCCAAAGAGGCTGAAATGCTCCTGCGCGATGCCCGCGATACGCTGGACTACAACTCGCAGGCGAGCCTGGTTGAGAAGGCCGGCTCGATGCTCACCGACGACACCTTCACGGCCTATGCGGGTGAAGACTACGAGAAGATCCTCGTCCGCGCCATGTTGGCCATCTCCAACTTGATGAACGGCGGGGCCGATGCCACGGCCTACGCCCTGCAAGTTTCCGACATGCAGGAACGCATTATCGCCTCCGGGGCCGAGGATGCACAGCAGAACCCCAAGTTGGCCTATAAACGGGTGGCTTTGGGCGAATACATTCACGGCGCCATTGACGAGTCCAGCCGCATCGACTACAACGAGGCCGCCCGCAGCTACATGAAGGTTTGCAGTTGGGAGCCTGACTTCCCCTTTGGCCGCTATGACGTCGAGCGTGCCACGCATGGCCACCACAGCCAGCAGGGGAACGGTGTGCTCTACGTCTTTGCCCTGGTGGGGCGGGGACCGTACAAGGTGGAAACCGTGGAAGTGGCGGCGACGATTTCCATGTTTGCCGCCAGCGCCATTGTCAATGCCACGTCGGCGCACAGCATACCGCCCTCGGTGGCGCCGATCAAAGTGCCCAAGGTGGTCGTTTACCATAATCCCATGAACAGCGTGCTGGTTTCAGCCGACGGCCACGCCATTGGTCCCACGGCCACGATCACCGACGTCGGCCGCCTGGCGGTCGAGCAGTACCAGGCTATCTATCCCCGCGTGGTCGTGCGGGCGGTCTTCCGCCGCGCGGCCAAGGAGGCCATCGTCTATGGAGCGAAGACAGCCCTGAAAACGCAGAACAACACGTGGGCCAATTTGGCTATGGACGTTGGCGGGGTTGCCTGGGAAGCGATGGAATCGGCCGATTGCCGCTGCTGGGGCGTGCTGCCCGACCGCATCCAGGTGTTGCGCATCGAGTTGCCGGCCGGCGACCATCCGATCCACTTGCAGCCGGACGGCGGTTTTGGCGGCCTCCGCGGCGCCGACACGACCGTTCGCATCGAAGCCGGACGAAACACCTATCTGATGGGCGTGTTTGCCGATGGGCATCCGATCGGAAAGCTGGTCTGCAGCAACGGCCCCGCGCCCGCCGCTGTGCCCGCTGTGACGCTGGCCAGCAAGTAGCGCAGGGTCATTCCAAGACCTCTTTATGAGCCGCCCCCGGGGTGTCGCGAACGTAGCGGGGTACGGCATAGCCGGGCAGCCGTGTACGAAGCTGGCGGATCAGCTCGCGGCCGCGCGACTCCGAGACCTCGAAATGCGCGGCCCCGGCCACGCGGTCGAGTTGGTGCAAATAATACGGCAACACCCGCAGGTCGACCAACCGGCCAAAAAGCTCGGCAAGCACTTCCACGTCGTCATTGACCCCGCGGAGCAAGACGGCCTGATTCAAGACCGGCACTCCCGCGTCTACCAACCGGCCCAAGGCGGCCGCCACGTCGGTATCGATCTCGGCCGGATGGTTGCAGTGGACAACCAGAAAAGCCACCAACCGCGTACCCCGCAACCAAGCCAGCAACTCGTCGTTCACCCGCTGCGGAATGATGATGGGCAGACGGCTATGGACCCGCAGCCGACGAAGGTGGGGGATGGCGGCAAGCTGTTCCGCAATTTCCGCCAGCCGGCTATCGCTGGCCGACAGAGGGTCACCGCCGCTGAGAATGACTTCCTCGATCGACGTTTCCGCAGTAATCTGTTGAAGAACCCCCGGCCACGACTGTCGGGAGATGGCCTGAACGTAGGGGAAATGCCGCCGAAAACAGAAACGGCAGTGGACGGCACAGACCCCACTTGCTACGATCAAGAATCTGCCCTTATACTTTCCCAATAGGCCGGGCGCGCGCACGCCCCCTACCTCGTGCAGCGGATCGACGGTAAACTGCGGATTGTCGGCCGTTTCCAACCTACGGGGAAGGACTTGGGCCAGGAGCGGATCGTCGGGGTCGCCACGACGAATGCGGGCCAGAAAAGGCTCCGGCACGAGCATGGAAAAGGCGGCCGTGGAGGAGGCGGCTTCGGCCGCCAATTCCGTCGGCAGTCCAAGCCGGCGACAGAGTTCGACCGGGTCGCGGACGGCCTGTGCTAGGATGGTTCGCCAATCCCCGCCCATGCTCTGCCCGGTTTTTCCGGCTGCGGCAGCCGCGGAACAGGTCGATATTAGAGGAACAGCAGAAGATTCCATACACGCCAATCGTAGCACAGCCATCGCGTTTCAGAAAGTGAAGGCAATGCTTCACCGGCGGAATGCCTGACAACGGCAACGAATGACAATTTACCTATCCAGCTAGAAAGTGAAACGGAAAATCTGACGTGGGCACTATCAACACGAGCGATTTCAAAAAAGGCCTGAAGGTCAAACTTGACGGCGACCCCTACTTGATGATCGAGTGCAATTTTGTGAAGCCGGGCAAGGGACAGGCATTGTACAAGTGCCGGCTAAAACACCTGATCCGCGGAACCACGATCGATCGTACCTGGAAGAGCGGCGATTCGATCGAGTCGGCCGACGTCGACGAAATCAGTGCCCAGTACCTCTACCGCCAGGGTGACAAATTCGTCTTCATGGACAACGACAGCTATGAGCAGCACGAGTTGACCGCCGAACAGGTGGGCGACACGTGGAAGTTCATCAAGGAGTCGATGGTCTGCAGCATGGTGCTTTACAACGGCAACGCAATTACTGTCACTCCGCCGAACCACGTGGTGTTGAAAATCGAGTACTGCGAGCCGGGCGCCCGTGGCAACACTGCCACGAACGTGAGCAAACCTTGCAAGGTAGAGACGGGCGCCGAATTCCAGTGCCCGGTGTTCGTCAACATCGGCGACTTGATCAAGATCGATACCCGCACCGGCGAATACTTGGAGCGGGTGCGGGAGTAGCCGTTCGCTATGCCCGATTTCCTGCCTACTGCGTCGTGGCAAAACCTGCGTTTGCGGGCCGGCCTGCTGCGGCAGCTTCGCGAGTTTTTCGATCGTCGCGGGTTTCTTGAAGTGGAAACGCCGGTCCTTTCGGCCGATACGGTGGTCGATCGGCACCTCGATCCGTTTGCACTTCAGGTCGGCCCCGCGGGCGGAAGGCCGCAGACTTTCTGGCTGCAGACGTCGCCGGAATTCGCCATGAAACGACTGCTGGCGGCCGGAGCCGAGGCAATCTACCAGGTTAGCCGTGTCTTCCGCCAGGAGGAACAGGGGGCCTTGCACAACCCGGAGTTCACGCTCGTCGAGTGGTACCAAACGGGTGATGATCTCCCGGCCGGGATGCGACTGACCAGCGACCTGTGCGAGTCGCTTTTGTGGCGCGGCCCGGCCGAGTTGCTGAGCTACGCGGATGCCTTCCAGCGATACGCGGGCATCGATCCGCATGCCGTAACCACGGAAGACCTGATCGCTGTGGCCTCGCAGGGTGGCTTTCGCCCGCCGGAAAGCCTGGCAAAGGACGACCGCGACGGCTGGCTGGACTGGCTCTTAACCGAGCGCGTACAGGCCCACCTTGGCCTGGAACGGCCCGTGTTGCTCCACGATTTTCCCGCCAGCCAGGCGGCTTTGGCCCAAGTGCGACCCGGCAACCCGCCCTTGGCTGAGCGGTTCGAACTTTATGTCTCCGGCTGGGAACTGGCCAACGGCTATCACGAGTTGCTCGATGCGGGCGAATTGCGCCGCCGCAATGCCCGGACGAACCAACTCCGCCGCGGCGACGGCAAACCGGCCTTGCCCGAGGAAAGCCGTCTTTTGCAGGCGATGGAGCGTGGCCTGCCGGCAGCGGTGGGCTGCGCCTTGGGATTCGACCGGCTTGTGATGCTGGCCGCCGGGGCCAAGTCGATCGACGAGGTAATCGCCTTCCCATGGGACCGGGCCTGATTGCGGACCGCGCGGGGCCAAGCGTATAATTCGAAATGAGCATAACGATTCACTACATGGAACCCATCAATGGCCGCCAATCCCTGGAACCCCTACCGCGAATCGCTGGTCCAAGAGTCGGAGACCATCTGGCCCGCCGATTTGAACGTCGTTAACCCCGCCGATCGGCAACGGATCGAGGCCCAATTGCACGCCGATCCGGCCCACGCCGAAAAGCTTGAATATGTCCGTCTCCACACGGGTTTCAGCCGCCGCATCACGGTTACCGCGGGAGATATCGCGCGGTTGACGGGCACGTGAGAATACCGGCTTGGACAAGGATTCTTCATGTCTTTCACCTCCCAAAACGTCCGCGTCGATCTGGGACCGCGCAGCTACGATATTGAAATCGGCGCCGGCAACCTGGCCGAAACCGGCCGCTTCCTGAAGGACCGCGGGAAGGTCTCGCAGGCCATCATTTTCACCGATGCCAACGTGCAGGAACCGCATGCAGTCAAAGTGGCCGAAAGTCTCACCAGCGCGTCGATCGAGGTGGCGATCGTAGCCGTCGCCCCCGGCGAGAAAAGCAAGGCGGTGGAAGTGGCCGCGAAACTCTGGGAAGGCATGCTGGAACTCGATGTCGACCGCAAGACGGTCGTCGCGGCCGTGGGCGGCGGCGTGGTCGGCGACCTGGCCGGTTTCATCGCCGCCACCTTCGCCCGCGGGCTGCGGTTCCTGCAGATCCCCACCACGCTGCTGGCCCAGGTCGATAGTTCCGTGGGCGGCAAAGTGGGCATCAACCTGTCGCAGGCCAAGAACATGGTCGGGGCATTCTTGCAACCGCTGGGCGTGTTCGTCGATACGGCCACGCTGGACACGCTGCCCAAGCGGGAATACCTGTCGGGGCTTGGCGAGGTCGTCAAGTATGGCGTGATTCTCGACGCCGAGTTTTTTGCCGACCTGGAGACCAACGCGGCCAAACTCCTCACGCGCGATCCCCAGACGCTCGTCCGCGTGGTCGCCCGCTGTTGCCGGCTGAAGGCCGACGTGGTCGAGAAGGACGAACGCGAGGAGACCGGCTTGCGCGCCGTCTTGAACTATGGCCACACCTTTGCGCACGCCTTCGAGTCGCTAACCGGCTATGGCGAACTGTTGCACGGCGAGGCGGTGAGCATGGGCATGATGTGTGCGGCCCGCCTAGCCGAGCGGCTGGGCCAGGTGGACGCGGCCTTTGTCGCCCGGCAGCAGGCCCTGCTCGACGTTCTCGGTTTGCCGAGCAAGGCCCCAAAACTCGACGCGGAGAAGGTCCTGGCCACGATGATGCACGACAAGAAGGTCGAGCACGGCAAGTTGAGGTTCATTCTGCCCACGCGCATGGGCCACGTGGAGTTGGTCGGCGATGTTGAGCCTAAGGATGTTCGGGCGGCGCTCTGACATCATCCCTGCTTGAGCGCTCCGGCTTCAGTACCGGAATCAGCTTCAGGGCAGGTGGCCAGGTGGCGGAAAAACCGCTTTACCCAAGCATCGCCGCCGTTCTCGCGACGCAGACGCAGCATGGCGGAGGCATAACACACGGTACCGTTTCTCGACAAGATTCCAAACGCGAGCCGCTAGTTCGCCGCGACCTTCGCAAGCTCAGGGACGTGCCACCGTCGGCTTGCTCTTCCAAAGCGTGCCCGCGGCCGTGTCGGTCAGGCTGACGCCCATCGCCAACAACTCGTCCCGCAGGGCGTCGGCCTTGCAAAAATCGTTAACCTGCCGGGCGCGGGTTCGCTCCTCGATCAAGCGGGCCACGCGTTCGTCCGACTCCCGGCGATCGAAGTCGATCACCGCCAGCACCGCGTCCACCTGGCGCATGAAGTCGAGGATTAGCCTGGCTTGGTCGCCGTCCAGTTCCCCGTCGTTGAGCAGCCGATTGATCTGGCGAATGAAGACGAAGAGCCGGCCCAGGGCCTTGGGCATGTTGAGGTCGTTGTCCAAGGCTTCCTGCCAGCCGGCGCGGGCGGCATGGAGGATCTGCGGCAGGCCGGCGTGGGGGCGGCCCGGCGGGAAGTGCTGCAACCGCGAGACGAATTCGTTGAGCCGCGCCACTGACTGCTCCGCCCGCCGCAGTTCGCCGGGCAAGTAGTGCAACACGGTGCGGTAATGGGCGGCCAGCAACCAGTAGCGGACGGCCGCGCCCTGGAAGCCCTGCGCTTGCAGGTCCTGGAGCGTGAGGTCGTTACCGGCCCCGCGGCTGACTTTCTTGCCTTCGGACATTACCACCTCCGAGTGCAGCCAGAGCCGCGCCAGGGGCTTGTCTTTTAGTCCGCAGGCGATGGCGATCTCGTTGTCGCCGTGCGGGAAGGTCAGGTCGGTGCTGGCGGTGTGGATGTCGATCGGCTGGCCCAAGCAGCGCACGGCCATGCAAGCACACTCGATGTGCCAGCCGGGCCTGGCGTTGCCCCAGGGCGTCGGCCAGAAGATGCCCGCCTTCAATTCCGCCAGCGTGGGGCGTTTAAAGAGGGCAAAATCGCCCGGGTCGTCCTTCTCGTAGTAATCGTAGGTTGTCGACGCGTCGGCCCGCACCTGCTTCAGTTCGATCCCCGACAGCTTGCCGTAGTCGGCCCAGCGATTGATGCGGAAATAGACCGATCGCAGTTTCTCGTAGGCCAGTCCTTTTTCCAGCAGGCCGCGGGTCTCCTCCACCATGTCGGCCACGTGCTCGCTGGCCCTGGGGTAGTGCTGCGCGCGGCGGACGCGAAGGGCCTCCAGGGCCTCGAAGAACACTTGCTCCCACGCGGCGGTGAACTCCTTGAGTTTTCCGCCCGTCTTGAGACATTCCTTGACGGTGCGGTCGTCGATGTCGCCTAGGTTCACGGCGTGGACGACACGGTAGCCGCGGTATTCGAGATAGCGCCCCAAGACGTCGGAGAAGACCATGCGGCGGCACAGGCCCAGGTCGGGCGGCCCGTCCAGGCTCGGCCCACAGGAATAGATGGTCACCTTGCCCGGCGAGGCCGGCTCCAGTTGCTCCACGCGGCGAGGCAGCGTGTTGTAGAACCGCAGCGGCTCAGGGACCGTCTCGGAAACGAACAGCGACGTGGAAAGGTAACGCTCGCCGCCGTCGGGCAGCAGGGCCACGACGACGCCTTGCTCCAGGCTCCGGGCCTCGTCCATGGCCACCTTCATGGCCGCCCCGGCGCTCATGCCCACGAATATCCCCTCTTCCCGCGCCAAGCGGCGGGCGGCCTCGTAGGCCGAATCGTCGTCCACGGAGACGATCGCCGAGAGTTCGTCGGGCTTGAAGATCCCCGGCGGATAGCTCTCCTTCATATTCTTGAGGCCCTGGATCTTGTGCCCCTTGAAGGGTTCCACGCCCACGACGCGAACGGCCGGACCAAGTTGCCGCAAGATGCGGGTGATGCCCATCAAGGTCCCGGTGGTCCCCATGGCGAGCACCACGACATTCACTTTGCCACCGGTGGCCTCCCATATCTCCCGGCCCGTGCCCTCGTAGTGGGCTTGCCAGTTGGCGTCGTTGTTGAACTGGTCGACGAGCACGTACTTGCCAGGTTCTTCGCGTGCCAGGCGGTAGGCCTCTTCGATGGCCCCATCGGTGCCCCGGTAGCCCGGCGTGAGCAGGATCTGGGCGCCGTAGGCCCTCAGGATCCGCTTGCGTTCCTCGCTGGCCGACTCGCTCATCGTGACCAGGAGCTGATAGCCCTTGACCGCGCAGACCACGGCCAGTCCGATGGCCGTGTTGCCGCTGCTGGCCTCCAGCACGATCTTGCCAAGGATCAGGTCCCCCGCGGCCTCGGCCTGTTCGATCATCCGCAGGGCGATGCGGTCCTTGACCGACCCGCCGGGGTTCCGCATCTCCAGTTTCGCCAGGAGTTCGACACCTGGGGCCGGGTTCATGCGGTTGATGCGGACCAAGGGCGTGTCGCCGATCAAATCGAGGACCGAGTGGACTATCGGGAGGGCCATGACAACATTCTCATACATCCGTGACCGATTTGCTTGTGCTTGAATCAGTAGAACAACAAGCGCGGTTCAAGTCAAGGACAACACTGCGAGGGTCGTTCGTAGTCCCGGCTTTAGCCGGTTCCCTTTGAGCGTTCGGAGGAGATGAGCGGGGTGGCTGGGGCATAGCGCAGCGGTGCCCCAGTCGCTCGGCTAGGGCACCACTGCGCTATGCCCCAGCCACCCTCCACAACGCAGCATCCTGCCATTCCTTCCGAACGCCCTTATCGCAAATTCCGCCTAAAGGCGGTACCAGAAGTACTGTGTCGCGGACTTTGCAGTTCTCTTGCCCCAGCGTCGACGACTCTGGTGATGCCCAAGTTCAAGGGGTAAAATGACTTCTACAGCCTCCGTTATCCCATACATCCACGTTCATCGGTGCAAACATGTCCAAGACACGCGTCCATCGAATCCTCGACGAAATCGGCACGCTGGCTTTTGCCGGCGTTTTTGATGAAACAGCGGCACGCCTTTTTGCTCTTCTTTCAACCGTCGGAATGACGATTCCGACCACAATAGTCACAGCCTGGCAATTCCATAGGGCTAGGCAACCGAGAAGAGAAGGTACTGTCACCACTGACCTGCGGCAAAATCTGCCACAGGAAAATCAGCATGGCGGCTAAGGGCGATGTTCTACGGCAAACCGCGTGTTGTTTTCGACGCTACCGGCCGGGAACTCTGCACGTGGGCTGCTAAAAGCTTGTGGAACGGCAACCGGTCGACGGCAACGCTGCTGATTCAATCTTTGTTCCAACGTTGATGTCTTGGGCAAGTGGTCCAGGCCCCACTCGGCTTGCCCGAGTCGGTGAATAAGGTTGCAAAGCTAACAATCCATGCGTCTTCCTCACCTTCTTCCTTCGCCGGGAAAGGCCGCCGCAAGCGGCCTTTCCCGGCGAAGGAAGATCAAGGGGCGGTTCCGCATTCTAGCCGTTCAACCTCATTCACCGACCCGGACAAGCCGGGTCGGGTCTGGCAATCGTAGTTGCCAAACACTGCTCGGCCAGCAGCGGCGTTGACAGTTCAAGTTACAAACTCGTTACCAATCGAACGCTGAATGCTCGGTACAATACGGTTGGCGAGAGAGGATCTCGTACGCGAACCCACCAGCACTTCACACAAAGGAGCGAATCGATGAAACGACAAAACGTCTTGGTCATGCTCGGAACGGCCGCCGTGACGGCGGCACTGACGGTCATGTTGCTTGCACCCCGCGGCGTCGGCGCCGGCGACGCCGTCCCAAAAATCAAGGCGGTAATCGCCCAGCCGCATTTCACCTCGCAGGGCTGCGTGTTCTCGTTGAAGACCGACAAAGCCGAATACGGCGCAGGCGACCGTCCTGTCGTCGAAATCAAAACGTCCAATCCCAGCGACAGGTCCGCTGTAGCGACAGTCTGGATCAACATTTCGGCGACCGCCCCGATGTCTCCCCTATCGCGCATGCTTCCCATTCCCCAGATGCTCTGGTCCCAGCGGTGTGTGGTGAGCCTCGCGCCGGGTGAAACCAGGACGCTGAGCGTCACCTCGGAGGCCAAACTGCCGGCGGGGCAGAACATCTCGTTCACGATCTCCGACAAAGAGCGAACGGTGCTGGCAGGCAACCTCGGTGTCAAAGATCCCAAGGGTGCCAGCCAAGTATCGCACGCGGCTCAGACGGCGGCAGTCAGACCGTAAGGCGGGCAAACATGGCGATGAAGTTTCACGTAATGCTGGGCGTCTTGCTCGGCCTAGCCGTCTCCGCGGGCGTTTTGTCCATCTATGATGGCGGTGCCAGCCGGATGCCGCAGCTTTCCACCGGGCCGCTGCTGAGCGAGTGCGACGGCAGGCTCCGGCAGATTGTCATGCACTACACTGCGGAGGCGGCCGAGGTCGTCGTTCCGACCTATCGCGGGTTTCTACGGCAGCTTCCGGCCGAGGTAACCGTACGCGTGGTCTGCCCCGACAAGCAGGCCTACGACGATCTGTTGGCCCGCATCGGCCCGACTACGTGCTCCTTATCGCCGGTGATCGTGGGCCACCCCATCACCGCATGGTCTCGCGATCGTTGGCTGGCCCTGGGGGCGTCCAAGGAGCAACATGCGGTGCTCTTGTGCCCTCGCGGCGAAGACGGGGCGGGTGTCTGGCCGCCGAGGGAGGGTGATCAGCGGGTTGCCGAGGACCTGGCGGCTGCCCTGGGACCAGGCGTGTCGTCGCGCCGCAGCGACCTGTATTTCGACGGCGGCGACTTCACCGCCGACAGCCAGACGGTGTTCGTCCGCCCGGCCACGCTCTTTCGCAACCTTCAGCGGACCGTCGAAACTCGCGATGAACTTGTCGAAGATCTTTCGGCTCTGCTGAAGCGTCGCGTAGTCCTGTTACAAGAGGCGCCCGACCACCACTTGGCAATGTTCATGCTGCCGATTGGCGAACACCGGGTACTGGTGGGCGACCCGAGAATGGCGCGCCGGGTGCTGGCAGACTCGTCGGCCAAGACCGACTTGGAATCCTATCTGCCCGGCGGCCCAGACTTCAGCGACGCGACAGCCGCGCGCTTTGATGCAGTCGCCCGAGAGTGCCAAGCGGCCGGTTACGAGGTGGTCCGCATTCCGGTAGTTCCCGGGATGGATAGCCGAACCTATGTGACTTATGTGAACGCCATCCTCGATCAGCGCGATGGCCGCCGCATTGTATACATGCCCGTATTCCGCTCCGCGGAGGTTCTTAATCGCGCAGCGGCGGCCATTTGGAAGGAATCAGGCTACGAGGTGCGGCCCATAGAGTGTGACGCCTGCGGCCGAAACTTCGGCACGTTGCACTGCCTGGTCAATGTCCTTCGCCGCGACTGAATGCGGCGGCAGGGACCAGCAAAGGGAGAATGTATCCGGCACACTCCGTGTGCCGCCTGCAACGGCACACGGAGTGTGCCGGATACATTCTTGCGACAGCTTTGAATGGCCGGTCCTACTTCGCAGCCCGCGGCAGCGGCTCGCTGGGCTTCACGCCATACTTCTTTTGCCGCGCCCGCCCCCAGGGACAACCACCAAAGGTAATGAACGTCTCGATGGCCTGCAGGAACTGGGCAAAGCGGTTCCCGTTCCTGGCCCTGGTGCAAACCGGGCAGGAATTCTCACAGAAGTCGGGATCAAACCCGCCGCCTTTCGAATCGCTCATTTTCGTTCTCTACCCCCGATTCACTACTGCCCTGGGCCGCGCCCACCACCGCCGTTGAATCCAC
This sequence comes from uncultured Planctomycetaceae bacterium, assembly GCA_964615095.1. Taxonomy (GTDB): domain Bacteria; phylum Planctomycetota; class Planctomycetia; order Pirellulales; family Thermoguttaceae; genus JANXQG01. The sequence continues at coordinate 91,096 of CAZTPX010000003.1, read as the reverse complement.
CACCGTTGAATCCGCCACCACCGCCACCGCCGCGTCCGCCACGTCCGCCACGTCCGCCGTTGAAACCACCGCCGTTGAAACCGCCGCCGTTGAAACCGCCGCCGTTGAAACCGCCGCCGTTGAAACCACCACCGTTGAAACCACCACCGTTGAAACCACCACCCATCCCCGGTTGTCCACCGAATCCGCCGCGTCCAAAGCCTCGACCGGGCCCAAACGGCGACTGATTCTGGTTGTTGGGGTTGTTTGCGTCCGGATTATTGGTTTGCACAGCATCGCCCGCAAAGGCCGTCAATGCCTTTTGCACGGCCACCGCACTGGTGCGGTGCAAGGCGACGTACCGCACCGTTTCGTTTTGCGTAGCCGCGGCCTCATCGAGTTGCTGGACCAACTGCTTGACCTCGTTAAACAAGGAATCGACGGCGGTAATGATCAGGGTGTTGGTTTTCGCGTCAACGCCGATGGCGATGCGGTTTGCCTGGTCGGCGCGATTCTGCCCGCCGCCAAACCCACCGAAGCCGCCGCCCGGTCCGCCCGCACCTCCCGGCCCACCGGGGCCGCCCTGGCCGCCCATCATTCCGCGCATCATCAACATCCCAAGGCCCCCCATGCGCCCCTGCTGGTCCTGGCCCGCGGCAATCACCATCCGATCGGCATAGACCTGGCGCAGAACCTCGGCGATGTCCTTGACCCTGGCATACTGCACGGTGATCATCTGCGGCTTGGGGGACACGGCGACGTCTACCGGGCTCTCCGGCATGTCGAGGGTCTTGAGCAATTTCTCGACCGTCCGCTGGTCGGCGCGGTTGGCCAGCACCATCAAGGCGTTCAGTCGGGGTTCAGGTGTGATCTTGATCGAACCGGTAGCCAGCGCCTGGCGGCCGGTCGACTTGCCGGCAGAACCTTCGGAATCGGTCGATCCGCCGGAAAGGAGCGATTCCAGCTCTGGCTGCACGACTTGGGCCTTTGCGTACTTGAGGTAGAAAACGGTCATGGGTCCGCCGTTGGTCTCGGCTGCCAGGAGTCGCTCGAACTCGTCGAGCGCCTCAAGGTCTTCGGAGGAAATCGTCAAGCCGTTGGGGCCGGGAATGACGAAGATCGGCGCGGATGGCTTACCTGCTGGCGGTGCGGCCGGGACGGGATCGGCCACGCAGAGGATGCGCGCGCCCGACAGGTTGCCCGAGCGCGGCGGGGGAATCAGGGTGACTTTCGCCGCGGGCGCCTCTTTGGGCGTTTCCGGCGCGCGTTCCTCCGGCGCCCGAGGCGGGTCCGCCGGCCGGTCGTCGATCGGCGGCAGGACCATCTTGGGCTTTAGCGGCAATCTCGTTGCGGGCGGCTGGTCAGGTCTTGCGCGGGGCGATTCCGCGCCGCTGGGCGATGGGGCCGGACTGCTTGGGCCTGGCGAGCCGACAATGCGGATCGCGTTGGACCGCGTCCAGGCCTCCTGCACCCGCTGCAAGGCGGCCTGGTACTCCCCTTCACCCATCGGCACCACACGCACGTGGTCGCGCTGGGGGACGCCGCCGGAGTCGAAATGCTCGCCCATCTTTGTCAGCAGATCGCGGATCTGCGTGATCTGCGCCTCGGTGGCGTGGATGATCAGCTTACGATTCGTCGGATCGGTAAGGATCTGCGGGGCGGTGGCCGAGGACTGCTTCGAATCGCCGGAGTTGAAGAACTTGTTGATCGTATCCAGCGCGGTTTGCACGTCGAGTCGCGAGAGCGTTAGGACCTCGAGCTTTTGTACCTGAAGCTGCATTTGCTTGAGGATGTTGCGAATGGCCATGTGTTGCGCGGGACGGGCCAGGACGATCAGGCTGCCCGCCTTGTTGTCGAGGGAAATGTGTACGTCGGACTGCCCGGTCATGACCGTTTGCAAGACCGCCAGTACCGAGGCCCCGTCGGAACCGTTCAACGGATAGATCTCCAGTTGCGGCGTGCCACTGAGGCGAGCACTATCCGTGCCGGTCGGGTTCTCCAGCCTCTCGATGATCTCGGCTGCGCGGGCCACCTTGTCGGGCCGTCCGCTGATGATCAACAGATCGCCGCCGCCCTTCTGCACGATGCGGATGGAACCATCGGCCGACATGATCTTGTCTTCGGGAATCTCCATCAACTGGCGGACAATTGGCAGCACTTCCTCAGCAGTGGTGTTCTTCAGTTGGAAGGTTTTCAACGTGCCCGTCACCGGTCCCTGGTCCGATTCGATGTATTTCAGATACTCGCGAACTTCGCGGAGCCGCGCCACGGTATCGGTGACCGACAACCACTGCGATTTGGCCAAGGACTTGACCGATCCTTGCGGGTTGAGCAACTTCTGCACGTCGGCCTCGACGTCTTCGGGCCGGAGCTTCTTCAGAGGGAAGCGAACGTTTACCATTTCGGACGCGCCGTGGGTGTCCAACGATTCCAGCGCCACCGTGGGCACGAGGCCGGGCGGAAACTCGTTCTCGGTGGGAACGAGCCACAACATGCGATCGCGGCGCACCAGCGCGAAGCCCTTGGTCTGCAGGATGCTGTTGAGCAGATCGATGGCCTCGGCCGGCGTGTATTCGCGCGCGTCGCTATAGTTGAACGTGCCCGAGGGCATGGTTTCCACCACGACCAGCGAGAGATCGGCCTGCTTGGCAAACCAGTCGAGCACGTCTTTCCAAGGTTGGAAGCGGAACTCGAAGCGAAGTTTCTCGGTCTTCTTCTTGGGCGCGTCGGCCAGCGGCTTCTCGGCCCCAGACGGTGGACTCTGCTCGGACATGGGGCGGGCGTCCCTCGGCCTCCTCGATCGGTCACCTGGCCGGCGCGGCGGCTCGGGCGTTGGCTCCTGGGCCTCCTTGGCGGCTGGTTTCGCGTTCGGCGCCGAGCGGTCATCCTCAACCGCCAGCGGCGGCAGGGGAACAGGCAGGGACGCCTTCACCCCGGCAGCGGCTGACCTGGCGTCGGCATCCTCTCCAACGGGCTCTCTTACGCGCTCAATCGGCGCCGCCACGCCGGCAACGGTTGACCCGCCGTCGGCACGCGCCGCGGGCTTGCTCTCTTTCTCGGCCGAAGGTTCGGCCCACGAATGGACAAGCTGCCAAGAACCGAAAAAAACTACCGCAAGAACAGCGATGCTTTTCGCCTGCCAAGAATGAGTGCTTCGCATAACCAGTCCAATACCAGCAAGGGCAAGAAGAGGGCCACGTCAAACTATGGAAGTTCTACAATCTATTCCATTCTAGTTCGGCGCTGCGGATAGTACTAGCTCTGGATACGAGTACCGTAAAAATTGCAACCTTAGGAGCGGCGAATCAATCGGTGTCGTGTTCTAGGGGTGACTTTAGTCGCCCTCTTCGACAATAGGGCGACTAAAAGCACTCCTGCGGCGTCAACTTCCGACACCTATCGATTCGCCGGTCCTAAGCGGTCCAGTAATAGCGTCAGTAGGGTAGGCCGGCGCTCGCAAGCTCGCTGGTTCCAACCCACAATTTTGGCCCATCCTACGAATAAATCACCCCTCCATCGTTACACCGAACTGCTTCATTACAATCCCGAACAGATCGGTATCCGCCACCGTTGGGCCATCGGGCAGGACCGGCTTGGACGCCAAGAGCACCGTGTGCTGCGTGGGATCGGCCGCCGGAGCGCCGTGCGAGCCGCGGATCAGACTGGCGTCCAAAGGAATGCTCCGCGTGGCCATATCGACGTGTAATTCCACCGGATCGTAGCCCGGTTTGCGATGGATATCGACGGTTCGGGCGAACGCCGGGGCATTGGAGTCGGCCAGCCAATAGTAGTAGGCCTGCCAACTGTTAGGCTCGGAGATCAGGATCACCTCGCCGCTGCGGGGATGGTCCAGCCCGTAGCGGCCGCGCTGCGGACCGACCAGCACGTCGGCGATTCCCGGCTGGTTACGGAAGATGCCGGCCACCAAATCGATCGTCCGCGCATCGTCGTCGGCCACGAAGACATGTGAAAACTGGTGGTCGGCCAGTGCCCAAGCACGGCTGGCAGCCAGATCAAGGTGTTCGCCATCGGCCTGCCGGCGGACTTCAAGCATCCCCGCCTCGCGGAGCACGCGGTTTGGATAGGCAACATGATCGACGGGCGTAATGGCGTACTCGCCGGCCACGAGCCAGAGCAAAGCATCGCCGTAGGTTTCCTGCATGGCCGCGTGCAGGCGGCCCAATTCGGCGTCCAACTCGCTGACAGCGGCGACAGCGGCGGGGCTGTCGGGACCAACTTTCTGGGCCGCGTAGTCGAGGTGCGGCAGGTAGATCCAGAAGAAGTCGGGATTCCACCGCCGCGCGGCGGTCGCAGCCGATCGCGCAATCCATGCCGTCGAGCGGATGTTGGCCATCGGTCCCCAGAAATGTTGCAAGGGAAAATGGCCCAGCTCGTCGCGTAGTTGGCCGTAATACTCCGTCGGTCGCGTGTAACACCAGAGCGACTCCGTGCCGTCCGGGTTGTGGATCGGCTTGGGCGTGCAGATGTAGTCGGCCTCTGCTCCCACGCTATGCATGCCGAACCATAGGGCCGAGGTCAAGGCCCCTTCCACGTGCGAGAGCAAGTCCCATATTTGCGGCCGCTCGATGCAATCGTTGGGCGAGGTCCACATCTCGATCCGCTGCTGCTGCCGCCAATACAGCCCATTGCCCACTACGCCGTGGACTGCGGGCAGACGGCCGGTAGTCATGTTGGCCTGCACCGGGCAGGTCACGCAGGGGAAGCTTGGCACGAGGTTGACGATCTGGCCCGCCGCGGTCATCTCGCGGAGTTGCGGCATCACGGCAACGTCTTTTTCACGCAAACCGGGGATAGTCAGAAGAATGAGAGGCATCGGTAGGAATCAATAAATGATGAAGGAGGAAATCCGAAGGAAATCCGAAATACGAATGTCGAAATCCGAAACAAATTCAAACAAGAAAATCTAAAGGCTTCAAACCAATGGGCCTACGGTCCCCAACGTCCACCAAAGATTCGCGGCCAGATGCCGAAATCACAGTACGGGAAAGAAACCACGAAAGACACGAAATACACGAAAAGGAAGCAGGAAATATGCGTTCAATTCAATTAGTGCAGATCGGCGAAAATTCGTGTTCCTCTTGTCTTCCCTTTCGTGTCATTCGTGTCTTTCGTGGTTCCCTTGTTTTGATCATTTTTACTTTTGGTTTTTGAATTTGTTTCGGATTTCGATATTCGGATTTCGGATCTCGACATCTCCGTTAAAACTCGAGTCCCCTCAGCCGCGCAATCTCAGCCGCATCCTTGTCTCCCCGGCCCGAGAGACAAACGACAATGGTGTCGTCGGCTCTTCGTGCGGCGGCGATCTCCATGGCGCGGCACAAGGCATGCGAGCTTTCCAAGGCCGGCAGAATGCCTTCCAATCGGGCCAAAACATCGAAGGCCTGCAAGATTTCGTCGTCGCGGGCGAACGTGTATCGCACGCGGCCCGTGTCTTTCCAATAGCTATGCTCCGGACCAGTGCCCGGATAGTCCAGCCCGGCGGAAACGCTATGCACGTCGGCCGTCTGCCCATCGTCGTCCTGTAGGACGTAGCTGAAGGCCCCGTGCAGCACGCCGGGACGGCCCAGCGAGAGCGTGGCGGCGTGATCGCCCGGCCGCTCCGATCGTCCACCGGCCTCGACGCCCACGAGTTCCACGGCGGCGTCTTCAATGAATGGATAGAACATGCCCGCTGCATTGCTCCCGCCGCCCACGCAGGCCACGACGACGTCGGGCAGGCGGCCGAGTTGCTCGATGCTCTGCGCCCGAGTTTCGCGGCCGATGATCGACTGGAAGTCGCGCACGATCCGCGGGTACGGATGCGGCCCGATGGCCGAACCGACGCAGAGGTAGGTCGATTCGACGCTGCCCATCCAGTCGCGGAAGGCCTCGTTCACGGCGTCGCGCAAGGTCCGCGAACCGCTGCTCACCGGCCGCACTTCCGCGCCCAGGAGTTTCATGCTGAAGACGTTGGGACGCTGGCGGCGGATGTCTTCCTCGCCCATGTAGATCGCGCAGGACAGGCCGAAATGGGCGCAAGCCGTGGCCGTGGCCACGCCGTGCTGCCCGGCACCCGTCTCGGCAATGACCCGCCGCTTGCCCATCCGCAGCGCGAGCAAGGCCTGGCCGAGCGTATTGTTGATCTTGTGCGACCCGGTATGGTTGAGGTCCTCGCGTTTCAGGTAGATCCGCGCCCCCCCGCAGTGTTCCGTCAGCCGGCGGGCGAAATACAGCGGCGAAGGCCGGCCGACATAGTGTTTGTTCAAGTCGTCGAGTTGGGCCTGGAAAGCCGGGTCGGCCGCGGCCTGGGTGTACTGGAGCGTCAGTTCGTCCAGGGCGCGAGTCAGGGTTTCGGGCGTATAGCGTCCGCCGAACTGGCCGAAACGGCCTGCTGAATCGGGAACGCGCGTGGTGGCATGCATGGGAGCGGTCTCGCTGGTGTGAATAAGAACTCAATTGTCAAATGTGGCGCGGCCGCGGTCAAGGGGACGTGCCTTGCCGGTCCCGCGTGTCCTAAATGTCGCCTTTCGCCGATACAAACCGCAAATTACGAAGAACTGGCCCCCATATTCCTCTGTCGCATGGCAGGGTTGCAATGCGGATTTGCCCGCGGGGCAACCGTGTCCTATGAAATCGTATGGCCCAATCCGCCCAAGATTCCGATGCCGCGTTTTTCAACCTCATGCATCATTTCTTGGCCGCCGCGAACAAGGGCGACGGCGGCATGGTCTTGGACGAGACGGACGCCGAACGGCGGGATAAACTGCGGCGGCCCTTTCGGCACGTGCAACGAATCGCTCCCGGTTATTGCTGGGACGTGCCGCCGGAATCGGCCTGGATCGAGGTGCGTTGCCACGACCTGGCGCAGTGCGGCTTCTCCTTCTTCCTCGACGAGAAGCCCGGTTTTGAGCGGCTCGTGGCCATGTTTCGCTTGGCGGAACCGATCTATGTGGCGGCGCGGGTTAACCACTGGCGGCCAGTATTGATTGATGCTTGGGGGGGCGTTGTCGAACCCTGCCCGACCTCGCCCGGCGCAATGTCAACGCTCCCGAGAACGGAATCGAAGTTCCTTGTCGGCTGCCAGTTCATGCGGCGGTTCGCGCTCTAATCGCGCGCCGTCCCACATCTTTTGCCACGCGCAAAAGCGTGTATAATAGAGTCCGCCGGTTGGGGTAGGAAAGATGTTTTGGGGGGCTGCCTGGCGGAACATTGCCATGTCGCGCGTTGTTTCCTGGATCACGGTTTGGGCGAGTCTTTGCGGCCTGGCGGCCAGTCCGGCCGGCGTCCTGGCCAACGGCGAGCGCGGGGAAGATTCCGATCCGCGTTATGAGCGGATCACTTTGCAGGACCATTCCTCTTATCCCGGCCTGATCGAATCCGAAGACGGCGACTGGCTCACGTTGATCCGCATTCAGTCTCCCCGCGGCCAGCAGATGCACCTGGTGATCCAGCCCTTCGAGCGGCAGCAGATCGTCTCTATTTCGCGACTGGATGCGGACCAGCGCGCGGCGTTGGCGCGGCGGATCGACGAGTTTCGCAACCGCGCGCGAATCGAGGCCGTCCGCATGGACGCCCTGCGGCTCAAGCCTTACGAGGCCGAAGGGAACAACTATCGGCACTACCGCAGCAAGTGGTTCACGCTGGACAGCACGGCCGACGAGCAGAACACGCGCCGCGTGATTGTCCGCGCCGAGCAGATCTTTGCCGCCTATCGCCAGATTGCGGCGCCGCGCTGCGAGCCGGCCCAACCGCCCCGCCTGATCGTGCTGGGATCGATGAACCAGTACCAGGCGCTGCTGGCCAAACTGGGGCTGAAGATGAAGATCGAGAATCCGGCCTGTTTCCTCGAAGACAAAAATGTGGTTGTGGTGGGCAGCGACCTGGCCCGGCTGGCCACCGCCACCTGCCAGATCAGCGAGCAGAACGCCGACTTGCGCAAGGACCTCCGCGACCTGGAAGGCCGCTTGCCCGCCCGCCTCCAGGCGCTCGCCAACGAGTCGCGCAAGAGCGGCGCCAGCAGTAGCGAGATCGCGAGCGAGGTGACTCGCATGCGCGAGGAATTCAAACGGCAGCTCAAAAAGAAGCGCGAAGAATTGCGGCTCTCGGACCAGCAGATCGACCAGCTTTTCAAGCGCGGCGCAAGTCAGACGCTGGTCAGGCTCTACCATGAGGCCTTTCACGCCTACCTGGCCAACAACGTCTATCCGCGGCAGAAGTACGACGTGCCTCCCTGGCTCAACGAGGGCCTGGCGGTAATCTTCGAAGGTGGCCTGCTGGAAGGCAACACATTGCGGGTCGACGTTCCCAGCCCGGCCGCATTGAAGAAGCTCAAGGCCGACATGACCGGGCCGGAACCGCTGGCGCTGGAGAAACTGTTGTCCGCCGGCGAGGGGCAATTCCTCCTGGCCGCCGGTGTGCGGCCGGCCGCCGTCGACCGCTATTATGTCAATGCCTGGGGTCTGGCCTATTACCTGACCTTCGAGAAGCACTTGCTGGGCAGTCCCGCCCTGGAAAAGTATCTGCTGGCCGTCAATCCGCGGCTGGCCCCTGTCCAGAGGTTTGAGCAGTTGGTCGACAAACCCCTGGAGCAATTCGAGCGCGAATGGCGGGAGTATGTGCGCGGGCTGGGGCCGTGAGCGGAGGGTGGCATTGCAACGCAACGTGGCACGGGCACCATGCCGGCGGGTGGCATGCCAACTTAACGCGGCGCGGGCACCATGTACTCATGGTCGTGGTCGGCGTAAGGGACCGGACGATAAACAGATTGGAGATTGATTTGCAGTTCCTCATCGGTATTTTTGATACGCGGCCACGGCCAGGGTGTCGCAGCGCTCGTTTTCCGGATGGCCTTGATGCCCGCGGACGTGCGTGAAGCGGACTTGATGCGGGGCCAGCAATTCGTCCATCTGCCGCCAGAGTTCCTCGTTCTTGATCGGCTTGAACTTGCCGCCCTCGCGCCGCCGCCAGCCGTTGAGCTTCCACTTGGGCATCCATTCGCTGAAGCCCTTGCCCACGTAGATGCTGTCGCTGACAATTTCCAGGTGCGTGGGGCGCTTCAAGGCCTGCAGGCCGCGGATCACGGCCGTCATTTCCATGCGGTTGTTGGTCGTCTCGCGCTCGCCGCCCGATGATTCGAGTTCCTTGCCCGTGGCCGCATGGCGGAGAATGAACGCCCAGCCGCCAGGCCCCGGGTTTCCACTGCAAGCCCCGTCGGCAAACAACTGCACTTCAGGCATTTCGTCAGGCAAGGTATCGGGCATTTTCGGCATTTCTCATATTGTTCTAGTCGAACCGCGAGGGCGTCACGGGGTCAAAATCCACGCTGATGGGCGCATCGGCCCGCGCAGGCTCGCTGAGCGTCCAGGGGATGCGTACGGTGAACGTGCTCCCCTTGCCCAGCTCGCTGGCAACCGAAATCTCGCCGCCCAAGAGCTTACACAATTCCTTGACAATGGAAAGCCCCAGTCCGCTGCCGGAGAACTCGCGGGTCATGGCGTCGCCGCTGGGCACGCCCACGCGCCCCTGGCGGAACTTCTCGAAAATCACCTGCTGGTCCTCCTCGGCGATTCCTACGCCTGTGTCGATGATGCGCATCACGAGGTAGTCCTCCACATCGCGCAGGGCGGTGATCGAGACCCGCCCTCCCTCGGGCGTGAACTTGATGGCGTTGGAAAGCAGGTTGTTGAGGATCTGTTGCACACGGGCCTGGTCTTGGTGCATGGGCGGCAAGTCGGGATCGACGCTGGTTTCCAGATCGATGTTCTTCTTTTCGGCCAGCGGCCGGGCCATGTCGGCCTGGGCGCCGATGATCTGCGGCAAACGGAAATCGGTGAGGCGGAACTCCATCTTGCCGCTTTCCATCTTCGCCAGATCGAGGATGTCGTTGATCATCTCCAGCAGGGTCTTGCCCGACTTCTGGATGTTCTGCACGTAGCGCTTCTGCTTGTCGTCCAACGAATCAATGCTGGCCAGCACTTCGCTGAAGCCCAGGATGCTGTTCAGCGGCGTGCGGAGCTCGTGGCTCATGGTGGCCAGGAAGTCGCTCTTGACCAGGTTCATCTCGTACAGCCGCATGTTGACTTGGGCCAGTTCGTCGACCTTGCCGTCGAGATTCACGTTGGCCTGCCGCAGTTCCTCTTGAATCGTGATGAGCGTCCGCAACATGCGGTTGAAGGCCGTGGCAAGATCCTCGAACTCGTCGCCCGTGTGGATCTCGGCCCGCAAGGCGATATTGCCGCGGGTCACGGCGTCGCTCACGTCGCGGAGGTGCCGTAGCGGTTTGACGATCACGTAGCGGACGATGAAGTAGGACGTGACCATGCCCAGAAAGACGGTGATAATGGCGCAGGCCCAAAGGATCGCCGAATTCTCGTTAAGCTTCTTCTGCGTGTCTTTCACGGGGAAAGACACTTTGGCGACCGCCATTACGTCGCCCGGCTGAAGCGGGGGCGTGCCCGGCGAAGAGACACCGCCGGCAAACGACATGCCAACCGAGCCCGTCGCATCGATGCCGGAACCGCCCAGAGGCGGAGCGTGGCATGCCGCCGTAAAGCAACTGTTCTGGGCGCGGATTGGCTCGAAGTAGCGATATTCGTGGTCGTTGGTCAGTTCTTTATACTCAGTCTGCTTGGGCGGGTTTCTACGGAATGCCTCGCAGATCTCCTCTTCCACCGAATCATGAGCGGAGACTGCGCCAGGATGCTCGAATGACCAAATCCACTCAACCTTTCCCTGCTGCTTGCTATACTTTTTCCTTTCCGATTCGATCCATCGCCGTTCTTCTTCAACCTGTTCCGGGGACGGTTTAACGTACCCAGGACGAATCTCCCGATTATTGAAGGCCCCAAGGTGGGTTGCCACCATTTTCTCCTGGAGCGCCAACTGGGCCGTATTGCGGTTCTGCTCATACACGAGCTTGGCAGTTCTCGAGCCATACCAATAGAACGCCGTCACGATGACTAGAAACAGCCCGGCGCCGAACAGAAACAACAGTTTCAGCTCCAGCTTGGTCTCGCCGAAGATGCGTTTAAGAGCGTTGTAGGCCATGAAGGGCTATTTTACGTGACGCAGGCCGGGGATGAAAGGCAAAATTCGAAATCCGAATCTCGAAATCCGAAACAAATTCAAATGCAGAAAGGAAAAAATTCCAAACGGTGGCTGTTCCGACGCTGTTGAGACTTCCTGTTTGGCCATTTCACCCACGGTACAAGCGCGGCGGCCTTTGTCCTTCGGTAATTTGAATTTCGCAATTTGAATCGGGGCACCCGCTTGCGGGTCGCGGATTTCGAGATTCGAATTTCGGATTTTTTATCCTTTACATCATATTGACCGGGTCCACGTCCGCAATCCACTCCACCTCTGTCGGCGCGGGGACCTCGGTTTCGGCTTGGCGAACGGCGGCCCGCAGCTTGTCACCATCGGGACCTTGAATCTGAATCTGAAAACGGTACTTTCCCTTGACCCGTGGAGTGGGCGCCGGGGCAGGTCCGAGCAGGCGCGCCTGGGCCTGCCGGGCCTCCAGGGCCGTGGAGATGCTTTGGCCCAACCGCTGGGCAAATTCCTTGACCACCGCCTCGGTTGGACCGCGAATCACCAGCCGGATCATGGCCGCAAAGGGCGGGTAGTGCAGCATTTCCCGCAAAGGCAGCTCCTGGGCGGCAAAGGCCGCGTAGTCGTGCCGCACAGCCGCCCGAATGGCCGGATGATCGGGGCTGAAGGTCTGCACCAGCACCCGGCCCCCCTTTTCCCCGCGGCCCGTTCGGCCGGCCACCTGGGTCACAAGCTGAAACGTCCGTTCGGCTGCCCGGAAGTCGGGCAAGTGTAGGGCTGTGTCGGCCTGGATCACGCCCACCAGGGTCACGTTGGGAAAATCGAGCCCCTTGGCAATCATCTGCGTACCCAAGAGGATGCGGGCCTTGCCCTGGCGAAATTCGGAGAGGGCCTTCTCGTGTGCTCCCCGCCCACGCATTGTGTCGGTGTCCATGCGGAGCAGCGGAACGTCGGGGAAACGGGCACGCACTTCGGCCTCCAGTTTCTGCGTGCCCACACCCGAGTAGCGGATCTCGCCCGAGTCGCAGGCTGGGCAAGCGCCGGGCGGCGCGGCGCGATAATCGCACAGGTGGCAGATGACCTGGTTGCCCGTCTTGTGGTGCGTCAGGGCGATGTCGCAGTCGGGGCAACGCACCACCTCGCCACAGGCCGGGCACTGGATGTGCGTCGAATAGCCTCGGCGGTTGAGCATCAGGATCACCTGGCCGCCATCGTGCAGTGCGGCCGCGACGGCCTGGTGCAGCAGGCGGCTGATACTGCCGCGACTTCCAATGCGCTGGCCATCGGCCCGCAGATCGATCGTTCCCACCTCCGGCAACGGGCGGTTCAAGACCCGCCGCGGCATTTCGATCAATTGATATTGGCCTTGGCAGGCGCGACTCCAGCTTTCCAACGAAGGGGTTGCCGACCCGAGCACCAAGGGCACGTTTTCCGCCGCGGCCCGCACCTCGGCCACCGCACGGGCATGATAGCGAGGCGCAATCTCTTGCTTGAACGTCGATTCGTGCTCTTCGTCGAGCACGATCAGCCCAAGCTGCGGCGTGGGGGCGAAAACGGCGCTGCGGGCGCCCACGACCACCGACACCCGGCCTTCGGCGATCCGCTGCCAGTGCCAATACCGGTCGGCGTCGCTCAAGTGGCTATGCAGCACGGCGACCGCGCCAAAGCGCCGGCGGAAACGCTCGACGGTTTGCGGCGTGAGGCTGATCTCCGGCACCAGCACGATCGCCTGCCGGCCGTAGCGTACCACCTCTTCGATGGCTTGGATATAGACCTCGGTCTTGCCGCTGCCCGTCACGCCGTGGATTAACAATGTGCGATGCTGCTGCGAACGCAGCGCGGCCAGCACCGTATCGAGCGCCTTTTGCTGGTCCGGGTTGAGCCGCAGATGTTCCTCCCGCGGTATGGCCGCTTCGGCCTGCCGCACTGAGTTCACCCGCGCGGTCTGCGAACGAATGAGACCCTTGCGGCGCAAGGTGGCGATGGGGCCCAACGAGCAATCCGCCGCGCGGGCCAGTTCCCGGGGCGTGAGCGGTTGAGCTGCGGCGGCCAATGCGCGGAGGATGTCGCGCTGCTTGTCTGAAAGGCGATTGCGATCATCTTGCTCGTCGCGCTCCGCGTGACGAACGACATCACGCGGAGCGTGATGAGCACGAGCCAGCAGTTCGACCCCGCGGGGATCGAGCGTCAGCAACGTTGCCATGCGCGTGCCCGCCTGCCCGCGCACGCCGGCCGGCAGAACGGTTTCCAAGACCTGTCCCCAGGCGCAGAGGTAATAATCGGCGATCCAGCGGGTAAGCCGCAACATAGCCGGCGAGAGCAGGCTGCGGCGATCGACGACCTCGGTCAGGGGCTTCAACGGCCGCGGTCCGGCCGGGCGGGTTTCAACCCGTACGCAGTAGCCTTGCACTTGCCGATTGCCCTTGCCCAGCGGTACCAGGACGCGGCGACCCGGCTCGACCATATCGCGGAGGGCATCGGGAACAAGGTAGTCGAACTCCTGCGCCGGCCCCGTGGCAAACACGATCCCGGCAACGAGTTGCTCCGCTTGGTCGTCGGCCTCCCAAGGCTCAGGCTCGGTGTTGAACAAGTTGCGTTGCTGGGGCGACATGAAGGAGGTAAACTGGCAATGAATGATGAATGGCAAGCGAAAATTCGAAGCACGAATATCGAAATCCGAAAGAAATTCAAATTACCAAAAATGTAATGACAGAAACGCGGACGGGAACCCGCCGTTTCGTACTTGGAATTTCCTCGTTTGAATTTGCATTTGTTTCGGATTTCGACATTCGGATTTCGGATTTTGACATTCTAACTATCCCATTTTTCTTCCGAGCTTTCAAGTTATGCGTATCGGCATCTTCGGCGGCAGTTTCGATCCCGTACACTTCGGTCACTTGCTCTTGGCGGAATGTTGCCGCGAACAGGGGCAATTGGACGCCGTACGGTTCGTGCCGGCCGCGGTTCCGCCCCACAAGCAGCAACGGGAATTGACTGCGGCCCAGAATCGGATCGAGATGTTGGAATTGGCCATTGGCGGACATGCGGCGTTTTCCGTCAGCCGCTATGAAGCGGATCGCGGCGGCGTCAATTATACCGCCGATAGCTTGGCACATTTCCGCGCGGAGGACCCGGCAGGCGAGTTCTTCTTCTTATTGGGAGCCGACATGTTCCGCGATCTGCCCCATTGGCGGCAACCGGAGCGCATTTGCGATTTGGCCCTGCCGATGGCCGTGCGTCGCTGGGGCGAGCCGCCGCTGGACTTCCAAGCGTTCGTGGGCATTGTCTCGCCCGAGCGGGTCGAGGCCATGCGACGGCACGAGGTTGTCATGCCGGAGATCGGCCTGTGTGCGTCCGACATCCGCCAGCGTGTGGCGGCTGGGCAGGGAATTCGCTACCGCACGCCGCGAGCCGTGGAAAAGTACATTGAGACGCACGGGCTGTATCGGCAGGCTTAGGCGGCCGGATACGTTCAGTTGAGCGACGGATCGATGGGGATATGCTTGATTCCAAGCATGGTCGGCAGAACGCTGGCGGTGGCCGCTTGCATGAGCCGTTGCCAGAGATCGTCAGTAGCGTCGAAAACATCCTCCAATTTGGCGGGAATGGCCTTCCAGGCCCCCTGCTCGATCTCGCTCTCCAATTGGCCCGGACCCCAGCCCGAGTGGCCAATGAAGATCTTGAAACTCGCCGCGTGGCGAACCAGTTCGTCGAGGTGTTGCTTTTTGGCGGCAAAGAACACGCCTGCGGCAATTTCCATTTCCGCCAGCTTGTCGGAAGTGTGAATAGCCATCACGGGACCTTGGACGGGACCGCCCAGATGGATGGGCTGTACGCTCTCGCAGGGCGATTCGCCCACTTGTTGCCATAGCTCCTGGACCGTCTTTTCCGTCGGCCGGTTAATCACTAACCCTAAGGCTCCCATGTCGTTATGTTCAACGAGCAAAACCACGCTGCGGACGAAATTGGGGTCCAACAGTTCAGGTGATGCAAGCAATAAATGGCCTTCTAGCGATTCCATAATGACCCTCCGACGTAAGTAATCGTAACGGACCAATGCCCCTGGGGGAAGACCATCCCGGGAGAACTGCAAAGTCCTTCGTAGCACGGAAATTATTCCCTGGCCCTGCCTGCCGTAGCACGGAAATTATTCCCTGGCCTTGCCTTGGTTGGCAGGAATCTGCGATACTTTGCCGGATGTCCTCGAGAGCCTTGCGTCTGTTCTTCTGTGCCGGTGAACCCAGCGGCGATCTGCACGCCGCCAATCTCATTTGCCGACTACGGCAGCGGTGCCCGGATCTGGAGGCGGTCGGCTACGGCGGTCCGCGGATGGCGGCCGCTGGTTGCCAACTCCATGCCGATTTGACGGAACTGGCGGTCATGTGGTTCGGCCGTGCCCTGGCCAATCTGCATAAGTTCTGGGACCTGGCCGGCCGGGCCGACCGTTACTTCCGACACCATCGTCCCCATGCGGTCATCCTGATCGACTACCCTGGCTTCAATTGGTGGATCGCCTGGCGGGCCAAGATCCACGGTATTCCCGTCTTTTACTACACGCCGCCGCAAATCTGGGCCTGGGCCACGTGGCGGGCGAAAAAAATGCGGCGATTGAGCGACCACGTGCTGTGCAGCCTGCCCTTCGAAGAGGCCTGGTTCCGCCAGCGCGGCTGCAATGCGACGTTTGTCGGCCACCCGTTTTTCGACGAAGTGCGGCAGAACAAGCTCGACCAGTCGTTTCTCGACCACAACCGCCGCAACAGCCCCCTGGTCACCATTCTGCCCGGCTCGCGCACGCAGGAGGTGCTGCACAATCTGCCCTGGTTCCTCAAGGCTGCCGCCCGCGTGCGCCAGGCCGTGCCCGAGGCCCGTTTCGCCGTGGCGGCTTTCAAACCGAAGCACGCGCAGATGGCCGAGCGGATGGTAGCAGCCAGCGGGCAGTGGACCGTGGGCGGGGAGCATGCGGAGCAAGAGAGCAGGGGAGAAAGAGAGAAAGGGAGAAGGGGAGAAAGGGAGAATCTGGAATCTCCCCTGCTTCTTCCTCCCCGTTCTATCGATGTCTACTCCGGTCGGACGCCGGAATTGATGAACGCGGCCACCTGCTGCATGGCCTGCTCGGGCTCGGTGTCGATGGAACTGCTGTATTTCACCAAGCCCACGGTCATCCATTATTGGATCAGCCCGCTGGCCTACGCCGTGCAGAAGCGGTTCCGCAAGGTCAAGTACATCACGCTGGTGAACCTGCTCTCGACGGGCGAACTTTATCCTGCCGATTTGAGTCCCTATGACCCGTCGCAGCCGGGCGCGGAAAAGGTCTTGTTTCCCGAGTATCTCACTTGTGAAGACAAATCGGCCGCCGTGGCGGGGCACGTGATCCAATGGTTGCAGGATCCCGCGGCGCTAGCCCGGCAGATTGCGGCCTTGGAGCAACTGAAGGCGGAAGTGGCCCACGGCGGGGCTTCCGCCCGAGCGGCGAACTATATTTTGCGCGAATTGGCCGGCGCGAAGGGACTCGGCAGCGATTTTCGTAGGCCGGAACAAGCCTGCGCAGTTCCGGCAGAATCGGGATGAATCGATGCCGAAACTGTGCGATGTGTAACATTTCAGTGGAATGCAGCAACGACCCCACCGAGCTTGTCTCGGTCGGTGAGGGAGGTTGAACGGCTAACAAGCCCCATGCGCAACCTTCGTCCGCCGCCTCGCAGCCTGGGCCGCCGAAGGCGGCCCAGGCTGCGAGGCGGCGGACGGCAAGTGGCGCGAGGCGCGGTCTTAGCCTTCCAGCCTTATTCACCGACCGAGACAAGCTCGGTGGGGTCTCCAAGAAGCACTTCATTGCACTGAGATGTTACCGCTGCGATTGTTCCGGCCTACGAAAATCCCGTTGCTATGCTACAATTTTCAAGTTGATCTGCAATTCTGTTCGCGTGAGGAGTCTTGCCCGTGATATTGGCTGAACCGTCGCCCTCCCAGGGTGATTTGCATTTCTCGCTATTTGGATTTCCCGTGCGGATCCATCCCTGGTTTTGGATCATGGCGCTGTTTCTCTCGGGCTTGGGTGCTCCAATGTCCGTTTTCCTGTGGATCGTCGCCGTGCTCGTCTGCATTCTCTTGCACGAATTGGGCCACGCGGTGGTCATGCGGGCCTACGGATATCGACCCTCGATCGTCCTGTATTCCTTCGGCGGCCTGGCTATCCCGCATGCGGGGGCCTATGGTGTCCGCCGTCCTGGCCCCTGGGGCGATATGCTGATTGCCTTCGCCGGTCCGGCCTCGGGATTCATTCTGGCCGCAGTCCTGGTTCTGGGACTGCATTTCCTGGGCGGCTATCGGCTTATCATCTTGGGTTCGTCGTGGCGAGATTTCGTGCCGCTGGTGATTCTTCCAAACCTCCAATTGACCCTCTTCCTGGGAGACGTCTTCTATATCACAGTGATGTGGGGCTTGTTGAACCTCTTGCCGATTTATCCCTTGGACGGCGGCCAGATCGCCCAACAGATCTTCGTTCTGACCAGTCCCAAGGATGCGGTCCGCCAATCGTTGATTCTTTCTGTACTCGTCGGCGGGCTGATGACCGCGATTACGCTCATCCAGTCATTGAACGAGGCTATGCACGGGCTGAAACTGGCTGGCGGCGGGCTGTTTCAAGATTTCTTAGGGCCGATGTCCCTCTTCCTTATGCCGATGTTCTTCGGCTATCTGACTTTCACGAGCTACGAGATGCTTCAGTCCTATCATGGCGGCTGGCGCTGAGCAGCGAGACACGATCGCACGAAGATTCGCAAAAAATTGCGAATAGCTGTTGCAATTTATTTAAGAATTGCTACAAATATAGTTTAAGATGCTTGATCGAACGTCGGCTTCACGCGAGTTGAGAACTTCCATGAAGCGGATATCTTGTTCAAAGCTCTCAGGCGCACAGGAGTGTGCCGGGTCGCTTCAAGGATGCGAGGCGAAGGAATCGCATCGAACGAAGTTGACCGTATGATTTGTTTCAGTCCCCTGCCGCCGTCAGTGTGCGTGATCTGTTTTTGATCGCAAGGCATTGGGTGCGGTGCAACATTTGGACGGAGGTATTACCGTGGCCAAGAAGAAAGCAGCGAAGAAAGCCGTAAAGAAGGTCGCCAAGAAGGCCGTGAAGAAGGTCGCCAAGAAGACGGCGAAGAAGACAGCCAAGAAGGCCGCCTGCAAGTGCTAGGCTGACTTTCCAGCCATGGTTGTCCTCGATCGAGGCGACCATTCGCTTGACTGCAGTACGAATTTCGACGAGAAAGAGCCGCGGGACCTTCCGGTCCCTGCGGCTCTAAGCCTTTTAGTGGCAACGGTTTGCGGCTACTACTCCGGCAACCAAGTTGATCAATACCAAACCGAAGCGCAAGCGAGGGCCCTCGCTTGCGCTTCGGGTTAGTGTGAGGATCTTTCATGTTGGGGTAATACAGGCTAACAGCAAATTGTCGAACCGGGAAAGCTCAGCTATAGTGGAACTAAGAGTCTGTTCCGAAAGATGCCGGAGTCCCGGCTTTAGCCGGCTAAAGCCGGGACTCCAGCACCGGTCCCCAGCCGTTCGGAACAGACTCTAAGACGCTATTGCATCCTTTCCTCGCATGAACCAGAACCGAACGTCCCGACTTTCCAATGGCAGTATCCGCTACTCGACCACGCATCGCCGACATCATCGCCTGGACCCTGCTGGCGATGGCCTTGATCTTTGCCATCTACGTGCGCGTCCGGCTGCGCGAATTCCCCTTGGAACGCGATGAAGGCGAATTCGCCTATGCCGGCCAGTTGATCCTGCAAGGCGTGCCGCCCTACAAGCTGGCCTACAACATGAAACTGCCCGGCACCTACCTGGCCTACGCGGCCTTGATGGCCGTCTTTGGGCAGACGACATCGGGCATCCACTTGGGGTTGCTGGCCGTGAATTTGGCGACGATCGTGTTGCTCTATCGTTTTGTGCGGGAGTTGTTCGATCCGTTTTCGGCGGGCATGGCGGCTATCGCCTATGCGATCCTGTCGGAAAGTCCGGCCTTCCTGGGCATGGCGGCCCACGCCACGCATTTCGTGGCCTTCTTCGGGCTGGCAGGGACCTATCTGCTCTGGCGGCACCTGCAATCGGGCCACTTGTGGCAGGCGCTGGCCAGCGGGCTGTTGATGGGAATCGCTTTTCTGATGAAGCAGCAAGGCGTGTTTTTGATGATGTTTGGCGGCGGATATCTATTGTTGCTCGGGCTGCGGCTGGCCGTCTACCCGCGCAAGCGATTGCCCGCAGCCTTGGGTCTGTATTCGCTGGCCGCGGTGCTACCTTACGGTTTGACTTGCTTCTGGCTCTGGCGGGCCGGCGTGTGGGAGAAGTTCTGGTTCTGGACGGTCGAGTACGCGTCGAAATACGTGCAGAACATTCCGCTAGCGTACGCTTGGCTAAGCCTGCGGCAACATGGCGGCGGCGTGGTCTTCGCAAACTGGCCAATGGCGTTGCTGGCACTGGTTGGAATTGCCGGTGTGGCTATTTTGGGGCGGGGCAAGCCGGGTCTGCGGTCGTTCGTGTTCGCATGGCTGGTCTTCTCGTTCTTTTGCGTCTGCCCGGGCTTCTACTTCCGCGAGCACTATTTCATCACCATGCTCCCCGCCGTGGCGTTGTTGGTCGGGGTCGGTTGCCGGCTGCTCTGGGACTTGGCTTGCGGCCGCTTCTGGGCTGGAGATACAATGCAGCCTGCCGCGGTTGCCAGTCATTCTCCGGCATCGGCCGCGCGGCAGAAGCGGGGGCGTACCAAGCCTGGCAAGCCCGAGCCGCCGCCGGCCGTGGCGGGCGGATTCGGTCCCTTACCGGCGTCGATGGCGTTAGTTGTGTTGGCGGCGGTGGGTTGGACCGTATGGGCGCAGAGCGCGTTCTTCTTTACATGGAAGCCACTCCAGGCCTGCCGGCTGACCTATTTGGGCAACCCTTTCCTGGAGTGCCCGGCGATTGCCGAGTACTTGAAAGCTCGCACGGAAGCGGACGATACGATCGCCGTGCTCGGTTCGGAGCCGGAAATCTTCTTTGACGCCCAACGGCATTCGGCCACGGGTTACATCTATACTTACGGTCTCGTCGAAGCACAGCCGTTGGCCTTGAAGATGCAGAAGGAAATGATCGCGGAGATCGAAAAGTCAGAGCCAAAGTACTTTGTCTTTGCCAACGTCCACTATTCGTGGCTGACGCAACCCAGTTCGGAGACGGAGATTCTCCGCTGGGCGGGGGATTATCTCGACAAGTACTATCGAGTGGTCGGAATTCTCGAACCGCGTTCCCCCTTGGAAACGGCTCATCTTTGGGACGACCAGATCGCGAAGTACGTGCCGCCGACCAAGCCGACTGAATTAGACATTAACTGGAAATTGACGCCGTTTCCCAACGTGCCCAGCGTGCAGAATTACTGGCGGCTGCCGTATATCATGGTTTTCCGAAGGAAATAAGAGGATGTCGAAACGACGCGAGCAAAAACAAGACGGGCAGCAAGCTCTGGAACATTCCAAGCCGGCTGAGGCCGGCGCGCCTGGCCTGCGCCTGAGCGAGGCCTGGATTGCCGGCCCGACCCTGTTGGCGACGATAGCAAGCGTGGAAAGTATGATCTGGTTATGGCGGACCTACTGGAAAAGGGCGCCGGATCCTGAGATGTTGAAACGCTACACGTCGATTGCATTGCAGCTCTTCCAGCTCGATTACGACAGACCGATCTATTTGGGCGGCGCCTTGTTCTGCATACTCTTGGCCCTAACGGTCTGCTTCTTGTGGACACGGCGTCTGCGTTCGTCCAATGGCGAGTCGCCACAGTTCGTGCGGGTTGTGCTGTTCGCGCATTTCCCTGTCGCGGCCGCGATCATTCTGCTGCCCATGCTGTGGATGAGGTCGCCTACGTTGAATCTTCTGGCCGCCGTCTTCGGCTTCCTGTTCCTGGTGGCCGCGTACGTTTGCGATGATCGTCTTGCGGGTTTGGCACACGGCTTGGAGAAGTTCACGCAGGCCTATGGCAGCGTTGTGGCCGCCGTTCTGGCCGCTGTGATCGTGATCGAGTTCGTGGGCGTTTCTCGCCTGGCGGAGTTGTCGGGGCGGACCTTTCTCCTCGACACCTATCAGCACTGGGACTTCTACGTGATGGGGCCGGCATTGGCCTACCGGCACGGCATGGCGCTGGGTACCGATTTTTATACGCAGTACGGGGTGGCCTGGCCGATCGTCCTGGCCTGGCTTTCCCAGGGGACGGCCCTGAGCTACCACCTGGCGCTGGAAATGGCCACAACTTGGGGCTGTGTCTACTATATTGCCCTGTATTTGTTCCTGCGATATCTCCTCGGCCGCGCATCGTGGGCCTTCTTGGGACTGTTCTTGACGCTGGCGATCCAGGGTTTCGGCGGCATGATGGGCTCGCACCTCTGGGCCCTTCCGCAGGGAACGGTGATGCGATATAGCATCGACATTTTCTTTTTCTCAGCCTGCTTATTCCACGCCCGCAGCGGAAAGGCATGGTTTGGACCAGTCCTCGGCGGGATTACGGGGCTCGCGCTCTTGTTCTCCACGGATATCGGCCTGTATATTGTGGTATGCCTTTTCCTGTACCTCGCCGCAGTCCCGCGCATGGCTGCCTCGCGCTGCAGTCGGCGCGGCATGGTTGTCTTGACCGCATCCGCGCTCGCCGGATTCTTGGTAGTCCTGCTGGGCGGACTCGCCATTGCCAGTCGTGGGACTTTGTTGACGCGCAAGTTCTGGACGGGCTGGCTCGAAGGGGTCATCAGCTATGGCGGCGGGATTTCCGATTTGCCCATCGCCGCCACCATGACCACATGGGGCAACTACGTGCTCCTGACGCTCCTGCTGGGTTTTTATCTGGGCACTCTCGCCGCGTCGTTCATCAAGTGGCTGACACGACGGATGAGCGCCGAGGACGTAGTCCTCGCCCTCGTGGCGGCGTATGGCATGGCCACCCTCCTGTTGTTCATCGGCAGATCGGACCCGGTCTATATGAACAACGTATCGGTGCCCGCCTGCATCCTGGCGACAAGCGTGGTCGCCCGCTTGTATCAAAATGTCGTTCGCTACGTGCAAACGCATGATGCGCCGCCGCAACCGGCGGTAGATATGTCGCTGAGAATGTTCCCGGCAGCGGCGGCTTTCGCGGTGTTAACGGCTTTATGTGCGAACCCCGCCTTCCAGCAGTACCCCGGGCGCTACCAGTCGTACATGCTGGGCGTGCCGCCGGAAGTTCTGACCGACAACAGGAACTATCTCTTCGAGTCTCGCCACGATGCGCTATTGCCCAAGGAGGCCGACGGCTTCATTACGCAGTTCCGCGCAGTGACATCGCTGTTGAAGAAGTTGACTGCCGACGGTCACACCAAGGTGGCGATGATTGATCTGCGAGAAACTTCCTACCTTGTCGAGGCGGATATTGCCCCCCGGTACCGATATTGCCCGCTCATTGCAAGCCTGTTGACCAAGGAGCTTCTGAACGGCCTGATTCAAGAGATTCTGGCAAATCCGCCGGACTATATTGTCTGCCCACATGAATCGCCGCGAACCCTTTTCAACACCACCGCCGACGATATTTACCTTCCCGTGCTTTCCGCCATTCGGCAACGTTATTCACTGGAACAGCAAGTATACGGCATGGACCTTTGGAAACTGCAGCCGCAAGCTGGCGGCAACTTGGAACCCGCCGTGCCGGTCCGGCCGCGCGGTTAACGACTTGCCCGCGCGAGAAAATTTGTAGCAGGCACATGCCGTGTGCCTACTACATTGGAGGCGACACTTGTTTCCGTGGCGGTCCTTATTCCCAGGCATCGATCTTCACGCTTGACTGAGGGACCCCGTGTTTTTGCAGCAAGCGCGCGCGGAAGGCGTTGATCATTTCCTGGGGACCGCATAAGTAATACGCGGCCGTTGGGCCGGCGCAGGCCACGGCGCGGTCAAGATCGATCCGGCCCGCGATCGTCGCCCCCGTAGCTGCCGTTTCGGCGTAACATTGCAGGCGGAACGCGGGAAACTGCCGCGCGCAACGCTCGGCGAAATCGCGAAAGACGAGCAAGTCCTGGCTGCGGGCGCCGTAGTGCAACCAGACCTTGCCTTCCAAACCCTTGACCAGGGCATCCTCCATGAAGGCTACAAAGGGCGTGATTCCCGTGCCGCCGGCAATCAGCACCACATCGTGCTCCAGCGAAGTGCGAACGATGAACTCGCCGTAGGGCGCCTTCATCCAGACCCGTCGGCCGGGCTGCAATTCGGCAAGAATGCGGCGCGTGAAGCGGCCTTTGGTGGCAATCGTCAACCGAACGTGGTCTTTCTCCAGCGAACCGCTGGCCATGGTAAAACATCGCGAATCCGGCCAATGCCCGGCCGGATCATAAGCATCCAGGGCCAGGTGCAGGAACTGTCCCGGCTTCCAGCGCGGCCGCGGCATGAGGCAGCGAAACTCGTAGGTCGCCACGTCGTCGCCATGCCGAAGGACTCTGGTTACCTCGGCCGCAAATTTCACCGGCATCGGCATGTCAATTCCCTTTTGTCAATTTGCCCTCACCTTAACCCTCTCCCGGAGGGAGACGGGACTACCTGCCACGCTCTGCCGCACGGCGTGGGGACTATTTGCCCTTGATAAATTGCTGGAACACTTCGCCGATATAGGCCAAATGCTCGTCCGTCATGCCCGGATAGACGCCGATAAAGAACGTGTTGTTCATGATAATGTCGGTCTTGCCCAGATCGCCGCTGACGCGGTACTCGACTTCCTCGTAGGCCGGATGCCGCATGAGATTGCCGCAGAAAAGGTTGCGGGTCTCGATCTTGGCCGCCTCCAGGCTGTTGACCAGTTCACTCCGCGCAAAACCGGCATCCTCGCGGACCGTGATCACGAAGCCGAAATAGCACGGCTCGCTATGCGGCGGGGTCTCCGGCAGCAGGAGTCGGTCCTGGTAGGGCGATAGAATTCCGTGCAACGCGGTCCAATTCTTCCGCCGCGCGGCGATGAAGCCGTCGAGTTTCTTCAATTGCGCGCAACCGATGGCCGCCTGGATGTCGGTCACCTTCAGGTTGTAGCCGACATGCGAATAGACGTACTTGTGGTCGTAGCCCAAGGGCAGCGTGCCGAACTGCTGGCTGAAGCGTTTGCCGCAAGTGTTATTCTCGCCGCCGCTGCAATAGCAGTCGCGTCCCCAGTCGCGGAAGGAGCGGGCGATCCGCGCCAGCGATTCGTCTTCCACCACCACCGCCCCACCTTCGCCCATCGTGATCTGGTGGGCCGGGTAGAACGACAAGGTTGCCAAATCGCCGAAAGTGCCGGCCGGCCGGCCGTGCAACTTCGCCCCCAGCGCGTCACAACAATCCTCGATCAGCCACAGGCCGTGTTGCCGGCACAGTTCGGCCACGGCCTTGGCGTCGAAGGGAATGCCCATAGTGTGGGCGATCATCACGGCGCGGGTCTTGGGCGTGATGGCTGCGGCGACGGCCTCGACCGTGGGCACGTAGCTGGCCAGTTCCACGTCGACAAAGACAGGGACGGCCCGGTTCTGGATGATGGGGTTGACGGTCGTGGGGAAGCCCGCGGCCACGGTGATGACTTCGTCGCCGGGGCGCACGCGGCGGTCTTTCAGTTGCGGCGACGTGAGGGCGCTGAAAGCCACGAGGTTGGCCGACGATCCCGAATTGACCAGCAGGGCCGTATCGCGGTCCATCCGCTCGGCCAGCGTGCTCTCGAACTGTTCGGTGAAACGGCCGGCCGTAAGCCAGAAATCGAGGCAGGCCTCGACGGCCAATTGCAGTTCTTCCGCATCGAAGACGCGGCCGGCGTAGCGAACGGGCGTCTCGCCGGGGACGAACGGCCGCGGAATGAAAGCCGCCTGGTGGTACTCGGCAACCAGATTAAGGATTTCGCGGCGAATTTCTTCCGAGCTTGGCATCACCTTTCACCTCAATATTGGGCCGAATTGCCGGAATTCATGGGGTGGCCTCTCTTGCTCGCCGGACAATCCTACTGCAAGGCGTTTGCATCCGGGTGGGCTGGCGTTTCCACCCGCGGTCCGCTTCCCGCTGCGCTCTCGGTGGCCGACGGAAAAGGATGCAGCGGCGGAAAGTTGATCCGCTCCCGCTCGATGACCAACGGCCGCTTGCGGACTTGAAAATGGATGGCACTGATATACTCGCCGATCGCACCCAGGAAGAACAGTTGCACGCCGGAAAAGAAGAACAAGCTGACGATCAAGAGGGGTATGCCGGCCGGTGCCAATTGCCTGAAGAAAATCACCCCCAGCACGAAGCCCACCACGGCGTAAAGAATACTGCAGCCCGCCACGCCAAAACCGAAGAACATGCACAATCGCAAGGGCACATTGGTGCAGGAGATCAGCCCGTTGAGACCCTCGTCGATCAACCGGTAGAGACTCGTCGACGATACGCCGTGCTTGCGGGCCAGCCACTTGTAGGGAATACCGACCGACTTGAAGCCGCAGGATGCGATCATTCCTCGGACGTAAGGGTAGTAATCGTCGAACTGCCGCAGGGCGTCGATGACGCGGCGATCGACGAGCTGGAACTCCCCCACGTTTCGCGGGATGGCGAAGTCGGCGAGCTTGGTGACCAGTCGGTAGTAGACGCCGCGGATGTTCCGCAGCAGCCACGATTCCTCCCGCTCGGCGCGAATGCCGTAGGCGATGTCGTAGCCCTCTTCCCACTTCTTCACGAATTGCGGGATGATTTCCGGCGGGTCTTGCAGGTCGACCGGGAGGAAACAAATCACCGCGTCGCCGGAGGCGGCCATCATGCCGTTGAACATGGAGCGAAATCCACCGAAGTTCCGCGCGTTCAGGATTACGCGAACGTGCGGATCTCTAGCGGCGATTTCCCGCAACATGGGCACAGTCTTGTCATGCGAACTATTGTCGCAAAAGATGTGCTCACGATCATAGCCGGAGAGTTCCTTCTCGAACAACTGCTTCACGGCCGCGTAGCAGTACTCGATGCTGAGCTCTTCATTGTAGCAGGGCGTCACGATGCTAATCGTCTTCACATCGATGCTCCGATTCGGCAAGGATCATTGAAAACTCCGTACGGTCCGGCGGAAGCCTTCTTCCAAGGTGGTCGCCGGCGACCAGCCCAAGGCGCGAATCTTCCGCACGTCCGGCAAATGGCGGGCAATCTTGCTAGCCAAATACGACTTGCCTTCTGCGCGCTGCTCGCAAACGACCTTCAGATTCTTCTCGGGAAACCATGCCGCCAGGCGTTCGGCCAATTGGCGAATGCTGACCTCTTCGCGATCGTCCCCCAGATTATAGGCCTGCCCCGGCTCGCCCTGCAACAGTACCGTGAAAAAGCCGATGGCCGCATCCGCCAGGTAGCAGAAGACCCGCCGGGCACTGCCATCGCTTTTCATGTGGATGTCACGGCCCTCAAGGATGTCGGCCACGAAGTCGGCAAAGACGCGGCCGTCGCTGAGACTCATGCCCGGCCCGTAGGCGTGGTAAAGCCGCACGATTTTTGCCGGCACGCCATATTGCTGATGCCAGCAGACGCACATCGTCTCGCCCATCCGCTTGCTCTCGGCATAACAGGACCGCACCTCGGTAGGCGCCAGGCAGCCGAATGCCTGCTCATCGGTCGGAATCTGCCCCTCGCCGACCTGGCCGTAGACTTCTCCCCCGCTGACAAAGAGGAAGGCGGCGGCGCGGTCGTCTCGGGCCCGCTCGAGCAGGTAGTGCGTACCCAGAACGTTGGGAAGCAGGGTGCCGACCGGGTCGTTGCCGAAATACTTGGGACTGGCTTGGCTGGCGGCATGAATGATGTAATCGACGCGATCGGCAAATTGCAAAGGCCGGGCGACATCCTGCACGACGAATTCCAGGTCCGTACGACCGCGGTAGGACATGAAGCGGGCCGTGGCCTTTTCGGCGTTTCGCACCAGCCCCACAATCCGGATTTTGGGGCTTGGCCGCGTTTCATTCAAGTAAAGCAGCGTTTCCACCAGGTAGGCCGGCACAAAACCGTTGGCCCCCGTGACCAGCACGGTCTTGCCGCCCAGGGCCGACCAGGGCAAGTCTGCCGCCGTAATCCTGCGCATATCTTCTTCCACAACCGGATGTCTCATAGGGATTGGCAGTACGACGGGATGTCCACGGTACAGGCTTCTCGGCTGGCGGCGGCCGGTTTCCCAGAGAAACGACCTTGCTCATGTCAGCCTTTTCAGACGAACCTTTTAATATAGCATATTCAAAGCGCCTGGCAACATCGACCACCCTCTAGCAAGACTCGGACTTGAGAACGGAAAACTGCCCGCAACTCAGAAGATCGTTCAATGACTCGAGAATTACTGTCGCGCCGCTCTCCCTCAATTCGCCGGGTTTCCCGTATCCCGAAAGCACGGCAATACTGTGAAGGCCGTTACTGCGGGCCGCCCCGATATCGCCGACGCCATCGCCGATGACCCAAGTGGTTTCCTTTTCCAACCGCCACTTTTCAACGAGGTGACACACCATGCCATGCTTGCTCCTATCGCTTGCAGGCGCCGTATCCACCGTGATCACGTCCATGAAGTAATCCGCCAGCGACGTTTTCTGCAAAACCCTCCGCGTGGCCAAGCTTGGCTTATTGGTTGCCACCATGAGTTTGACGGCGGCGGCGCGCAAATACCGCAGGAGCTCTGGAACGCCGATGCAAGGATGAGTATCCGGCATGGCACACGTGTCATAGGCCGCTCGATAACAAGTCACGATCCGCGCAATCCGATCGTCGGCGAGTTCCGGGGAGAGGTTTCGGATCAACTGCCACAGAGGCGGCCCGATAACCGATTTGTCGATAGCGGCCGCATCGATGCCCTCAACGGCGTTGGCGGCATACGCGGACGCCAGGCAATTGAGTATGTCAACGGACGAATCCACCAAGGTTCCGTCGAGGTCGAAGATAGCATTCTTCAAGAGGAAGGGCATCGACATTTCACACCGCGCATATCCGCACTTGCATCCGACGCTTGCTAGGAGATGGGAGGAATGATCATCTCTTTGTGGAATACTTCGCGATCGAGATAGGGATACATGTCCTCCAGCGGCTTGGAAACCATCCGTCCATCCGGCAATCGTTCGGATTTTATGCGCGGTTCGATGGGCTGCAAAGGATCGAGGACCACGTCCACGACAAAGGGGCCTTCCGTAGCGAGGGCTTCTCGAATGGCCGCGCGCAGGCCCGTATGGTTTTCTACGCGAGTAGCCGGCAATCGGAAGCCAGCGGCAATCTTGAGCGTGTCCGGACAGGATAATCCGCTGGCAGGGTCGCTGCCCACGAGATGCCCATTAAAATACTGTCGCTGCGTGTGTTTAATGCTGGTGTAGCCCTGGTTGCTGAACACAAACAGCTTGATGGGCAATTGGTGATGCCAAACCGTTTGCAGTTCCTGAACGTTCAACTGCAGGCCGCCATCGCCATGTACGCAGACCAAACGCTTCTTGCCGCTGGCAAAACACGCGCCAATCGCGGCTGGAAGACCGTAGCCCATCGGCGTGAAGCCATCGGCGCTGAATGCGCGCTGGCCTTGCCGGGTCTTGAATGCAACCGCGGCGCAATGATACGCCGCTCCCTGATCCCATACGAGCGTGTCGGCCGCCGACATTTCCTCGGACAGGACCTCGTAAAAATAGTAGGGATTGACATAGCGCTCCTGGGTGCGCATCGCCGCCGGCACGTTGGGAAAAATCTCCCGCCAATGATGGATTGTAGCCAGCCACGGACCGAAATCGGGCAAGGCTTCGCTCTTCAAGGCGGACTGGAGCTGATCTACAAAGATCCTCAGGTCGGCATGTACGGGCAAATCAACGCGGATCGCCGCGTGCTTGAGCTGGTTCTTGTCAACATCCACGACGATCTTAACTGCCTGCCGAGCGAACAAGTCGGTTTCGTAGCCGACCGCGGTGGGGGCCAGCCTGCACCCAAGGCACAGGAGGAGATCGGCGTTCTGTACCGCAAAATTAGCGGCGCGCTGGCCAAAGTTGCCAATCAGACCGGCACAAAGAGGGTGGTCGTGCTGGATGATGTCAAAGCCATTGCGCGAAGTGACAACCGGAATTTTGCCCGTCTCAGCCAAACGCAGGAAGGCCTCTTTGCGGTTCGCCAGTTTGATACCGTGCCCGGCCAAAATAATGGGACGCCTGGCGCGCTCCAAGCGGTCAACGATTTGGGCGATCTCCGCAGCCGGCGCCGGGCCGACGGGGGCGGGGAATTCCTTTTCAGGCTCGAAGGGAATGAGCTGCGCCGGATCAACCGCGGCTCCCTGAACATCAAGAGGAATATCGACCCAGACCGGGCCGGGCCGTCCCTCCTTGGCCAGAAAGATCGCCTTCCTCACATGGTAGGCGATCTGTCGGGGATCAAGCACCGTCACGGCATATTTGGTGACTGGCGCGACGATTTTCGTGATGTTGGCTTCGTGAAAGCCACGCTGCCGAAGGCCGGTGTCGCCAATCAGCGACGTGGTCTTGGCCTGGCCCGAGAGGACAAGCAAGGGGACGGAGTCGGTCCAGGCGCACATCAGCCCGGTCAGGGCGTTGGTGCCGGCGGGCCCGGTAGTCACGAGCGCCACGCCCAAATTACCGGTTACCCGTCCATAGGCGTCGGCAGCCATGGCCACAGCTTGCTCGTGGTGGTTGCAGACGAACTCAACGTCCTTGCGCAAGCCCAGCGATTCGATCAAGAACATACCGCCGCCGCCGGACACCATGAACACGTGCTTGACGCCTTCGCGGACCACCTGGTCAATAACGTAATCGGAAACCTTGATCATTGGCTTATTCTCTTGGGGAAGCGGGCTACCGCGCCAGGTATCCGCCGTCAATGGGCAGAATGATGCCGTGAATGAAATCGGACGCGGGCGACGCGAGATAGAGAATGGATCCCTTAAGATCTGCCGGTGTGCCCCATCGGCCCGCGGGCACACGCGCGAGAATGTCCGGCTCACGGTTGGGGTTGCCCACCAGCGCCGCCGTCAACGCCGTGGCCATGAAGCCCGGCGCGATGGCGTTGACATTCACGCCGCGTCCCGCCCATTCATTGGCCAGGGCTTTGGTGAGTTGGGCCACACCGCCCTTGCTGGCGGCATAGGCAGGCACGGTAAGGCCGCCGCTAAAACTGAGCATCGACGCGACATTGATGATCTTTCCACGGCCTTGCTTGAGCATCACTCGCCCGGCAAACTGGCACAACTGGAAAACCGCCGTCAGGTTGACCTCGAGGACCAAATCCCAGTCCTCAATCGGAAACTCTTCGCACTTGTGGCGTTTCATCGCACCGGCATCGTTGATCACAATGTCGAGGCCGCCGCCGAGCTTTTGCAGCGCCTCGTCAAAAGCGCCCTTGAGCTGGTCGCGTTTGCTCAGGTCCGCCTGCACCGCATGCGCGCGTGGCCCGGACTTTCCCATCTGGGCGGCAACATCCGCAGCTTGCGGGGAAATATCAATGATAGCGACTTCAACGCCCGCTTCATGGAGGGCTTCGGCCATGGCCTTGCCAAGCCCGGCGGCTGCGCCGGTCACAATTGCTTTCTTGTTGGAAATGTCAAATAGAGAGTGCATATTCGTTCCTATCCCAAATAAGTTCCGCCATTAATGTAGAGAGTTGTTCCGGTGATATACCCGGCGGCGTCGGAGGCCAGGAAAGCGACTCCGTTGGCCACGTCCTGGGCCGACCCCATCCGTCCCATGGGAATGGAGGCAACCAAGGATTTTACCCGCTCCGGCGGATAGGAAGCGGTCATTTCGGTGTCAATCAGCCCCGGGGCGACGCAGTTCACGGCCACCCCATACGGAATGGCATATTTAGCGAGCGATTTGGTCAAGCATATGACCCCGGCCTTCGAAGCCGAGTAGTTGACCCCTACGATAAACCCGCCCATCTGACCGGCGGTCGAGGCGACATTGACGATGCGCCCGCTCTTCTGAATCTGCATCTGTGCCAGGACCGCCTGGCAGCAAAAGAAGGCACCCTTGAGATTGACGCTCATCATGTGGTCCCAGTCCTCTTCCGTAAGATCCTGCACGGCGACGATCTGGGCGATCCCGGCACTATTGATCAGAATGTCAATGCTTCCGAAATCTCTGACTACCGCTTGCACCAGCGATTGGATCTGTGCCACTTGAGTCACGTCAGCCTGATAAGCCCGCGCCACGGTTCCAGCCTGGCGCGCGGTTTCGACGACCTCGTTTGCCGCCGCTTCGTTACTCAGGTAATTGACGGCCACCTGGCAGCCGTAGCGGGCCAGAGTGAGGGCACAGGCGCGACCAATGCCGCGCGAACCGCCGGTGATCAATGCCGTCTTGCCATGAAAATCAATCATATTCGTTCTTTCTCTTGCCACAAGCGGAGCTATTTGAGCGCACGGTAATATTTCTTGTGTGAAGTCGGGGTGGAAATAAAGAAGGGCACGGATTGTGTCTGCAGGAAAGCGTTCACGCGATCCAGTTCCCGGACCAGTTTTTCGTAGCGAAAGTTCGCCGTTTCCTTGTCCTCGATGCGGCTGTCCTCGTTATAGAAGTAGACCAGGTTCTTGTCAAACTCGTCAACATAGCCGTCCATGCCCACGGCGTAGATCGTGCTCGCCCCCATGGAATAGGCGAGCAGAATGGCCGAGACGGCGACATTGAGGCTGAGGCAGTACTGCTTGGAGTCCATGATCGGTGGCAACTCCGGTTCGCAGGGCACGTGAACATCGAAGAAATGATACGGCCCCTTGTAGTTCTCATTGAGCAATGTCGCCCCAAAGAAGGAAGGGACAAGCAATGTGCTCGAAGGCGCCACCTGGGCGGCGTACTGCCGAAAACGCTTGCGGCTGACAAAGAGGTGGAATTCCGGCTCGAAGAGGTTCTGAAGATTGTTCACCCCGATGGCGACGCAGTTCTCCCGCTTCTTGAACTCCAATATTTGCTCCTGGTGCTTCAAAAGGGAAGGGCCGGTGGCGATGACCATGAATTTGCAGCCCTTGAACTGATCTTTTAGCTTGAAACTATCGACGGGCACGGCGTCCGCCGCCGGAATGATACTCAATTCGTTGATGAGCGCGCGATGAACCGTCTCGGTCCGTTCTGGCGTGAGTGGCGTGTAAAACCGACGCTCCAGGGCCTCGCCCAGCTTGTCAATCGAAAAAGAAATGGGGCATCGCTCCTTGATGAGTTGCAGGGCGTTCCATATCTCGTCAACCGTGTAGAGCTTGTTCTTGAACAGGTTCTCGACGTAATAAGGATGGATGTTCGCCAAGCCGCCCATGAGCGATTCCAGGCTGTAGCCCCAACCGATTTCGCGAAAGCACTTGAGGAAGTATCGCTCGATAACGTCCAAATAGGGAACGGTATTGTAGTCGCTTTCGCCCAGCTTCTCCAGGTAACCAAGCAGAATTTCAATGGGAAGATTCCCGGCTCCCCGCCCCATACCGTAAATGGATGCGTCCACGCATACCGCGCCGTCCTTGATGGCCTGCAGCGTGTTGGCAAAGGCCATCTGCAGGTTGTTGTGGGCGTGAAACCCGACCCGCTGAAAGCCCACAGTCTTGAGTTTCTCCATCTGCCGCGAGATATCGCGCGGAATGAATGAGCCGAAACTGTCGGCGAAGTAAATGCCCGCGAGGAGTTCTTTTTTCCTCCAGGCTTCGAGAAAACCATAGTTTTCCGCGGACAATTCCGAAGACGCCATCAGGTTTATGAACGTCTCGTAACCCAGGCCGTGCAATTCCTCGACCATCCGCGTGGCCTTTTCCAATTCGTAGGGATAGGCCGCCACCCGCACGGCCCGCAGCGGCGTTTTCTCCGGCCGGCACTCCTGGAACTGCGAGGTTTCACATTTGCCGGCATCGACCATAACCGAGAGCTTGCAGTCTGCCGAAGCCACGAACAGTTCGTTCAGAAGCGCATCGGTGCTGTGGGCAAAGCAGCCCAACTTCTTCTTGCCCTCGGGATAGCGGTAGCCGGCCTCGAAGTAGTCGACGCCGCTCTTGAGGGCCGCGTAGTAAGCGGCTTTGACGCAACTGGGGTCGAACTGCCACTGGTTCAAGTGCCCGCCGTCGCGGATGGTACAGTCGAGAATCTTGGTCTTCATCATCGTCTTTCGCTCCGATCTGGTCTCGGGTTCGCTGTTATGCAAGTCATTTTCGCTCTTGTACGTATCGAAACGGCCGGTTGTCCGCGACTCTCGTTGCTGCCCGCTTGCTTCGATAATGGCTCATGATGGCATCCCTCGCCTGCACCAGATCCGATAACGAAACATTGACGGGAACGAAATGCGGCAATTCCGCATCACACTTGAGGCCGGGACTCTCGAGAAGATCGCCGGCCTCGATAAGTTCGCCTTCAGTACACCAGCGATAGAGCACTGTGCCCGGATAAGGCGTGGCAAAGAAAGCATAAGCCTTGTCCAGTGGAAGGGCGCAGGCGAGTTGGACCGTTTCGGCCAGCGACTCGCGCGTCTCCTGCGGCATCCCGAGCACGAAGAATCCGGCAACAAACAGCTCTGGATATTCCACGCAGGCCTCGATGGCCGCCCAAATGTCCTGGTCGCTCAACCCTTTGCCGATAGCCCGGTTACGTATCGTCAACGAACCACTTTCGACAGCCAGGCAGATGCGGACCAAGCCGGCTTCGACCATTGCGCCAACCACTTCGCTGTCCAATCCTTTGACGGCAACCCCGTTCGGCGTGCAAAACTGGATCCTCAGTTTGCGTCGCAGGATTTCCGAGCATAATCTCAGGACGTGTTCCCGGCTATACGTGAGGTTGTCGTCCATGACTTCAAAATAGGTTGTGCCAAAGGAGTCATGGAGGCGCTCTATTTCATCGGCAATCAACACGGGATCACAAAAGCGGATTCGCGGTCCATGAACCAAATGCATCGAGCAGAAGGAGCAACGCTTGGGACAACTCCGGCTGGTCAGAATCGGAAACGGCTGCCCGACCGGTAGCTTGCGGGGCGACCACCAATCCTCAGACTGGAACTGGTATTCACGGACATCAATGAGCGAGTAATCCGGTGGGGGCAGGAAATCGAGGTTGGAATACTTCGTCTTGGGGTTAACCTGAACGGCGCCATTCGTTCTATAGACCAACCCGTCCACGTCGGCGAGGTCCGATCCGGCCTCAAGCCGTTCCAGGAGAGTTTGCATCGTTTCTTCGCCTTCGCCAATAACAACGTAGTCGATAAACGGATACCGATCGAGGATTTCACGCGAGAACATGGTCGCATGAATACCGCCCAAGACAATTGCAGCCTCCGGCAGCACCCGCCGCACGCATTGCGCAATCTGCTTCTGGAAGGGCCACGCCCCGGAAAACAGGCCGCCAATACCAACAACCCGAGGCCTGAACTCGGCCAACCATAGCGCGAAAACAGCATTGAGATGCGGCTCGAACGCATCGATCTGCATGTTGTTGAGGTCGAAAACGCGGACCGCACGGCCGTGCTTGCGCAACGTTGCGCCAATCGACAGCAAGCCAATGGGAAAATAGACCGTCCGGCGGGAGGCTCCGCCGATGGAATACGCGGGAGCGTTCACAAGGGCGACTCTCATCGAACCAGGCTTATTATTTTCGTCGCTGTTCATTACGTTGACTCTTTTTCACGGCAGCTAGCATCGCCACATCCCAGCCGTCAATTTGCACAAACGGCACGTCGGCGGGCACATAAGCGACCCAACGCGGAAATGCCATCGTTTCACCTGGCCTCCACTTCCTTCCCGCTCCGGCCCGCGGCCTCGATGAGCCCCGCATGCTTGAGGGCGTGAAGGAAAAAGAAATTGGTCTCCGCCGTGTTCTCGTCCATGACAGGGAACTCAACGAGTGCGTTGCCCTCCGCGCGAAAACAACGGTAGCCAATGCCGCGCAGGAGCTCGATGATCTGGTTGGGGTGATAGTTGAATTTAGCCGACCATTTGCGCACCATTTCGGTGAAAATGACAGGCTTGTCGCGCGAGATGGTCTTAACACCTCCCTGGAAAACAAACAGTTCGGCCCCCTCGACATCGCACTTGATGAAATCCACTTTCAGGCCTTTTTCCGCGGAAAATTCATCGATAGTCCTCACGGAGCAGGGGAGAGTGCGCACGCTTGCTTTCTGGGAAAGATTCACAATCGAAGCATTGCCCGAACATTCGGGATAGAAGTAAAAGGTCAAAACCTCGCTTTTGTTCGAGAACCCAAAATTATGGAGGAGAATGTTTGGCGTCCCATTCATTGCCACGTTCTTCGTCAACTGCTCGAACGTGGAAGGAATCGGTTCAAAGGCCAAAATGTGGGCCTTCGGGAAGGACCTTGCCAGATTGATCGCGTGCCAGCCCACGTTGCCGCCAATGTCCCAAACCGTGAAGTCGTTTTCCATCAGCCGCGCGATTATGTCCAGTTCGTTTTTCTCATAGGTGCCGAAATTGAGTATTTCAATGGGAATGATGCGCGCGTCGGCGGGATCGCAGGCCAACCGTATACCGGACGCCTTGGTGGTCATGGTGACTTGTTCGCCCGTGATGACGATCTCGGCGATGTCGGTGTCGCGCATGAACGCCACATAGTCGAACAATGCGCGATGGAGGCAGTGCATCTCGTCGATGTACTGTTGTTTCGAAATGACGCCTGATTGATACGCAGTCTTCAGTTCGAATAAATTCATGGGAAACTTGCTACGGCTCGTCGAAAATCGGATTTCCGACTTGGATTTCCGGGACGTGAACAGTGAAACTTAGTCTGAATTCGTATAGGCGTCAATATCCCGCCGGCAGGCGGCCAATGCGTCCGGCGAAGGACTTGCGTAAAAGCAGCGGAACCACTCGGCCGTCCGCCGGACGGCTTCGGCCACTCCCCAACGCGGACGCCAAGGGAGGTGGTGGATGGCCTTATCGATGCTCAAACGGAGTACGCCCGCCTCATGCGGTTGACTGGGATTGCTCACGTCGCTCCAACTTCCCGCCCCCCAGGCCTGGATGAAACGTTCCGCCAGTTGGCCGACGGAAAGCTCCTCGCCCGGCAAAGGACCGAAATTCCAGCCGTCGCATAGGGATGGCTCCTCGCATTGCAGCATCCGCGCGGCCAGCGTCAGGTAGCCGCTGAGCGGTTCCAGGACATGTTGCCAGGGACGCACGGCGCGGGGACTGCGAACGGGGACCGGCTCGCCGACACGCAGGTGGCGGACGATGTCGGTGACGATCCGGTCTTTGGCCCAGTCGCCGCCGCCAATCACGTTGCCTGCCCGCGCCGTGGCCAGCTTCACGGCATGCTGCTGCAGCCGCTGGGGCGGGAAGAACGAACGCCGGTAGGAGGCGGCGACGATTTCCGCGGCGCCTTTGCTGGCACTATAGGGATCGTGGCCACCCAGGGCATCGACCTCGCGATAACCCCAAACTTGTTCGTGGTTCTCGTAGCACTTGTCGCTGGTGATCACCAACACGACGCAAGGGCGGCCCAGCCCTCTTACGGCCTCCAGCATGTTGACCGTGCCCATGACGTTGACGTCGAATGTCTCGCGCGGCCGAGCGTAGCTTTCCCGCACGAGCGATTGCGCCGCAAGATGGAAGACGACATCGGCTTCAGCCGTCCGCAGCGCCGCCTCAAGCCGTCCACTGTCGCGCAGGTCGGCCTCGTGGTGTGCGGCCAGCAAATCGCGCACGCCGGAGACCATGAAGTTGCTGGGCTCGGTCGGCGGAGCCAGGGAATAGCCGGTTACCCGTGCGCCCAACCGATGCAGCCAGATCGACAGCCACGATCCCTTGAAGCCGGTATGCCCAGTGATGAACACGGAACGACCGCGAAAAGCCGAGAAAACCGCCGCGCTCATTGCCAGACCTTCCAAGGTGCTTGGCCGGAATTCCACATCTTTTTGAGGGCCTCGTACTCGCGGTACGTGTCCATGGCGTAAAAGAACCCTTCGTGGCGGAAGCCGGCAAGTTGGCCGTCAGCGACCAGTCGAGTCAGCGGCTCTTGCTCCATAATCTGCCCGTCGCCGCCGTCCAGGTATTCAAAGAAACGTCGATGGAAGACGAAAAAGCCGGCACTGGCCCAACCGTCGAGTTCGGGCTTCTCCGCGAAAGTCTCCACGTGGCCCGAGTTGTCAATCTCGAGGACGCCGAAGCGGGACATGGGCCGCACGGCGGTGATAGTGGCAATCTTTCCGTGCGCGCAATGGTAATTCAGGAGCTTGCGAATATCGATGTCCGCCAGTCCATCGCCATAGGTCACCATGAAGAGGTCGCCATCGATAAAAGGCTCGACGCGTTTGACCCGCCCGCCGGTCATCGTATCGGCCCCGGTGTTCACCAACGTGACGCGGAACCCCTGCTCATCATGGGCGCCGTGGTAGTCGATTTTCCGCCCGTCCGCGCCTAAAGAGATCGTGAAATCGTTGCTCATCGCCTCGTAGTTGAGGAAGTACTCGCGAATCATGTTGCCGCGATAGCCCAGGCAGAGCACGAATTCCCGGAAGCCGTAATGGGCATAGGTCTTCATGATGTGCCAGAGGATTGGCCGCCCGCCAACTTCCACCATGGGCTTGGGTCGGAACTCGGTTTCCTCCCGCAAGCGTGTGCCCAGCCCGCCGCAGAGTATAACGACCTTAGTCATCTCAACCTTTCGAGAGCCGCCAAATCTTAGCGTAGCGAAGTGGACGACCCCTGCCAGTTTGCGGTCTGTCGATTTAATCCCGCCCCCGCTGGGCCGGGGTACCCGGCCCAGCGGGGACGAGAGGCCGTCTCCTGACTAAATCGACTAACCGCAAGCGGGCTGGGGTCTGCTCCTCCATTCCGCTAATCAGTTACGAATACTTTAGTATAGCACGCCCCGACTGCTGAAGTAACCGCCGGAAAAGATGGAAGATTGCGCAATTTACGCGCGTTCGATACTCGCCGTCCCCCCAAGAAAACACAGAGTATCGGCTGTGTCGATTCATGGCTGGGTGGCAGGTCTGCCACGCCCGATCAAGCTGCCCGTCGTGCCCCGCTGCTGGCTGGACGCGACTCCGAAGGGAAGGCCAGGATTGGCGGATCGTCTTGTTGATCGAAAGCCGTTGGCTTGGCAGTTCTCGTTACCCTTCGCCGCCGCAAGCCATAGCCGACCAGCCCGACCGCACCGACACACAATAGGACGAGAGTCGAGGGTTCGGGAGTTTCAGTGACACTAATGTTCACAGATCCACTGTTGTCGGCGAAATAACTGTCTTCCGCTCCCAACTGCAACTGGGTTGCCCCGGCCGGAACAATAAGCGTACGGTTGTCGCCGATGACGTATGGGACTCCGATAATACTTCCGGACGAGTCCGTGAAAACTCCCATCAACGCCATAGGATAATGAGGGAAATCAGAAGACAGACACCAGTAGCTCGGATTAAGTCCCCAGTAGGGGTTTTGAGCGTCTGCGTACGAGGTTATGACACCCTGCGCAGGATCGCCATTCGCATCGACCGAATTCCCGTCGCCGATGTCCCATAGTCCGGAGACGTAAGCGAGTGTGAGTTGATTGCCGACAGTGAAGGGGATGCCGGCCGATGGATTTGCTGTCACCACTGTCGGTGGTGCAAAGTCGTGGGCGGTTTGGCCGTACGGGAACTGCGTATTGAGACCTCCATTGACCCATTCCCAAGGTCCAGAAAC
Source organism: uncultured Planctomycetaceae bacterium (assembly GCA_964615095.1). Taxonomy (GTDB): domain Bacteria; phylum Planctomycetota; class Planctomycetia; order Pirellulales; family Thermoguttaceae; genus JANXQG01. The sequence continues at coordinate 52,466 of CAZTPX010000003.1, read as the reverse complement.
ACCGGAAACAGTCACCACCAGTTCTCCTGCCTTAGCAGCCGGCGAGTGCAATACCTGGAGAAAAACAAAAAGCCCCATGAAGGGAATCAGTCGTCTGAAGCCCGCGAGAACCGTCCCTAAAAGGACCGTCGGTGCCGTTGATGCCATTGAACTTCGCGAGATCGTCTTGTCAGACATTTGCATTTTCCTTATGAAAGCAACCCTGAACGTATCTTATCCGCACCCACAGAGCGCGGCATGAACGCGACGCTGCCGACGACGACGGACCCGCCACGGAAAACAAACATAGCGAGGAACGGCGCGCGATGCAAAACTCAAATCATTCCTCAAGCTACGCTTTTCATTCTCCCGCGCCGCTACAAATCTGTCTACGGACAATCTGTGGAAGCTTTGTGGAAGCTCTGTGGAAGCTCTGTGGAAGCTAGCAACGAAAGAAAAGGCCACCCTTTGCACACGGCAGCCTTGATCGGGAGCTGGCCAGCGGATGGCATTGCTAGCAGTTGGCAAGGTTGCGATCAAGGCCGGCATGGCTGGCGCTCGGAATCATTTTTCAAACCTCATCTCTTGGGTGGGCTGATATGAGTGAAACAATCTGTCGAAAATTTTGAATACAGTCCCAGCGCCGTTTTCTCCGGCCGCTACCCTTATTTTGCAACACAAAATAGAGGGCGCCGGCCTGACCATGTGCCCCAGATTCGTGCGATATTTGTGAACTCACCCATTTGGCGGCATAAAACAAGTGCAACACTTTGTTGCAAAAAATGCATACGGTCTCAGCGCGCTCGACAGGAGATCCGGGGGCCGAATCGTTAAAATCCCCGCGTCAGAGCGAGCCAAGATTCGGACGTGCGGCGATGGTTGTTGCAAATTCCGCGCGCCAAAGAGCGGAAGTTCATCATCCCACATGATGCAAAGTTCGGCGCGCGATCAAGGGCCGCGGCGGCTTTATAGGAAATTCCGGTTGGACCATATTTGTTAAACAGTTCGTCCGTCGCAGGCGTGACATCGGGCTATTGAAATCGATTTCGGCCGAACCACCCTCCCGCAGTGCTCTCCGTGGCCTCTGTGGCAACTCTATTTTTAGCATGGTTCAATTTGCGGGCCGTTTGGTAGCACTGTAGGGAACGCCCTCCGCGGCGTTCCAGGGCCACCGGAACGCCACGGAGGGCGTTCCCTACAGAATTTTGGCCGGCGGAAGTCTTACCGTGGTTTGAACCATGCCCTATTTTTCTCTCAAGCCGGGCCGGCGAGGTACCTTGGCGGTGTGTTCTCTCGGCAGCACCCGGGTCGCCATTTCCACAACGTGGTGGAACGTATCCATGCCGAACTTCTCCTTGACCAGGTCCAGGTATCTGGTGCTGGTGAAGTACTCGGTCCAGGCGCAATCGCGGAAGGCCAGCACGTCGCCCGCCGAAATGTGCTTGGTCGCCAGCGGCAGGCATTCGAACGCGTGCTGCGAGTAGCCCAGCCACGACTCCGGCAGGGCCACGCCCTCACGGACCGCCATCTCGAAAAGCTGAGAGCCGGGATAGGCCATGGCGGAATAGAAGTTCGCCATCTCGCAGTTCGTTTCCAAGGCCATGTCCAGCGTTTCCCGCATGGTCTCGAAGTTGTCGTCCGGCAGGCCGAAGATGTAGTTGCCGATCACGTGGATGCCGGCCTCCTTGATTTCCCGCACGACGCGGAAGATGTCGGCGTCCTGGAAGCGTCCCTTGGCCACGCCGTCGCGCACGAACTTGCTCTTGGACTCGATCCCCAGGGCCAGCCAGTTGACGCCGGCCGCCTTGAGCTCGGCAAGATATTGGGGCTTCACCGTGTCGATGCGCGAATAGGCCCAGATGTTGAAACCGTGCTTGCGCTCCTTCAGCAGGCGGCAAAGTTCCAGGAAATGCGACTCTCGCAGCACGAACATCTCGTCGGCAATCTTGATGTTCCGCACGTTGTACTGCGTGGCCAACGTGTCGAATTGTCGAATCATGAAATTCGGGCTCCAGTAGCGGAAGCTCGATTTGCCAAACGGCGCGTTGATGCAACAGAAGGAACAGCGGAAGGGACAGCCCAGGCTGGTGTAGACCGAAGCATAAGGCTGGCGCTCGTTGATCCGGTCAAAACAATGCCAGTTGTGGGCGCGGTAGTTGGGCATGGGAAGCAGGTCGAACGCCATGCCCGGAAGCTGGTGGTCCAACTCGGCCTGTGGAATAACCGTGGCCGCGAACGAAAACATCGGCATACCGTCCTTGCGGAACCAGAGGCCGGGCACCTTTTCGAGCTGCGATGGACTATCGAGATCCGCAGTCTCCAGCAAGCCGACAACGGTCGCGGGACCCTCGCCCTGGCAGACAAAGTCCGCCTGTTCTTCGCGCATCGTACGCTCGGGCAGCGCCGAGACGTGGCCCCCCACGAAGACGATCTTTTTCCCGGGCATGGCCTCCTTGACGGCCGCACACAGGGCACTGGCGGCGTACATGTTCTGAGTCGACGCCGAAGGCTGCTGGCCATAGACGACGATGACGATCAGCCGGGCGTCGTAGTCGGCGATCTTGGCTACCGCCTCTGGAACCGTGAGTCCCAGGCCCTCGCAATCCAGAATGTCGGTGGCATAGTTCTTGGCGCGGAGATGATTGGCGATCAGTGCGGCCCAAATGGGCGGCTCGATGGCCGCCAGATCGTGGCTCAAGTTCTGATAGATCTGGTTCAGCGCGCTGGGGTTAACGATCAGGGCGTCAACGTATTGCGTGCTCGTAGGCATTGAAATCTCCGGGTTCCCCGCGCGACTTACAGCGCATTGCGCAGTTAGGCAAGCTCGCATCCATGTAGGCCGGAACAAGCCTGCGCAGTTCCGGCAGGGTTCTGTGCGGATTTTGCCGGAACTGCGCAGGCTTGTTCCGGCCTACGGAACCAAACGGCCGATTCTTGCGGCATCCGCGGGAAATTGGAGTATAAGGATCCGGCGAGGGGCGGTCAAGAAACCAGCGGCGAAACTGCCAGCCTTGTACGACAACTCGCCGCGTGCTATGCTAATCGTTCCGGGCATAACGGATTTCGCCGAGAGTACCAACGGAATGACTTCAACCGCCTTATCAGTGGGGGGGCGGGAAGCGCCCCCCGCAGTCGATTCGTCTTGTTGCCCTGCGCTCACAAAAGACGACCTGATCGCTTTTGAAACCGATATCGCGGCCGAATTCAATCAGGCCAAGATTCTCGCGCCCGTCCACTTGTACAGCGGCAACGAAGAGCCGATGATCGAGATCTTCCGGCAGATCCTCCGCGAAGATTGGGTGCTCTGCTCCTGGCGGAGCCATTACCAGTGCCTGCTCAAGGGCGTTCCCAAGGGCGTTCTCAAAGCCGAGATCATGGCCGGCCGGTCGATCTCGCTCTGTTTCCCCGAATACCGCGTGCTTTCCTCGGCGATCGTCACGGGCGTGTTGCCCATCGCGGTTGGCATCGCGCTCTCCATCAAGCGCAGCGGCGGAAGCAACCGGGTCTTCTGTTTCATGGGTGAGATGACCTCCGAGACGGGCGTTGCGCACGAGTGCATCAAGTATTGCCAAAATCACGATCTACCCGTCCACTGGATCGTCGAGGACAACGGCAAGTCGGTCTGTACCGATACCCGCGAGGTCTGGAATGCCCGCACGCTGACCTACGAGAACGCCAGAAACGCTCGCGTTACCTATTACAAGTACCAGACCCACTACCCCCACGCCGGCGCCGGCAAGCGGGTGCAATTCTGATATGCGGTACTTCGACGAACTGAAACGATCGATGAATTACCTGGCGGCGGACTCCCGCGTCGTCTTCCTAGGGCAGGCCGTGGCCTGCGCAGGAACGGCCATGTCCAACACGCTCGCCGACGTCGCCCGGGAGAAGCTCCTGGAACTGCCCGTGGACGAAGAATTGCAGATGGGAATGACCAACGGGCTGGCGATTGCCGGGCACGTGCCGGTGAGCATTTTCCCCCGCTGGAACTTCCTTCTCCTGGCCATGAACCAGATCGTCAATCACCTCGACAAGTTCTGCCTGATGTCGGCGGGGCGTTACCGGCCCAAGGTGATCATCCGCACGGGGATCGGTTCCCAACGGCCGCTGCACCCGCAGCACCAGCATGTCGGCGACTACACCGAGGCCCTGCGGCTGATGTGCGGGAACATCGAAGTCATACGCCTGGACGAGCCGGAGCAGATATTCCCGGCCTATGAAAAGGCCCTGACGCGGACCGACGGCCAGAGCACGATCATCGTCGAATGGGGCGATTATTACAACGAGAAATGAGTTTGTAAAGGGAGTACGACTGTGAAAATCTTGGTAACGGGCGCGGCTGGCTACCTGGGCAGCATCCTAGTGCCGCGCTTGCTCCAGGCCGGCCACTCGGTCCTGGCCTTGGACAATTTCATGTACCGGCAGGTGACGCTGCTGGATTGCTGCAACCACCCCTGTTTTGACATCGTCTGCGGCGACGCCCGCGACGGGGACCTGATTGCCAGTTGCATGGCCCGCGTGGACGCGGCAATCCCCCTGGCCTGTTTGACCGGGGCGCCGTTGTGCAACCGCGATCCCGTGGGCGCGCAAACCATCGTCGTCGACGGCGCGAAGGCGATCCTCAAGCACCGCGCGCGCAATCAGCCGATCGTCTATCCGACTACCAACAGCGGTTACGGCATCGGCGAGAAGGGCAAGTTCTGCACCGAGGAAACGCCGCTCCGCCCCATCAGCCTCTACGGCCGGATCAAGGCCGAGGTGGAGGGAATCCTGCTGCAGGCGGGCAACGTCGTCACCTACCGCCTGGCCACGGTCTTCGGCGTCAGCCCCCGCATGCGGACCGACCTGCTGGTGAACGATTTCGTCTTGCGGGCGGTGCGCGACCGCTACGTCGTGCTCTTCGAGGCCGATTTCAAACGCAATTATCTGCACATTCGCGACGCTGCCGAGGCCTTCCTCTTCGCCCTGGAGAATTTCGAGCGACTGAAGGATCAGCCCTACAACCTGGGGCTTTCCGAGGCGAACCTTTCCAAGCGGGAACTATGCGAGGAGATCCGCCGGCAGATTCCCGAATTCCAGTATTCGGAGTCGCCGTTGGGGCAGGACCCCGACAAGCGCGATTATATCGTCTCCAACGCGAAGATCGAGGCCGCCGGTTTCAAGGCCCGCCGCGGCTTGCAAGAGGGCATTGCGGAACTCATCAAGGCCTTCCAGGTGCTGCCGTGCCACCCCTTCGGCAACATCTAATATACCAAAGTAGTACATGGCATGATTGAGGAAGGTCTAGTTCGTGCCAGGCAAGAAGATCTGTTTCAGCTTGAATCCGCCGTGAAGTGGCAGACGGAATAGTGCCATCCTGATACAGCGAAACAATACACCTGTGGATAATTCTGCCCTCACGCGATTTATCATCAGTCCATATGCTACAATGAGTTGGGACAATCTCTGCGAGAATAGCTCTTTGGCATGGTAACTGCATCGCAACTCTCCAGGAACAGGATGGAAGGAGGCGAATCGCATGCGAATCCTATTACTCAATGTCCACCACCCTTCCATTGGCAGCAGCATTGCCGATCATTTGCCGCCACTGGGATTGCTTTCGATCGGCGGGCCGCTGATCGACGACGGTCACGAGGTTCGGCTGATCAACGGTGAACTGGGGCCGATGTCGGAAGCTGAAATGGCGGACCAGGCGGTGGCCTGTGCGCCGGAGGTCATTCTTTTCGGGCATTCGGGGTCAACCTCCGCGCATGCGGTGATCGCCGCGCTCAGTCGCCGCCTGCGGGACCGCCTGCCACAAGTAACCATGATCTACGGCGGCGTTTTTCCGACCTATCACTGGCGCGAGATTCTGGCTGAAGAACCGCAGATTGACCTGATCGTTCGGGGAGAGGGCGAGGAAACCTGCCGGCGGGTGGTCGCCTGCCTCGCGGTGGGCCGCTCCTGGGACGACGTGCCGGGCATCGCCTACCGTCGGCGCGGGCAGATCCACTGCGCATCGCCCGCGCCGTTGATCCGAGATCTCGATTCCTACCGCGTGGCGTGGGAACTGATCGAACATCGACGCTACACGTATTGGGGCGGCAAGTGCGCCGTGGTCGCCCAGTTCTCGCGGGGCTGTCCGCACCATTGCACCTTCTGCGGGCAACACGGTTTCTGGACGCGTTGGCGACACCGCGACCCGCGCCGCTTTGCTGCCGAACTGGCCCGCCTGTACCGCGAGCATGGCGTGCGCATCGTCAATTTAGCCGACGAGAACCCCAGCGCCTCGCGGCGGGCGTGGGAGACTTTTCTGAGCGCCTTGATTGCCGAAAACGTGCCCCTGACCTTGGTGGGATCAACCCGTGCCGACGACATCGTGCGCGACGCCGATATCCTGCACCTCTACAAGAAAGCCGGTTTCGAGCGGTTGTTGCTGGGAACCGAACACACCGACGAGGCAACGCTGGCCAAGATCGCCAAGGGCAGCTCCACAGCCACGGACCGCGAAGCGGTCCGCCTCTTGCGCCGGCACGGTATCTTGTCGTTGGCCACCTTTGTCGTGGGACTGGAAGAGGAAACCGACCGGGATTACTGGCGGGCATTGCGGCAACTGCTGGTCTTGGATGCAGATCAGATCAGCATCGTCTATGCTACGCCGCACCGCTGGACTCCCTTTTATGACCAGTCAACGCGTCGCCGCGTTATCCAATTGGACCGGCGTTGGTGGGATTACAAGCATCAGGTGCTGGCAACTCGCCTGGCGGCCTGGCGCGTGCTGCTGTGGGTCAAGTTCATCGAAGCGGTGGTGCAACTGCGGCCGCGGGCGCTGTGGCGCACACTGGTGCATCCGCAGCCACGTCTGCGCCCGGCCATGCGTTGGTACACAGCCCTGGGATGGCGAGTCTGGCCCACCGAAATCTGGAATTTTCTCTTTCGCGAGAACCGCGTCCGTAACGGCCCAACGCTGCGGGAGTTCTGGGGTGAGCCGCAGTGTCACGAGGCAAAGGCCATGGCGGACGGCAAGGCGCAAGTCATTACACTTGCTCCAGCACAACCAGCTTGCCCGCCGCGCGGAGTTTGTCGGCAATCAGGGGCACGATACGGTCGCGAGTGAGAATGCCCTGCTGCCGGAAACTGATATCGCCGTGGGCGCGGTTCATTGCCCCGCCCAGGAAGATGTTCACGCGATCGGCAAGCTGCAGGAACGTGCAAAGCTCAGTCACGCCGCTGTCTTCCGTCAATTTATCCAGCGGTTCGTCGAAAACGTTGTAGACCTGATTGAGCGTTACGGCGCCTTCGGTCACCAGGTCGATGCCTTCCAGTTCGAACCGCGGCGGGGCCATCAGGCTCTGCGAATCCTGCTCGACGGCCAGTCGTTGCCCCAGCACGCCGGCGACAATTTCCGCGGTGGTGCCGCCGCAGACGATTTTCAGGCCCTGGGCGTTGAGGAAGCGGCGGACCGTTTCCCGATCGCGCGAGGGCGTATGTGGCGGACCGGAGAACAGATTGACCACCTGCCCGCGGCGGCAGAGGGCCAGCAGGGCCGTGCAATCGTCGCCGCCCCGGGGCGAGAGGCGGCGGGCCTCTTTGTGGACCAAGGCGGGGATCTCCCGCGGATGGTAACCGCCGCTGAGGCAGTGGCTCACATAGCGGGCGACGCCGGCCGTTTGCCAGCCTTCCGGCAGCCCACAGCCCAGCCCGGCCTGCGTCACGCCGTCGCTCATCATCAGCAGCCCGTCGCCCGGCTCGAGCCAGCAGTCGGATTCGGCGATGATCGTCGATTCCATTTCCAGCGAGCGGGTGGGTAGCGGCGCGGCGTGGTGGCGGCTGAGGTAGACGGCCGGCGGGGCGTCGTAGGAAAGCACACTGGTGGTGCCGTCGTTGAGGATGCGGGCCAGCGTGAAGGCGGCGAACGGGCGGCTGGGATCGCGATTCTGCTGCATCGTCCGCACGACCCGCGCAAAGGCCTTGCGTAGGGAAAAACCCAGCCGCAGCAGCTCCAGCAGGCGGCTGGCGCACATCTTGGCGGCGATCGACGCGCGGACCCCCGTGCCGATGCCGTCGCAACAGATCACGCTTGTGGCGACCACCGTGCGGTCGCAGGCGAAGACGTCGCCGCATGGCGCTCCGGCGCGCTTGGACGATTGCGCCGATTCCAGCTCGACATGTACGTATTCCGACGCCATGGGATCACTTGCCCCCGTGCCTGCCGGCTCCATAAACCTGGCGCACGTCTTGCCCCGCAGTCTTGCCGTTGCCGTTGCCCTCGCCGGCTTCCGTCAGCAGCAGCAGCTTTTCCACCAGGTCCTCGCCTTTGGCCGTGTTCTCGCCCAGGAATTGGGCCAGGCGCTGGGCCATTTCGATCTGATGTTCCAACAGTTCCCGGGCCTGGATCACCGTCTGCGCCCTGAGGTGGTCGAGCTTCTGCTGGCTGGCCTGATGATGGGTGACGTTGACCATGATGCCCACGTACTGCTGTTCATCGCGCAATGGGTAAAGGATTTCGTGGCAGACCAGACCGTACTTCTTGTGCTCGACCGTCATTTCGACGCGCTGTTCCTGGCCGGTGGCCAGCCGCTGGAACGGCTCGGGATCCATCAGGCAGGCGATCGATTGTCCGTGCAGGGCCTCGGAGCACATGAAGAACTTCTGGAAGGCCGGGTTCATGTTCAGGATCCTCAAGTGTTCATCGAGGACCACGATGCCGTTGGGGCTGGTCTCGATGATCCGATCGACGCGCTGTTCGGCGAGCCGCTTCATGTGGGGGATACACATTTCCGGCTCGGCCATGCCGCGGATCACGGCCACGGCCTTGTCGCGGCAGGAAGCGTAGCCGCAGGCGCCGCAATTGAGCTGGTCTTCCTCCCGCGCCTTGCCGGTCATCAACAGAACGCCGCGGATCTGTTCCTCGGTGATGGGCGGCTCGATGTCGCCGGTATCGATCGCATAGTGGGCGGCGAGGTCCGCGGGCGGCGTCTGCTCCTCGCCGGCCGGTGCGGCGTCGGCCGCGTAGCCCAGTACCTCCTGGCGGTAGAAAAACACGTTGTGATCGCCGGGCATAGCGGGACCGTTGATACAACCCTGCAGGCAGAAGAGCGGCTCGACAACCTGCGGCCCGTTACCCTCGGCGATGCTGTCCAGGACCGTGCAGATATCTTCATAGCCGCTGGCGGTGACGACCGAGTCGGCCAGCATGTCGGCGGCCCAGCCGGACGTTCGCAAGCTGCCGCCCTCCAAGGGAAACAGCCGTGCGGCGCCTTGGGGCGATTCATCGAAATCGCTCTCCTCGCAAGCGGCCAAATCGATTTTCTCCTGCCGGAACCATTCGCCCAGTTCTCGAAACGTCAAGACGCAGTCCACCAGCCCTTCGTGTTCCGGGCGATCGGCTTCCGCCTTTTTCGCCACGCAAGGCCCGATGAACACGACGCGGACGTCACTGTCGGGCTGTGACTGGCGGATGTGGCGGGCGTGGGCCAGCATGGGCGACACCACCGGCACGAGATTGGTCACCTGCTGTGGGTGGTAGCGCTCCACCAGGCGGACCACGGCGGGGCAGGCGGTGCAAATGTGCGCTTGGCGCGGTTTGGCCGCGACCGCTGCGGCGGTCGCCACGGCCACGTGGTAAGCGCCGATGGCCGTCTCGCCTACATAGGCGAACCCCAGCCGCCGCAGCGCCGAGGGCAAGTGGCGCCGTTGCCAGGCGGGAAACACGGCGGCAAACGACGGCGCCAGGCTGGCAGCCACGCGCACGCCCGGCAGGAAAAGCTCCCGCGCCCGGCCCAGGTCGTGACGATACGACTTGGCCCTCTGCGGACACTCGCGCACGCAGGTCCCGCAACTGATGCAGCGGGCTTGCACCACGTTGGCCTGGCCCTCGTGCATGCGGATGGCCTTTACCGGGCAAACCCGCACGCAGCGATAACAGTCGCGGCAGCGGGCCTTGTTGGTGAAGACCACGGGGCCGGTTCCGGCAGAGGCGATGCTCATGGCCGAGTTCCTGCATTGGCCAACTGCCGCCCGATGGCTTCACGGGCCATGTCCAGCGTGCAGTGGTGCAGCGTTTCGTCGCCGACGTGGATCGTCGGCCCGCAATCGCAACGCTCGAAGCAGAAGGTGGCCTCGATGCCCACGGCGTCGTCCAGCCCCTGGTCTTCCACGTGGCGGACGAGCGTCTTCAACAGCGTCTGCGCGCCGCGGAGGAAGCAACTCGTGCCAACGCAGACCGACACGGCCAGCTTCGGCTGGTTCTTTTCGCTCTTGTCGTCCAATACGACCAGCGATTCGCCGAAAATCCGCCGCCGGTTCTGATACTCGGTGTGCAGCAACTTGTGGGCCGTATGGCTGCCGGGCTGCTCGAGGTACTTGGCATAGCACTCGGCCACCATGTGGTTGTCTTGCGACTTGTGGAGTTGCATCATCTTGTCGGCCGTGTACAGTCCCTTGGCGCGTTGGCGGCCGGCCTCCATATCGCGGGTGACCGGCTGGCCGGCGCCGCAGACGCACCCGCCTGGACAGGCCATGACCTCGATCAGGTCGTACTGGCACTCTCCGCGGCGGATGCTTTCCACGACGCCGATCGCATTCTTCAGGCCGTGGACTACGGCCAGTTTCAACTCGATGCCGCCGGCGGTGAGAGTTGCCTCGCGGACTCCCGCCTCGCCGCGGACCTCGAGGAAATCGACCGCGTCGAGCGAAACGCCCTGGAGCTTCTCCACGGCGTAGCGGAGCACGGCCTCGGTGACACCGCCGCTAGCGCCGAAGATCACGCCCGCCCCGGTCTTGTAGCCCAAGGGCAGATCGAGCGACTGCGGATCGAGCTGCTGGAATCGCAGCCCCGTCTCGTCGATCATCTTGGCAAGTTCCTGCGTGGTGAGGACATGGTCGACGTCGGGCCGGCCGTCGCTGACGAACTTGCCCAGCTTGGCCTCGTATTTCTTCGCCGTGCAAGGCATGATCGAAACTATGACCAGGTCCTCGGGGGCTACGCCCAGCCGCTCGGGTAGGATCTTCCTGGCCAGCGAGCCGAACATCTGCTGCGGCGAACGGCAACTCGACAGGTTGTCCAAAATGTCGGGACAGAACTGCTCGCTAAACTTCACCCAGGCGGGGCAGCACGAGGTGAACTGCGGCATGTGCTCGCCCTTCTGCTTCCGCTGAATGAACTCGTTGGCCTCTTCGATCACGGTAAGATCGGCGGCGAAGCTCGTGTCGTAGACCGCCTTGAAACCCATCCGCTTGAGGGCCGCGACAATCCGCCCGATCTCGACGCTGCCCGCCGCCATACCGAACGATTCACCCAAGGCCACGCGCACGGCCGGCGCGATTTGGGCCACGACGGTCTTCTTGGGGTTGTTCAGGGCCTGCCAGACCTCTTCGATCTCCCACCGCGGCGTGAGCGCGCCGGTGGGGCAGACCGTGGCGCAGAGGCCGCAGTTCACGCACTCCACGTCTTTGAAGTTCTTGCCGAAGGCGGGAATGACAGTCGCTGCCGCGCCGCGGAAGGCGAAATCGATGACGCCCACGCCTTGGATCTCTTCGCAGGCCCGCACGCAATCGCCGCAGAGGATGCACTTGTTCGGATTACGGAGCAACGAGAGGCTGGTGCGGTCGATCGGCTGCGGTTTGTGTGTCGGACGGAACCGTACCTGGTCGACTCCCAGGCGGCGGGTCAGGTCCTGGAGTTGGCAGGCGGAACTCTTGGGACAGGTGGGACAGTTCTGCTCGTGGTTGGCCAGGATCAATTCCAAGGCGATCTTCCGCATCTGCCGGATCTCGTCGGTATGCGTGCGCACGCGCAGACCGGCCTCCGGCAGCGTCGAACAGCTAGCGACCACGCCGCGGCTTTCCACGTCCACCAGGCAGAGCCGGCAAGCGCCGTAAATGCTCAGTTGCGAATGGTAGCAGAAGGTGGGAATGTCGATTCCGGCCTTGCGGGCCAGGTCCAAGAGATTACGTTCGCCTTCGATCGGCACGACCATGTTGTCGATCGTCAGTGTCGGCTGGTTGTCCATGAGGTGGTTCCTTGTCAGTTCAGGTGGTTTAGACCCCAACGATCGCGGCGAATTTGCACGCTGCGACGCAGGCGCCGCACTTGATGCACTTCTCGACATTGATCGTGTGGGGAGTTTTTCTTTCGCCTTGGATCGCGCCCACGGGGCATTTCTTCGCGCACACCGTACAGCCCTTGCAACGCTCGGCCAGTATTTCCGGTGAGAGCAGCGCCTTGCAGCGGCCCGCCGGGCAGCGCTTCTGAAAGACGTGGGCCTCGATCTCGGCGCGGAAGTAGCGCATCGTCGAGAGCACGGGATTAGGCGCCGTCTTGCCCAGTCCGCAGAGCGAGCCTTTACGCACGGCGCGGGCCAGTTGATCGAGGAGTTCCAGCGTGTGGGCGTCGGCCCGACCCTCGATGATGTCGTCCAGGAGGGCCAGCATTTGCCGCGTGCCCTCGCGGCAGAGCACGCACTTGCCGCAGGATTCGTTCTGGGTGAACTGCATAAAGAAGCGGGCCACGCTCACCATGCACGTCCGCTGGTTCATCACTACCAGGCCACCCGAACCGACCATGGCTCCCACACCTTGCAAGGAGTCGAATTCCATGGGCAGATGGAGGTGTTCTTTGGTGAGGCATCCGCCCGAGGGCCCGCCGATCTGCACGGCCTTGAAGCATTCGCCCGTGCGGTGGCCATGGTCGTCGATCACGCCGCCGCCGATGTCGAAGACGATTTGCTGCAGCGTAGCGCCGAAGGGCACTTCGATCAGGCCCGTGTTGGCCACATGGCCTGTCAGGGCGAAGGTCTTGGTGCCGGGCGATTTCTCGGTGCCCACCTGGCGGAAGGCGGCGGCCCCGTCACGGATCACCAGGGGCACGCTGGCTAGGGTTTCCACATTGTTGATCACCGTCGGCTTGCCCCACAGTCCGCTTTGGGCGGGGAACGGCGGCTTGGGCCGGGGCATGCCCCGCTTGCCTTCGATCGAGCCCATCAAGGCCGTCTCTTCGCCACAAACGAAGGCTCCCGCGCCCTCCATTACCTGGACGCGAAAACTGAGGCCCGTGCCGAAAATATTGTCGCCCAGCAGGCCCATTTCCGCGGCGGCAATTACCGCGCCGCGGACCCGTTTGACGGCCAGCGGATACTCGGCGCGGACGTAGACATAGCCCTCGTCGGCCCCAATCGCGCGGGCGGCGATCATCATGCCTTCGACCACACTGTGCGGATTGCCCTCCATCACGCTGCGATCCATGAAGGCCCCCGGATCGCCTTCGTCGCCGTTGCAGATGACGAACTTCTTCTCGCCCGGCTGGCGGCGCGTGAGCTCCCATTTCTTCCCCGTAGCAAAACCGCCGCCGCCGCGGCCGCGCAGACCGGAACGGATCATATCTTCACAGATCGCCTCGGGGGTGAGGTCGCGGAAGGCCCGCTTGGCCGCCGCGTAGCCGCCGTTGTGGATGTACTCGCGGATGTCGTCCGGATCGATCCGGCCACACAACTTCAACACCGTCCGTTGCTGCTGCTTGTAAAAGGGAATATCGGCCTGCCCGCGGCAGCGATCGCCGCCGACGGGATCCTCGTACAGTAGCCGTTCGACCGGTTCGTGATTCTTGAGCGTGGTCTCGATGATTTCGACCACGTCTTCCGGCTTGACCCGAGTGTAGAGGATGCCATCAGGCTCGACCGTCACCAGGGGACCCATTTGGCAAAATCCCTGGCAGCCGCTCTTGGAGACGTACGTTCCTTGGGGATGCCGGCCGCCCTCGACTTCCAGGCTCGTCTCTACCGGCAGGCCGGCATCGAAAAGCTGTTCGACGAAGGCCTCGTAGACTTTCTTGGCGCCGCCAGCCATGCAGCCCGTGCCGGCACAGATAATGACGCGGCGTGTGATTTTTTCCAGGGCATCGGCAAACTCGCCGCCGATGGCGACCAAATCGATCGGGGGGGGTAACAAGGTGTTGGCACGGATCATCATTGGGCAGTCTCCTTGGCAAAGATCGCGTCGACGAGTTCCACGGCTTTTTCCGGATTCATCAGCCCGTGGACCTCATCGTTGATCACCACCACCGGCGCCAGGCCGCAGGCACCCAGGCAGGAAACCGTTTCCACAGTGAACAGCAGATCGGGAGTGGTGTTGTGCGCGGCATCGACCTTCAGCCGCTGGTAAAGGGCGTCGAGGATCGGGATGGAGTTCCGCACGTGGCACGCTGTGCCGTCGCAAAGCCGGATCGTGTACTTGCCGCGAGGTTTGAGCGTGAAGTGCGAATAGAAGGTGGCTACGCCATAGACCCGCGCCGGCGGCAAGCCCAGCGACGTGGCCACGAACGTGAGAACGTCCTCGGGCAAGTAGCGATACTCTTCCTGGACCGCCTGCAGGATGGGAATCAAGCGGGCCGGACTCCGCTGGTGCTGATCGAGGATCTCGCAAATGCGGGCAAACGGCCGCGGCTTGGCCGCGGCTTCCGGCAGGGTTTCCGTCAGATCGGGTGTTATGGTTTCCATGAATCAAACTCTCCTGATGATGAACAACGAAATTCGCGTGAGAACGCTGGGGCGGTTATGTTCGAAACAGCTTCTAGACCTTACCGGTATTACCCCGCACGAGAGTAGGTCAGGCTTTCCAGCCTGACGGAACAGGCATGTCAGGCTGGAAGGCCTGACCTACGTGAGGATATTCCGTGCCGGGGTAATAAGGAGCTTGGTAGTCTGCAACTCCGAAAGATCGTCGGCCGCGGCAAGCCCTTCGAGGTCTTCGGCCTCCGGCGCCACGTCGTCGGTATCCGCCTGGGCCGGGCTTCTTCGCAATGAGGCAGCCAACCGGCTGGACAGCACGGCCAGGCTGGCGGCCAACTTGACGTCCTCGACAATCACAATGTCCGGCACTTCCAGTTCCACAGGCGTGTAGTTCCAGATCGCCCGCATCCCGGAAAGCACCATCAAATTGGCCACATCCTGGGCAACCGCCGCGGGCACGGTGAGGATCCCGATCAATACGTGCATGCGTCGCGCCAGATCGGGGAGTTTCTCCAGCGGAAGGATTTCCTTGCCGTGGATGGGTATGCCGATCTTGGCCGAATCGACGTCAAACCCAGCCACAATGTTCAAGCCGTATTCCTTAAAACCCTCGTAGCCAAGTAGTGCCGCGCCGAGCGACCCTGCCCCTGCGAGAAATGCCTCGCTGACGTTGTTTTGCCCCAGGAAATCGCGGATGGCGTTAATCAGGACCGGAAGCTGATAACCGATCTTGGGGCGGCCTACGACGCCGATCGCGGCGAGGTCCTTGCGGACTTGGATACTGACCAGTCCGAGCTCGTCAGCAATGTGGGTACAGGAAACAACATCCCGGCCGCGGGTTTGCAATGTGTAAAGCAGTCGCAGATAGGCCGGAAGCCGGCGCACGGTGGGAAGTGGCACGGGCCGAATCGGCTGGTCTGACATGGTCGACTCCTGCAAATGAATCAAGTAATATCGATATCTATATATCGATAAAGATTTATCTATAGTTTAACCGATCTTGGATGGCTGTCAACTGCTATCTCACGATTTTTCGGAAATGGGAGGGAGACGCCGAACCGTTGCGGGCGGCGGCCATAGCCGCTATAATCCTTGGTTCTTTCCCTAGCTACCAGGCTCGATGCCTGGCGCAGAAACCTATTTTGGCCCCAGAAAATGGGGATTTTTTAGAACCCGACCTGTCTGTGATTTGCCGGAATTCAACCTTCGGCAGAGGTGAGGCGGGATCGGAAGCCTTAGCACTTACAAGGAGAATGACAGTGGCGATTCGTGTTGGTATTAACGGCTTCGGCCGTATTGGACGACTTGTGTTCCGCGCAATCTGCGATCAGGGATTGCTCGGAAAGGAGATTCAAGTTATCGCCGTCAACGACATCGTTCCGGCCGACAACCTCGCGTACCTCGTGAGGTTCGACTCAACCCAAGGCAAGTTTCCCGGCACGGTCACAAGCAAGAAATCCAAAGCAGACCTGGCCGAGGACGATGTTCTGGTGGTTGACGGCCAGGAAATCAAATGCCTTGCCGTCAGGGAGGGTCCCGCCGCGTTGCCGTGGAAGGAACTGGGCGTGGACGTCGTCGTCGAGAGCACCGGGTTGTTCACGGAAGCGGCGAAGGCCAAAGGCCACCTCGACGCGGGTGCCAAGAAAGTCATCATCAGCGCCCCGGCCAAGGGCGAAGACATCACGATCGTGTTGGGCGTTAACGACGGCAAGTACGACCCGGCCAAGCACAACATCATCTCCAACGCGAGTTGCACGACGAACTGCCTCGCGCCGGTCGTGCATGTGCTGCTGAAGGAAGGGTTCGGCATCGCGGAAGGCTTGATGACGACCATCCACAGCTACACGGCAACACAGAAGACCGTCGACGGTCCTTCGAAGAAGGATTGGAAGGGCGGCCGTACTGCCGCACAGAACATCATCCCCTCCACGACCGGCGCGGCCAAGGCGGTCGCACTCGTGTTGCCCGAAGTCAAGGGCAAGCTTACCGGCATGGCGTTCCGCGTGCCGACGCCGACCGTGAGCGTGGTGGATCTTACCGTCAAGACGGTGAAGGACACGAGTTACGCCGAGATCTGCGCCGCGATGAAGAAGGCCAGCGAGACCTACCTCCATGGCATCCTCGCTTACACCGACGACGAAGTGGTCAGCACCGACTTCATTCACGACGCGCACTCAAGCATCTTCGACTCCGGCAGCGGAATCGAGTTGAACAAGAACTTCTTCAAACTTGTGAGCTGGTACGACAACGAGTGGGGTTATTCCTGCCGCACCGTCGACCTCATCAAGAAGATCGGCTGCAAGTTGTAAGCGGCTTCGTAGTACGGAATTTATTCCGTTGTTAACGGATCGAATTTGAGATTTGAGATCTGAAATCTGAAATTTAGGACTAGGATTGTCCCGCAGCGCCGGTGCCTCGCAGCCGGCGCTGCGGGGACGCCTATCGGGACAATGACATGCCGCAAGATAGCGACATCCATGAACCATGCATGAGCTTTCAAGCAGAAACTGGCCAAAGCGCAGACGCTGATGGCCGGAAAGGAATACGATGCCGCGCTGGCTCAACTCGACGACATGTTGGTTCGCTGGCCCGGCAATCCGCAAGTTCACATTCGAGAGGCTGCTGGGAGACGTGCTCAGCGGGCGGAGCGCTGGCTGAATTTGCCATCCTCTCCGGTCATTCCCTCTCTGCCTCGGTAAGGCTATAATTGGGAAATGGAGATTCTCAGCCCGCCTATTCTGCGCCCCGAAATCGTCGCCTGGCTTCGCGAAACCAACGAGGCCCGGCTGGATGAGCTTTGGCGTCGCGCGGACCTGATCCGGCAGCAGTCGGTGGGGGGAGAAGTACACTTGCGGGGCCTGATTGAAATCTCCAACCACTGCATCCGTCTCTGCGGCTACTGCGGCCTGCGGGTCGACAATCGCGAACTGCCCCGTTACCGCATGACGGCCGACGAGATCATGGCCTGTGCCCGCGAAGGCCTGGCTTTCGGCTACGGCACCGTGGTGCTGCAGGCGGGCGAGGATCCGGGCATCCGCGCGGACTGGATGGCCGACGTCGTCCGCCGCATCAAGGCGGAAACACCGCTGGCGGTGACCTTGAGCCTGGGCGAGCGGGATCGCGACGAATTGGCCCTCTGGCGCGAGGCGGGCGCGGACCGCTACCTGCTGCGATTCGAGACCTCCAACCGCGCCCTGTTCGAGCGGGTCCACCCGCCCCGTCCCGGTCAGGCTACCGATCGCCTGGCCCTGCTGCGCATGTTGCGCGAGCTGGGCTATGAAGTCGGCAGCGGCGTGATGATCGGCATTCCGGGACAGACCTACGACGATCTGGCCGGCGACCTGGAGTTGTTCCGCGAACTGAATCTCGACATGATCGGCGTCGGCCCGTTCCTCATGCACCCCGAGACACCGTTGGCCGATCCCCAGCAACGGCCCGAGGCGCCGGCGGACGAGCAGGCGCCGGCCACGGAGTTGATGACCTACAAGGTGATCGCCCTGGCCCGTTTGCTCTGTCCCAGAGCGAATATTCCCAGTACGACGGCGCTGGCCACGTTGAACAAGCGGAACGGCCGCGAACTGGGGCTTGTGCGCGGGGCGAACATCGTGATGCCCAATCTCACGCCGCCGCAATACCGCGTCCACTACGAGATTTATCCGAACAAGGCCTGCATCCAGGAATCGGCGGGCCTTTGTCACCGTTGCATGGAAGTCCGTATCGAGAGCATCGGCCGCACGCGGGGCAGCGGCCGGGGAGACTCGCCCAACTTTGTCGCCCGATAGACACCCGTACTCATCACGCTCCGCGTGATGCGATTGCCTCACATGGAGCGTGAGGAGTACTTCAGGAAACGATTGATTCGCATGTCCACTACGATCGAACCCGTCAAGCTCAGCCAAAGCGCCCGCGACTTTATCGACGAGGCCCAGTTCCAGACGCTGCTCGATTGCCGCAGCGGACGGGAAGAGCTTTCCGCGGTGATCGCCAAGAGCATGGCCAAGGAGGCGCTTTCGCTGGCCGACACGGCCGTCTTGCTGGCGGCCGACGATGAGGAAAGCTGCCAGCAGATCTTCGAGGCCGCCCGGCAGTTGAAACGCGACATCTACGGCAACCGCATCGTGTTGTTTGCGCCGCTCTATGTGGGCAGCAGTTGCAAGAACGATTGCCTGTATTGCGCTTTTCGCCGTTCGAACCCGGCCATCGTCCGTCGCACGCTTAGCCCGGACGATCTGCGGGCCCAGGTCGCAGCCCTGGAGCAGAAGGGTCACAAGCGGACGATCCTGGTCTTCGGCGAGCACCCGTCGTACAGTCCCGAGTTCATCGCCGAGTGCGTGCGAACGGTCTATTCGGTCAAGGTCGGCCACGGCGAGATTCGCCGCGTGAACGTCAACGCCGCTCCCATGGATCACGCCGGTTATGCCACGGTCCGGGCGGCCGGGATTGGCACCTACCAGATCTTCCAGGAGACTTATCATCACGCCACCTACGCCCAGGTACACCCGCCGAAGACGCGCAAGGCCGATTATCTCTGGCGGCTGGACGCCCTGGCCAGGGCGATGGAGGCCGGTTGCGACGACGTGGGCATCGGGGCCTTGTTCGGCCTGCACGATTGGAAGTTCGAGGTGCTGGGACTAGTGGCCCATGCCTTGCACTTGCAGAAACATTACAACGTCGGCCCGCACACGGTCAGCTTCCCGCGGCTGCGCCCGGCCCAGGGCGTGGATATCGACGAGCAATACTTGGTGGACGATCGCGATTTCAAGCGACTGGTGGCCATCTTGCGGCTGGCGGTTCCGTATGCGGGCTTGATTCTCACCGCCCGCGAGCCGGCCGAATTGCGGCGTGAGGTGTTGGCCTTTGGCGTATCGCAGATCGATGCCGGCAGCCGCATCGAACTGGGCGGCTACACTGAGGTGGGCGACGCCCAGGTGATGGAGCGCGAGCAGTTCCAGTTGGGCGACATCCGCTCGCTGGATGAAGTCATGCAGGAACTGATGGTCGACGGCTACGTGCCCAGTTTCTGTACGGCGTGCTACCGCCTGGGGCGCACGGGCGAGCATTTCATGGAGTTCGCCATCCCCGGCTTCATTCAAAATCTTTGCACGCCCAACGCCTTGACGACGCTGACCGAGTATCTCATCGATTACGCCAGTCCGGAAACCCGCGCCACCGGCCTGCGGCTGATCGAGCAGGAATTGCAGCGCATGCCGGAAGGCCAGCGGAAGGCCGAACTGGGCGAGCGGTTGCAAAGAACCCGCGAGAGCGGATCGCGGGACTTGTATTTCTGAGCACCGTCGTGTTTCGCGCTACATGCCGCAATGGGCGGACGGCACAGGGAGTGTGCCCGCCACATTAGCGCATGGCGAAGTGTTCGACGCCGTGCGTCTTGGCAATCACGGTCAGGCCGCTCTCCGTGACCAGGAACCCGCGACTGCGGTCCACCTGGTGATCGAAACCGATCTCGATGCCGGGCGGTATCTCGACCTCCTTGTCGATGATCGCGCGCCGCACCTTGGCGTGGCGGCCCACGTTCACGCCCTCGAAGAGCAACGACTCCGCGACGTGCGAATAGCTATTGATCCGCACGTTCGGTCCCAGCACGCTCCGCTCCACCTGCCCGCCGGAGATGATTGTCCCTTGGCAGACGATGCTGTCCAGGGCTTGGCCGCGGCGGGCCGCGTCACCGAACTCGGCAAAGACGAACTTCGGCGGCGGATAGTTGGGCTGGTAGGTGCGGATCGGCCAGTGGCGATCGTAGAGATTCAGAAGCGGATCGACCGAGATCAGGTCCATGTTGGCGTCGTAGTAGGCCTCCAGCGTGCCCACGTCGCGCCAGTAGGCGTCTTTCTTGCGGTTCTCGTCCAGGAACGGATAGGCGAAAACCTTGTGCGTGTGGATCACGGCCGGAATCACGTCGCGACCGAAATCGTGCTTGCTGTTGGGCCGCGTGGCGTCCAAGCAAAGCTGCTCGAAGAGAAAGCGGGCGTTGAAAACGTAAATACCCATCGAAGACAGGGCATGTTCCGGATCGCCGGGGATCGATTTCGGATGGCTCGGCTTCTCTTCGAAGCCCAACAACCGGTAGTCACTGTCGACCTCCATCACGCCGAACTGCGTGGCCGCCACGAGATTCTCCCGCAAGGCCCCAATCGTCAGGTCGGCGTGCGTCTCGATGTGCCGCTCGAGCAGTTTCATGTAGTCCATCTTGTAGATGTGGTCGCCCGCCAGGATCACCACGTACGTCGGCCGTTCCTTCTCGATCGTGTAGATGTTCTGATAGACGGCGTCGGCGGTGCCTTGGTACCAATGCTCGTCGATCCGCTGCTGCGGGGGCACCACGTCGATGAATTCACCCAACTCGCGGCAGAGGTAATCCTGCCAGCCGACGTGGATGTGACGGTCGAGGCTCATCGCCTTGTATTGCGTGAGGATCAGCGTCTTGCGAATGTGGCTGTTGAGACAATTCGACAACGTGAAATCGATGATCCGATAGATACCGCCGAACGGCACCGCCGGCTTGGCACGGTCGCGGGTCAATGGCTCCAACCGCGACCCCTTGCCGCCGGCCAGGATCACGGCGAGGACCTCTTGCATGTCAATCCGACTGGACACAGTTAACAATCCTTGTAACGCGGTGCAATACGGGGCTGAAGGCGTGAACTCTCTTGTTTCAACCGTCACGATTATAGCGAATTGCAAGGGCAAGTGAAACAGTAGCCCGCCGAGGCGAAAATCTTGCGGATTCCGGTTCTAAGCAGGTACTACGATCGCTTCCGGCCCTGCTAGAATAACCAATGATCCATTGCGAATACAATATCGATCGAGGGGTATACATGCTACCGTGGCTGGTTCTCGGGACAATCGTTCCCAGCGCCTGCTTCTGCTGGGCAACCGCCTGGCTTGTACGGCGACTCGGACCGCGCGCCGGCCTAGTCGATCGGCCGGGCGCGCGGAAAATTCACGACAAGCCTATCCCTACCAGCGGCGGGTTGGCAATCTGGTTGGGCCTGATCGTGCCGTTAGGGTTGGGGCAGGGTCTCTTGTGGATTTTGCGGGAGGGGTCATCTGCTTTGTCCAACCCTCCCGCCGTTTGGGCCTCGACCTTGCCGCAACTCCTCGCGATCACTGGTATTGGCCCGCACTTGCCCGGTCTTGGGCAGCAGTCGCCCAAGCTCTGGCTATTGCTGGGCGGGGGCACCGTGTTGATGCTTCTGGGGCTGGCCGATGATCGCCGCGGATTGGACTGGCGATTTCGCCTGATCGTACAGACGGCCGTGGCCGCAACGATGGTTGCTTGTGGATGGTCTGCCCATCTGCCTTGGGACGTACCCTGGCTGGCGTTTGCGGCCAGTGTCATCTGGATCGTGGGCCTGGTGAATTCGTTCAACATGCTGGACAACATGGACGGCTTGTCGGCCGGCGTGGCGGCGATCGCTGCGGCCATTCTTGCGGCGGCCGCCCTCTTGTCGCCCCGGCCCGACAATCACCAACCACAACTTTTCGTCGCCGGCTTTCTGCTGCTGATCGTGGGCAGTTTATTGGGGTTTCTCTGGCACAACCGGCCGCCGGCCCGGCTATTCATGGGCGATGCCGGCAGCTACCTGGTCGGTTACCTGCTGGCGATGGCCACGCTCACGGCCACCTTCGCCGGCGGCAGGCTGCCGCCACCCGCGAGCGGTTACCCGGGGGCCTTGGCGCCGCTGTGCGTGATGGCCGTACCGATCTACGATACGGCCAGTGTCGTCATCATTCGCTTGCGCCAGCGGCGCAGCCCCTTCGTGGGCGACAAGAGCCATTTCTCCCATCGACTCGTCGATCTGGGCATGACGAAACGGCAAGCCGTGTTGACAATCTATCTCGCCACGGCGACCTGCGGCCTGGGGGCCTTATTGCTCCACGAAGTCGATACTATCGGCGCGACATTGATCCTCCTGCTGGTCGCTTGCACCTTGCTGCTAGTGGCGGTGCTGGAAAACGCGGGAAGAAAGCACCATGTGCGAAACCTGAAATCCGAAACAAAGACATAATCCAAAATCTAAGAGTCTATTCCGAAAGGCTGGGGACCCATGTTGGAGTCCCGACTTTAGCCGGCTAAAGCCGGGACTCCAACATCTTTCGGAACAGAAACCAAGCATGCCAGGTCATCGAAAAGATATGCGAGTTACCTCAGACGAGGCCCCGCCCCCCGTGGGTCGCTTTCGTCCGTGGCTGCTGGGCGGCATGACGGCCCTGCTCGTCGCTCGCTCGCTCTTCCCCAGCGAATCGGCGGCGGAAGGCGACGGCCTGCCGACGGTCATGCTTTGGCTCGTGCTGGCCGTTCTCTGGCTGCTGGGTGAGATTGGCCGCAAGCGTTTCACGCTCCGTTTCGGGCCGGTCGACGTGGCCGTACTGGTGCTGGTGGCCTGGCAGTGCCTTGCGGCCCTTTACGCGGTCCGCCACGGCAGCCCGCGGCCCGCCTTGAACATGCTCTGGGAATGGGCGGGACTCGGCATGGTGTTTTTCCTCGCGCGGCAGTTCATCTGCGACTCGCACGCCGCCCGGGCGGTCGTGGCGGCGATGATCGCCCTGATGACCGCCATCAGCGCCTATGGTATCTATCAGTACGCCATCGAGTTGCCGGCGCAGCAGAGCCAATATTTGGCCGACAAGGAAGGCATGTTGCGCGAGGCCGGATTGAACTATCCACCCGGCACGCCGGTCCGCGAGATGTTCGAGCGGCGGCTGGCCAATCGCGAGCCGCCGGGCACTTTCGCGCTGACGAATTCGCTGGCGGCCGCATTAGCGCCGTGGCTGGTAATCGGGCTATGGATCGCCGCCGCGGCCTGGCCCGAGCGACGGCGGATTGCCTGGCGAATGTTGATCTGCCTCGTTCCCGTCGCCATTTGCCTGCTGTTGACCAGAAGCCGCAGCGGATATGCGGCGGCGGCCGTCGGCTTTCTCTGGCTGGCCTTGCGCGGCGGGTGGCGAAACCGTCGGCCCGCGGTGCGACTTGCGATTGCCGCCGCGTTTGTCGCTTTGTTGGCCGCTGCGGCAACGTTTGCCAGTTTCGCCAAACCGAATCTCGCCTCGCTGGGCTACCGCGTGCAATACTGGCGGGCTACCGCGAACTTGATTGCTCATCGGCCTTGGCTGGGCTGCGGCCCCGGAAATTTCCAGGACGTTTACACGCAATACAAACTGCCCGAGGCCAGCGAAGAGGTCGCCGATCCGCATAATTTTCTCTTGGAGGTCTGGGCCACCGCCGGCACACCGGCTATGCTGATTTTGCTAGGAATACTCGGCCTTTTTGGCCTTTACGTCATGGGTGGCACGTCCCAGAGCCTCCGGCGATGGGAGACCGCTGAAAAAATCGAGGCGGATACAAGATGTAGTACGGAGTACTCAGTACTGAGCACTATACGTCGTGTTCCTGCAAGACTTTTTCAGCGGTCTCGATGGGCGTGGAAACCGCGGGACCAAGCCCTTGGCAAACTCGAGGATCTGCCACCCGACGACTGGAAATGCGCCTGGTGGCATGTCCTCGCCGGCATGATTGGCGGCTTTCTCTTGTCGCTCCTCATGGGCCGGTTCCTCGCCACGCCGCCCAACATCGCCGCGGTCCTGATCGGTCTGCCCGTCGCGGTGGTTTGCATGCTGCTGCTGATCCCTTGGGTCCGCAGCGGAACGTTTCCGCTGGCCCTGGCGGGGGTGGGCGTTGCCGTCTTGCTGGTCGATCTGCTGACCACCAGCGGTATCGGCTTTCCTGCTGTTGCCCAGTCGCTATGGCTGCTATTGGCCCTGGGGCTAGACGGAGCCTGGTCCCGCGAAGTGCCGCGGGCCATGGCCACCGCGTTGCTGGCGGTTGGACTTGGGCTGACGGTTACCTGCCAGCAGACTTCCTACACGCGCGTGTTGTCATGCCAAGGTCCCCTGCGCCTGGCCCAGCAAGAGTATCACGACGGCCACGGGCAATCAGCCCTCGAACTGGCCAAGCGGGCTGCTGCCGCCGATCCATACTCATCGGACGCGCATACCCTGCTGGCCGAACTCTATCTGGACGCATGGTTGGCGATGCTCGATGCGGCCGATTACGATGCCTTCGAGGCCCAAGACGCCCTGGCCCGCCGCACAGCGCCCGCTGCCGCGCCGATCTGGAGGGCCTCAGCCGATCGCTACCGGCGGGCCTTTGTCAAGACCGACGCCCAAGGGCGCCATCTGCAACCGCACGCGATCGAGAAGGCGATCGAGATTGCCCGGCAAACTACCGACCTGTATCCCGGCAGCGGCGCGGATCGTGCCGCCCTGGCGGAGATCTATCAACTTTCCGGCGACGAGGCCGACTATCGCCGAGAGGCGCACGCCGCCTTGGAACTCGACCGCCGCATGCCGCACGAGGAAAAGAAGCTGCCGGACGCTCTGCGGCGAAAGTTGGAGGCCGTCGAGTAGATTGAGTGTAGAGTTTCGCTCCTATCGGGGCCGCCAACGGTGTCGTTCCACATTGTCCGGGGGCTGACGCCCGGGTTATTACCCGCCGCCGCTTCGCGGCTATCAGAGAGGCTCCGCCAACGGCGCAACAATCCCTTTGCCGTCAGCTCACTTCCTTCTTCTCTTTCTCTATCCCTTTGCCTTTCTCCTTCTCCGGCCCCTTGCTCTTCTCCGCCGCCGGGCACTTGCCATCGGCTGGGCACTTCCCATCGGCTGGGCACTTCCCATCAGTCGCCGGGCACTTCCCGCCCATCTCTCCGTGCTTGTGCCCCATCATCGGGCACATCCCGTGATGATGATGGTGCCTGTGGTGGTGACAACAGCCCGGGCCGTGCCGCCAGTGGTGCATCATCATCATCCGCTCATGCATTTTGTGCATCTTGTGCAGGTGCATCTTGACGTGCTTGATGAGGAACTTGGCGATGGCAGGCACTTCGGCCGCCACCGCGTCGGCCGAATCCTCGAAACTCACCGTCAGCTTGCTGCCGTCTACCGTGGCCTGAACGTGGTGGACAAGCCCGACAAGTTTCGGTTCGTCGTGGAGAAACAGGGAAACGAATCCCAAGAAGCCCTCGAAGACCTTCTTCAGGTCTTCCGCTACGGGCTTCGATTTAGCCGCGATCGCGACACCATCGAACCACTGGCCGGCGTGCTCGCCTTTGGCGTAACAGAAACCCTCGACGGACTGGAGCAGCGGGCAGTGCTTGGCCGCCTCCGACTGGCTCAGCCCATCAGCCCTGGCCAGGACGATCGTGCCATCGCGGACCTTGGGGGCCAAGGGCGAGTCCTTGCCGCTCAAATTCGCCGCTTTGCCGTCCAAGACGTCCAGGGCGGCTTTCACCACATCCGCGCAGGTCCCTAACACCAGCACGTCCGGCTTGTAGAGAATGCCCGCTGTCAAGCAAGGATGTTTGTGGCCTTTATGCCAGGCAGATCCGTGCCAATGGCCCTTGTGCGGTTTCCACGTGCAAATCTTGTACGCGCCGTACTCGACGACCTTGTGCCCCGGGGCCTTCTCGGCTCTTTCCACCAAGGCTTGTTTATTGAACTTGCCATAAACGATCAGGACGTGGGCCGGCCCGATCTTCGTGCCGTAGACCGTCACGCCATGCAGATCTTTGCAATCGTCCAGGCCCAGCTTCTTGCCCAGGTGTTGAAGTCGCTCGTGTGCCTTGGGGCACTCCTTGCCGACCTCTTGAACGAATGCCTGCACTACTTTCGACGAGCGGGCGGCGTCCGCGTCGACGTGTACCAACCACTTGGCGTCGGCCGCCACGTTTTTCAGTTCCACAGGGCCGGCCTGCGCAATCGCCGCGCAGCTCAAAAATGCCATTGCGGCAATCGCCCATATTCTCTTTAGACTATCCATAGTGAACGTCTCCTTCAGGTTCCAAACTAGCGGATTGAATTACTTGAAGATCCCCCGCACCCCTTTGCTTGAATCCTAGCGTAGCGCGGGCACGGGGCAATAGGACGAAGGAACGTGAAGATTGCAGCGCGGAGGGTGGGCCGAGCAACACGAGTCTCACCACAAAGGAAGAAACTCGAAATACGAATGTCGAAATCCGAAACAAATTCAAAGGAGAAATGACAAAATCGCAAAACGGTTTTTGGTCATGCGAGTTTTTTCATTTGAATTTAATTAGGATGTCGTGTTTCGTATTTCGGATTTCTACACTGGTGGAACGCGTTTCACTGGGCCACCCTTCGGTTCGCTCTCCACGAAAAAGAGCTTGCAGTTGCGCTATTCTGCCGCCAGCACGCGGAAATAGACTTCCCGCACGGCGAGGAAATCGACCCAGTTGCGCAGGGCGTAGCCGCAGACCTTCATGTTCTCGTCCGTGTAGACGTTGGTCTTGCCGCCGCTGGGGTGTACGCCGTCGTCGCTGATGATCGTCTTCTGCCAAGATTGCCCGGGGCGCAGCCGCAAGCATTCGCCGTGGAAGTCGGCCAGCGGGACCTGGCACTCGTGGGCCAACGCGCGAATGACGCGGTTGGCCTCCTCGACCACACGATCTTGTCCGGCTTTGGGCGGGATCGTGTTGAGGATCGGCACGCAATGGGAGTCGAGACACTTCTGGACGATCTTTTTGAGTCCCGCGCGATAGTCGGCCGGCACGCTGCCGCCGGAGATGTCGTTAGTGCCGATCATGATGATGGCCGCCTCGGGTCGCTCACGCTTGAGCACGGCGTCGATCACGCCCAGCACGTCGCCCACGCGCCAGCCCGAGTAGTTGCCCGCCTCGCCACCTTTATCGCGGAAGCCCTGGAGTGTGTCGCGCCAGCGCTTTTCCTTGGGCCGCTTGGGCAGCCCGTCGTCCTTGGTCAGATAGGTGTCGGGCTCGTCCCAGCCGATCGGCGTCCAGAAGGCCATCGAGTAGGTGATCGAATCCCCGAACTGGGCCACATAACCGGCGTTGCCGTGGAAGCCCGCGTGGACGGTCTTCATCGGCTCGACCCAGTAGGGCTTTTCGGCCGCGGATGCGGAGATGGTCGCCAGACAGAGCAATGGGAAAAGAACTTGCATGATAGAATCTCGTACGGGGTGAAAAAGCGGGGGTAGGGTGGGCCGAGTAACACGAGTCCCACCGCAGGGGAAAAAAATACGAAATACGAATGTCGAAATACGAAACAAATTCGAAGCAGAATATTCAAAGGCAGGAAACGGCTGTTTTGAGTTTTGTTCTTTGCGATTTCTGATTTGTCTTGGATTTCCTGCTTCGTTTTTCGGATTTCTATACGGTGGGACTCGCGACCATGAGTACATGGTGCCCCTCGGCCCACCCTACTTGTCTCGGCCCCCCTTGTTCCCTACGGTCATCGTTACTGCAGCTTCTCGATGGCCGCGCGGTAATAGCTCTCGTCGTGCGGCTGCTTCCAGCCGTCGCAGGGCGCGGCCAGGGTCGGCCGGTACTTGAACCATAACTCGTTGACATACGGTTCCCACGTCTGACCTTGCCTGGCCCACTCCGCACTGTGGTCCTTGCCGGTGGCTTGCTTGATGGTCTTCACGAAACCCGCGTCGTTCTCGAACATCCAGCGGTCGACATAGTCGAAGAAGGCGTCGTGGTTCCATGCCTTCTCGGCATGCATCAGCCGCAGTACCAGGGCCTGGGCCACCCAGGCCACCGAGGTGCAGCAGCGGCGATAGGCTTCACTGGTGTTCTGGCCCGGTCCCCATTTGGCCGGCGGGATGTGCTCGTAGGGACCCCAGTTGCTGCCCCGCGAGCGGGCCGCGCCCGTGGCCGCGTCGATCGCCGAGTGCCCGGCAAAGACCACCTTGGCGCCGGTCCAGCAATCGGCATAGGCGGTCTGCTCGTCCTCGCCGAAGCTCGCCTTGGGGAACGACTTGTTGATGTTGGCCAGCACCGGATCGTCCAGCATGAGGCCGGCGAAGACAATGGGCAGCTTGCGCCCGCTGCCGTGCCCGCCGAAGCCGGTCCAACCCGGGTGACCCGCGCGGATCATGGCCCCCAAGTCGATGCCCACCTGCACGTAGTTTATCAGCAGCGGCTCCTTCTGCGCGGGCGTCAGATCGGTACACAGCAGCAAGGCCGAGATGCCCGCCACGCGGCCGTAGTCCCGCCCGTACTGCGGCATGTTCTCCACCGGTGCCTCGAAGCCGAAGAAGCCGGTGCCCACCCACGGCCGCCGCGTAAAGCGCACGAACCGCTCCAGCAAGGGCATGCCCTTGACCGCGGCCACGTTGGGCAGCAGCTCCCGCTTGAGGTTCCGTGAGAGATAGATCCTCTGCTGCCGGTCGCAGAAGCCGGGGCGGATGGCGTCGGCCGGCTGCGGCTGGGCCACGCAGGTCAACACGGCAGCCGTGCGGACGGGACTGCTATCGTCCACGCCCCGCTCGACGTTCTGCCACAAGGGGGCGCGAAGCTTCAGGCCCTTGGGCATGCTGATCGTCGCAACCAGCGAATCGCCGGGCTTGAGCCGGGCGGGCAACTTCTGCACCAGGGCCGGATCGAAGAAGTTCCGCACGCCGCTGTCATAGGCCACTTTCATCTCAGCAGGCGGATTGATCATGAAGCCGTTGCGGACCCGCGCCGCCTCCGGCCGCTCCTTATCCATGTGGTCCAACTGGAACTTGGGGATCTCCTTGCCATAGAGCGGCTTGGGATCGATCATTTTGACCATCGCCGGCCCGACCACGTACCAGTCGCCGTTGACGAAGCGGCCGACGCGGGCCGGCTGCTCGAAGGTCCAGGTGATGCCGTACTGCGACACGCTGGGCGCCAGCGGCAGATCGTCGAGCTTGGGAGTGGGCGGCGGGTTGTCCTTGCTGTAGAGCGTCACCCGCCAAGCCGTGGCCGCAGCGGCTGCCACCGCCTTGTCGTCGTAAGGATCGGCCTGGCCGCCGGTGGCTGCAACCTTGACTGGGCCGCCCAAGGTCGCACGGGCATTGGAAACCCAGATGGTCTGCCCCGGGCTGCCGCCCTCGTCGCCCCAGATGGCGATGGAAGTGAATCCCTTGAGGTCTACCTCGGCGGGATCGACGGCGCTGAGTTCCTTGCCGTCGTGGGAGACCTGCAGGCCACCGTCGGGATCGAAATCGAAGGTCCAGTGGTGCCAGCCCGGCTTGCGGTTCACGCCCAGCCAGAACAACTTGTTGAACCACGACTTGCCGTCGTAGAGGGTGGCGGTGTAGCCCTCGTCGCCGCCCAGATAGTTGTTGTAAAGGATGCCAGCGGCCAGCACCTTGGAGTTGTTTTCCAGCAGACCCCAGCGTGGACCGACACGGGCGGCCTTGACCTTCTTGGGCGTCGTGCCGTCGTCGAAGACCCAGAGTTCGAACTTGCCCGATTCGGCCTTGTCGCGGAGCTTGATAAGGGCCTTTCCGCCGGGACCGATCCGCAGTGTGCCCTGCTGGCCCTCACGGCCCTTAGCGTTGTCGATACCGACGTCGCCGGTCACAGTCCAGCCGGTCAGGGCTTCCTTGTTGTCGAAGGTCCACTGCTTAGTTTCCAGTGGCGCGCAGCCGCAGCCCTCATCGCCGCGGACTAGCGACGGCAGCCCTGCGAGGACCGCGGCCGCAAGAGCAAGGGTTACTGTTGTCTTGTGCATGAGTTTCTCTCCTTGGGTTCGTTCGTGCTCTGCCTTCCCCCGCCTTGCGAGATCGCTGAAAAAGTCTCACGGGAACACAACGCAAAGTACTCAGTACTATATCTTGTCTCCGCCTCGACTTTTTTAGCGGTCTCCTAACGCTGGGCCGGCGAGAACTTCAATAAAGCCACGCCGTGCGGACGGACGGTGACTTCCACCGTGCCGGTCGCGTCGGGCAGATCTTTCTGCCGCCAGAGATCGCGCACGTGCTGCTTGCCGTTGATCCCCACCTTGGCGAGTTTGTTGAAGACGAACTTCTGCTCTTTGTCGCCGCGGTTGAACAAGCCCAGGGCCTGCGAGCCGTCCTCCAATTCCTTCGCAAAAACGTCCAAAGCCCCAAGCGCCGCCATGCGCCTGGCCGGTTTGCCCAGCGCGTCCTGGCTCACGGCCAGCACGTCGTCGTTGGTCAACAGATTGAGCGTGAAGGGATCGAGACGGTCCATGTCGCAGCCGATCAGCATCGGCGCCGACAGCAGGCACCACATGCTGATGTGCGTGTATTGCTCGTCGGGGGTCAGCTTGGTTGCGTGCAATTGCGGTCCCCAGCCCACGTAGCCCACCACCAGCATGTCCGGGTCGTTCCAGTGGCCGGGGCCGCCAAAGGGGACCCAGGGGTCCTGCGTAAAGGCGATTTCCGACACGCTATAGCGCCATTCGGCGTCGCTGTGGTCCCAGTAATCCCAGATGTCGCCCGTGGTCCGCCAACAATTGGCCAGGCGTGCCCAGTCAGTCGCCTGGGCGATGGGTGCGGAGTTCGAGAGGCTGTAGACGATGTCGCGTCCCGAATTTCGCAGGGCCTTGCTCATTTCCTCGACATGCGGCACGTCGTTGGGATTCCAATCGTACTTCAAGTAGTCGAATCCCCAGGCCGCCCACTGGCGGGCATCATTGACGGCAAACGGATACTTGCCGTGCCGCCAACACTTGTCGCTGGCCTGCTTTTCGGACCAGGCGCCGCTGGCGTCATCGCTGGAACCGCCCACGTACTTGGCGTAGGAGGTGATCCAGGGGGTCGAGTAGATTCCCGGCTTCAGGCCCATGGTGTGGATCTCGTCGCACAACCGCTTCATGTCGGGGAACTTCTTGTTGGCCTGGATGCCGTTGAACGGCCCGCCCCGTGGGCCTTGCCAAGTGTCGTCGATGTTCACATAGGTCCAACCATGATCGATCAGCCCCGACTTGATCATCGCCCGGGCGGAATGCAGCACCTTGTCCTGATCGACAGCCTCGGCCCAGCAGTTCCAACTGTTCCAGCCCAGCGGCGGCGTCAAGCAGATCCGCTGGCCGACAATGATACGAAAGGCTTTCCGGGCCGAACCGTGGGAATTGACGGCCCGCAGGACGACCTTGTACTCGCCGGCCTTGTTCAACATCCCCTGGATGTGGCCGGTGGCCGAATCGATGGTCAACCCGGTCGGCAGTTCGTCAACGCTGAACTCGATCGGGCGCTGGCCGGTGGCGGGAATGGTATACAGGAAAGGCGAGCCTGGGCGCACGCCGAAGACCGTTGGCCCGTTAATCCTCGGTTGAGCCGCCGGCGGCGGCGTGAGGATCTGCGGCGTCTCGGCGGCCAAAGCCGCCGCGTTGCACGACAAAACCACCCATATCACGTATAAACACTTCATAAGAATCGCTCCTATTGATGCTACCCGCGGCTCACCAATCCGACCACGCTGTCCACGCCGAGCTTTTGGAAAATGCTTTGTTCGTGCTTCCAGACGGCCTGCACGGAAACGTGGAGAGTCGCGGCAATGCGTTTCAAAGGCATTCCCGTCACTAAGAGATCAAACACCTCTTGTTCACGGGGCGAAAGCACGGACAACTCTTCATCATGCCAGCGCTCGGCAGGATCGGCGCTCTGGCCGTTCTTCGATCGGCGGTCCAGTTCGTACCGGTGCAGGGCCATCTCCAAAGTTACCACGAGTTCTCGGTCGGAAACCGGCTTGATCAGGTAACCGTAAGGCCCTGCGGCCTTGGCCCGTTGCAGCACCGAGTCATCCTGGTGCGAGGTCAGGAAAATGATAGGAATGCCGTAGGTGGCGTGGATCTCGGTGGCGGCGACGATCCCGTCGATCTTGCCGGCCAGGCCGATATCCATCAGCACGATGTCGGGCGACTTGACTGCGGCCGCCGCCAGTGCCGCCTCGCCAGTCGATAAAGGTACTGGAATCACATATCCCAACGCGAGCAGCACTTCCTGCAAATGTCTGGCGAGAGGCTCCTGGTCCTCGACAATCAAAACGGTCTCACCTGCCATGGGGTAACTCCTCGTGCCTGCCGCGGAAAGAACTCACAAATACACCCATCTATTCAAGTGCCACCAATTGTATAATGGGGTGCGATTGAAATAATCAACTAGTGGATGCCGAGGCCGCAGACAACCGTCGGCACACATCGGCTTAAATAAACACAGGGGATTTTTCGCGTTTAGGCCCAAACTCGCCGTTAGTGTTTCCTTCGGGAACCCTGCAACCCGTGAGACCTGAGAGTTTAGATTATGAATTTCCCATGGTGCGTTTGTCAAGGTAGAGTTTTCTAGTGCCAGGAATTGATTTGAAAAAAATGTCGTCACCTTCAGCCACAGCGTCGAGCACGTTCTGGTTCCTCGTTGGTCCCCAAGATGAGGCGGGATCGATCCGGTCCTTGCCGATCTTCGCCTTTCCGTTCGTAATCGGGCGGCGACAGGATTTGCCGCTGGCGCTTTCGTGCAACAAGGTTTCGTCGCTGCATGCCGAGATCACCGAAGTCAACCACTCGCTCGTTCTTCGCGACCTGGGCAGCACGAACGGTACGTACGTCAACGGCTGCCGCGCGACCGGACCGGTAAGGTTGGCCGAAGGCGACCTTGTGCAGTTTGCCTGCATGCCGTTCCGCGTCCGCAAGCAGTCGGGCGAGGACAGCCCTCATACGGTCCTGGCGAGCACTTGCGACCAGGCATTGGCCCTGGTGCAGTTCGACAAGTTGATGAGTCAACGGACGGTGACGCCTTACTTGCAACCGATCGTGCATATGCAATCGCACGACACGGTCGCCTACGAAGTACTCGCCCGCAGCCGGCTCTTCGGCCTGCAAACGCCGGGCGAGATGTTCGGCGTTGCGGCGCAATTAGACCTGGATGTCGAGCTTAGCGCGATGATGCGGTGGGAAGGGGTACGGGCGAGCCTGGCCCTGGCGGAGCCGCCCCACCTTTACGTGAACACGCATCCGCGCGAGTTGGCCAGTCCGACGCTGGCCCGTTCGCTGGAATCACTCCGCCAGCGCTGGCCCGACCAGCCCTTGACGCTGGAGATCCACGAATCGGCAATCAACGACGGCGCGCGGCTGGTGGAATTGCGCGGGGTCCTGAAAGAACTGGATATCGGCCTGGCCTACGACGATTTCGGCGTCGGGCAGTCGCGGCTGAAAGAACTGGTCGAGACCGCTCCCGACTGCGTGAAGTTCGACATGTCGCTGATCCACAACATCGACCGGGCCACGGCCCAGCGGCAACAGATCGTGGCGACGCTGGTGCGGATGGTGGGCGACCTAGGCATCGCGACGTTGGCCGAGGGTGTGGAAACCATCGCCGAAGATGCAACGTGCCGACAGATGGGCTTTGTCTTGGGCCAGGGTTATCTTTACGGGCGGCCCGCCGTCCCTGAACATTTCGTCTGAAGGTCAGAACTTGGGGCGTTCTTCGCTACCGAGAAGGTCAGAGATCCGCTTCTCGACCAGTTCTTTGCGGGCCTTTGTGCGGCGCTCGATGGCGTCCCGAAAACTCTGGAGTTCCTCTTCGAGTCGCTTCAGTTCCAGCGAGCGCCGCGCTTGGCGGGCCTCAAAGTGTTTGTTCACAACCCGTTCGATTTGCTGCCGAATCTGCTTGCGCTTTTCCGGTGCCGCCTGGCGGTACTGCACAGCAAGATCCTGCGACTGGCGATCCAAATCCTCGTCGGCCTTCACCAGCTTGTACATTTCCGGATCGCTGGTGCGCATGGATTCCGGATCGTTGTAAGGCCAGCGCGTGGAAGATGGCGGACCGGCAGGTTCCCCATTGCCGCGTCCCGGGCCGTCGGGGGGCGGTTCGGGCGGGCCGCCGCGATCGGGCAGTGCGTGGGACGGGCGGTGGCCGGGGCCGCCGTCAGGACCGCCATCGCGGGGCGGACCCGGCGGGCCGCCACGATCATCGGGAGGCGGCGGCCCATCGTCAGGCCCGCCATCGGGAGGCGGTTCCCAAAGGCCACCGCCGTGCGCGCGGGCTGGTAAAGTGTCGGGATTTGCCTTCGGCGCCGTGCTGGCCGCAGTCGATCGCGGACTGCGTGGCTTGACAGGCTTGGCCGACGCATCATCCGCCAGGGCAGTTCCCGACGACCACCACGCCACCACGACTCCTGCAAATATCGTAAGACTCAGCTTCTTCAAAGACATCACTCTACCTCCACAACTTTTTACTAATCCGGGCCTAACAACTTTCGCAAGGCTTCCAGGCCTCGACGGCAATGGCTCAGGGTGGTGCTCAAAGGGTTCTCGGTAATCTCGGCGATCTCGGCAAAACTCAGTTGCCCATGATACCGCAGCAATAGCACCCGCTGCTGGATGGGCGACAGGCATTCCATCGCCTGAGCCAACAGGGCCACCTGTTCCGCAGTTGCGGCCGTCTCGGGCGGGGTGAGCGCTGGGGTGGCAGGCTCGTGACACTTCCAGCCTTCATGGTCCAGGTTCACAACAGGTTTTCGCCGCCGGCCCCATTTGCACACCAGGTGATCGGCGATCTTCAATAAGTAGGCAAGGCCCTTGCCCTGTTCCTGATAGCTCTCCCTAGCTTCCCAGGCGCGGCAAAAAACTTCCTGCGTCAGGTCTTCGGCAACATCGGCACGCCGCACCATATCGAAGAGGAATGCACGCACCGTGTTGCGGTGTGTACGCGCCCATTCTTCCACGCGCTGCTGGCTGGCATGTTCATGCATCGCGCACGTCAAGCCCACGACATTGCCCCTTAACAATAATAAACACCGCCGCGGGCATTTTTATTGCACTGATTGCAGGAGAATTACAAAGTCTGGCGGGACAGCCCTCCGTAGCACGGAATTCACTCCGTTTTGCCCTAAGAAGGGCAAGGCCACGGAATAAACTCCGTGCTACGAAGGACTGTCCAATTCTCCTTGCACTGATTGGCCGTAGAAAATCTGCGGATCGACTGCAATAATAACCGGGATCGTGGGGTTATACAACTTGGATGCAGGGAGATGGGAGAACTGCAAAGCCCTACGTAGAACGGAATTTATTCCGTTGCCTTGCCATATTTTAGGGAAACGGAATGAATTCCAATCTAAGTAGGGATGCCATAGACTGATTTTGCGTTCTTCCCGTAGGGAACGAAGCTGTTTTTGGCTAGGAGTTGCCCATGAGCGACGATCTGAACGAACTTCAACGCCAGGAATGGGTCACTGCCGCCCATCTTCCGCCGGATGTGGAGTTGGATCAAGAGTCGGCCGAATTGCGGGCGGCCTGGTTGGCATTTGGGAAACTGCTGGACGCGGCCCAGACAACTGCCGGGCAGGCAACGCCTGTCTCGCGGCCCCCCCGCACCGGCCGCTCCTGGCGATGGCCGCTTTTGGCGTTGGTTGCCTTGTCGGCCGCGGTGTTGCTGGCGGTAACGGCGGCTCTATATCTCCGGGGTAGTGCGAAAGCGACCGGGCCGGCACATCCTGACGTGGCCCTCAAGAGCGTGGATGTGCCTGCCGATAGTGGCAATCGAAAGATGACGATTTCCGCGCCCGCGGCCCAATCCCTTGCGTCCGTCCCCGGCAAAGCCAAGCCCGAGGTGGCGGTTTCTCGCCCCACCGGCTTGGACTGGAGCGACAGACTCGACCAGCAGATGGATCGAGTGGGCCACACGATCGTACACGTGCAGGACGACGTTTTGGCTTCAGCGGGCGGTTTGAAACTGATTCAATATCAGTTGAAAGACATCCGCAAGGGCATGGACAACGGCGTCTTCTGAGAAGGTGTTCCAAGCCGCTGATGAAGAGCCTGATCGTGGAACTGGCCAAGTGAGAACGGACCTGTAGGGAACGCCCTCCGCGGCGTTCCGAAAAACGCGCGGAACGCTACGCAGGGCGTTCCCTACAGAATCACAGCAGCCGCAAGAAGCCCAGGAGCGGTATGCGCACCTCGTGCGCGGCCAACGCCTTTTGCAGCGCGCGATTCGCACTTTCGCGGATCCGCTGCTCATTGCGATTCAACTCACGATTGATCACGCGCCGGATCTCGCGCCGCGCGGCCTCCAGTAGGTCGTTGGAGAACTTTGCCCGGGAGACGGACACGTGCAGGTCGATTACCGCCGGCGGGTCAAACGTCATGGAGTTGCCCGCGTGCCGCGCGACTACTTCCGCTACGGCCGAAAGCTGGACCGTGATCTGATAACCGGTCGAGACGCTTATCACGTCAGGCACCTTGCCCTCTACCCGGCCGCGGATCGGCAAGTTGGCATTGACGGCCAGCAGGATCAGGCCCGGGCCGCCGTCGGCATAGTTGGACAGAAACAGCATGCCGGGGATGCGGATGTCGGGCTGGCCGTCGAGCTGCGCCTGAATGCGGTATTCTTCCGTAATGCCGATCACCTGGCGGCGTTTCATCCGCTTGGGATCTTTGAGCGTGGGGGCCGGCAGATCGATGTATTTCTGCGTGTCGTGCGTTTGCGTCTTGTCGTACTGCTTGCCCATAAGCTCTTCCGCCGCCAGGCCGCGGACCACTTCCGGCAAGGCCGTTTGCAGGAGGCCCGGCAATTGCCCAACGCGATAGATCTCCACCGTTTCGCGCGGTCCCGGGCCGGTGGCAATCTTGCCCTCGGCAGCATGTCCGGGGGCGGGCGCAATGATCATCGATACGCTAGATCCATGCAGACGGAGGACAAAACGGCCTGCTTCGGCCGGCACGAGTTGAAACGTTTCGCGGCCGGCCGGTTGCACGCCCGCGGCGGCTAGGCGAAGTGCACGTCCGTCGTGAGAATCGGGCACGAGGAATCGGCCGCCAGGTCCTTGCAAGGCGATCTCATATGGCCCTCGCGAAACTAGTTCGAAGGTTTCCTTGTCGGAGGGGAAGACCGCCTCGGCGCGAATTGCGCCGTCGTCGGCGACGTGGAGGAACCGGCCGTTGGCCGCTCGCAAGGCAACCTTTTCGGCCGCCGCTGGCGAAGACAGGACGAGGATGAAAACTGCGCAGAGAGTGGTTAGGCGGAGCATCCCAGTATCTTACCCGACGGCGGGACTTCGGCTCAAGCTCAATTGGCAAATGGGGGCGCCGCCTCGCGTTCGTTGCACGAACGCGGAAACGGCCCCCCATGCTCCGTCTTGTCACTTTGGCTTGCAGGAGACTGTCAGACAGGCGTGACCACGAACTCGCCGTAGTCGTCGCCGCACTCAATACCCTTGGTCTGCACGCACTTGAACGTCCGCAGGCCGTTGGGATAGGACTGCCCATAGGCCAAGTCCATGAAGGCCGCGGCCACCCCCTTGATCATGTAAGCGCATTTCGACTGCGACTTCCCGCGGTCCACTACGTCGGCCTCGTAGTAGTCGTAGGCGCGGACTACCATCCGTTCGCCTGGTACCAGTTCCACGATTTCCGACTTGGCCCACCCCCAGGCCGTGAAGACGGCGAAGGCGCCGTGCAGCACGTCCTCGGGAACTTTCTCGATCATCGGCGCGACCACCGCGTCCCACTCCTCGCTGGTGATGATGCCGTAGCCCGTGTGATAGCCGCATTCCTGGCCGGCGTTCTCCAGCAAGGCTTCCGCGGCGGGCCGCAACTCGGGATCGACCGAATTGGTAATCAGGTCGGCAAAGTTGTTCCAGAGCGACGCCGGGGCCTGGTTGACGAAGACGTTGAAGCCGGGAATCAACCCGTCGTCGTTCGCTTCCACCTTTACCTTGGACATCGCATCGATAATCGCATTTCGGTTAATCGACATAACGTTCCTCTCTAGTTTCGTACGAGACCGAAGCGCGATGCTTCCGCCCCGGAGACAATGCTTTGGGTTTCCATGACGCGATAACTGCCGGCCGGCAAGCCGTAAACGGCGGACATGACCGCCGCCAAGTAGCCCTGGCCGATGTAATTGACCGGTTTGTTGCGGGGGCCCCACTTCTTCAGCCAGCCTTCATCGACGTGACTGTGGTCCATGTGGGCGGCCGCGGACAGGATGCCGACGTGGTCAAAGTGCAGCGTCCCCCATCCGCAGATCCGCCAATATTCTTCGGCCAGCGCCACGCGGTCGTTGAGATCGCTCACGCCCTGCTCGGAGAAGTAGGTGGAAAGGACATCGAGAAAGGCGAGTTCCGCGGCCCGCACCAGCAGCATGCGGCCCTGGAACTGCGCGGCGTCGTCGGCAAGCTGGCAGTACAGCGTTGCATAGTGATGACAGTGCAGGACGGTATCGAAACCGTTCATCTTGTGCCGGTACGTCCGGCGGTCGAATTCGTGGTCGATGACCCATTGCAGCGTCTGTTCGGTTGCCATGATTGCAGGTCTCCTTGCTAGAGTTGTGGCACGTCCGGCCCAAGGATTTCCTTGGCAGCCTGATAGAACTTGGCCAGGTTTTCGGGGGAATCGGGCTCTGCCGCCGCTTTCGTTGAAGCCATGCCGGTCTTCATTGCCAAACGCATTGTCAACGGCATGCCTCCCTGCTTTGCGGCCAGAGCGTAGTATTGCGCGAGTTTTGCGCCCATTCGTTTGCGCTCCTTTCCACTTGGGATGTAATGAACGTTTCACCCTCCTTGGACGCCGATCGGTCGAACGTCACGCGGAACGTAGTCTTGCCGATCACTCCTTGGATCACAAAGGCGCCGCGCCGCCGAATACGAAAATAGGGTCGGGGGAATTCAGGGTAATACGCCAGTTCGCCGCCTTCAGCCAGTCGCCGCATGACGGCTTCGTCGAGTACAGCATCCAGCGCGAATTCACGGACGCGCGTGCCGTCGAAACAGTCCTCCACCGCTCGGGTTCCGGTCACACGGCACATGGGACCTCCACCAGCGACTGCACGGCTGCGACCAGCTCGTCGACGTGTTCTTCGTTATTGAACGCCGCCAAGCCGACGCGAATATTGCCCTCCGGCGCCGTAGCCAACTCGCGATGCGCCAGCGGCGCACAGTGCAGGCCAGCCCGGATCTCGATGCCGAACGACTGCGACAGGGCAAAACCGGCATCGGCGGCCTTCCAGCCGGCCAACGTAAAGGATACGATCCCCGCCCGGCCATCGCCTTGGGGCAAGGGCGTCATGTGGACCTCCGGCAGGCGCGCGAGCCCGCGGCGAAGTCTCTGTACCAGTCTGCTGCGCTGCCGGCCCAGGCGATCCACTCCCTCTGTCCGCACGAACTGCAATCCGGCGATCAGGCCGGCGATCCCCGGCAGGTTTGGAGTCCCCGCCTCGTGACGCACCGGCAGGCGGTCGGGGTGCAACAGGCTTTCGCTGTGGACTCCGGTCCCTCCCACCAGCGTCTGGGGGCAAGAACCGTCGGGCACGACAAGCAGGCCGGTCCCCATCGGGCCGAACAGCCCCTTGTGTCCCGCAACGGCGAGGAACACTCGCCCCGGCAAGTCTCGATAGCAAAGATCGACGGCGCCGCCGCCCTGCGACGCATCGATCAAAAAGGGAACTCCACTTGCGGCGGCGACGGCGGCGATCTCCTCGACCGGCTGGATCCACCCGGTCACGTTCGAGACCTGGCTGACCGCGACCAGCAGCGTGCTCTCGCGCAGCGCCGCGGCAACGGTCTCGGCATGCACGCACCCGTCCAATCCTGGGCGGAGCCAGGACACGTCGATCCAGCCGCGTTGCCGCAGGTGCTCCAGCGGCCGCAGGACGGAATTGTGCTCCAGCACCGTGGTGATCACGTGGACCGGCGCCGGCCTAGGGCAATAGCCGGGCGCCAGCAACCCTTGGATGACGAGGTTGATTGCGTGTGTCGCGGAAGGCGTCAAGACGACGTGCCGCTCGTCGGCAATCTCGAACAGCAAGGCGGCCTCGCGGCGGCAGGCGGCTGCCACGTCGTCCATGCCGCTGGAGCGTCCCGCCTCGCGGGGTGGCTGCGCCAGCGATTGAGCCATGGCGGCCAGCACGGTCGGGGGCTTGGGATAGGTCGTCGCCGCATTGTTCAAATAGATCGACATCTGGTTTTGCCGCAGGATCACTGGCTACGCCGCCGCCTCAAACGACTTGACGGTATCCTGCAGTTGTTTCGTCATCATGGACAACTGCCCTGCTACGTCCCGGGCGAACTGAATTCCGTCAGCGGTCTGCCGGATTGCCTGGCCGACCTCGATGATGTTTTTCGACATCTCCTGGGAGACCGTGGCGGTTTCGGTAATTCCATGACCGACGGACTCTACGCCTTCGGTCGCCTGCGAAACGCTCTTGGCAATCTCCTTGGCGGTGATGCTCTGTTCCTCGACCGCCGAGGCGATCGATCGGGATGCCTCGTGGACATCGCCGATCGCCTTGGCAATGTCCGAGATTGACTGCATGGCGGAATGGATCGCCGTTTGGATGCCCTCGATCCGCTTGCGAATGTCCTCCGTGGCCGTTCGTGTCTGCTTGGCCAGTTCCTTGACTTCGGTGGCAACGACGGCGAATCCCTTGCCGGCATCGCCGGCCCGCGCGGCTTCGATCGTCGCATTCAGCGCGAGAAGATTGGTTTGCTCGGCGATGTCCTGAATGACTTCGATCACGTTGCCCACATCGTTCGCCGACTGGCCAAGTATGCCGATGTTCTCGTTGCTGGTCCGGGCCAGGCCGGCCGCATCGGAGGCCACCGAAGAAACGTGTTCCGCACTCCTGGCGATCTCGCTAACGCTACTGGTCATCTGCTGGATGGATTCCGCCACGCCCCGTACGTTGGCCGTGACGGTTTCGGTCGAATCGGCCATTCGCTTGATCGTCGTGGCCATTTCTTCGGCGGCGGCGGCAATCGTTCCAGTCCTTTCGCTCACGTCTTGAACGCCCTTGGTCATTTCTTCGGTCACCGCTGTAACGCCGTCGGTGGAAGATACCACTTCGGCCGCTTTGCCATGCACGTCGTTCATCACGCGTTCCAGCTTCTCCAAGAGCCAATTCAGGCCCTCGGCCACTTGCCCCAGTTCATCCCGCCTTGGGAAGTTCAGGACGACGCGTGTGGCGAACTGGCCGGCCCGGGCCTTATCGAGCACTTCCAGCATCCGCTTCAGGGGGTCGCTCAGGCCTGCTCCCATGATGGCCCAGTAGATGCAGAACCACAGGTTCAAGCCAACGAGCATGACAATTTCCACCGTTCCGCCGATCCCGCCACTGTAGCCAAAGGCGACCAAGGTAGCATAGGCGAACAGCGGATGCACTACTTTAGCGGCGTGCCACCATCGCCCCAGGATGGCCGTGGTGGCCGGGACCACGAACGTCACCGCGAAAAAGACCGTCACCAGGGTATTCCAATTCCCCTTGGCGTAAATCAGCGGCGCAAGCACCGCCTGAGCGCCCAGAAAGATCGCCGGAGGCAGGAACTTCGCCGTGAAGTTCCAGTCCACAAAACAATGGCCGGGTATGCGCGTGGTAGCGATTAGGTCAGGCCGATATTCATAGGAAGCGAGCATGCGATCAACTCCGTGAACGATCCAACAACGAAAATGAGACAACGTTGGGCATAAACATGGGTGCCACTGCTATATAGGTCATGTCAGAAGCCCGTGCAAGTTATTCGCGTGGAAATCACCGTAGGACGTACGAGTCAATAACTGTCGCAAGTCGACGTCGCAGGGGTGACTTTAGTCACCCTCTTGCCCAAGAGGGCGACTAAAGTCACCCCTACAACACGACACTTGTTGATTCGCCGGTCCTTACCGGCCTTCTAAAACTCTGGGTCAGCCTCTTGCAACGCGGGGACCGCATTCGTATCGCCATTCAGGATTGGGGCGTGGGGTTCAACGTGAAGAGCGTGCCCAAAGGCCTTTCCGGCCTGGAGGGTATTCGGCAGAGGGCCAGGTTGTTGGGCGGAAAGTGCAGTATCCGCAGTTCACCGGGTAAAGGCACGCGAATTGTCGTGGATTTGCCGGTGGTTGAGAAAGACGCACGCTGAGGACCGGCGAATCTAGCAGTGTCGGAGTTTTAATGTATACGGCACACTCCCTGTGCCGGCGCGCAACGGCACATGGAGTGTGCCGGATACTTTGCGTGGGACTTTGCGGTTCGAGTTGTTGCCACGTTGCAGTTAGGGTAAACTAGAGGGGGTAATCTGAAGCGATTTTTTCACCCCCGATGGTTAGAACGTGAATCACGAACAGCTTTGGGCCCCTTGGCGATTGGCCTACATAGCCGGCGCTCAGGAAGCGGAGAAACCGCTGCTGGCGGAAGTGCCTGCAGGCGGAGATCCGGCATGTTTCCTCTGCCGGGCGACTATCGGCAGCGACGACCGCGACCGTTTGGTCGTCGAACGCGGCCAGTGTTCGCTCACCGTGTTGAACCTCTATCCCTATAATAACGGTCACCTGTTGGTCGCTCCCCTGCGCCACGTCGCCCGCTTGGACCAACTCGAAGCGGCCGAGCAACTCGACCTGGTGCAGACGATTGCCCGCATGATCGGGCTGTTGGAACGGACGATTCGAGCCGAAGGGTTCAACGTGGGGCTGAACCTCGGGCAGGTGGCCGGCGCGGGACTGCCAGGGCACGTCCACTGGCACATCGTGCCGCGCTGGCACGGCGATACCAACTTCATGCCCACCCTGGCTGGAATCCGCGTCATTCCGCAATCGTTGGATGCGCTTTGGGAATTGTTGACCGAGGCCCTTGCCCAGGACCGCCCGCGGCAGGATTCACGGCGAGATTCACAGCCTACATCGCAAACCGTCAAATAGAGTCGAAAACATGTCGTTCCAGTTCTGCTGTCCCCAAGGGCATGTCTTGCAGGGCGATCCGTCGCAGGTCGGCCAGTTGTTCCAGTGCCCGATGTGCGGCAGCAGTTTCATGATCCCTCCGCCGGAAATGGGTCCCGTTGCCCCGGGTGGTTTCTTCCAGGGACAGGGAACATGGCCGGGCAACAGCACCCCCGCGCCCGCGTTTCCCGCGATGGGTGGAATGCCCGGCATGGCGCCTCCGCAAACGATGCCCATGATGCCCGGCCAGATGCCTATGGGACCGATGCCGGGTGCTCCCATGGCGTCGGGGCCGATGATGCCCGGCCAGATGCCGCCGGCCTCGTATCCTCTGCCATCGCCGCAGCCGTTCGCGTTCAATCCAACTCCCCTTGCGCCGATGCCGGCCGCCCCCGCTCCCGCACCGCAAGATCCGCAAACGGCGCCGAGCGAAACGGCGAAAGCGGGGTTCGATCTGGGGTTTGATCCGAACGCCAAGGCCGTGCTGCCTTTCGATCTGCTCGGCCAGAGCGAGTCGCAGACGCCGGCTGAACAGTCGCCCGCCGCGCCGAATATGCCGGCAATGCCTGCGCCCATGATGCCGGCGCCGATGATGTCGCCACCGATGATGCCTGGGGCGGCGTTTCCCCCAGCGGAGTTTCCGCAGCCGCCGCCCGCGGCGGCTTTCCCCGCGAGGATGCCCGCGCCCGGCGACTTTGCCGCGCCTTCGTTGCTCGCGTCGTCGTCGGCGTCCGATCCCGACGCCCCGGAAATCCTGCAGTCGATTCCCGCCGCGGCGGAAGAGTCCGCCGCGGCGCAGACGCCGCCGAAGATCCTGCATATCCGCTGTCCCTCGGGTCACCTGGTGACGGCCAAGAGCGATTTGCTGGGCAAGAACGGCCGTTGCCCCGCCTGCAAGCAGACGTTCGAGCTCCGCTATGAAGACAGCGTGGAGTTCCAACGCCGCACGCAGAAAATCCTGCACCGCGAGGAAGTTCAGGCCGGCAAGGCCTGGGTCGCCTGGGGCTTCTTCGCGGCATTTCTCCTCTTCGTAGGACTGGTGGTGCTGATGCTGGCGCTGAGCCGGTAGAACTTGTGGCCCTGGATCGAGAAAGGCTAGTACACATGAGTTGGAAACCGCTGTTGGCCGCCCTCTTGTTGCCGCTTTGCCTGGGATTGGGTTCTCGTGCCTTGGCCCAACGGACTCCAGAAATCGTGATCGTCGTCCGGGAGACCGGACTGGACAGCGGCGCGCCGCCTCCGCAGCCCGTTCGGCTGGGGCAGATGCTGACCGTATACCAGCGCGCGGGCGGCCGGCTGTACGCCGTCATCAATGCGCCGGAAAATCCGCGGGGGAGGAATTGGGGCTGGATCGACGCCAGTTGCGCGCTTCCGCTGAAGCAAGCTGGGCCGCACTTCAGCAAGCTGCTGGAGAAGGATCCCAAGAACGCTGCGGCCTACCTGGGGCGGGCTGCCGCGGAACTGGCCTTGGACCAGCCCGACAAGGTGATCGCCGACTGCGACCAGGTGTTGAAGCTCGAGGCGCATTCGGCCCCCGCCTTTCAACTTCGCGCCCGGGCCTGGATTGCCAAGGAGCAGACGGAGAAAGCGATTGCCGATCTCAGCGAGGTCCTGAAACTGCAACCCGAGCGGACCGACGCGTACCGCATGCGCGGCGACGCGTGGCGAAAGCAGAAGGATTACGCGAAGGCCGGCGGCGATTATTCGCGGCTGCTGCGGCTCAGCCCCAACGACTGCGAAGCCTACAATTACCGGGGCATGTGCCGTTTCGAGAAGGGGCAGTACGAGAAGGCGATTGCCGATTTCAACGAGGCCCTCTGCCGCCAGCCCGAGTCGATCCAAGCTTTCGAAGGGCGGGGTTTCACCTGGCAGCGGCTGCACGCCTACGACAAGGCCGATGACGATTTTACCGAGAGCATCCGCGTGATGGACGCCCAGGCATGGAGTTGCTGCCGGACGACATGGTCCTTCGTTTTTCAAGGCAACCTGCGCGGGGCGGCCACCTGGTTCGCGAGTTTCCAAGAGACCTACCACCGCCGTGCCGACGCCTATGCTTGTCGCGCGGA
Source organism: uncultured Planctomycetaceae bacterium (assembly GCA_964615095.1). Taxonomy (GTDB): domain Bacteria; phylum Planctomycetota; class Planctomycetia; order Pirellulales; family Thermoguttaceae; genus JANXQG01. The sequence continues at coordinate 7,483 of CAZTPX010000003.1, read as the reverse complement.
CTGCAGCTTCATCCGGGGCGATTTCGACAAGGCCCTTGCCGATTACAATACGGCACTTTGGATCAATCCCAACTCGGTCCGCGGGCATGCGGCCCGCGGCGGCTATTGGGAGTGGTTGAAGCGCTACGACCTGGCGATGACCGATTTCGACGCCGCCTTGAAACTCGATCCGAAGTTTGCGGTCAGTTATCACGCGCACCGGGGAAATTGCCGTGCGCGGCAGGGACAAAACGACCAGGCCCTGGCCGACTTCGACGCGGCCTTGCGATTGGAGCCGGACAACGCCCACGCGTGCAATGCCGTGGCCTGGTTCCGCGCGACTTGCCAGGAGGCCAAGTATCGCGATGGCAAGCTGGCGTTGACGCTGGCCACCAGGGCCTGCCAAAAGACCGATTGGCAGGGGTACGGGATCATCGACACCCTGGCCGCGGCACATGCCGAGGCAGGCGATTTCGACGAGGCCGTGCGCTGGCAGAAAAAGGCCCTGGAAATGGCCGACCCGAAAAGCAAGAAGGAAATGACTGAGCGCTTGGCCCTCTACCAGTCGCATCAGCCCTACCGCCAGCCGGTGGAGACGGCAGCGACGGCGAAGTAGCGCTGCAGGGAACGGACTCCGTGCCGTTCCAAGCCGTAGGGTGGGACTGGCCTGCGCGAAAGTTCGTTGCTGGGGGGGAAAATATGACAGGGGTAGAACGGTCTGGTTTTGTTCCGTAGACAGAATCTGTCACTCGTCGCGTAGCGACGCTATGATGGTAGCCGTGGGTTTCAACCCACGGCTACCATCGGCGGTCGCTACGCGACCAAGTCTGCCCGACAGCAAATGGAAAGAAAACGGGATAAACCGCATCACCTCAGCCAAGTCGATTTTGCGCGGGCCAGGGTGGGCCTGCGCTCGCTACCCGATCTTGTCCCATCTATGAGCGCGCGGATCCCTGAAATTATTTCTAAAATCGACCGCTCAATAATCCATCTTCGCGAATTGCCGCTCGGCGGCAATCAGAAGATAGATCGTGAAGGCCAGCGATGTCAGCACGGAAAGGCCCAGCGATATGCCGCTGCCGTGTTCGAGAATCGGCTGAAAATGTGTCTTGGCCCCCAAGGCCTCGAAGGCCAGGCAGCCCAAATCGACCGGCTTGGGCAAGATCCAGTAGCTGATGTCGGCCATGCGGACCGCCACGGTCGAGAACTTTCCGCAGCCCGTTACGGCGGCGGCGGCCATCACGGCGTGCCGGCCAAAATTGACGCCCCAGCAGATCCCCCAGAAGGCGATCGAGCCGAAGACGCAAACCACCGTGCTGCGGAAGCAGACCGCCAGCAGCAGCGAGAAGCCGAAAAAGACCGCGAATTGCAGGAGCAACAGCGGGATGCACAACAGATAGGCCGCGTCCCAAACCCCGGTCCGCAAGGCCAGCGCCAGCCACGTCCCGCACACGAAGAGCACGGCCTGGGCCAACACGAAGGCCAGCACGCCCACGTACTTTCCGGCCAGCAGTCCCCACCGCGGCACGGGCTTGGCCAGCAGCACGGCCACCGCCTGCGGGGCGAGGAAGCCGGGCAGGAAGCCCGCCGTCCAGACGAGCGTCAGCAACAGGCCGAGCGTGTCAGCCACGCCGGCCGCCAGGATCAGTTGGAAGAAGTGGACGGCCGTGCGAACGTCTCTCGCCACGGCCACGCGCACCGCGCCGAAGGCCAGGCTCAAGGTGCCGTCGGCGACCGCTACGCCCGACTGCTTCAGCTTGTGCGCGTCGTGGGCGTCCTTGTCGAAACGCGGCAGGAAATCGGGGTTTTCGCCCGGCGCGGCCAGCGTTTGCGGTCCGTCCACGCGGACGCTCAAGCATCCCAGGATACAGATCGCGCTGAGGCCCACCAGCAGCCAGCAGATGCCGCTGGCGATCGACTGGCGAAAGGTGTCCTTGACTAGGCGCAAGACGACCGAGATAGTGGTTCTGGCGTTCATAGTGCGGCTCCTGCGTAGATCGGTTCGAGGGCTTCCTGCAGCGAATCGATGTCGCTTCCATGCGATCCTCCGCCGGTGAGGTCGGCCAGACTGCCTCGGAAGACGACCTGCCCACCGCGGAGCACGGCCAGTTCGTCGCAGAGACGGCCGACGTCGGCCATGCTGTGCGAAACGAGGATCGCCGTCTTCCCCTGCGCCTTGCGGCGCAGGACCACTTCGTGGAACAACTTGCGGGCGGAGAGGTCCATGCCCTCGGTCGGCTCGTCCAACACCAACAGTTCGGGGTCGTTGATCAGGGCCTGAGCCAGGGCCAAGCGTTGGAGCATGCCCTTGCTATAGGCCGCGATCGGCTCGCCGGCGCGATCGCTGAGTCCGACTTCGTCCAGCAGTCGCGGAATCGCCGCTGCCAATTCCCGCCGTGAGAGCAGCGATAGGCCGCCGTAGTAGTCGAGAAAGGCCCGGGCCGTCAGGTAGCGGGGAAAGGCCGGGCTCTCGTGCAGGTAACCCACGCGGGCCAGCGTGCTCCGCACCGTCGCGGGGCGGCCCAGCCGCAGGACCGTTCCGCCGCTGGGGCGGCAGATCGACAGGAGGATCTTGACCAACGTGGTCTTGCCGGCGCGGTTCGGCCCCAACAGGCCGAACACGCAACCGCCGCGGACCTTGAAGCTTACGTCGCGGAGGGCGTGGATCGCGCGCCGCTGCAGCAGGCCCACGTGGTAGGTCTTGCCGACGTTTTGGAATTCAGCGACCGGTCGTGTCATGGCGGGACTTCCTTGCTTCCATCTATTGGATCAGCGACACCTGGACTCCATCTTGAAGGATTTTGGCAAAGGCGGTTTGCAGATCCGTCACGTAGGTGCCGGCGTTCGTAAGGATCTTGTAACTGGGCAAGGTATTCGCCGGGCCATCGGTCACGTTGCCCGCCACCTGCATGTTGTGCAGCGTTTGCAGGCCCGCGGCGTCGATGATCGAACCGAAGGCGATGCAATTGAACAACAACGGCTTGGACCCCGTGCTGTACCCATTGGATGAGGATTGCGCGGCTAACCGGTCGACCAGCGTCGTAATTTGATTGACTACCGTAGCATCATTGTCGCCGGTGCCGTTGACATTGTTGGGATACTCGCTCGTTGACGGACTGTTTTGGTTGTAGCGGATCTGGTAATAGGAATTGTAGGCTCCACCGTTAACGAAGTTGGCCGATGCGGTGGTGTTCGGATCGCCGTCGGTCTCGAAGATAATGATCTTCTGCGCGCCTATGCGGCCGCCGCCGCCGGCGTCGTTGGGAAGAACGCCGGCCCAGGTCGACGTGTTGTAATTCAACAGCGCGGAATTGCAACTGAGCTGGTTGTAGGCCAGCATCAGGCCCATGGCATAGCAGGTGCCTCCCATGGCCCGCGGCACTTCGAGGTTGTTGGCGTCATAGGGTGTGACGGTGGCCGAGGGATTGCCTACAGTTGCCGGCGGGTACCAGAGCGAGTCCGTGAGGATCGAATAATTCTGCGTCAGGCCGACGCGGACGCGATTGAAGCGGTCGGCGTTGGTGTCGTTGGAACCGGTCAGTGGCGTGCTGAACATGATCAGCGACACGAAGTCGTTGGGGTGATTGTTCTGCATGTCGTTGAGGGCCGCCTGGATGCCCAGCTTGCAGGCGTACGTCGGCGATTCGTGGCACGTGCCCGGCCACCAGCAGAAGCGCGAACACTCGTTGCCGAAACCCGCATACCAGAGGTTGTAGTTGCCCAGGAAATCGATCATGGTCATGGGACCGAACCAAAAGCTGAGAATAGGCCGCTGCGGGTTGTCGCCATAGAACATGTAGGGCTTCGGACTTCCGGAGAGGTTGTTCAAGGCCGTGATCTTCACGGTTCCCCATGAAAAATCCTGGCCATACCCCGTATAGCCGGTATTGCCGTTGTTGATGATCGAGTACTGGTAGTTGGGACCGGTTTGGACCACGCCGATAACGTAATCGATGTAATCTTTCCAGAACCGCTGGTTCAGGTCGGCCGGCGGCCAGACCGAGGTGTCAATCGTGCTGGGGATCGAAGTGTAATAGACTATTCGGCCCGATTGAAGCTGCGAAGGAAAAACACTGGGACCCACGCTCTTGATGAAATTCAGGATCGCCGTGTAGTTGATTTGATAACCGTTGCTGCTGGGCACTAGGAGGTTGCCGCTGCTATCCCACATCTTCGAATTATCGGCGCTGGCGGTAGGGAAATTGAAGTACGCCGTGCGCCAATCATTCGTGGGATCGGGCGGCCAATAATAGAACGTCTTGCCCCAGTAGCCTGGCCCTTGCTTCCAACCCTGGAAGCCGTTTGTGCCCGAAGTCATGTTGTAGCCCGCGTAGCCCTTGGTTTCGAAGGTAGCGTCGTAGGTCGAATTGGTCGGATTGTTGATGTTCAGCACCTGGGCCACGGTCTGTGCCCAGGATGCGCTGGTTCCTTTGTTGCTCTTGGGAGGAACATCGCCGGCGGGCGTCGTAGCATAGCTAGCGGGCGCGGCGGTGAATGCCACCGAGCCGCTGCTATTGGCATAAAAGTCGGGTATGACCGGGGGCCGCCCGTCGGCCGAGGTGATGGAGATGTTGGCGTTACCATACGGCGCGGCGGGTGTGCCGGCCGGCATGCCCGTACTGTTGAAGCCCGTAGAGTACTGACCGAACGTCGGTACTACGGTGTCCTGGTTGTTGCAGGAGCGATTGTTGCCGGAATAGGGGAGTCCTAGCAGGCTGGAGAATCGCATCGAACCGGAGAAGTCGACGATCACGCAGATGTCGCGCGGGCGGAACGTGGCCGACGACGTGGCCGTGAAATTCGGCAACGTGAAGTTGAAAATCTTGCCGAACCCCAGGCTGTTCGTGAGGTTCGTGGTCACGGTGGCCTGTACCATGTTCCAGTTGCCCGAGGTCAGGCTGCTGGGGAAGCTCCCTTGGAACTGCTGGGCCGTGGAGTTGTAGGCATATTGTCCGATGTTCAGGGTGAGTTGCGACGTCTGCAGCGGATTGCCCAGGATGTCGTTGGCCGTCAGTGCGGTCTGCGCGGCGGGGGCGACCCCGGCGTAATTGTTGTTGCTCGCCGTGTTGCCATTCAGCGCCCGGCAACCGGCCAGGGCCGTGGCATCGGCCGCGTCGCGCAACTGGGTCTGTGCCACGGTCAACATGCCGACGTCGATGGCGAAAGCCATAAAAGCGGCGATGGGAATCATCGACACCACGATGAGCACCAGCGCCGCGCCGCGGCGGGGCCTGGCGGCCGCTCTGCCCCGCTGCCTGCGGACCATTGTTCCTACGGAGTGCTTGTTTCGAAGAGTTCGAAGTGTTGGTCGGTGCATGATCAGTTTGCCTCGCTACGCCGCACGGTGGTGAAAGTTATCGTCCTGGTTGTCGGCAGACCCAACATCTTGGCTGGTACGAACGTGTAAGTGCCGGTCAGTTGCACGGTGATGTATTGCCCGGCGCCCGCGTTGCTGAACAGTCCGGGGTTATTGCCCGCGCTGTCGGCAACGGCGTTGCCGAGGGCGTCCGACAGGTAGACGCTGACGGTCGGATTGGCAAGCTGTTGCGTCCCCAGGGTGGCATTGACGACATTGGTCACGTCGCCGCTGCCGTTGTTGTAGGTGGTGCCGCTGATGACGATCGGCGAGGTGTGCTTGCAGGCGTAGGCCGCGCCTGCCGAGACGGCGTTATAACAGACGTGGACCATGAGGTAATAGCGGCCGTACTCGAACAACCCCATGATGAACGTCAATACGATCGGCAGCACGAAGGCCGCTTCCACGATCGCCGCCCCCCTGGCCCTGCGCGGGCGCCTGCTAATTCGACGGGTAATTTGCGTTTGCATGTCAGTAAGGCAATGTGGTGTTCACGGTGAGTTGCGAGTCGTTGGCCGACAGCCACTCGACCGTCTCCTGCAATTGCGTGACGCCGCACAAATTGGCGCCGATCAACTGCAGGCTGTTGAAGGGCGTGCCCGCCGGGATGGTCACGGTCACGCTGAAGGGGTCCAAAGGCATGGCGCTGCTGGGATTGGTCCAAACATCGGAAGTGCTGAGGTCCGTGACCGTAATCACGGCCCCATTGGCCGCCGCACTGGGCATGCCGGCCGCTGTGAGGAAGTTTTGCACGGCGGTCTGCACGGTGGCCACCGTCACCGTGGAGCCATTGTTGATGCCTCCCGCGGCCACGCGGGCGCCTTCGCGGGTGGCGTCCTTGACGATCCGCGACATTTCCGCAATCTGGCCGATCTCCCACATGGCCAACATCATGGCCACGATGAAGGGCATGCAAATCGCCGCCTCGACGGCCACCGCGCCGCAGCGGCCCGGCGCGCGGCGACACCGGCTAGCGGATCGGCCGCCTCGACGAATGTCTTGCTCGTTTCGCATCTTTGGCATGTTCCTAACCGGGGGCTTTCTTGCCTTTCGTCCCTCCGTGTTCTTAGGGTTCCTCGCATAGAAAGTATACGTCAAATTTCCTTGTGCGAAGTCCGCGGGATCTACGGAAAGCCTGTCGCGAGTGCCGGTTAGGAAGGTTGTGCGGAAAGCGCGGGGCAGCCAAGTTGAAACGCCGCTATTGTGCGGGCCGGGACCGTTGTATAATTGTCTTGGAAGATCGGAACGTGCCCTCCGAAAAATGGTTTCTTATGATGATGAAAAGTGAAAGGAAGGTGACCAATGTCGGCACAGATGACGGCAACGGTGGACCACGGCATTTTGCGCCCTGATGCGGCGCTGCCGTTCCCGGACCAGACGCGCGTCAATCTCACGATCGAGGTCGTTGAGTCCACTTCGGACCCACAAGCAGTCTGGGAGGCGCTCAAAGCGCGGCTGCGGCTGCGGCCCGTCCACGGTGGCGGAAAGCACTTCACGCGGGACGAGCTCCATGAACGCCATTGACACGAATGTTCTCGTTTACGCCTTTGATGCAGACGAACCGCTCAAGCAAGCCAAGGCCCAGGAATTGCTGGATCGGCTGGTTGCGAATCGCGGTGCGACGGGACTGCTGTGGCAGGTTGCCGGCGAGTTTCTCAGTTGCCTTCGCAAATGGGAAGCGGCGGGACGCATGTCGGCCGCGGACGCCGAGGCGAGCTTTCGGGAAATCACGGCGTCCTTTCCGCTTCGACTTCCCGACGCCTCGTTATTTCCAATCTTTTGAGTTGCACGCCCGCTTCTCATTGTCGCACTGGGACTGCCTGCTCGTGGCCGCGTGCAAACAAGCCCGCGTGGATGTGCTCTATACGGAAGACCTCGACGCGGGAACCAATTACGACGGCGTGCGGATCATCAACCCGTTCGCCTGAATGCGAGTGAGTGAACGGGAAGTGAATGGGGACAGGTCCGGTTGTGAGTAGATGGATAATGTATGACACAACGCAGCCATCCAAAACCGGACCTGTCCCCTCGCTCCATCATCAGTGATGGCCCGTTGTCGTGCCCGTTTTCGCGCCTTGTTTCTGCTCGTTAATCGTGTCGTTCCGGCAAGCGTGAAAAATCTTTTCTGCGAGGGCAATCGGGCCTGCG
>CAZTPX010000002.1:0-191724 GCA_964615095.1 uncultured Planctomycetaceae bacterium | reverse complement strand
TCACAAACGACCTGTGTCAATACTAATGTTGCAGATTTATTGCGATGAGCCATACTGATTGAAATAGGCGATGTACTCGTGAAGCATCTGGCAAGCGAACCGCTTGCGTTTCATGAACACCAGCGGCCGATTGGTCAGAAGTGGATTCTTGAAGGCCGCCGTGCGCGTCAGCCGGCGGAGTTGGCGATACAGGTGGAGGCGGGCGTCCTCATTCAGGTCATCCACGTGCTGAGCCATGGCGAGCAACGGCTTCAGGGCGGCCGACTCCACGCGAAGATCGGGCGCATCGACACGGCCGCGAAGATCGTCCATCAGTAGCCTGGTGCGCCGTAATGCCTCCCGAATGCTCTTGGGCGATCCAGCCGTACGCTGAATTCGCACTTCCTGTGCCGCCCAGTCGGCTTCGATCATTGTCTGGAAGGTGTCCGCGCGGGCCCTGGCCACCATCAGTCCGGCCGACAGGGCCAAAGCGCTGGCGAGACCCGCGTACCACAACCAAAATGCTGGATGACGTATCATAAAAGTGCTGCGACTCCCGACTTCACTTGAAAATTGATTGCATCGGCTTGCTGGCCGAACGACGGTCTCGATGTCTGCGTTCCTTCTTTTCGCTCAGTTTATCTCTTCATGATCTTATTCGCCTTCTGTAGCGCTTGCAACGTGCCCAGGCGACTCTACCTGGATGGCGGTCGGGCAACATCGGCAGAGCTGGCTCTTGCCCAGTCCGCTCACCAAGGGCTCCAACGACGTTCATTTGGGGCCGGAGCGGGCTACCGGGCAGCGGCCGTGACACAGGGTTGGTCTGGGCCTGTGCTTTGGCGGCCAGGATTAACGACAGCAACGTCGAACTGGGCGCCGCCGCGGAACGGGGCAAGGAATGGTTCGGTACGGGGATTACCACGGGGTCGTAAAGCCGAAGGTCCTGGCACTTGCCGCAACTTGCACCTGTATCACTCGCGGCGCATAATACCGATTCAGCCGATGCGGTTAGCGCAGCCATGATCTTCGAGGGAGAATACGATGCAAATCAGTCATGCCAGGCCTTTCGCCGGAGCGTTTATCATTATCTTGCTGTCGAGTTGGGCCGCCGAGTCAGCTCCACCGGAGAAAAAGGAAGTGGGACCGCCGAGGTCGGGTGGCGCCTTCGTCTCGCCTGAGATCCATACGGACGGCAAGATTACCTTCCGACTTCGTGCCCCGAAGGCGGAGAAGGTTTCCGTAATCTGCGAAGCGGTCGGTACCCAGGTGATGGCCAAGGACGTGGACGGCGTTTGGAGCGTCACGGTCGGGCCGGTCCCGCCTGGCATCTACGACTGCCAGTTCGACGTGGATGGCCTGCGAATCACCGATCCGGCCAGTCCGAACGTCTTCGGCAACCGCCAAGGCTCTCGGGGATACGTCGAAGTGCCTGGGCCGGCGGGGCATCCCAGGCCGGATGAATGGCGCAAGGTACCGCATGGGACGGTCACGATCCACTGGTACACCTCCAAAGTGACTGACGCTCGTCGCCGAGTCCATGTCTACGCGCCGCCGGGCTATATGCAGGAAACCTCGAAACGGTATCCGGTACTGTACTTGTTGCACGGTTCGGGCGACAACGACTCGCATTGGACACAACTCGGCCGGGCCAATGTGATCGCCGATAACCTCTTGGCCGATGGGCGGGTCGTGCCGATGTTCATCGTCATGCCTGATGGCCATGTCGCCGATCGCTCCCGTGAGCGGGAAGGGGGCAGCCGGAATCGCGGGCGGGACCTTTTCGAGAAAGACCTGTTGGAGAGCGTAGTGCCGTTGGTCGAGACGAATTACCGCGTTCTGCCTGATGCCCAACACCGGGGGATTGTCGGCCTGTCGATGGGCGGTAATCAGTCGATTGGCGTTGGACTGGGACATCTCGATCAGTTCGCCTGGATCGGGGCGTTCAGTGCGGCCGCGTCGGGCAATGATCCGGCCTTGGCGAAGCTACGCAGTGACCCCGCCGCTGCCAATCAGAAGCTGAAGCTCCTCTGGATCGCCATTGGCAAGGATGACTTTTTGCTTGCGCGGAACCGCGACTTCGTGAAGACCCTCGACGAGCTGAAGATTCGCCATACCTACCAAGAGACGGCGGGAAGCCATGCTTGGGGCGTGTGGCGAGGTTATCTTGCCGAATTCCTGCCGCTGCTCTTCCGGTAAAACCTCTGGGCCGCAGCGAACCCGATCAACGAGCGATCGGAGCGGCCGGTGCTGGTTGCTGGCCGGCTGGAGATTTTGTTCAGCTGAACAAAAACAGAGGATCGGGAATGACCAACGAGACTCCCAGGGCGGAAACCGCTGCTGGCTCCCTGGTGTAGCCGAGCCAGAGCTACTTGCCGCGGATCACGATTATCGGGCCACGGGTCTCTTGGGATCGGTCCTGGGCCGGGCGGTCCGCCTGCTGGGAGCGGGCTGCCAGATCGGCAAGTTGAAGTTGCAGGGCCGTCAGGTTGGCAGGCTTTTCGGCCGGTGCTGTGTGGGTGTCGATCATCGGCGGGGTTCCTCGGTGCTGGCAGACAGTCGGGTAAATCGGCCAGAAGGAACGGACGGGTTGGGCCTGGGGCTGGTTGCCGTCAAAGTTTCCCACCCTCCCCTCTTTTTAGCCATCGCAGGGTGCTCAGCCAAACTTCGGGCCAGGGAAAGGAGAACGCAGCATCCGCCCTAATATAGATGTCAGGATCGAGGCCGGAGTTTAGCAGCGAAGCCTCCGAACCCGACGCGGAATATGATCGTGACGGCACGGCCGAGACCGGGGCCGGGCGGAGGGCCGTGGGAAAGGACTTGCCTTTCTCGCCCAAACCTTTCTAATCACCATGATCCCCGTAGATCCACAACTTGTTTGCCCCACCACCAAAGCCGGAAGAACAGGACCATGGCAAAAGAAGTTACTCCAACTCCAACCAAGACTGAACTCTTGGCCAACATCGTCGCTGGCACCGGCCTGTCGAAGGAGCAGGTGGCCGCCGTGCTGGAGGCCCTGGCTGCCCAGATCAAGAAGGCTCTTGGCAACGGTCGGTCTGTCGCCCGCACGATCATTGGCTTGGCACAGGGCGGAAAGAAGGCATCTGCCGGGCCGGCCACGGTCAAGGTCACGGTTGTGCCGGAGTTGCTGCCAGGGCCGGATGAAGATTGTATTCGTAGTCTACATACCTACTACATGTCGCCGGCTACGAACATGTGCGGAAACCCGGTCTGCGGTCTCTGCGGAAAGGACGAAATTGACTGGGGACGATTGCACAGACGGGACCTTGCGGACGTTGCATACGCCGGTGCCCAATTGAAGACGGACCGATTTCGGTACAAGCGGTGGGCCAAGGACCTGGATGAAAAGGCATTGCGGCATGCGGCTCGAAAAGGCTTGACCGGACTCGAAGAAGCCGCACGCAAACGGATCAAAGCTTCCGTGGGCCCTGCGGAACCATTCCGCGACGGCAATCAGACGCCGTTCAAGGGCAACATCATCTACTACGGACAGCACGCGACCGCCACATGCTGCCGGAAGTGCATCGAGGTGTGGCATGGCATTCCCAAGGGCCGCGACCTGACTGAGAAGGAGACGGATTACCTGGTCGCGGTGCTCATGGAATACATTTCTTTCAAACTTCCAGCACTGGGGACCGAATCGCCGTCCGTCGCGACATAGCTGGTACCCGTGACGCACGCGGGCGCCGGAGATGCCGAGAGATCTATGGCGAGCGGCTGGCGGCCTGCCATGCCATCGGCCCCTGGTCGGCGTACACCGGAATCCGGCCTACGGACCTTACATCACGCCTGCGCTTCTTGGAGCCTCGCTGGTGGGCCGGAAGGCTGATTGGGCTGGTCCAGCCGCCAAGGGCTCCAGCGACGTCCTGGAGGCCATTGCGGGCTCCCATCGCCCCCCAAGTCCGCAAGCGCTGAACCCGCGGCCCGATTCGGGTGATCCTTTTGAGCTCTTTTATCTTCTTCGGCCATCGCAACGCCGTCCTTGGTCCCGAACTGGACACTTCTTCGCTAGCTTGTCACGCGTGGCGGAACGTGGCGAGCCCTGGCGAAGGAGCGTGTTCGATGGTTGACCAATGCTCAAGCAGCGGATAGGATTTCGTGGATGGGACACAGGCGAATCAAACTCACGGACCAGTTGCGACGGGCGATCGACGGTAGCGGCAAGAGCCGCTATGCGATTGCCAAGGAAACCGGCATCGACGAGGCGACATTGTCCCGATTCATGCACGGCAAGGGCGGGCTGTCCATGGACGGCTGGGACCTGATTGCAGGCTATCTGGGGCTGGACTTGGTGGTGGCTCCAAGGCCAAGAACAAAGAAGAATAGGTAAAGAAGTGGCGACTGTTTATAAGCGGACACGGCGGCGGTCAATTCCCAAGGGCGCAGAAATCGGCACTCGGGGTGGTAGGAAATACGCGACCTGGACGGACAAGCGAACCAAGAGGCAACGACGGGCACCTCTGGCCGATGATGCCCAGGCGATTCTCTTGGAGGAGGCCCACTACACCATCGAATACTTCGACCATGACGGCCAGCGGCGGCGGGTGGGCAGCAAGACGCCGGACAAGGACGCGGCGCAGCGACTGGCGAATCAGCTTGAGACTGGCACGATGGAGCGGGCGAGGGGGCTAATTGACCCACGTCGGGAGCAGTTGGCGGGGGAGCGCCGTCGTGCTCTCGGCGAACACCTCGCTGACTACGAAGCCAAACTGCGGGCAGACAACTGCGATGCGAAGCACGTAGCCTCCACGATCGGCTACATCAAGGTTATCGCCAAGGAAGCTGGGTTTACCGCCGCCAAGGACATTCAAGCCGATCGGGTGAATACGTTCGCAAGCAAACTGCGAAGAAGCCGGTCCGCCCGCACCGTCCAAGCGCACTTGACAGCGATCAAACAGTTTACGCGATGGTTGGCGGTTCACAACAAGCTACCATCCGATCCACTGGTCTCCGTCACGAGGCCGAGTATCAAAGGCCAGCGGAAACGAGAGCGGCGCATGCTACTCCCAGACGAATGGGAGTGGTTGCGTTCCACCACACTGAAGGAGGGGGTGATTCGGAACGACGTGGGCGCCCGGGAACGGACACTGCTCTACTGCACCGCGATTCAGACTGGTTTGCGGTCGAATGAATTGCGGAGCCTGGCCCAAGGCCGGCTGTTCCTTGATTCAGATCCACCGTACGTTATTTGCACGGCCGGTTCCACAAAGAATAAGAAGGAATGCCGCCAGTACCTCAACCAGGACTTGGCCATGGAATTGCGGGCTCACGTTGCCGCAGCACTACCCTCCGCCCCAGTTCTCTCCATGCCACCGAGGTGCGACGTGCCGGGAATGCTGCGGGCCGACCTGGAGGCGGCACGGCGAGCATGGCTGAAAGCGGTAGAGCACGAGCCGGCCGAAAGGCTGCGACGAGAGCAAAGTGATTTCCTACGTGAGGTCAACCATGAAGGGGAGATTCTGGACTTCCACGCTCTCCGGCATACCTGCGGCGGGTGGCTCGCGATGAACGGCGCGCATCCCAAGGCGGTCCAGGCGGTCATGCGGCACAGTACGATCACCTTGACGATGGATACGTACGGTCACCTTTTTCCGGGCCAGGAAGCGGAAACCGTGGCCCGGCTGCCAGAAATGCTCTCCGGGAACCCCGGAGGCGTTTGTCCGCCAGCCGCCAGCGAGATAACCGCAAACTGCACGGCGGGAATTGGTCAGCATTTTGGGCAGCAGTTGGCGGGCAGGAACCGGCGAACGGTGGCGGATGGTGGCGAGCAAGACTTGCCTGAGAAGGCTGTTCCAGCAACGCCTGACCAAGCTCCGCAAGTCGTTACGCTGACGAGACATAAGAAAAGCCGGCGAGCCCTGGCGGCTGCCGGCAATCAAGCGGAGGGCATGGGATTCGAACCCACAACCCCTTGCGGGGCATCTGATTTCGAGTCAGACTAAAACTCCTAACGATCTGATTGCTTCTATTTCAAACCTCTTGATTTGATTAGGCTTACTGCTAAACTTATTTCGTTGTGCTACGGTTCGTTTTGATTGAATTTTGCTCAATTTGCCAAAACGCGTAGCACGAAACGTAGCACGAAACCCCATTGGCAGGATGTCTGACAACCCCGTCCGGAGCGCCTTTCTATGGTGACCTCATTCGCATTTACGGAACCCAAGATTCGGCTGCTGGAACCGCCGACCGGCGGCCCCAACGCCCGCGATTACCACAAAGACACTAAATGCCGCGGCCTACAGGTAGCCGTCTTCCCCACCGGGGCCAAAACCTACTATCTAGTCAGGCGGATCGACGGCCGCCCCACGCGCGTCAAGCTGGGCACGACCGAGGAGCTATCAGTGGACCAGGCCCGAAAGGCGGCGGCGGCCCTGGGGGGCAAGATTGCCACCGGTGAGAACCCCCAGACGGCACGGCGGCAGAAACGGGAAGAACCAACCCTAGAGAAACTCCACCAGCATTGGATGCTCTACGCCAACGCTCACAAGAAGCCTCGCAGCGCGGCGGAAGACAAGCGAATCTTTGAAACGCTGTGCAAGCCCCTGGCTGGCCGCCGGCTAGGCACAATCAAGAAGAGCGACGTGCAAGCCCTTCACTCCAAGATCGGCAACGACAACGGCATCTATGCCGCTAACCGCACGCTGGCGCTACTCCGGTCGATGTTCAATCAGGCCGAAGAAATCGGTTACCGTGGCGAGAATCCTGCCAAGGGCGTGAAGATGTTCAAAGAGGAATCCAGGGACCGCTTCCTGCAACCTGGGGAGTTAGAAGCGTTTTTTGCGGCCCTCGCGGATGAAGAGGAAATCTTCCGCGATTACTTTCTGATCTGCCTGCTGACGGGCGCGAGGAAATCCAACGTCATGGAAATGAAATGGACGGCCTTGGACCTGACCGCTGGCTACTGGAAGATTGCCGAAAACAAGAGCGGTTCGGTGGTCGTGGTGCCACTCGTCGCGCCGGCCGTGGCAATCCTCACGACGCGATACGAGCACCGCAACGGAAGCGAATGGGTTTTCCCTGGCCGCCGCGGCAGCCACCTAAAAGAACCCGACAAGGCATGGAGCCGCATTGTCGCCCGTGCCAAGCTGGAGGACTTGAGAATTCACGACCTACGCCGCAGTCTCGGTTCCTGGATGGCAGGGCAGAATGTCAGCCTGACGATCATCGGCAAGGTGTTGGGCCACAAGACACCCCAGGCCACCATGATCTATTCGCGGCTGGCACTCGACCCGCAACGAGAGGCAATGGCCGGCGCGACGAACGCCATGCTGGCCGCCGGCAAGCAGACGAAGCTGCTCACAGTCGACGTCGCCAGCCAGGAGGGCAGCAGCAATGGGAAATAAGCGTAAACCGAAGGCCAGAGTGGAACTGTCCGGACGCGACTGGCTCGAAACCATGACCGAAAGGCAGTCCTATTCCAATCCGTTCATTTGTGATATTGCCGAAGCGGCGATCAAGGAATGGGATGCCGGAAATGTCGATTACGCTGTTTGGCTGGCGATGATGGCCGTTGTTGAGACTTTCGCGCCGATTTGGGGGAAGTTCCAGAAGATCAATGTTACGAATCGCGTAAAAGCAAAACGGATGCTGGCCGCTAAAATGAAAAACGGAAGCGACTCCCGACGCGGCCGGATCATCCCCCTCGAAGAGAAGCTAGACGCGGTGCGGCTATACTGCGAGCACAAAGCGGCCGGCAGGAAGGACCCCGCCGGAAAAGCCGCAAAGGCGTTCGGCATGAGCCGCTCCTCATTGCTGGGCTTCGCCAAAAATCAGCCGGCCGATTAAAACCCGTCCAACTCATTTAGAGTTGGAAAACACCTCAGTTAAGATACGGATAGATTTACGTTTACCCGTACCTACTGAGGTTTTTCTATGTCTACTGCTCTTGCATCCCCTCTCGACCAAATGCTTCCTCGCGAGGACGCATCTCGCTACATCGGCGTGACCGTTGCTGCGATGGCAAGCTGGGCTCACACCGGCCGCTATCGCGACATCATTCCACCGGCTCGTATCGGCAAGAAGGCTTACTATCGCCGCTGCGATCTCGATAAATGGCTCGAATCCCGCTTCTCGCCGACGGCCAAATAAGCGCACGAAAAAAGCCCGGCCGCATCGGGACGGACGCGCCGGGCAAGGGAGTTCTGATATGCCTCATCTTATCCGCTCAGCGGCCAAAAGGCAACCGCCACCACCCTGGACCCGCACAACGCGGCGCAGTCCCTGCCCAAAGTGCCGCAAGTCGGCGTGCCTCGTCACGCCCGGCGACACGCCCGAGGCGGTTATCTGCACGAGGATCATCAGCACAGTGCCGATCGGCGCGGTCGGGTTTCTCCACGAGTTACGCCCGACGTCGACGTGGGCGAAGTGGCGCACGTCGCTGACCAAACTCGCGCGGGAGATCGCTCGATGATTGCGAACAGTACCCAGGCACCCGCCGCCGCATGGAAACGCCGCGCCGCAGAGTTGGCCCAATGGGCACTCGACAATCTTGTCAATCGCACAGACGCATGGGGCATCAACAAGAAGGACGGAAGCAGGGCCACCGGGCACGGTCCGCTAGACCTACATCGGCTACAAGCCCACTTCCGTGGTGATCGCCTGATTGGCGTCCACCTCATCGGACTGGACAACACTTGCAAGTTTATCGCCATCGACATCGACGCCCACGGCGACACCCCAGACGTGGCCGCCAAGAACATGGAGATCGCCCTTGAGCTTGATCGCCGGGCCCACGAAGTGGACCTGCACACGACCATCAGCGATAGCAACGGCAAGGGTGGG
This sequence comes from uncultured Planctomycetaceae bacterium, assembly GCA_964615095.1. Lineage (GTDB taxonomy): Bacteria > Planctomycetota > Planctomycetia > Pirellulales > Thermoguttaceae > JANXQG01. Next base: position 182,946 of record CAZTPX010000002.1, on the reverse strand, counting down.
TATCACCTCAAGATCATCTTCAGCCGGGCTATCTCCGCCCAGGACGCCTACTACTTTGGAATGTGGCTTGCTCGTGGCTTCAAGCCGAATAAGCCGGGCGGAATCGAGGTGTTCCCCAAGCGTGCCGACAGAGACTCGGAAAAGGGCTATGGGGGTGGCTGGATTCGCGCAGACGGGAAGCACCACAAGCACGACCATTGGACCAAAGTTTGGTCACCGGAAGGCGAATGGCTCGAAGGCGACGAGGCCATTAACGCTCTACTGGCGCACGTCGGCGACGATCCCGGCAAGTTGGCCAGTGTGGATTACATGCCGCCGCCAGTACCACCTCCACGGCCACCAACAGCGGCAATACTGCCCGGCGACCGGCCCGCCAATGCTCAAGAACGTGCCCGCCATTACTTGAACAAGCTCGAACCGCCGGACCCACGGCCAGAGAACCCGATGGACGCGAGCACGCAACTTCTCAAAGGTGCTTCGGTCTGCAATGGATTCGCGCTGGATGAATCCACGGCACTACAACTGCTGGCGCAATGGGATTCGACCAATCCGTGCGGGCGGTATCCAGATAGCGAATACTGCCGCAAGTTGCGCGATGCGCTCAAGGAAAAGCCGATGGGATGGATTCTCGCCCAAGACCAGGACCGAAAGGAAAGCAACGACGTGAATCTTGACGGCATTGTGAATCAGGGGATGGAACACGGAAACGGCGAATTGCTCGACAGCGAGACACCGGAGACACCCGAACCCGATCCAGAACCGGAGGTTCTTGCGATTGACCCAGGCACTACTCCGTCGCACCTGTTAAGCGTGCCGGGCTTTATCAACGAACTCAGGGACTATTGCATCGCCGTCGCGCCGTATCCCAATGAGGTTTTGGCCTTTGGTGGCGCACTCGCCATGCAGGGGCACCTTGCAGGCCGCAAGATTCGCGATTCCGCCGATAATCGCACAAACCTTTACCTGCTCTTGCTGGCGTTGCCGGGGGCGGGAAAGGACATGCCCCGCAAACTCAATATGCAGATCGCCGACAGTATCGGCCTTGCGTCCACAATCGGTGAGCGATTCGCATCAGGAGAAGGACTCGAAGACGCGCTGTTCACAACGCCTTGCATGCTCTTCCAGAACGACGAAATTGACAGCATGCTCCAAGCCATCAGCAAAAGACCCGACGCCAACAACGAAGGCATCATGGGGCTGATGCTCAAACTCTATACGTCGGCTTCAAGCAAATTCCAAATGCGCCGCAAAGCCGGAAAAGAGGCCCGCACGATCAATCAGCCGCACTTGACCATTCTCGGCACCGCAGTACCGACCCACTATTACCGCGCACTCAGTGACCGCATGCTTACCAATGGGTTCTTTGCCAGAACGTTGGTTATGGAAAGCGGCCCCCGCGGGAAAGGCCAAGAGGCCAAGATTCCACAGATTCCACTTCGTATTTATGAAACGGCGCAGGTATGGGCGTCGCGCGGGCAGGAACTTGGAAACTTGATTGCAGTCAACCCTGAGCCGGCCATAATCCCCTACAACGATCAAGCGGAACAAATCGCGACAGAGTTTCGGGCGGCAGCCGATGTGGAATGGCAAAAGGCCGCAGACGCCGGCGACCCGATCGCCACGGCGTTGTGGGCGCGGGCCAATGAGACGGCGCGAAGGCTGGCGTTGATCTATGCCGCCAGCGAGAACCACATGGAGCCAGTGGTTACCGGGCCGGCGATCCAATGGGCGGGGGAATTCGTTGACCACCACGTCCACCGCATGCTGTTCATGGCCCAGGAGCATTCCGCCGATTCGCCGTTCCACCAAATGTGCCAAACCGTCAAGCAGAAGTTGCGATCCGCGCCGGGAAAGCGGCTACCTCACTGGAAGCTGCTGAAGATGCTCAAGACCGACTCCAAGACGTTTGGACAGGTGATTCAGACGCTAACCGAACAGTGGGATGTCCGTTCCGAGATCGCGGAGACCGGAGGCAGAAAGGGCGTCGTGTATCGACTTTTGACCGCATAACCTTCTTGCCCCAATGTTTCCTACATCTTTCCCCCCAGTTTTTCCAAGAGCGGGGGTAGGGCGGAAACGGGGACAAATCGGCGGGGGAAAGAGGGAAAGAAGCGGGAAAGAAGTTGGGAAAGAAGTTTGCCACGAGAACAGCCTAAATAAATAAAACAATATATATATTTCTCTTCTTTCTCTAGGGGTCTCGCGTACATGTAGTTTTGCCCATGTGCGCACGTTCCCCCAGGGAAAAAGGGAAAGAAGTTTGCGAGGATCGCAAGCATGCAGAATTTGACCCGCAAGTACCTTGAGGCCGCAGCCATCGACCACCATTGTCGTGGTCTGTCGTGGAGCGAATTTTGGGACCAGTACCGCCATGAGGTCGCACTGGCAGAGCCGTGGGATCGTGGCCGGTTCCATGCGCTGGTCCGCAGACTGACGTCGCTTGTGGCGGCCGGAGACCTGGACGGCGCCATGCCTGTTGGCGACGGCTGGCCTAGGCCGTGCCCCTGGGAACTGGATGAGCAGGAGGCCACCGTATGAACGCGCCCAAGAAGAGTCGGGCTTCAAGACGCCGCCGTAGGCCGCGGCCCAAGATTTCTTTTTTCGACTTCGATCGTGCCTGGGGTGTGGTGGAGCCATTGCTCGACGAACCCTTGGCACAACGTGCCTTGAACACGGGAATGAACTCGTACTTGTCAGCCAATCGCAGACGCTTCAAGTGGGATCCTGAACACGGACCCTGGAGGTACACGTCCAGCGATTATTGGGCGAATCGGAGCCTCCGCCTGACTGAGGAATCGCCCGAGTGGGCCGCGTACATGGAAGCTCATGGTCCTTGGGACGAGGATGGGGATCTGACCGCGGAAGAAGAGAAAGAATGGTGGCGAGCCTTCGACAAGATTTCGGCCCGATTCGACCCGCGCCCCCGAACCGCAGACTGGTATCGTTGCTACGGGGCGTGTCATTGGCTGGCAGGTTGGAACTGCGCTATCGGCCAACTGATTATGCCTGAGCGACATTGGTACGTCGTCCAGGCCGAGAACCATTCAAATGCAATCGGTCTGGGACCAGGAGACGCCATCTTTGCGGACATTTTGTGGGGTCACGACCAGCCGCTCGATAAAGTCTGGAAAGCCGTGCAGGGCGGCTGTTGTTTGAGACTTGAGGACGAAATCGCTTTTCGGAGGTCTCCCAGACGCGGTCACCGAAACTGCGTGCCGCTTCGCGCTCTGCTGGCCAGATTGTTGAACGTGCCCGGCGTCACCGCCGCGGCAGACCCAGCCGTGGCCGAAAGATGAACACCGATCCGCCCTACCCGATACCGCCGGATGGGGATGGACAAACAACAGCGGCAAAAACGGAGAAATTGACATGATAGCATCAGAACGTGAAAAGCAGAGGGCCGAGCAACTGGCCCCTGTCGTGATTGCTGCGATGGCCGCGCAAGACTATGAGGAACGCGAGCTTGGGAGACAACGCGAGGTTTCCGGCAAGTTGACGGAGGTTCAATGGCTAGCCATGCAAAACGTAGTCACATATCTGGCGGACGAATTGGACGACTGGATCGCCGCTGGTCAGCCCGATGCGCACATCTGGCCATCGGTGCGAGAACTACAGGACCTGCTGAAAAAGGCCGGAAAAATTCCGAATATCGCCAACTTCTACGCCGCGCCGGACGGGAGCGGTTTCCTGTCTGACGGACACGGCGACGATTAGCGATTCGTTCTCCGTTGCCCCGGCCGGTCGAGAGGCCGGCTGGGGTGCGGAGAACTGCCAGCAATAAAAGGCCCAAACATGACCCAAACGTCAAATGTATCGATCCATCCCACCATCGGCAAAGAAACGGCAGCTAGCTACCCTCGCATCACGCCCATAGCGGCAATACGTGCCAACTGTCTGGAATGCGGCGGCGGCGGTAGTTTCAAGTCGGTCCTTTGGTGTACATGCGACGGGGTTCATTCGAGCCGATGCCACTTCTGGCCGTATCGGTTCGGTTGCCGGCCGGAGACCATCGCCGAGCGGTACGATCCGGCCCGCGTGACGCCCGACTGCATGCCCGGTTCGGACGTGTGCGAAGACGACTTACCGAACGGGATGGAGGCCGCAGCGGCTTATTTGGCCTGCGAACGGACGGCCGCACATTGCGATCCACAAGAAGCCGACGATGAGGATAGGACTACGTGAGCACCAAGGGGTACGACACCACCGCCGCCAGCCAGCACCAGGAAGCCAGCACCGACGATTTGCTGCGGTACGTCTACATCGAGCGGCCACGTTGCCCGGTGTGCGGCAGCGCCGACCTTCGGACGCTACGTAGCAAAGACCAGGGCGACGGCAGCGTATCGAGGCGAACGGCGTGCCAGGCGTGTGGGCGCAGATTCTTTGTGATTGTTGAGTAGCGTTGCCAATTTTTGGCAAGCAGATAGGCGGACAAGGATAGACTGGAAACATGGCGACGCACACGCAACATCTTGAAAGCATCGGGCATATCTGCGCCACCCTGCAAAAGCCCTACGGCGTTATCCGGCGGGCGCTGGCCGAGGTAGAAGCGGAACCCGCGATCGTGCTGAATGGCGTGCCGCACTACGCGGAGGCCGACGTGGAACGTGCAGCCGAGCGAGTGCAAGAACCACACGGGCAAGCCAAGCCCAACGCCCGACAATGAGCGCACAACCTGACCGCCAGGAGAAAGCCACATGACTCCCTGCTCGATGCCGCCGGGCGGAAGCGGAAACCAATAGCGGCGAACAGAAAGATCAAAAACATGATCCAAGCCGACCGGGAAGTCGTTGCGCCGCAACAGGAGTCCGATCGCACCGGCGTTGCACCCCGCAACGACCAGTTCTTGGAGTGGTATGAGGCCAAAGGAGCCGACACGTTCCGTTCGCACGCCACGATCCGAGACAAGTGGAACGCGTTGACCTTGGCAGAACGCCAGACAATCTGCCCAAACAGGCCGCAGAAACTTCAGGAAGGCAAGAAGGGGAGGCAGGTTGTAATCAAGGGAGTTCAACGCGCAAAGATTTGCCGCAGCCGCAACGTACCAAAAAGCGACGAAAAATCTGGAGAAAAACTCCGCGCTCTGCTGAAATTCTGATGTTTGTCCTACGTTGTCCTACGTTTCTTTATCTTGACTGTCCTATGTTGGGATACGCGATAATGTGGGTCATGCTTGATGTTCCCTCGGCTGCCGGAGTGGTGGAGGTCATGAATTCGAGCCATGAAGAAGACCGTTTTACCCTCATTGTCGATGACTGCCGGAGTTTGGAAGTTGGGAGTAACGAACCATGATCGGCATCCCTCTAATCCCAGGCCCACAGGGGCCCACAGGTTCTACTGGCGCCAACGGCCTCAATGGGGCTAACGGCACCAACGGCACCAATGGTACTAACTACACGTCGCTCTACGCCTTCGGCAACAACTTCCTGGGCGACGGGAACATGAACACCGGCGGCACGGTCGTGCTCGGTGCCGACGCCTCCTACGGCAACCTTGTGATCACTGGCAACACTACCCTGCAACCCAACGGTTTCAGGTTGTACGTCTCCAAGACCCTGACCCTCGGCAACGCCTCCTCCAGCGGCACAATCTCAGCCAACGGCTATCCCTCTTACCAGAACAACGGCAGCAACACGGGCGGAAATGGTGGCGGCACGGGCAACAGCAACGTGTACATGGGCGGTAGCATCGGCATCGGCATGCTAGGTGGCAACGGTTCCGCTAACGCAACCAACCCTTCGCCGAATAACACGCCATCGGGCAACATCTTCCTCTTCGGAAATAGCTCCCAGCAGGGTGGCGCGGGCAATGGCTGCGGTGGCAACGGCGGTAAGAACAACAACAGTTCCAATACCAGCGCGGGCTGCACCAGCTTCAACACATTCAATACAGCCGTCATCAATTGGGACTGTGGCGACAACTTGCTGGTGCCGCGTCCCGGCAATAATGGGACGTTGAACTTGTTTCCACTCATGGGTGGGCAAGGAGGTCTTGGAGGAGGTAACGGGGCAAGTGGGTTGAACGGCACTGGCGGCAACGCTGGGGCAGGTGGTGGAGGTGGCGGGATCATCCTGATCTCCGCGAACAACGTCAACATCGCCAACGGCACGATAGCGGCGTGCGGCGGTTCCGGCGGAGCCGGTGGGGCTGGCACCAACAACTCAGGAGGCGGTGGCGGCGGAGGTGGCGGACAGGGTGGCGTGATCTTCCTCAGGTATCTCACGATCACCAATGCGGGCACGATCACAGTAGCGGGCGGTCAAGGTGGCAACGGCGGAGCGGCAGGCAGCGGCACTGGCACTACGGCGGGCACGGCAGGCAACACGGGCTTGGCGGGCACGAAGGTCGAATACAACTACACCACAGGGCAGTTCACTACGGTCTGATGAAGAAGCAAGTCGTAACCCTCAACATCGGCAACCACCTCCCGACCGTCACGCCCATGACGCTGCCGACGATCCGTTTTTATGCCAACAAAATTGGTGCCGAGTTCAAGATGATCACCGAACCGCGGATCAAGCTGCCCGCGGACCACGGTGGCGAGAAGTTCCAGTTGTACGAACTGAGCGAGGGCTACGATTGGACTCTGTATCTGGACAGCGACACCCTCGTGCATCCCAATAATCCCGACTGGTCGGAGATGGTCGCAAAGGACACGGTCATCTTCCACGGCTTGGATATGTATCTGAGCCGCTTCACGGCCACTGATTACAATCGCCGTTCGCATTCGCTGAAAGGGGCATGCACCTGGTTTACGTTCTTCTCCGATTGGTGCCGCGACCTCTGGCACCCGCCGGAACTACCCTTCGAAGAGTCGCTCAAGCACATCCATCCTGTTGCCGAAGAGTTGCGCTCGGGCTGCTGCTCCGCCGCGCACCTCATCGACGATTTCACGGTAAGCTGCAACATCGCGCGCTACAACCTCAACGTCGTAACCCTGATGGACGGCCTCTACAAGCAGTGCCCAGGCGACTACTTCTTTCACCTGTATATGAGCGACGAGGCCACGAAGCTGGTCGAAATCCGCAAAAAGATGCAAGCCTGGGGATTGGGAGTTGAAGCATGAACCTCGAATTGGCTTATACGACTGGCAGCGGCACCCTCTACGCGCTGATCTACGACGTGAACGGCAACGTCTGGAACGGCACGGCATTCGTCGCGCCTTCCTCGATTACGACCTACAGCGGATGCTACACCGCCTGTGCAGAAGCGCACGCGGGTAATGGCCTCTACGTCGGCACGCTGCCATCCGGCGCAACTGCTGCCTTCACCGCGCTGTTCTTCACCTCTGAACCCACTACAGCTACAACGCTGCCGGTAGGCGCACAGCAATTCGACGCGCTCTCTCCGACAGAGCAATCCAGTCTGGCGAACCTGCCGCTTATCGCCGCGCTGCTCCTGCACGGTGCCGATAGCGGCATCCTGGCCACCTACGCCACGGTCTACGCAACATCGCCCGCCGTGCTGTACGCCACGGGCACGAACGGCAACGGTGACCTACGCTTCGCCTCGCCGGACGGCACGAAGACCTTGCTGCCGGGGACGAACTGGACGTATACGGACGCCGACATCGGTGAAACCATCTACGGGCCTGCGGTTGTCCCTGGCACCAACAACTTCTATGGATCGTACGCCACCGCGACTGCCGTCAACGTTGTTGGCACCCAACTGCAACTCTATCAAAACATCGCCGCCATCTGCGACATCACCAGCAGCACGCCCTCGACGGCCACGCTGAATCTAGCCAGTGGCACGGCAACGAGCGTGATAGCCCAGGTTACGGGCAGCACCCTGAATTGGGTCACGCCCACGATTCCCGGTCTGGCCTCTGACGGCTTTAGCCCCAACCCAGTGATCGCCACGGACACCATCGATTTCGCCACCGGCACGACCAGCGGGCTAGCCTACGCGGGGACCGGGAATCCCCTCATTGTCACCGGCGCGGCCACCTATAACGGCATCAGCGCCAACGGCTACTACTACGACCTGCCCAACCTGGGCTACGTCAACCCCGTCAACGGGTTTGGTTTTCTGTTCGCAAACAACTACTGGCAATTGTTCGGCGGCCTATCCGGGTACGCGGCCAGCTTCTGGCAAAACAACACGGCGGGCACGAACCCCGCTGGCACTTACTCACCAACAGCAGGTCCGTTGCTCAGCGGCGACCCTGTCGTGACGGTCGGCAGCGCCGTCTCGCCGTCGTACAACACTGTTTCCATGATTTACACGGTGCAGCCCGTCCAGGTCGCTTCCCTATCCGCCAGCGTGCCGCCTAACTTCGCTCGCCAGAACATCGACGTCGCGGGGAACGTGTCGGCCGTGGATGCGGCCGAAATTCCCAGTGGTGAGCATCCGGCAGGCACGGCAGCGATTGCAGCGGCTATTGCTTCTAGTTCCATTGCCCAGGCGGCTGCCAACGGCGGCAACCTGACGCCCGCGGGCACGGCGCAGACGGGGAGCAGCAATGCCCAGTTGGCAGCGATTGCGGCCAGCGGCGCCCTCAGCACTGCACAGGCCAATCAGCTTGCCGCCTTGGCCGCCCGCTTCTGTGGCACGCAAGGCAAGGTCGTGCTGGACCTGGCAAGAGGAACGCTGACGGTGTTTGCCGCTGGGAATTCCACGGTCCTCTTTCAGCAGGCGTTCACCGTCACCCCTACCTCACAGACCTTCGGACCAAATACGGTATGAGCACGATACTAAGCCTGTTGGACCTGTTTCAAGCCGAGCCGCCCTTTGAAATCAGCGGCTAGGCGCAACGCCCGACCTTCCCAGCACAGGGACCGCAAAGGCAGGCGGTCCCTTTCACTTTCTTGCCGGGGGAGAATTTGGTATAATCTGGTCGTCGGGGGTAGCTCCCCCGGCCCTTGGTCTCACCGGCGGAGCTGTTTCTTCTGTCTTTCCCGGCCCTCCGGTGAGGCCCTTCCAAAAGACAGAATCATGGCTGAGGATTTCGACTACGTTTCTTTTTGGGAAAGCGCGCGGGATGTACTCGACGTGCTTGAAGCCCTTGGCAACGCGAAGCTCCCGTTGCTCAGCCTAAGTGGATCGTGGGCTGTGCCCGGTTTTCCTCCAGCCTTCAATGAGGGTAAACGACCGAAGCCGCCTAACTATTCGGAGCGGTACCGCAAGGCAATCGATGCGATTCGCAAGGCTGGCGCGGCGTTGGTAAGTCTTTTGGCCGAAAAGAGGTTCGAGTTGCCTCTGCACGGCGTTTGGCCGCCGTCTGCACCGCGGGAAATCACTGGTAGGTTCTCTCTTGCACTCAGAATTGCTCGCACTGCGTTCAATGAGACTGACCCATCCAAGAGCAATCCAGAATCAGCGCAGTACACGGTCCGAGCGGTCGTGACAGAACTTGAACGTCGTTGGGCCGACTTGGCAGAGTGCGCCTACCAGCGGGATCGCGATAGGTTGCAGTGCCCGCCGGCTGTCGCGGCGGCTAGCCCTGTTACCCCGCCGGCAACAGCCCCAAAGTCGCTGGCGGTAGAACAGCAGGCACCCGCGGTTGTTGCGGCAGGGGCAGCCAGCGTGCCGACGCTGAAGCCGCCAAACGGAAGAAATCGACCGAGAACTAACGACCTAATGATCTTGGAGCTTGAAAGGAACCCCGAGGCAAAAGGCTGGACCATACGACAGTGGAAAGTGGCTATCGGACGTAGCACGTCCAGCATTCACGACGCCGATCAGTGGAGACAGCTCAAAGCCGCCCATGATCTTGTTAAGGCCGAGCGAGCTATGCACCAAGAGCGACTAAGGGGGCTGAACAAGAAGGGGATAGACCGCAGAGGCCGGGGGCGGAACATCGACTAAGACCCGAACAAAACCCGAACGAACAGCGCGCAAACCCGAACGAACGCGCAAAATCCGAAAAATTCTCAAGGGCCGTTTTCCCCGTGAAAACGGCCCTTTCTTATTGCTTTCGGCGCTGGCACCATGAAATTCTTGTCAAGAAACCCGAACGAACGCGGGAGCTAAAAGGCCCAGTTTGTCCGGAGGTGAGAATGGCAGAAATGATCGACAAGACCCAAAGTCCGGCTGCGCTCGTCAGTGTAGCCAGAGCGGCGCACCGCACGGGCGACCGTGAACTAGAGCGAGCCGCTAAGCGCCTCCTGTTGGAGCAGTACAGTATACGGATCGTTTTCCAACGCGCCCAAGCAGCGGCCGAAGACGAGGCCCAGGCCGGCGACGGCGGCAACCACGCGGACATCTCCGGAGGCCATCACCATGAATGAGCATGACAACGGCAACCACCAGGGGAACGGCGATGGCGATGCATTCGAGTTGGATCTTTCCGGCGACGACGGCGACCTGTCCACCGTCAATGTGGCAGGTGCCTACAGCCATGGCGCCCAGCACGACGACCAGGACCACGGCGGCGATTACGACGACGACGGCGACGACGGAGCGGACGTCTGGCAGGAACCCGAGCCGCCTGGGTGGGATGATTTGGAAATCGAGGTAGGCCCCGCGGACGCGCAGCTTATCCGCGAGGTCGGGGTCACCTGTGGCGGCGACTATCGCAGTCCGCGGTACGGTGTCACCTATACGAAACGGCTATTTTACGATCGCAAGAGCATGGGTGCCTTGAAGCGGTTTCTAGTCGAGTGTGGTTGTCAGTTTGGGATTCGTGGTGCCCTGATAGCCGGTACAGAGAGCGTCAGTCTACGGATACTCGCCGAATGTCTCGACAAAGCGAAGAAGGCCGATGAAGCGGCCACGCTGGATGTGGTACCGGAGTTCCGTTTTAAGTCGTTTGCCGAGATGCTCAAGACGCCATGCCCCATAGACTGGCTTGTGGAGGGTTTCTTGGTCGATCACATTTCTACGCTTGTGGGAAAACCCGACAAGTCTTTGAAAACGACATTATGGGGAATCGATTTAGGAATCAGTATTGCTTGCGAACGGCTGTTTTTGGGCATGAAGACTCGAAAGTATCGCGTCGGAATCATGTCCATTGAGGCGGAAGAGGATATCGTCGTTCGTACCGCAGGCCGCATTATTGAATCGAAACAAATCGATCCAAGCGAGTTAAATGATTTGGTGTTCTGTCCCTCTCTGCCTGAGTTCACGAAACCCAAACACTTGGACCAGCTAAACGCCACGATCAAGGATTACGACTTGAGTGGCGGTGTTCTGATTTTTGATTCCGCTTACCGCGGTCTACGCGAAATGCAGGCGGCATCAGTATGGGCATCCGCTGGCGTCTACGCCGATATCGACCATGTATGCCGCGACAACGGCGTCATGCCGATAGTCATCCTCCACACAAAGAAGACGATCAAGCGACTGTCCAAGATCGGCTTGAACGATGTGGCGGGGGCAGGGGCGGCCGAGTTTTTCCGCCAGTGGGTTCTAGGAGGGCATCGGGAACGGCATCGACCAGGCAGCGGAATCCACAAGTTGCACATAACGGTCGGTTCCTCTGCCGGCCACGGGGGGCAATGGCGAGTGGACATTGACGAGGGGCTTTTGCCAGGCCACAAGTGGACCGAGACAATCGAGCCGATCGAAACAGAACCGGCGACCACGCTGGTGGTAAACCGTGGGACCGCCGATATGCAATCGGTCGTGGCAGTCCTCGAAACGTGGCCTCAGGGGGCCACGCAAACCATGATCCGCGAGGCCACCAGCAACATGCCGTTACCTCGCCTCAAGAAGGCACTCTTGGCACTCCAGCGCCGAAGACAAATCGAGCAATGCTCGATTTCGCGGCCAGAGATTCGCAACAAACCATACCCAGCATACAAACTATGCGACCACCAGTAAGTAGCGACCAGAGGCAACCAGAGAGGCAACCAGAGAACTTTTTCCGATTGGTGGCAGAGGCACCCGTAGGAAAAAGAGAACTTCTCTTTAGAGAGTTCTCTTTTCCTATGGGTGCTCTAAGCCCAGATCGGATAAGGTTTCTTTGCTTCCTTTTTTGATTTTTTCCATTTTATTTTTCCGAGAGAGGACGCCCGATGCCCAGCAAATCCGACAAGCCGAAACCCGACAAGCCGAAACCTTCCAACCCTCTGGCCAGCAAGGCCACCTTTCGCGACATGTTCGCCGCGGCCGCCCTGCAAGCGCTTGTCGCCACATCCCGTGATCCGCGAGTGGCTGCCGATTTGCTTTCCCCCAGCGATGTGGGCGAGTCCCTCATGTCCGCGGCACGTCACAACGGATGGAGCGACAAGACGAATCTAGGCGACGGCAATAGTGGCCCGTTTACCCTGGCCGGCCTCCTAGCAAGCGATGCGTACGAACTGGCCGACGCCATGCTTGCGGAGCGCGAGAAAGAGCGATAAGCAACCACCGCTCCCACCTGTGGCCGCCGGATGGGAGCGGACAACCAACAGCGGCAAAAATGGAGGATGAATGATGAGAATTGTGTATGAGACGAACCAATGGTTTGTCCGAGAAGCACACTGTTGCGTGTGTGGAAACTGGTTTGAATGGTCGCAGGTTATGGCCGTCGTTAAAGCCGAGGACGGTTCCACGGACAAAAGTCACGTTTGCCCGACGTGTCTTGAGGCAGGCCCGTATGGAATGAAGCAGCGGGCCTTAACTGCGGCGCAAAAGAGGATGGATTGGGCAAAAGCAGACATGGAGGAGGCGACGGCGTTTCAGGCGGAAGAGGTCATTATGCCGACACCTGGGGATTTTGAGACAACTAAGCGGCAGGCATACCACGAGTTTTTCAGGGATGATGTTCCCTATCTGTTGGCGACCGACGCACAAGAGAACGAACCTTTCCCCCCTGACCCACCTATGGTTGCCCACAGCCCTGTGCTGTTGTCGCGGTTTAGCGTATCGTTGCTGGCTCCCGAGTGGGAAAACCATGCGAACGTGCCAATGACAGTGTTCCGCGAAAAGGGTCTTTCCGATTCGGAGTACGCGGCGATTCTCGAACCCTTGGACAGCGAGGACGGCTATTTGCGCAGCGCTGTCGACGATACGTTCACCGCCGCTGAAGTCGAGATTCTTCGCAAGTTCTTTGCGGCGGTTAAGCCCACCTGGAAATTCTCGCCTTCACCGGCAACCCCGATCGAGCAGGGCCACTTTGGCGTCGGCGCAAACGCCGTCGGCGGCCCAACTGATTTTGTTTCGTGGACAAACCCGGCAGGCAAAAAGGGACCGGAGGAGTTGCCAATTTCCGCCTTCGTTGACCTGTGCGCCGCGGAGAGCGGCCCCTACGTTGACAAGCCCTGGCACGGCGAGCCCGTAGGAACTAATGGGCAGACCGTAGTCTTGTTTTAGTGATTCATCCTCCGTTGCCCTGGGGCGCTCGTGGTGCCCTGGGACGCGGAGAGCTACCGCCGGCCCGATGCCTCTACGGCCGGCGGAAAACTACCCGAGGCGAAAATGGAGAAAAAAGACATGAAAACCAAGGAACCAGAATCGAAAGTGGAAGTGGACCTAGACGCGCTGCGTAAGGTGGTCGAGTACCTTTTCCACGACGAACAACTCCACTACCAGGGGGAGAAAAACCACATCTTCCGGTCCGTGGCCAAACTCGCCCACTCGCTGAACAAGGCATACGTGGCGATGGGCATTGACCCCGATTCCAGCATCACAATCTGCCATGCGGAATACAAGGCATTGATGACCGAATGGCGCAAGGTGACAGCCGCGGGGGACGCCGCATAGCCGGTTTATTCTCCGTCCCTGCCCGGTTCGCTTGTGGCGGCCGGGTGGGACTACGGAGACCGCGAGGAAAGAAAAGGCATGACTACAACAAAACCCCCGGCTGATGTTGACGAACTCAAACGCGCCGCCGCCGGACGCTGGCCGGAAATCGTTCCAGCCCTGACCATCATTCCCGCAGAGGTACTCGACGGTCGGCACCACCCTTGCCCGAAATGCGCAGGGACCGATCGCTTTCGGGCGCTGGACGACTTCAGCCAAACCGGCGCCGTCCTGTGCAATCAGTGTTTCAGCCAAGACAACGGCGACGGTATTGCAGCTATCCAGCACTTCGCGGGAGTCGACTTCAAGGCGGCGATTCATAAGCTGGCGGATTATCTGGGGGTGCCAGCCAACGGCAGCGGCAAGGCCCACGCGGCGAACGGCCGCGCCAAGCGACAGCCGAAGAAGGCCGCCGACGTGGCCGCCTTGACCAAGGGCATAAAGGCAGTAGACCACGCGCCGGAAATAATCGAGGTGTTCTTTGCCAAGTACAGTCAAGTCAAACCGCCGATAACGCCCCAAGGTATCAGGCAATGCGGCGGCAAACTGGTCAGGTGGTACGGAAACCGTTGCATTCAACTGGACGGCCGCGCGGCGATTGACGAGCCGACTACTACGGCGGTTGTGCTCTTGCGAGTTGACGGCAAACCCTTTCCCGCCGTCGGCAAGATCGGGGAGCGAAAGACCCACACGGTTAGAGGGTCCGTTAATTCGTGGATTGCTTCCGGCGACATGACGACCGCGGAGACCGTTCTCGACGCGGAAGGAGTCACCGACCTGCTGGCCGTGGCATCGGCCGGACTTCCTCCCGGTTGGGTTGCGGTCACGAACACCGCCGGCGCCAAGGCTCGGGGCAAACTGCCGCGTCCGTGGGCCAACGGCAAGACGGTTATCGTGGCGGGAGACGCCGACGACCCAGGGGTCGAAGGCCAGCGTCGATCCGCAGCGGCATATCACGAGGCCGGCGCCCAGACCTTACTAGGTCAACTGCCCTATGCGATCGAGAAAGACCAGGGGCGCGATATTCGCGACTGGTTGAACGAGGCCCACGCCGTGGCCGAACTGCCCACCGTGGAGGTAACGGCCGAGCAAGCCGCCGAATGGATGAAAACCAACGCAGCCGACGGCCAAGCGGACGAGGACCCGGGCACGATCAAGCTACTGGCCGATGCGATCGGACACGACCACCACTTCGCACAGGACGCCGGCGGAAGGCTCTATCACTACGTCAAAGGCGTTTTCAGGCCCAGTGGCGAGAACTTCGTCAAAAGCCAAGTCAAGCAGCTATGCGTTGAATGGGGACAAACCAAGAAATGGAGTTCTCGGCTTGCCAGCGAGGTGGTTGAATTCTTGCGCGTCGATTCGCCGGAGTTACCCGACCGACCGCCGATCGATCTTATCAACACCGAGAGCGGCATGGTCCGCACCCAAGACGGCGAATTATTACCCCACGACCCCAAGTTTCTTTCCGTCGTACAGCTCCCAGTTAAATTCGACCCCGCGGCAACGTGCCCCAATATCGAGAGCTTCGTCAGGACTTCGTTTCCCGCCGATGCCCATGATCTTGCATGGGAAATTGTCGGGGTGTT
This sequence comes from uncultured Planctomycetaceae bacterium, assembly GCA_964615095.1. Classification (GTDB taxonomy): domain Bacteria; phylum Planctomycetota; class Planctomycetia; order Pirellulales; family Thermoguttaceae; genus JANXQG01. The sequence goes on along the minus strand of CAZTPX010000002.1, from coordinate 167,692 downwards.
GATGGTTCCTATAACGTGGCTACAGAAAGCCATCCTATTGCAGGGGGCCGGAGGGAACGGAAAGAGCACGTGGCTTTCGCTAATCGTTCGCTTTCTCGGCAAGCACAACGTCGCCACCATCCCCCTACACCGCTTAGAGGTTGATAAGTTCTCTGTTTCTCGGCTTGTCGGAAAACTGGCCAATATCTGCGCGGATCTGCCCAGCGAGCACCTTGCAGGGACGTCGACCTTCAAGGCGTTGACCGGCGGCGACACCCTGCCCGCGGAATTCAAGTTCAAGGATTCGTTTGATCTTGACCCGTTCGCACGGCTGGTATTTTCAGCGAACCATCCGCCGCGCAGTGCCGATAGTTCGGCTGCATTTTTCCGCCGCTGGACAGTGATTCCGTTCGATCGGAGTTTCGACGATACCGCGGATGAAATCCCACGGGACATCTTGGACAGCAAGTTACAGTCCCCGAAAGAACTATCAGGACTGCTGAACAGGGCCCTTGAGGGGCTGCGCCGTGTTCAGCGGCAACGTCGATTTACCGAACCCGAGAGCGTCAAGGCCGCATGGCGGGACTTCCATGCTACCACCGATCCGCTCGCTGTCTGGCTCGACAGGTACACGATCGACGACCCGGACGCGGTTGTCATCAAGCACGTTCTTCGCGTGGCCTACAATGCGGCCGTGGAACGTGACGGCAGGCCGGCAATGACGGCCAAAGCGTTTGGACAGGCGATTTACAAATTGCGTCCGAACATCGACGAAAAACAACGGACGATCGGCCAAAAACTCCAATGGTGTTACGTCGGAATCGGGATGGTTTCAAACTCGGCCGATTCACACGATTCACGAGATTCACGGGATTCACCCCTTATACCTACAACTCAACGCACGCGCGAGGATGATGGTGATACAGGCATAAAAGAGGGGGATATAAGTGCAGAGTATCCCAATAGGGATAATCCCGTGAATCCAGTGAATGAAGTGAACCCGGCGGACTGCCTCCACGACTGGGTTGATACCCAGGGTGAAGACGGCGAGACCAGGCGCAAATGCCGAATTTGCGGCCATTTTTACGGATACGTGAGGCGTAAATGAACATGACAACCAAGCAATTAGAACGCCAAGCCGTGGCCGCCCACCAGGCCGGCGCGATGTGGCCGAACTACCGCAGATCCAGATGATGGCACGGCGGGTCGGTATCTTCATCCGCTCGGCCGAGTTCCGCACCCCGGCCTGGGGCCCGCCGTCGCTGCGCGTCATGTTGGACGACCAAGCCACGAACCGTCGCCTGCTCCACTTCTGGCCCGCCACCGGCCTGACGATCCAGGGTCACCACACCGCCACCGGCAGACGCGGCCTTCGGCGCCGCCGTGCTTGCCGGGAATGAACAAGAGGCGTCCCAAGAGACGAATAGCCGCCAGCGTCGTCCTCAAGGCCCCACTGCGCTCCCACATCACGGTCGTCACACCGCAAGTATCTCAGGTCGGTCCTCTTGCTTGCCAGTACACCATAAGGAGGGCGTTTGGCAAGATAGGGGCAGGAACTACCGAAAGTGTCTGCGCAGGTTAGACGCTATATACACACGCGTGTCGGCCGGCTGGGGGGGCCTATGGGTACTCCGTCCTGGCCTATGGGTACCCATAGCATGGCCAAGCAAATCTACCCTCGTCGAACGTCGGTGGTAGAGTGTAGTCATTTCGACTACACATTGACACGAATATGTCGTCATCTTGACTACACTTCTCCTCATGCCATAGTTTTTCAAAGGTTTGAAAACCCTACTTTTGATTTGCAAGACATAGGTTGGAAGCGTTTGCAACGCCGATCGCAGTTTCGCGACGGGTTGCAACGGACCACCTTTCCCCGTAACAAGGAGCACATACTATGGCTACGAAGATTGCTTTCGAACAGTTGAACAAGCTGGACTCTCTGGACAAGGTTTTGGGGTTACTCCAAAAGGGCATGACGGACATCCCGGACGTTTGCAAGTGGCAGGAGGCGCATACGCCGAAGCAGACCGGCGGCGGCTTTACCGTCAAGGTGTCCGAGAAGACCGGGATCCTGGTCTTTGGCGGGTTCTCGGCGAATCCGAAGAACACGGTGAACATCTACGAGTCGGCGTTCTACCAGTGGATTGCCGAGATCAACGACCAGCAGAGCACGCTCGCCAAGAAGCTGGCGGAGATCAAGAGCAAGAAGCTGGCCAGTCAGGGCAAGGACGACGAGCGGTTCCCCAGGGACGGTCAGCCGGCGGCCAATGGCAAGGCGGTCGACGCGGCGATTGCGGCGAAGCAGGCCGAGATCGAGCAGTTGCTGGCGGCCCGGAAGTAGGCTAGGCCGTGGACAACGACAGGTGAAGAAAAGCCCGGCTGGGTGCCGCAAGGTGCCCAGCCGGGTTTTTTTGTTGGTATAGGGCGGGGCAGCGTGGGTACGGCTGGCTGAGGGGCTGGCGGGCGTTGCTTGAGCCTGTGGCTTTGGCTTGAGAGGAGCATGAGCATGAACAAGGGCAATCAGGAAGCGGCGTTGTGGCAGGAGTACATCGCTGAGTCGCAGGCTGTGGCGCTGCCATGCGAGGAACCGTACTACGGCGATGACACGCCGGACGGCTCCAGCGAAGGCATGGAGCGGCTTGCCTATTGGCACGAATCGCGTCTGGCCAGCGACGCTGAGTACTACTGGGACGACCTGGTTGACTACGACCGCTTGTGGGACTTCTCTGACGATGAGTGGGCGTATCGCCGGGAGGTTGACGACTTCGCTTGGGACGACAGCGGCGTTGCTGGGTACTACGAGGCGATCTGGGCTGCCGTTGGGTACATTCCCCGCTACATCCGGTTTCCGTTCCCGGTTCGTGCCGTGGTCGACGGGCGGCTTGTTGACTGCTATCGGCCGTGAGCCTTTCTGGCCCCGCCCTGTGGCCTAGTAACAGGGTGATGCCAAGGGCCGTCGCTGGACGGCTTTTGGCGTTTCTTGTTTTCCAATTCCAACCCTCTGCTAAGGAGCTTTGCTATGTCTGATGAGACCGGGGCCATGCTTGAGCGACTCACGGCACGTACCGTAGCCGCCCAGAGCAAGCCTTGCTACGCCGTTGTTTGTAACGATGCTGGCGACATCCTGGTCGCCAAGCGTTTCCCGGATTCGCTGTCTGCCATGATCTGGGACTGGACCGACGAGTACCCTGACGCCGAGTTTGCCGAGTTCGTCGACTGCCTCGCGGACTCGTTGTACCTGCGGCCGTGTCGCTACCACGATGCGGTCTAACCGAGAACCGCATCCTGCCCCGGCTGGTTCGCCAGTGCGGGGCTACCTGCATTTCTTGGCGGGCCAGTTCTCCGCATGGCTTGCCTTTAGCTTGCGGTTTTTTGCGGAATTTTCGATTCGGCGGCGCGGTTTCCGGTCTTGGTTGACCCCAGAGCGCTTGCGCTGCCACAGAAGGGAGCTATTGCGATGTTGAGTGTGATGGAGCTTCAGGCCGTTGCTGACGGGCTGCTCGACCCGTCTGAGGCCGTGAAGCTGGACAGACACGCCGGAGGTCGTCCCAAAGGCGTGAAGAACCAGCGTGATTCGCTGGACAAGGCGCTGCAAGCCTTGCTGGAGGCGCGGTCTGGCATGACGCCGCGCGAGATCGCCGAGAGCGAGTACCGAATCTCGGTCATGCTGGATGGCCGGCACAGGCCGCTGCGCAAGCCGCGAATTCACGGCAAGCGTAGGCGCGCTGCCTGGCGAGCCTACGTCAAACGGGAGGCGGACATTGAGTACGCCCTGGCCCGTGCCACCCCTGCCGAGAAGCGAGTTGTGGCGGTCTACAAGGGCCAGGAGGACCGCGTTGGCAAGGCCCGGAAGCGGCGCGTCAAGGACGAGGACGGTCGCTTGGTTCCGGGCAAGACCGGCTATCCGGTCGAGCCGCTTCCCGACTGCATGCCGTTCACAGACAATGGCCTGCGCATGGAGAAGCACGTCAATGGCTGGCTTGCTCCTATCCCGGAGTCTGGCGGTCTTCAGCGCGCCGAGCCGTACTACACGCTGGACGACGAATGCAACATAGTCGAGGTGCGTGGCCTGTTGAACCACGTCCCGGATGGCGGCCATGCCAATGCCTACATCGAGCCGTTGGCGTACGGCAAGCCGTGGCCGAACAAGCCCAACCTGTTTCCCAGCGTGGCGGAGGGCTATGCGGCGTGGCTGTCGGATGCCTGTCAAGAGTCCGACTGGTCCGGCTGTCCGTTGGACGAGGCCGGCGAGTTCATTCCGGCGTGGTATGAACACAAGACGAGCCGGCGGAAGCGCTTGCAGCGTGTCGGCTTCCGGCTGCTGTCGGAGAAGGCTGGCTGCTATAGCGAAATGGTGCCGCTGGACTATGCCTGCTGCAAGGCGACGATGCTGGCGCCGAAGTCCAACGGGCCTGCCGTGGTCCATAAGAAGCCGCTGGACAGCGCGGCAGCCTGCAATAGGGCGAAGCGTGTGCCGAACAAGCACGGCAAGGCCGGCGAGCCCATGTACCACGTCGAAGGTGCGTACCGCAGAGCGCCGCTGGCCAGCTATGTGCGGCGACGGAGCGCTGGCGAGGTCACGCCGACTGGCAAGGACGACGCATGGTGCAACGGTGTGCATCTGGACGACCTGCTGAAGATAGCGGCGCGTGATGAGCCTCTGCCGTTCATCCCGTTGTGGGCCGTCAAGCTGCCACCGCGGAAGCTGGATGTGGTCCATTCGATGGCTGATGCCAAGCCCACGAGCATCGTGTGGTTCCGCGACTACGAGAAGCCTGTCAGACGGGTAGACCTGGAGCATGGTTTGCTCGACAGCATCAAGCTCTGGGCCAAGTTCGCGGTCTACGATCTCTACGGCACGTTCGAGATGCAGTGACAAGCCTGCAACCACTCGGCTAAAGGCTGGAGTTTTTTGCGGAATTTTCGGGCCGATCGGCGTTTTTGCCGGTTGGCCCTTTCTCATTTCCCCTTTAGAGCGAAGGAGCTTAAAGACCATGACAACTGCCCAGCGCATTGTGAATGCCATGCGGGCCAAGCCCATCAACGCCAAGCCCGCCCCGGTGGTTGTGGTTCGCCACAAGCCGACGGCTGCCCGGCAGATCGTCACTTGCTTGTCCACCAAGCGCGGCATGACTGGCACCCGCTACTGCAATCGGTAGCCGTTGGTCGTTCGAAGCGTCGCCAGTGTGTGAGGCTGGCCATGCTTCGCCTTACCAGCGAGTTTTTTGCGGAATTCTCGGCGGGTCGAGTGTTTCGGCCCGCCTTGTTTGTTTCCCCTTTAAGCTACCGAAAGGAGCTAACCATGAATGCGAAACTGACCGAAACCCTGCACGCCAAGAGCTACGACGACGCGATGAAGCACGCCGAGAAGCTGTCGTCCATGAAGGGCGTGACCGAGGAGATCAAGGCGACCTGTGCCGAGGCCCTTCGGACCCACGATGGCAACCCGGCCAACGCCAAGCCGGAAGCCGAGGTCGAAGAGGGGGCCGAGCCGTCCGAGGAGGATGTGGCGGCGCAGTTGGAGGCCGAGCAGGTGGCCGCCCTGAAGAGCAAGTACGGCAGCAAGGAGGCCGTGCTGACCGCGATCGCCAAGCAGGAGTTCAACGGCGAGAACGGCAACCCCGACATGGCGATGGCGTGCAAGGTCATCACCGCCTTCGATCCGCCGGCTGCCCGTGCCGGCAACGTCTACTGCAAGGTCTCGGCCAAGGGCGGCGTGTCGCTCTACGGCTACCAGCGCATGCCGATCACGTTGTACGCCGAGCAGTGGGAGCGGCTGCTGGGCAAGAACCCCAGCACGGACCACGGCAAGCTGGTCATCCAGTTCATCCGCGACAACGAGTTCGAGGCCGACGGCAAGACCCCGAAATGGCACGAGGCCAAGCAGTACGCCAAGGACGCCAGCGGCAAGTCAGTGAACACCGGCAAGACGATCCGCTGCCGGATCACGCGGAAGGCCCAGCAGACCGCGGCCTAGCACCCCGAGCAGGTCTAACGAGACTGTTTCATGCCGCTAGCTTGAGACGCGGCATGTGCCGGTAATCGTTTTCCCTGTCTCTCTTTCAAGGAGCTTAACCATGTGCAAGTGGAGCGAAAGGCCCCGTGGCCGGAGCAAGCGGCGGGCCTGGCTGCGGCGATTCATCAGCGTTCAGACGGCGCGGCTGAAGCAAGGTTTTGTGGAAGCGTGGTATCGCAAACACCACTTCACCCCGGACTCTCAGCGCAAGGCGTGTGAGGCGAAGATCGCCAAGGCGCGGCGCGAGCTGGAGGCGTTGACCGCAGCATGACCGGAACCCCCGAAACCCCTGACGTTGAACTGGTCGAGCCTGGCGTTGTGCGAGTCAAGTGCCGCAAGTGCCATGAGCTGATCCGGCTGGAGTTCGGCAACCTGAGCCGTGCCGAGGCCGAGGAAGCCTTGCGCAAGATCGACGTGCCGCGGGAGTGCCCCGGCTTCCACGTCGAGTTGAGCGGCTGGCGTTACCTGTGGCACTTCGACGAGGCCCTGAACCTGGCCTATCCGCCGGAAGAGGACCACGAGTTGCTGGCCGCGCATCAGGCGCCGGAGGTGCTGGCAACATGAGACAGCGCCGCTACAACCTCGGCCTGGGTGAGTCGCTGTGCGTCAGCCACCCCCGTGGTAAGCCGGTCGTTATCAGCCCCGGCTACCGCGCGACGATCAAACGCAAAGACGCTGCCGAGTTGCTTCGCTACCTGCGAAAGCACGGGGCACCGTCGATCTACAAATAGCTCCGCGGCGCCCGTAGCGCCGAAACCCCCTGGCCGTCGGGCTAAAGACGGCCGTCTACGCTGCGCTCCAGGTCGATCCCCGAGCCTGGCCGCTGGCTTGTTCCAGTGTGTGCGCCACTCACAGTGATGCAAAGCTCCTGGAGCGCAGCGTTGACTTGCCAGCCATACGCTCGCCCTGCATGAAACGTCGCGGTTTAACCGCCCTGCAAGACTTCTCAGACGAGTGTATGGTTGGCGGTTTTTTGCGGAATTTTCGAGGTTTCAATTTCCCCTTCAAACAGGAGCTTATCCATGAATCGTGAGTTTCCCGTATCGGGCGGCAAGGTCGGCTTCAAGGTTGACCCAACGCCCTATGACGCCTTCAAGACGGCGCTTGAAGACGAGGGCTTTGCCAAGCATTGCCCAAATCCAAGGACGGATGCCAGCGCCCTGGTCGTCGTCACCAAGGCCGCGGCAGGCAAGGACACGAAAGTCGTTGCCCGCAAGAAGGCCAAGCAGAATGGCATCGACGCCTTCCATGTGGACAAGAAGACCTACGACCACGCCGAGTTCGAGCACAAACTCCATACCCAGGTCGTTGGGTCGTCTGTCTGCCGTGACGGTCGCAAGGACTACGAGCTGACCGAAGAGTTCCTCAAGACCAAGGCAGTACTGACCGCCGGCGCGATCACCAAGGCCCTGAAGTCGATCTTGTGCGATGAACTGCACGGCTTGCCCGACTTCGACAGCCGTCGCATCTACGTGCCCGAAGCCAGTCTGCCGCGCTGGAGCGAACTGGCGGCCCGGTTGTTCGGGCGCTATGACGACTGCGGCAACCTGATCGCCGAAGGCATCTGCGGCGGCGAGTACGTCGTCGATATGGTCCAGATCAACGCCACGACCATCCGGCAAATCAAATCCGCCCTGGAAGAGCGCATCAACGAGAGGGCCGTGAAGATTGTCATGGACGTCTCCAAGGGCACGCTGAGCAAGGACCAGCTCGCCAAGCGTGTCGAGGAGGGCCATGAGATGCTCGCCGAGATCAGCCTCTACGCCGAGGTCTTGCAGGAAACCTTGGAGGGCCTGCATAAGTCTGCGGAGGCAGTCACGGATATGGCTTCCGTAGCAGCGTTCGCTGACATGGCGTCCTGAAGCGAAGTTTCAACCCTGCCCGCCGAATCGTGCATCGGCCGGCCACCGTCACGCGACGGGCAGGCTTGACACACCGTTTCACCTTTTCCCGAAGGAGCTAAACCATGCCGTGTACGAGTTATCCCAACTTGATCGCCTGGACCAGCACCCAGACCGGGCTGCTGACGCCGCTGGTGATCGGCCCGCCCGGTTGCGGCAAGAGCAAGGGCATCGAAGCCTTTGCCGCAGCCTGCGGGCGCTACCTCCATCCCCTGATCGGCAGCGAGTTGCAGCCGACCGACTGGGCCATCCCCTTTCCCGGCCCCGATGGCACGCTCAAGCTGTTGGTTGCCGAGTGGGTGAGCATGGTCAACATGATCCCCTCGGTCCTCTTCCTGGACGAGTTCACGACGCTGGCGCCGGCCCAGCAGACACCGATGATGAAGACCATCCACGAGCGCAAGGTGGGCGACGTGAAACTGTCGGACGACCTGTGGATCATCGCCGCTTGCAACCCGCCCGACTGCGCGGCCAACGCCAGCGAGATCGAGCCGCCGCTGGCTAACCGCATCCAGCACTTGCCCTGGGAAGTGGACTATGAAGGCTGGGAACGCGCCATGAGCAACGGCGGCCACTTCGATCCGCCGCGGTTCGTGCCCCTGCCCGACGACTGGAAGAAGCACATTGGCAAGGCTTGCGGGCTGGTGGCGGCCTTCCACAAGCATCTGCCGGGCCGGTTGGAGCGGTATCCGACCGACCGCAGCCAAGCGTCCGGCCCGTGGCCGTCGCAGCGATCGTGGTACAACGGCGCGATCAGCATGGCTTCGCTGGCCGCGATCGACGCCGAGCCGCTGTTGCGGTATCGGGCCTTGGCTGGCTGTGTCGGGGAGGACGTGGCGCAGGAATACCAGATTTGGGAGGCCGCGCTGGACCTGCCGGACCCGGAGGAGTGGATGCTCCATGCCCGACTCTGCCGCGACAAGAACATGCCGCTGGCCGACAAGCTCACCATCCCACCCCGCTGTGATCAAGTCATGGCCGTACTGTCGAACCTAGTCGATCGCGTGAAGAACCACGGCCTTGACCCGAAGACCAACAAACCGACTGCCGCCCGCTGGCTTGCTGCCGTGGACTGCATGGCGGAGGTCGCCAAGACTCGTGTCGAATTGACGATTGCACCGGCAACAGCCCTGTTCAGCAACGGCGGCACGCCCTACTACAAGGATGGCGCAGAGCTTATGGCGTTGCTCCACAAGTGTCCGAAGGACTACAAGGACTTGGCCGTATCTATCCACAAGAACGTCAACGCGGCCGCCTAGCAAGGGAGTTTTTTGCGGACTTTGTGGAGGTTTCGACCAATCGGCCGGTCGTATGATACCCAGGTCGCTGACCAACAGGAGCAGCGCCCGGCCGACTATCGAGGTTTCCCGGTTCAAGGAGCTAAACCATGCCTACAACATTCTGCCAGCGGTTTGCCGAGGCCCGCATCCTCGCCGCCAAGCTGATGCCTTACATGCGGGCCAACATCATGTCGTTGGTCCCCGTGGAACGGCTCGGCTTCGGCACGATGGCGATGGATGAGCATGGCCGCCTCTACTACGACCCCAAATTCTTGGAGGTCCGCGACCTGAAGCATTGTGCTTTCGTGGTCCTCCACGAAGATCTGCACTTTTACGGCCGCCATGCCAAGCGCCGTGTGGCCTGCATCGGCGCCAACCCATCGGCCGAAGACCTTGCCATCTGGCGGCAGGTCGTCGATTCCAGCGTCAACGAAATGTTGGTGCAATCCGGCCTGACTTGCCCCGACGAAGGTGTCTTGCCGGAGAAGATCGGCCTGCCGAAGAATCTCACTCCCGAACAGGGGTTTGCTATTCTCCGTAAAAAGCGCGATGAGAAGAAGGCCGAGCACGAGCGGCAGGCCCAAGAAGAGCAGAAGGCCCAGGAGCAGGCGGAGCAGGAAGAGGCCGACGAACAAGACAGCAACGCCCAGGAAAGCGAGCCGGAGGCGAACGAGCCCCAGGACGATCAAGAGGCCGACGAGTCCGACGCTGACGGCGACGCTGACGGCGAGGGCGAATCCGAAGAGGACGGGGAAGGCGATGGTCAAGGGGAAGGCGAAAAGGATGACCAGGGCGAAGGCGAGAGTGACGATGCCGGCGAAGATAGCCAGGATGGAGACGGAGACGGTGAAGCCGATGATTCACCCGAGGGCGGGGAAGACGGGCAGGATGAAGAATCCGGCGAGTCTTCCGGCGACGCCGACGGTGAAGGCTCCGGCCCTGCCGGCTCGGAAGGAGACGGACAAACTGAATCCCAGTCACCTTCCGAGATCGGCGGGTCGGCCGCCGATGGTATCCCGCGGCCGTGGGAACTTGGCCCGCCCAGCGAAGAAAATCCGGGACTGGACGAATCCGAGCAGAACTTGCTGGAAGCGCAGACCGCGAAAGCCATCGAAGACCATGTAGCGAGCCGTGGCCGTGGCAGCGTGGCGGCGGGCCTGGCGAAGCAGGCCAGCGAGCTGCTCCACAAGCCGGTCGATCCGACGCGTGCCCTGGCTGCCAAGGTCAAGTACGCCGTCGATCGCACGTCGGGCTTCGGAGACTACAGCTATAGCCGCTTCAGCAACCGTGTTTCCGGCGGCTGCATCCTGCCCAACAACGTCAAGCCCATTCCCCGCGTGACGGTCATTGTGGACACGTCGGGCAGCATGGGCGGCGACGATCTGGCCCTCGGCTTGGAGATCATCGGCAACGCCCTGCGGAACCTGCCCGACCCCCGCGGTCTGCGGGTGCTTGTGGGCGGCACGCGAGTCGAGCGGGCCGTCAACGTCTTCCGCAAGGAGAGCGTCGAACTGCTGGAAGGCGGCGGCACCGATATGTCCGTGCTCATCCAGCAGGCCGCCGAGGATCAGCCCGAGCCCAAGGTCATCATCGTGGTCACCGACACAGAGACACCGTGGCCAGCCGAACCAGTCAAGCCCAAGGTGCTGGTCTGCGCCACCCGCAAGAGCCGCTGGATGCGACCGCCCCCGGCATGGATGGACGTTGTGTACTTACGCCCGGAGGATAAGTGAAATGTACCAGATTTTGATTGCCGAGAGCGAGTACGAGACGCACAGTTTCGACGAGCTTGGCGAAGGACCGTGGGACAACGCACAGGAAGCCCTGTGCTTCGCTCACTGCGAAGTCGGCAAGCCGTGGCTCGTTGTCTGCGTCGAGACCGGCGCGGCGGTGGCCTATGGCGACGCCCTGAAGATCATCTGGTCGGCCGTCGCGCTACCGACGTGCCCCGGCTGCGGCAAGCAACGCTGCGAAACCACCGCAGGAAGGTTCTACTGCAAAGAGTGCAGCATGGAGTTCTGAGCGATGCACGAGCCGCAGTACGTCTACGATACGCGGCCGGCGGCCGAAACGCTGCGGGCCTTTGTTGATCCCGCAACAGATCCGCGGCCCGCAAATGAACCTGTTTGAGTAGGAGCTAACCCATGTCCACCGTCTGGGCTACCGCTACGCGCCGCGAGTGCGAGCCAGAGTTGGAGTACCCGCTGCCCTTCAAAGACCTGCCGCCCGACGTGCAGGAGCGGGCCATCGCCAAGCGGCAAGACGACCCCGAGCACTCCTGGCCGGAGTGGCACGATGTGGAGTTCTTGACCGAAACCCTGGTCAACGACCTGGAGCTCGAGTTCGGCCTGACCGTGGCGACGCGCTATCGACTCAGCAACGGCACGACGAGCAACGACGGCTATGAGTTGTACTGGGGCACGTACCGCCACGAGGTCGAGTTCGAGTGTGACACGCTGGACCTTGCTAGGTTCCTGGCCCACGGCGTCGCCGGCTGCGATCACTACGACGCTGACATTGCCGCTGTTCGCGACCTGATGCATACCGCCGAAGTCATCGGTGCGATGTTCGGCGTGGACATCGAGTGGGACTGCAACCTGCGCGACGATGACCACCGCTTCACGCTGGCCGATTGGAACACCAGCGAGGAGATCAACGCCCAGCAACAGGCCACGATCGAGCCCCTTGCCGAAGAGATCCGCAAGCGGCTTAAGGCGGTGTACCGCACGGCCTGCTACCGCGTCTACAAGATCATCGAGGCCGAGATCGATTATCACAACAGCGGCGAGTGCATTCGGGAGCTGTTGGAAGACAGCGACGACGAGTTTGATGAAGACGGAGAATTGGTATGATCACCACAACCGAACCGACCCCATGCGAATTGGCAATCGAAATTATCAGTGCCACCCACGACGGCGACGACCTCTCCCCGCAAGACCTGTACTTGGTGGAGTGCGCCGTCAATGGATTGCTCAAGCCATCCGGCTTAGAACTGTTCGCCGACCTGCACAAGCGGGTCAAAGACGGCACGTACCGCCCGCAATGGCTGCAAGGTGTCGAACACCTAACCCGCGACCACGCCGGCTACGTCTACTGGAAAGGCCAGGAGATCGAGCATTGGGACAGCCGCATCGCCTACGATCCCGAATACAAGGCCGCCGCCGAAGACCTGGCCCGACGTTGCCGCATCCTGGAAGCCGAAGCCAAGCCGATCGACAAGGGAACCGTGATCTGGAATTGGCCCGAGGAGGCAACAGCATGAGCCGGTACATCGTCAACAATTCCGACGGCACGCGCAGGGTATGGCTCGGCGGCGAGATGGAGTTCCCCTGGGGCATCACCGCGCAGGAAGCCTACGACCGCTGCGCCTACATCGCCGAGCAGTGCGGCTACATCGTAGGCTGGCGCTACGGCCGCAGCGCGTTCAGCGTATGCGGCGGCGACATCAACGGGTACATCGTGCTCGATTGGTTCGACCGCGAGCGCCGCGGCCCCGTGAAGATCGAACACTGGACCTCGCAAGACGAGTACATCGAAGCCCCGTCCACAGCACCTTCCGCTGCCACATAGCAGTGTTTTTTGCGGAGATTTCGGCTTTTGATTCTTTGTTTCGCTTTGCCGAGGAAACACCATGACTGCCATTGAGCATAAGGGCGTCTGCTACGTTGGCTCGGACTTCGCCACCACGGCGGCCTTGATCGAGCGCCCGCGGGGCTTCCGCATGACCGTCCGCACGCGAACCGGCCGGCGGTTTTCCTTCGTCGTCCTGGCACCGCATAGCGACGACGCCTGGCACATTGCCAGTACCGTGCTCCACCGCGAGACGGGTCGCCGGGCCGTTGGCTACATTTCCCAGAAGATAGACTAAACTTCCCCTTTCCCCAAGGAGCTTTCCCACGATGCCCGAGTTCACCGCAGCCGAGCAAGCCGAAATCGCCCGCTTCATTGAGACGGACAAAGACGTTGTCCATCGGGGCAGCACCTACGACATCCTCAACGCGCCGCAGGACGAGCACTGCGCCGACTCCCCTTACATCCTGCGGTCGGCCCGCCGTCGCTACTATGCCCTGACCCGCAACCGCCCCAACCCGCAGATGCTCTTCGGGATCGGCCTTTACGGTCGCCTCAAGTGCCTGCCCGGCTGGTTCACCGACAAGGACGGAGAACTGAGGAGCCTCGGCTAGCCAACGCCGAATTCATCGTCCGCGCCATGAACGCCCACAATCAACTGCTGACGGCCTGCGAGGCCATGCTCGACGAGCTGGACCCCAACGGCGACGAGCCCACGCACGGCACCATCCTGGCCCGTGCCGCCCTCGCCAAGGCCGCGGCCACCCCCTGAACCAAGTCCTGCGGGACCAGCCGGGCAGAAGTGCCCGAGATGACTGCAAGCACGCTTCAGCTTTGACACCCGAGCACGCTACGGGAAACCGGAGGCTGGTGGCCAACGGCCCCCGGCTCGCCCAGCGCAAACGCAAAGGCCCGAAGCTCCCTGCCAGTCAACGACGGCACTTCACCCGGCTGCTTTTCTTTTCCACCCAAACACCTGAAAGGAACCCAAACTATGTGGGGCAGAGGCGACAACCCTCCCAAGGATCTTGTGAAGGAACTTGGCGAACCCATTCGCTCCTACGGCGCACGAGCCATTTTCCACCCCTATGACAAACACCCCATCGAGTTGCTCGGCGACCGCCAAGGCTGCGGCGAAAGCAAACTCGCCAGCAACAAGCCCTTGCTCGACTGGCTGAACAAGGTGGCCATGAAGAAGCTGCTGCGCATGTCGGAGTTCAACCGGCTATCCGGCGACAGCAACGACGTCGTGACCTTGAGAGACGGCCAGTTCGTTATGGAAGTCTCGCCGCAGTCGAGCTACGGCTACTTGTACATCGGGGCCTGGCAGTTCCCGCCGGCTGACGACACCGTTGTGGCCCAGTAAGCACCACCCAAACACCTGAAAGGAACCCTGAACCATGAAGTACGAAGCCCTCTTGGCGTGCGACGTTTCCGAGTACGCCACCGTGGAATTCGAGGCCGCCAGCGACCAGGCTGCCATCGAAGAGGCCAAACGCCTTTACCAAGACGCCGACGACTTCCAAGTCGAGTGGGACAATACTTCCAACGACCGCATCGTCCACGTCGAGCGCGTCCTGCGCAACGGCGAGCACGAGACCATCGCCGAAGACATCGACCTGAATCCCAACCCCCTGCACGACCACGCCTTCGCGCTATTGCAAGCCGCCAAGGCTGTGCAGGAGTGGGCTGGGCAGTTGGGCGGATGGGAGGCATCCTGTTGGACCGTACTCGAATCCGCCATCGCCAGGTGCGAGGGCCACCAATAGAGTTTTTTGCGGAATTTTCGGGACCGACGTTCTTTTGCGAAAGGAAATCCAACGTGAATCCGTTCGACGAAGACTTCCGCATGTACGTCAGCGACGAACCGGCCGAGCCGTGGGGATACGACGTTGACGACTACGGCATCAGCTATGGGCCCGGCTGGTGGCCGTGGTATCGCACCGGCCCCGACGACAAGAAACCCGTCCCGGCCGGCTTGCGCCTACTGCCCGATCCGACTTTCGAGGCGGGCAATCAGCTTTACGTGCTGGCGTGGCTGCATGACGACGGTTGCGAACTTGACCTATCCTGGATGACGCGCCGGCAAGGTTTGGGTGGCATGGTCCGTAAGGGCTGGGTGAAGCTGGATCGCGACCTGGCCATCGTGTCTGCTGTGCCGGCCGAGGTCCGCGGCGAAGTCGAAAGTCGCGTCGCCAAGTTCCGCACGCTCTACCGCAAGGCCATTGCCGAGCGCGACTCCGGCCGCAAGACCCCCGTGACCGCTCACGAGAAATGGCTGCGGCAACAAGCATCCAAGTAACAGTTCCCAAGCGATGCACGGCCAGTTGCGGACTGCCGAGGGGCCAATCCATGAGACGGCGATAGGCCGCCGTGCCGTGCATTGCTCGCGTACTGTTTTCCGTTTCCCGAAAGGTGCTGAACCATGCTGCTGCTTATCAACGAGCACGACCGTGACAAAATTGCCGAGAAGCTGCGCGGCATCGCAGTCATGGCCGACAACTGCGAGAACTGGGACGACATTTCCCAGGACGCCAACGACTTGGCGGATGAGATCGAAGAACTGGGCTGCGACATCGAGCGCGAGTACGACGAGAACTTCCGCTTTGCCGTCGAGGGCAACACCGTCAAGGTGGTGGCCTACGGCAAGACCGTTTTCGAGTACGTCCATCCCGACCCCTGGGGCCTGCTGGCGACGATCCGCATTCTGGAAGATCGCGGCATCGATGACAACTGCGAAGTGCTCGTCGAGTGGGGCCACGGCTCCGGCTGGTGCAACAAGGACACCATGTTCACCCGGCTCACCCACCGCTCGCTATTGCCGGAGATTGCATCGTGACGAGGAAGATCACGCTGTTCCGCACCGACCAAGGCTGGATGGCCCAGGACGACGACCCCGAGGTCCGCCGCCTGTTCGGGACCGACACCATCCCCACCGCGTTTACCGCCAACGCCGAGCCGGAGTTCGTGGCCCGCGAGATCGCCAGGCTGAACCCGGACGCCGAAGTCACCTACTTTTCCAGCCCGTGAAGGGAGCTTTACCATGCGCCTCTATGAGCGACTCCGCCCGAAAACCCTCTCCGACATCATCGGTCAGCCGCAAGTCACCGGCCCGCTGTCGGCGTTCCTGCTGGAGCCCTACCCGAATTTCTTCCTCTTCGAGGGCAGTACTGGGCTCGGAAAATCCGCGACTGCGGGCGTCCTCAGCGATGCCCTGACTGACCCCAACTTCGGGGCGTGGAAGCTGAACGGCGCGAAGTTCAACACCGAAGCGTGGGACAAGTATTTCGGCCACGACACGCCGTTCCGATACAGGCTGCCGGAGAACTGCTTCCATTGCTTGCGAATCGAAGAGCTGGAACGGCTCCCGGCAAACGTGCAGAACGGCATGAAGGATTCGCTTGACGACGCCCAGCGCGACTACAAGTTGGTCGTCATTGCCACCAGCAACACGACCGCCAAGCTGGAGAAGGCCCTACTGCACCGCTTCCAACGCTTCACCTTCGACGCTGGCCCCGCCTTCGCCAAAGCCTTCAACGATTGGCTGGCCGTGCAATGGCTGCTCCAGACCGGCGACGATCCGCCGGAGGATCTGCCGATCTGGGGCTATGAGTTGGACCGAATCGCGGCGGGGGACAGCGAGTTTTCGGCGCGGCTGGCCCTGGATCGGATGGAGCAGGCGTTGATGGAAAGGACGCTGAAGGTATGAGCCTTTTCCACGAGACCCACGAGAACGTGGTGGAGTTCCGCCTCGTTTCGGCGGATGAAAACGGCGTGACGATCCCTGACGGACCTGCCGCCCACATTCGCATCGAAAAGAACGATTCCTGCGTGCGGATTGTCATGGATCCGTTTGGCGAGGATCACGACATATTGATCGAACAACAGGCCGACAAGTGGCTGGTGTTCGTTCACCCCTGGGGTCAGGACCCGGTGTGCATCGCCACGCTCACCATGAAGTCGGCGATTGTCGAGGACAGTATGGGCAACAAACTTGTGGA
Source organism: uncultured Planctomycetaceae bacterium (assembly GCA_964615095.1). Taxonomy (GTDB): domain Bacteria; phylum Planctomycetota; class Planctomycetia; order Pirellulales; family Thermoguttaceae; genus JANXQG01. Next base: position 150,942 of record CAZTPX010000002.1, on the reverse strand, counting down.
GGAGACGCTATGAGCCCCCTTCCCAATCAAACCTCCCTCTGGCACGGAATAGGATCGCAAGACCTGCCGAACCAGCAAGACCTTTTCGACTGCGACCTAGCCACCCGTCCGCCTACGGTGTGGGTTGACGCGACCGAGACACCCGACTGGGCCAAGGCCGTTCTCGGCAACGGCGACGGCGAAGAAGTTGACGATCGCTCTTGACGCCCCCCGACCCTACCCCAATTCCCGACCCTATCCCAAGGAGGTCACACGAACATGGCCAGGCTCATGTCGCAGATCAAAGGCGGCTGGTATCCCGCCGCCCCGGAGGCCGTCGATGCCGTGCTGCAACGACTCAGGCCGCCGCAGCAGGGCGAGTGCCTTGTAGTCGACCCCTGCGCAGGCACGGGCTTCGCGCTCTTGCAACTGGCCGAAAAGCTGGGGGCTGTCCCCTACGGCATCGAATTGTCCGAAGACCGCGCGGAGATAATGCGGGATCTGCTGCCCGACGACCAGACGCTGGCCCCGGCCGATTTCTTCCGCACATCGATTAGCTACGGCTCGTTCTCATTCGCGCTCGTAAATCCGCCGTTTGCCAACGCGGTCGGCGAGGGGCGGGTGGAAGTCGCGTTCCTTCAGCGAGCTACCAACCTGTTGGTCGATGATGGCCTGATGATCTTCATTGCGCCCGAATCCGTTGCGCGTAGCTCGTCCGTGTGCGACCGCTTCACGGAGCGGTACTACAACATCTCTGCGATGAGGTTTCCCGATAACGTGCGGCACTATGATGAAGTGGTGCTGATGGGAATGCGCAGGAAGCAAGCGCAGCCAGCGGCTTGGACCGCTTACGACTGGCTCGACCGGCAACTGGAAAAGAACATCGTCTACACGCTGCCCTCCGGCACGCGGCCGAGAACCTTCTGTAAGACAGAACCTACCGATGCCGAGTTGGTCCGGCTCGTGGCGCAGAGTCCTTTGCGATTCCTCATCGACCGGCCAGCGGTTGCCGACACGGAAGCCAATCGCCCCCGCCCGCCCATGAGCATCGGGATAGGTCACCGGGCACTTCTTCTTGCCAGCGGGCACGTCAACGGGTTGGTCTGTCCGCCCGACGAACCGCCACACGTTATCCGCGGCACGGCCGCCAAGGACCAATATGTCGCCTCCTGCGACACCACAGAGGACGACGACGGCAACCTCACGACCCGCACGGTAATCTCCGAGAAGCCACGGCTGGTGATCCGCGTGCTGGACTTTCAAGGGAACATCAAGACCTTGGAGTGAACATCGATGCGAGCGATCCTGCAATGGCCCAGGCAGCCGAGCAAGTCTTGGCACCATATCCTTGGGCGGCGACTCCGATGGACCGACCGCAGCAAGTGCTACCGCATCGAGCGGTTCCCTGACGACGGCGATCCCGTGTTCATTGTCCTGTTCAACGACGGCCAATGGCGAGTTGTATCCCATCACCGGAAACTGATGCCCGCCAAATCACGCTGTCAAACCCATTGCCGGCAAAACGAAAGGAAGAACCATGTCCGATAAGCTTGAACTTCCCTCGCTGCTCGTCACCAGTGCCAAGAGCCAGTTCCGCCTCCGTTGCCACGCGGCCTCTTGGTCGTCCGAGTGTGGCGGGGCGGTGCGGCGCTACGCCACGCAGCGTGACGGGCTGATCCTCTTGAGCGCCACCGGGGCCGACACCGCCGCCAAGGCAACGAGGGCTGTGCTGTATTCCAGTGATCTCGACTGCGAATTCAAGCTGGAAATCGATGGCTCGATTGAGCACTTAGCACGGGCACGATACGACGAGAAACCAGTTTCATACTCTTGCGCCGTCGCCCGCCTTGCTCCCGGCGCAGTCCACTTGGTTGCTATCGCCAAAATCCCCGGAATGATGCCCTGCTTGGATGACCAGAATTTGTGGCAGGAGTTGTCGGGACCAAGGTATAGCACCCCGCTATTGCGCTCGTGGGTCGGCTGGCTCAAGCGGGCCATGATCGAAAGCGGCGGCATCCTCATGGCCGAGGGACACAACACCACAACCGGCATACTGACGACCAAACCTGAAGAGCTTGACGAACTCGTTTCGTCTGGCGTCCGCACAGGCTACCTACGGATGGTGGCGTGAATCGGAAACTCCTTAAACAGAAAGATGAAAGCAGAAAAATGAGCACACTTCTTTACATCCGCACCACAGCGGTCAACGCCATTGGCGCCGAAGCTCAGCAGGAGGCCTTGGCTGCCTACGCCGCAAGGCAGGGGCTGACCGACCTCAAGACATTGGAGTTTCCGGGGCTTTCCGAGGACACCGCGATCCACATGCTCTTGACCTACGTCAACCGCGGCGACAAGGTACTGGTCTACGGCCTCGACCGCCTGACCCGCTCGGAAACCAAGCGTGCGGCGCTGCTGGAGGCCCTGCTGAATCGCGGCGTGCAACTGTTGTGCATAAAGGATGAAGCCAATTCCCAACTAACCTCCAAGGCGGAAGCCCCTAACCCCCAATCCCCACGATGACCTACTCAATCGCTTACGTCGACGGATGGTGGTATCTAACCATCACACTTGACAGTAAAGTCCAAGATCGCACAACTTGGCAGTCTGCGTTGTGCTTGCTCGCCTATCTCGGAGTTTGACCCATGATCTGTGAAACACTTGCCTCCTATTTAGAAACCTATGGCGCGTTGGTTGCCGACCGCGCCCGCCAGGCCTTCGAGCCGCTGCACGTCCCGTCCATGGACCCGCCGGTCTCGCTGCAACTCAAGCGGCCCATGCTCCCGGCGCAGGCGCACGTCGTCACCGCCGCAGTCAAGACGCTCCGTCACCAGAAGGCCGTGTTCATTGCGGCAGAAATGGGGACGGGCAAAACACAGATTGGAGCCTGCACAGTCCACGCCCACGCCACCGGCAAGCCCTATCGGGCAATAGTGATGGCGCCGCCGCATCTCGTCGAGATTTGGCGGGCGGAACTGACAGCGATCTTTCCCGACCGCGCGGTGGACATCTGGATCCTGGAGCGATGGAACGAACTGTTCCTTCTCCCTCGCGGCAAACTGGCCCGCCCCCTCTGGCTCATCATGGGCGAGACGCTGGCCAAGAGCGGCCCCTACTGGCGACCCGCCGCACTAAAGGACAGCCAGGGTATCCTCCGTTGCCCGACTTGCGGATCGCAGATACGCAGCACGCAAAAAGGCGAAGGAAACTTTCTCACCATGCGAGACTTGGAGAAGTCCCGCAAGTTTTGCACGGCTGAGATTCCACAGAACGAAAACGACTACCGACCGCGTAAATTCACCGAGGATGGCACCCCAATCGCCCAAATCTGCGGTGCCCCGCTGTGGCAATACACCAGCAAGCAACCCGTCTGGGCACCCGCCGAGTACATCCACAAGCACCTCAAGGGCATGTTCGACTACGCGATATTCGATGAGCTACACGAGGAGAAGAGTGCGACTTCTGCGAGGGGCAATGCTTTAGGGGCCATAGCCGCATCCTGTCGCAAAGTAATCGGCATGACCGGCACCCTCATCGGTGGCAAGGCGGGTCACATCCGCTCCCTCCTCTTCCGCTTGGCGCCGGGGAGCCTCCGGGCCGAGGATCTGGCCTGGCAGGACAGCATGGAGTTCGCCCGCCGCTACGGCCGCGTCGACACGATCATCACCGAGAAGGAGTGTAACGGCGACGACAATCGCCGCTCCAACGGCAAGACTCGCACTAGCCGCCAGGCCGAACAGCCGGGCATCATGCCCACCCTCTACGGCCGACACCTGATCGGCAACACGGTTTTCCTGAGCCTGAAGGACGTGGCCGCGGATCTGCCACTCTACAGCGAGCACCTCACGCCCGTCGCCATGTGCCCGGAACTGGCCGTGCCCTACCACGACATGGAAGCCAAACTCAAGGAGGCCGTCAAGCAACTGCTCCGCCGCGGCAGCCATCAACTTCTCTCGCCCATGCTCCACGCCCTGCTAGCCTACACCGACTACCCGTATGATTGGAAGCCGGTCGGCTACGTCGATGCCAAGGATGGTTCCAACGGCCGCTTTGTGCTCGTGACCACGCCACCCACGCTGAACAAAAACACGCTCTGGCCAAAGGAACGCGAACTACTGAAGATCCTCGCCGCGGAGAAAGCCCAAGGTCGGCAATCGTGGGTGTTCTGTGTCTACACGAGTACACATCCGGTCCTGGGGCGCCTAGAAACGATCATCAGGCAGGCAGGCTATCGAGTCAAGGTCCTCGACGCCAGCAAGGTTCCCACCCGCAGCCGTAGCAAGTGGATTGCCGACAATGCCAAGGGCATCGACGTAATGATTTCGCACCCGCAGCCTGTGCAGACTGGCTTGACGCTCCTTGATACGGCTGCCGGAACCTACAACTTCACAAACTTGCTGTTCTACGAGACCGGATACAATCCGTACATTTTGCGTCAAGCGGCCCGTCGCTCTTGGCGGATCGGACAGACACTACCTTGTCGCGTCTACTTCGTCTACTATCAGGAAACAATGCAGGCAAGGGCGATGAATCTAATGGCCCAAAAAATCGAAGCGGCCTTGGCCCTGGAAGGGCAGTTCTCCGCGGAGGGCCTTGCCGCTCTTTCGGCCGACGGCGGCTCGCTAGCAATGGAGCTGGCCAGGAGCCTCGTGGAGAACATCGACTTCGGCGATGCCGAGCGTGTGTGGGCGAAGTCCGGCAGGGAAGAGGACGCCGCCGTAGCGGTCGAAGAAATTCAGCCGGCCATGGAAGGACCGAAACCCTTGGTAAATGCCGGTTATGGGCTCGCCCGCGCCGCCACGCGGCAACTCTGTCTGTTTGATGGCTGATCCCGTGGCGCTCGTGATTTTGATAGAAAGCTCGTAGCGGGGTATGCCTCACGGAGTCGTTCGGCAAGTAAGATCACATGCCGATCACGGCTCGGCAGTCACAACGTCCAAGCGTCCAATCCGTCGTTTCAGCGGCATTTCGCATATGCCCACACAATCGGGCGGCACCACATCGGCATCATCTGTTTGACAACGTGGCGGTCGTGTCGACTGATGGGGCACGGAAGCCAGCCCCGTGATGATAAACGATCCCGCCGTACACGCCAACGGAGCATGCGGTTCGCGGTATTTCAACTGCCGACCTTGGCCCGGCCGGCCAGTTCCACATCGCTACGCCGATAAAGCCGGAAACGGCCAGCCCGTTCGTAAGGCAATGCCGAAAGGTCGTAGTCGTCAAGCACCGTAGAGAGATGACGCTCGGGGATGACGAGCCATTCATTCGTACCCAGCGCGGGCAGAGGCAGACCATCGTCGATGTTCAGGTTCGCGATCTGGCCGGGTTGCAACTGGCTGCGCAAGTCGCGATCGAGATAGAAAAGGACCGAGCCGAATCGCTCCTGGGCCACCAACACCCGCGACGGAAATTTTCGGGCGCGATTGAAATGGGCGGCTAAGTCGCGGCCGGAAAGCCCCTCGGTAATTTGGGGAAGGGCGCACCACAGGAGTACGACCAGTTGCCCGCAGACGGTTGTTGTTGCGAGCCCCAGCGTCAAACGATCCCGGCCGCGTAGCCAACTCGCGAGCGGGACTAGGGAAGTCAGTGCCGCCAAGACCGCCAACATCCATGCGCGTAGTGAGAACTGCGTCGGCAGCGCAATCTGCGCAATGGCGAAAATAGCCGGCAGGCCCAAGATGCCGATCAGGCAAGTGGACCAGACCATCCAGCTCATGCAGCGATTGGCACCCTCGGAAAGCACGCCATCGATCTTCCTTACCCAAACGATCGCTGCCAGGATTGCCGTCGCTGGAAAGACCGGCCAGATATACGTGATGAACTTTGAATGCGCAACCGTGAGAAAGAACGTGAAGCCGATGAACCAGCAACCCAGCAACAGCAGGGGTTGGTTGCCGCGGGTGTCGGTCATTGCAGGTGTTCTGTTTCGCCGGCGGCTGACGGCATCTTGAACGAGGACCGGCAGATACGCAATCCAGGGAAGCCCGCCGATGGCGAGGATGGGAATGTAGTACCACCACGGTTCCAGGCCGTGCGGCTGCGAACTGGTTAGGAAACCAAGCATGTGGCGACCGAAGAAATAGTAGAGAAGGTAACCCGGACTGGCGCGCTCCATGGCAAAGTACCACCAGGAACTAATGATTGCCGCCATGGTCAAGGCCAGTACGGCACGGAAGCAATGCATGAACCGTAATCGCCAGGAAACGACGAGATATCCACCGTATGTAATGCCCACGATCGCCACGCCTACCAGCCCCTTGGTCAAAATGGCCAACCCCAGTACCACGCCGGCCGCCGCGGTCCACGCCCAGCCCTGCCGTGGCGATACCCCACGGTCTGATTCCCAGAGGCACAGCAAGGACAGGTTGACCCAGGGCACCAGGGCCACGTCGTGGGTTGGCAGTTGAACCAGCACTACCGGCAAGATCATTGAGGCATAGAACACGCCCGCGATCAGGGCGGTGCGCCGACCGAGCACCCGCCATGCGATGGCGACCGTGGTCAACATGCCGAGCACGCCGAACAGCAGGCCTGGCAGGCGGACGGCCGCTTCCGACATGCCAAGGGTTTTCAGCGAGGCGGCGATTGCCCAGAAGTAGAAGATCGGTTTGTCCAGGAATGGCTCGTCCAGCAGTCGCGGCACGATCCAATCACCTTTTTCGACCATCTCTTGCGCGATGGCGGCGTGCAGCCCCTCGTCGGGGTCAGCCAGCGGGATAGAAGGCGACACCAGCAGCGAACCGATGACACCCAGGCCGGCCAAGAGAGCCAAGCCAAACGGGCCTTTCCAACTGTCGTTCGTCATGCTGCCGCCTCCCTGCCGCGGGTCATAACCCGGGTGCCCGCCGAGGTTAACCGGTGTGCCCCGAGTTTACATGAAACCCGGTAGTCGAAAAAAGGCCAACTTAGCCACTCTTGGTATCTTTCGGCGACATGAAGCAATAGCCTTCAAGACTACCGATGGCAATTTGCGGCACCACCTCACCCGCCGTCACTCCACACGGCTGCCAGCATCCATGTTTTCCAGTTGGGTGAACAGGGAACGCAGCGCGTGCTCGTAGTGCTTCCACCTTCCCACCGATGTGCGGAAGATTGGCCGCCGCACCTGGACGGCGCTGGCCGTGCCCACCGGCCGCTTTGCCCGGTGGAACTCCAGGCACTGCGGCTCCCATTCCAGGCCGCACCAGGCTACGAGGCGTCGGGCCACACTTTCCAAATCCGCCACGGTCTCCTCGTAGTCCAGTTCCAACAGGGGCGATGGCAAAACCTTCCGCCAGTGCTCCATGACCCGCTGGTACTCGTGAAACCGTGAAGCGATGTGTTGTTGGTCGCTGGCCCAGCGGACTTCGCGGAAATGCGTCATCCAGCACGAGACGGCCACGTCGCGCAAGTCGCGGCGGCAGTGGATGAACTTCGCCCGCGGAAAGAGGGTCGCCAAAAGGCCCAGCAACAGGTAGTTTTCCGGCATCTTGTCCACGATGCGCACGGCCGCGGGGGCCAACTTCCGGAGCCGCTCAAGGTGCCGCGAAGCGAGACGGTGAACCGTTTCGCGGTCCAGCCGGTGCAGGTTCTCGAAGGCCTCGGCACTTTCTCCACCCAGCGTTGCCATATTTTCATGGGCCAGCTTGATTTCGCCCGCGCCGAAGACCTGGCTGTGGCTGGCCAGGATCTGCTCGACGAGCGTCGTGCCCGACCGCGGCAGCCCCACGACGAACACCGGCAGTTCGCTTTCCAGCCCGAAGCCGCCGACCCGCTCGAAGAAATCCGGCGCACAGGCCGCGATCATTTGGCTGACGAGAAACTCGTAGGTTTTCGGATCGTAGTCCTGGCCGCGCTTGCGCCACTCGGAGAGTTGCAGCGCGTTGGCCCGGGCGAGGTGCGCGGCGGCCGCGGCATACTCGCCCCGCCCGTCCAGGACCTGGGCCAGGCCGAAGTGCAGCAACAATTGCTGATCTTCCGGTAACCCGCTCTCCTCAAGCAAGCCGCGCTGCGCGGCCAGATCCGCCTGTGGGAGCTTGCCGCGCAGGAGCACCGCCAGCTTGTACTGTACGAAAGACAGACGCGGATTGAGCCGCAGGGCAGCCCGGAACTCATCCTCCGCGGCCTGGAGATCGCCCATCTCCTCCCATGTGCTGCCCAGGTTGCCGTGAGCCTCGGCCAAGTCGGGCTTCAGTTCCTGCGCGCGGCGATAGGACGCGACCGCTTCGCTCAGCTTGCCCTGGTCTTTCAAGACGTTACCCAGGTTGCTGTGGGCCTCGGCGTAGGTCGGCTTCAGGGCCAGCGCCCGGCTGTAGGCGGCTGCCGCTTCGTCGAACTTACCCTGTTCGCGCAAGGCGTTGCCCAGGTTGCTATGGCCCTCGGCGTAGTCCGGTTTCAGCGCTAGTGCCCGGCGGCAACAGGCGATCGCTTCGTCGAGCTTGCCCAGGTCCTTCAGGACAATGCCCAGGTTGCTGTGGGCCTCGGCAAAATCCGGCTTCAGTTCCAGCGCGCGGCGGCAAGAGGCGATCGACTCATCGAGCTTGCCCTGGTCCTTCAGGGCGACGGCCAGGTTGTTGTGGGCGTCAACGTAACTCGGTTTCAATCCCAGCGCCCGGCGGTAGCAGGCGATCGCTTCGTCGAGCTTGCCTTGGCTCATGAGAACGATGCCCAGATTGCTGTGCGTCTCGGCAAAGTTCGGGTTCAGTTCCAGCGCCTGGCGGTAATTGGCGGCCGCTTCGTCGAAATGGCCCTGGTCCTTCAGCGCATTGCCCAGGTTGCAGTATGCCTCGGCATAGCCTGGTTTCAATTCCAGCGCGCGGCGGTAGCAGGCAATCGCCTCGTCGAGCCTGCCCTGCTCCCGCCGGGCGTTGCCCAGGTTGTTGCGGGCCTCGGCAAAGTCGGGCTTCAGTTCCAGCGCCCGCCACCAGCAGGCGGCCGCATCGTCCGGCTTGCCCTGGTCCTTGAGCACGACGCCCAGGTTGTTGTGGGCGTCAGCGTAGCCCGGTTTCAATTCCAGCGCCCGGCGGTAGCAGGCGACTGCCTCGCCCAGCTTGCCGTGGTCCTTGTAGGCGTTGCCGAGGTTGTTGTGGGCGTCAGCGTAGCCTGGTTTCAATTCCAGCGCCCGGCGGTAGCAGGCAATCGCCTCGTCCCGTTTACCCTGCTGCGCCAGGGCGGCGCCTAAGTTGCTGTGCGCCTCGGCAAAGTCGGGTTTCAGCGTCAGCGCCCGCCGCCAGCAGGCGAGCGCCTCGTCGCAGTGCCCTTGGCCCTGCAAGGCATTGCCGAGGTTGTTGTAGGCCGTCGCCATGTCGGGCTTCAATTCCAGTGCCCGGCGGTAGCAGGCGATGGCTTCGGACATCCGGCCCATGGCACGATACGTTTCCCCCAGGTTGTTGTGGAAGAGGGCGGTGCCGCCCTGCAAGGCGATCGCCCGTCCAATGTATTGCAGGGCCGCCTCGTGCTTGCCCGCCTGAGAAGCGATCACGCCGAGCAAGTGGAGGGCGTCGGGATGGTTCGGCGCGACGGCGAGAATCTGTTGATAGATCTGCTCGGCAGCTTGGAAGCGGCCGGCTTGATGGTGCTGGACGGCAATCGCTAACGCTTCAGGTATTGTCGCCATGCAGCATCCACTTGCGGCGCGGCTTGTCAGCCGTAATGGGTTTCAAAAGACTGTTCACAGCCCGCGGGATGAAGAATCTGGTTCAAAACCAAGCTTGTAACGTACTCGCGGGTGGGCTAAGCAGGGCCGTCTTGAAACGATACACGTCGGCCTGTCTGGATTAGGACGAAAACAAGTGGAAAATGTCACAGGGTGTCCCAGCATTCATTTCTTACCTCCTCCAACTATGATCGCCAAGCACGACTGCCAAGCCCGGATCGCCTTCGGATATGCCACCCTTTCGCCGTTCACTTAAAGGCTGGCAGTCTTGTACGCAGATGCCATTTCTGCCGGGGTGGCCGCTACAAATTCTTAGGCGCCAACGCCTATTATTTTGGCCTTTGATGAGTTCAGGCGGCATCGCAGGGCATCGGCCCCTTGTTTTTTTCAGCGCCTTCTTATTGATTTTCGTCTGGCCACAGCCCTAATAATGGATTATCTTTACTGCTGCTAGCCTTATATGCAGAGAGGCAGGCCGTCGCGCGGTCCCCACTTCAATCACCACGCGACGTTTTAATACAATCCGAAATCGCCGTGGCCTGAAAGGCGGAGCGCTCGTTGTGCTTCGCCCCATTGCCCTAAAAGCTACGGCATCCATGACTCGCCTAACCGGCGAGTCGTGGTTTTTCTTGGGCAACCTAACCTTTCCCGCTGGCCAAGAAGACCCCCGCAATTGCTCACTTTCCGCCCGGAAGCGAGTTCAGCAGCGTTGCCAGAGACTGCTCATAGTGCTTCCATCGTCCCACCGTTGTCCTAAAGATTGGCTGGCGCACCTGGATAACGCTGGCCGTTCTGACAGGCCGCTTCGTTTGGTGGAATTCCAGGCAGGCGGGATCTTTCCGGCCTTGGCTGCCTTGACGATCGTTCGCGGATCGCAATCCAGGGCCTCGGCCAGTTCCTTGGCAGGTGCAGGCTCTTGGCAGCCCAGCCGATAATCGGCGGCGGACGCCCCACGTCGATTGCAGCGACTGCGGCTGACGGGGCCATTGCGGGATGACGATTAGCAGGACTGTTTAGATATTTCTCGGCTTGGCACCAAAACGGGTGGATTTGTGGTCTGCCTCATGCACGAACGATGGCAGATTCTGTCAATTCGTGGGGATGGCAGCGAGTCTTCTTGCCTGCGGCGGTCACCCAGACGAATGGCACTAGCTTAAGCGAGGAGCCTTCGGCTAACATACAACAGCTTGTGATGGCACGCCGACGCGCCCGCGACCGATTGTAGTCGCGTTCCTTAAGCTAGTGCCATTCGTCACCCAGACCTCCGCAGCGAAGCGGCACGGTCGACGTCAAAAAGTTCGGAAACCGTCGTTTTTTCTTGATCGGCAGGCAATTTGACACCTCCGCCCGACACCTTCGAGACACCGGGCATATCCATGCCATCCTCAATGGGGATTTTCTTGCCTATCTGGGGCTTGAATTGAATTGCCGCCCCCCCTTTTGCAATCGAAAGTCGGGGTAGAGAACCGAAGCGTTTTCCGCCCACTTCGCAAGCCATAGCGCCAGGCCAGCAGGGCCGGAAAGCTGCTGCTCAGAGCCTACCCTATACCCTATAGCTAGGGAGTTTTTTGCGGAATTCTTGGGGAACGACGATGCAACTCTGCCGGCCGCATGACCGCGCCACACCAAATCGGCTTCAGCCTCAAGGACGCGTGTCCGACTGGCAGAGTTGGATCTTTCCCTCCACTGAGCGAACCTGCTGAGACCTAACCCGAAAGGATCATGACAATGCCGTCACCTGAAAGTCTGCGAATCCGCCTTCGACTCATGCACCGTTGGGAAGCGATTGCCGAACGCCTCGCCCATAACGACGAGTCCGCCTTGGCGGAGGCAATCGACATCCTCGAAGGCATCCGCCTGAACGCGACCTGCGAGAGCCTGACCTGGGTCTTCCGGGGCCTGGTGTCCGCACTCGACCAGATGCAGCCGCAGATCGACGCTGGCGGTTGGCGGTTTACCGCATCATAAACTTTTGCGGGCGCGTAGCGGGAAACTACGTATGGGTCTTCGGGTTCGTTAGCTCCTTACCTGAAGACCCGCCCGCAGCTTATTCGCAGGCGAGCGACGCGCGAGACTAACAGGTCGGCATTGACCGGACACTCGTCGGGTTGCGGTGGATTCGAGCCCCACGCTCGCTATTTGACTTAACCCCGGAGAACCAACAATGTCTACGCAACCCCAAGCAGCCCCAACCCTGGTCGAGATCGGAGGCCAGTTCGAACTCGCCGGCTATCACTTCGAGTGCGTCGGGTACGACGTCGACCGGCACGGCAAAACCGTCGAACGACCCGGGCGCTGTCTGGGGCGGGTACCGAAACAAAACAAGCGGACTGGACATAGCGTGGCCGTCGCCCCCAAACCAACTACGGCGTACGCGCCCACCGCACAGTCCAGTCCGCCCCTTACACCAGCCCCGCGACCGCGAAAGGCCCGCAGTCCCCGCCGCGCCAAGCCGCGCTGCAGCTACCAGCGGTTTCCGAAGAGGCCGCCGCCCCTCAAAATCGTCCAGGAGCCTTGGTCCATCGGCCAGTGGGCGACGCTCGTCGTCGTCATCGCGGTCATCGTCGGCGGATTATGGCTCTGGTCGCTTGGCAGCGAGCAACGGAAATGGGATTCGATAGAGGCAGCGGCGCGTGCCGTGCAGAGGAGATAACCATGAGTAACGATAACGCTCCCCGGACATTTGGGATGACGCGGGCTAGCACATTGGGTCAAGTGACCAGCCCAGAAACCCAGCGAGAGATCATCGGCCGGGCGTGTGAGTCCTTAAAGCTAGGCGAGCCGCAGTGGCTTAATGAACCGCTTGGTACATCTGGCCGGTCGCTGAAGTTCGCGCAACGACCTATGGGATTATGGGCTTTGAGGAACCTTCGCAAGGGCGATACGCTGGTTGTAACTGAGATGCGAACGGTGGGGAGAAATTTCATTGACCAGTACACAACCGTCCAAACTTTATTTGACCGTGGCGTCCGCCTTGTCATACTCAAGGGCTTCGGCGGAAACGTCGTCGATCTAAGTAAATCGACCGACAGGTTATTCATCGCGATCCTTTCTTGGGCGAGCGACGAGGAGGCGGCGCGCGTTTCGGAGCGGACGCGCGAGGGCCTTCGGCATAGACGCGACAACGGCTTAGCCGCTGGCAAAAAGCAATTTTGTTATATCCAGGCTTTCAGTGCCGATGGCAAGGAGATTTCGCCAGCCGAGTTCGACAAAAAGAAAGGCCACTGCAAGGTCAATTTGCCAGACAAGGTGTGGTTAGACCAACTCCTCGAACTCCTCGTCCTCCAGAAGGCGATTCGTGCCCGCGGTCGTGTTCTCTACGACTACTGTGCCGAGCGGAAATTTACGAACCGCGACGGCAAGGAGTGGTGGCGCGGAACGGTCCACTGCAACGGCAGTGGCACCTACGTGAACCAGATTTCCAAGGCCCTGAAAAAGGTCCGCCGCCTGGCGGTCTTGGGCCAGTTGCCCGGGGATTACAACGCGCGCGTTCTAGCGATCACCGGCGACACTCCGGCGAGCGTAAGGGCGAAATGGAAGCGCAAGGTCCAGCCCCGCGCGACGCCAACCGCTGTGCCCAGCGAGGCCGATCGGGAAATCTGGATCGCGGCGGATTGGCAGAAATGGTTCGCCGCCAACCAGGATGCGATTGAGACAGGGTTTGCCGGCGCAAATATCGCGCTCGACCGTGCGAGTCCGCCGGGGGCCGGGGAGGATCGTCCAGTCTCGGTAGCCGCCGTTTGATCCGGTCTGTATGCAGAAGGAATATCGTTCAAAGCGGCCCTCGCCGGTGTGTCCGACCAGCGCGCGCAAACACCAGAGGATGGGTTCGGTCAGAAAACCCTTGTTTTTCTTGAGAGGGCTAGATCGGCATGCCCCTCTTGTGGCTCCTGGACGTGGAGGTGGGGGTGACCGACATAGGTTCCTACGGCCATGCCGGTGAAGCTACTTGAACACAATCTGTCCCCAGTTCTTCGGCACCACTTGCAGCTCGAAGACGGCGTCATCCACCAAGCCAGTCTCCTGGTTGCTCCAATAAGTGCGAAGCCGAGTGCGGTCTCCTTCAGCCGAGCCGTGGGTCGCACCCACGTCGCCCCGGTAGATGACGTCCGGTTGGGGCGTGAAACCCAGGGCAGCCAGCGGCACGGCGGCTTCGACGACGTAGCCCTTCCCGTCCGGCCGGATCTTCACCGCGATCTTCGCATCGCGCACCACCTCGACATAGTCCATCACGTATTGTGCAATCACGCCGGACGTAAAGGTCTTCGGTCTCTTCTCGGCGGACACCTTGCGGTAGAGCACGGCGGTGGGTTGACCCAGGAAGTTGCCGATCGACAGGCGGAAGTCGCCCGCGACCGCCTCGCTGCGCCTGGGATCGGCCTTGGGGTCGCTGCCGAACTGGAAGTCCACTGTATCGCCACTGACGTACATCTGGGGCGGTTCCTTGGCGCCGTTGACCCATGGCGAGTTATCCGCGACCTCAAAGCCCAGGTAGAGTTTCTTCGCATCCCAGGCCAGGAACGTCTTCACCGCCGCGTCGTCCTGCTTCTTGTATTCCAGCGGATTGATGCCCTGGAAGTCGCTGCCGAGGTTGCCGGTGAAAGTCGGTGTGAAACGCCTCACTTCGCAGGTCTGGATGCCGACAGCCCTCTGCCGCTGTTTTTCGAGTTCCGATTGGGCCAACGACTGCTCCTCAGGCTTGAGTGTCACCGAACCCGTGGCGATGATGCGAATCCGGTCCAGGTTGCCCAATTCCAGACTCCAGATGGCGTTCTTCCCGGCCTGAACGTAGACCTTGCCATCCTTACCCTGAGTGAGCGAACCCCCGAAATCTTCTCCGCCGCTGCCGGGCGGGCAATGGGTCATGTCCGCGCCAACTTCGGCTTTGGCCGGCCACTGCCACTGCATCGCATCCCCTTCGAAGATTTGAGCCAGGAAATATCCTCTCTCGGTCAAGAGATACCATTCACCAAGATTGGCATTGATGGCCCAGACCGTGCCAGTATTGGGGTGCGTGAACGTGCCCACGAAACCGTAGGCGCCGCGGGTGAGCCCCGGCTCCGGAGCAGGTGCGTGGTGCGAGCCATGCACCTGGAAGAACGGATTCGGGTAGCTCCACAGCAGCTTGCCGCTGGCGATCTCAAAGCAACGGTAGTAGGTGTGCTCGCCGCAGGTGATCAGCAGGCGATTGTCTGGCGACGACAACACGCTGCAAACGTCCTTGCCGCCGGCAAAGGGAAGCTCCTTCATCCCCGCCACGTCCCAGCGTGGCGCGCCGCAGGCGGTGTAGCCGGCCAGCCGAACCTGAAAAACCTTCCGCGTGCCATCGGTAACGCCGTAGAGGGTGAAATCCTGCGGGTTGAGGTTCAGCGACCAGGAGTTCGAGCCGTAGGTCACCAGGGCCTCCGGCACGATGATGGTCTCGCCGGCGTCCTCTCGCCCGTTGCCGTTGACGTCGGACCAGAACGTGGTGGTCTTCGCGATGAAGTCAGGCCGGACCTCCGCGCAAGCTCGCCACGAGCCTTCGCCAATGCGCTCGAAGATGCGGGTCGCCGAGCGATAAGGCTGGTACTCGCGGGTGACGGCCAGGTACAACCGCCCGTTGGCCGGCGTGCAAAACTTCGCGAACCCATGCAGGCTGCGGTCGAAAACACCACTACAGGCAAACGTTTGGGTCTTCGGATCGAAGCGCCACTCGCAGCCCTCACCGACCATGAGATTCGGATCCGTTGGGCAGATCGCGCCGCCGCTGGCGCCGTAGTGCGTCGGGCCAAAGAGTTCTTTGACCGGCTTGCCCGTGGACATATCCCAGATACTGATGCGTTTGGGGTGGCGGTCTCCCTCGGTGACCCATAGCCGGCCTTGCTTGTCGACCAGCAGGGAACTGATGGCATAGAAGCCGTCGGCCTGCCATGGGCCGAGCAGAGGCCGGCCGCCCTTGCGGCCAATCTGGCCGGCGGGTCTGCCCTCAGCCGTGAAGATCTTCACCTGCTGGTCCGGGGCGCCACAGCCTACGTAGAGGCGGCCGACCGCATCCACCGTCAGGTTGGCGGCATCGTGCAGCCCGGTGATCAACGGCTTGCTTTCGCCCGTCTGCGGGTTGATGGCCAGCACGGTCCGGCGGTCGGCGATAGCATACACCAGGCGATCGCTCACGGCCCGCACCGCGCCCAGGTTGGGAACCTCCAGCAGCTTGCGCAAGCGGCCCGAGCTTGCATCGCACACGCCCAGCATCCCGGTCTTGAGCGGACGCAGATGCCCGGCGAACCGCTGTTCCAGGAAGCGACGGTTGGCCAGCGATCGGCTCATAGGCCCCAGGCCATCGGTCCCTGAAACCAGATCAGTACGATCCAACAAGCGGGTCAGGCCTTCGGGCAATTCGAACTTCCACCACGGGCCCTGCACACTGTGCAAACAGAAGGCGTCCTCTTCCCTCATGTGTCCGGCCAGCCAGTTCTGCAAGCGTTCATGAAATCGTGGATTGACCTGCTTCAGCAGCCGCGGGCCAACCGTGGCGTCGGTGAGCACTTTGCGGGTGAGGGTGGCTAAGTCGGAGACGTCGTCCGGACGGAAGTCGGCCGCGCTGAAGGTGAGATAGAGCACGCCGTGCTTGACGTCCATGCCATCGGCGCGGTCGGGCATTTGACCCTTGTTGGTACGATCGGCCCAAAGATCGGGCACGGAGAGCGCGGCGCTGCCCCGCGATATCCAGTTGTCGAAGACGCCATCCTTAGCGCGGAGGCGAAAAAGCTGACGGCCGGAGACGCCGTCCCAGCCCAAACCGTAGACAATTCCACCATCGACGGCAAGATGCTCGGCCGAACTACCGATGCCTTTGCCGATGCCCAGAGCAGTTTCCCATCGGCATCGCAGGCCAGCACGCTCTTGCCGCCTTCGGCCCCGTTCCAACCCAGGTAGACCTTTTCGCCATCGGTAGCGCAGGCGCTGGGCACTCCGTGGTCGCCTCCCCAGTCGGTGCCCGGCCCAGCGGCCCAGGGAATGCCCGCGGCAGCCGCCCATCCCCGAAGGGTGAGCGTCAATCCCGGGTGCGCGATGGCCTCCCATGTGTACTCGCCGGCCGGCAGTGGTTCGCCCGGCGTGCGGTAATGCGGCGTCGGCAGGCCGTCCCATTTCACTGTGTGGCTTCCCTTGACATAGGGGTGATCGGTGAGCAGTTGTCGGACGACCACGCCGTCCTTATTGCGGAGGTTGAGTGAAACGTGGCCGTCGAAAGGCATTTCGAAGGCCAACGTCTTGAAGCCCGGCAGCTCACGCACCTTGGCCAGCCGGCTCCAGTCCACGACCGGCAGGCCGCCGACGAGCCGGACCGGCAGTTCACGTCCGTCGGCCAATCGCAGCGGGGCCAGCGCCACCCTGCCGGTCTTTTCAAGGATGCCGGCGCCCCAAATGTCGTAAGAGTAAAAGGTGAAGATACGGTTCGGCACCGCGCCGACGCGGAAGAGGTCCTTGATCGTCAAGCGCCCGAACGCCCCGGCGGTGAAGTTCGGTTCCACGGTTACGCGCAGCTCGCTGCCGATGGCGGGCATCTTACCATCCTTGCAAAGCAGCTTCCAGGGAATGGCCAACTCTTGAACGTAGCCCTTGCGATCGGCGTTGATGCGGAACGCCTGCTGCGCGCCGTGTCCCAGGGCATTGGGGAGATCCGGCAACTCGACGCCCCCTCGCCCCGTGCCATGGGGCGTCGCGCGGTCCACGACGCTGATTCCATCGCGGTCGCGCCAGCAGGTGAGCCAGGTGATGACCTCCTGTGGGGTCTTGTACCCGGTGATAAAACGCACTTGGAGGCAATCGCCCTGGAATCCTTGCCCGCCCTTGCTCGACTCGCCATTGTTCAGCGGCGTCGGGTCGAGCCATCGCGCGAGCAGATAGACATTATCGGTGTTGTACATCGCATGGAACCACACGCCGTATTGCTCACGCAAACGTTCGACGTCGCCGCAGGTAAAGATGCCGCCGGAAAGGTCCCAATCGTCGATCTTCCCATCCACAACGACCCGGCCGGGAGCCGGCAGGATGCGGAGCACCTGGTTCTCGGTCTCCGTGGCGCGCAGAGCGGTTGTTCCCACGAACACGAACAGAGTTAGTGCAACCGCACCCGGCAGATGCTTTTTCATAAAGTTATACGGGACACCGACGAAAATCAATCTGATCACGAAGTGCTCCTTCAAGCGTGGATGGGTGGGATGGGTGGACGGAAGTCCCATTCAGTTCTTGGGCAGGCAAATCATCGAGCCGCCGCCACGGCCGCTTCTCTGCCGGCCACGCAAATACTCTCCAGGCGGAGTTCCTGGCCGGGGTCGAGCACCGGTTCGATCTGCAAAGTGTGCTCCACAGGCGAGTCCAATCCGGTGGCGATTACCTGGGCATGGTGGCCGTTAGCGCCCAGACGCCGGGCGAAAAGGCCAGGATCGAATAGTTCGCTCAGTTCCTTTACATCGGGTGGCCGATAACGGTGTGCGCTGACTAGTATAACTGAAACAGAAGTTCTCTTGCATCAAAATGTGTCTTTTTTGGCAAAACAATCGTGCAACTTCACCGCATCTCCAAGCGACTCCACCATTGGGATGATATTCAGGTGAGTAGCTGGGACGCTTGCGGCGTATCATCAAACGTTGGTTTTCCGACGATCGGCTGGCAATTCGCGGCCGCCCCGCACTTTTCCGGCGACAGCAGTCCGCGATCACCATCTCGGAAATCAAAGTGCCGCTTCGCCCTCGGGATTGAGGTTTCCAAAACCGATGGCACAGATACGGATGGGGGGGGCCAGCTATCTTTACCCTGCCCTAATGCACAGCGGCGTCTTCAACGTGCCACGCTAACTTCGATCCGCGGAGGTCGGGCTGGCCGATGAGTGCTTGCGCGCGGAGGGGCACCGCCGCGTGCTGGGAAACGCGATACCACCGAGCAGAGCTTGCCCTCCAATACCGACAGGTTTGCGCGTGGCGGCAGCCGCTCTTTTTTGATAGGCCGCCTGTCGGGCTAAAAAGTCACGTTGTTTTCTCGGAACGACGTCAGCCCGCTAACCTGCGTCATTATCCAACGTCGTGCCGGCCCTGGGTTCGACCGGCTTGGGGTGAGAACGCGTTTCACTTCGATTTGACTGCCACGGCAACCAGGTGATTCAAGTTCCTCGTTTTCCTCTTCGGCCGAACGACCAAGGCTGCCACGCCGCCAGCCGCCACGATCGTCAGGCGGCCAGGTTCCGGCAACGCAGAAGCGAACCATAGTCAACCATGATCCTATCCTTTGAGCACCGAAAACGCCCCAATAACTCCCATTCGTTCGATCAGTTCAACGCGGCATCCGGGGCGCCAGAGCATCCCCGAACTTTCCGTCCACGTCATTGACGTACACCGCCCCTTCGTTACTCTTGTTCGCCTGGACTTGCACAACCGCCTTGCCAAACGTGTTCCGAACAGTAATGAAGCCCCCGCCGCCCGTGGTTGTGAAGATTTTGACGGCGGATGCCTCGTCCGCAGCCTCGGCACGCTTGTTCATGTATTCCTGCCACTGGCCTTTCGCCGCATCCGCCGCCGGTATCCGAAGGCCTTTCAACTTCTGGCCAGCCACACTCCCGTGATTCGTGATAGCGAACGTTCCTGCGCCGACGCTAGTCATCCCGTCTTCATCCGACACAAGCAGAGCACCTGGCGATAGGCTCGTGTCAAAATTTCCCCAACCCATTCTAAGCGCTGGCAGGCTGCTGCCTCCAAACGCCAATTGAAACGTACCTGCCCCCCGCTCGCTCCCCGTCGGCGACGAGAGCGACAAAGACGGCTCCCCGCCCTTGTCGATCTAACCAACCGTTTCTCCTTTCAGATTCACCAGCTCAATCTCGTTGACACGCAGCTTCCGCACTACTGCGCCGTTTTCCGCCGGCTGATCCGCCGCCAGAGCGATCCGGCCGCCAGAATCCGAACGTGAGCAACTAATGGTCAACACCCACGCGCCAAGAAGTCCCAGGGTTGCCAGTCGCCACCTTTTGTTGGCCCGCTCCAATCCCGCGACCCTTCTTTCAATATCCGCGGATTCTCGGTGTTTCCCAATTCCTGTGCTCATAATGCTTCCCCTTGAGAAATGTGTAGCAGACAATCCAATACGTAGAAAGACCGAACGATACCGGCCATGTTCGCGCCATCCCGCGCCGCCCTGGTTGCGGTCTTCTTGAATACGCTTCCCGTGATTTCGCCTTTCAGTTCCCCGGTGTCGAGCCGGTCAGTTCGCCTTTCGTTCGTCCTTCTCTGGAGCCAACGGCCGTCCGCATTGCGGGCAACTCGCCGCCAGTCTTGAAATCTGCCTTCCACAGTCCGGGCAGGGCAGTAGTTTGGCGCTCTCCGTGCTGGGGGCTCGGCCCACGTTCTCGGCGGCCAGCAGCTTCTCGTACATCGCCTGGGGTAGTAGTTTGGCGCTCTCCGTGCTGGGCGCTCGGTGGTCTCCAGGGGACGTGCTTGCCTTCGCCGGCGGGAGCCACTCACAGCAGATCTTTTCGCCCGTTGTTGTCCATTTGAATCGAATCCCGCATTTTTCACATTGCGTTGGCCTGCCGGCGAATCCGCTTCCGCAGTTAGGGCAGTTGTCCGTAACCCTGTACCGAATCAGTATCGCAGCGCCAGCACCGGCAATCAGCACCGGTATGACGACTCCCCAGAACCCCGCGCCGACGGTGTTCTTCCCCAATGCCTCCTTCGCGTAAATGAACCCAAAGATATTCCGGTCGCCGGGTCCAAAGTTAGACCACCACTCACAAAAACAGAAGTGCATCGCGATCGCCGCCGCAACCAACGTCCAACCAATCGTTTTCATGGCTATCCTCCACGGATGGTTTCAAATTCGTATCTCTCAGGACGTTCCAACAGGGGAAACGACGGTTATTGATTCGGGCCAAAGGCCATGTTCGGCACCTGATAAGGGCCAACTTGCCGGAAACCCATACCGCCTGGCCCGCCACGATTTGTCTCTTTCTTGGTCGCCGGCGGCGGCCAACCCCGCTTAAGGTTGAACGACGTCCCGCTCCAACCCGTTAGGCCCCCAATAAGGCATCCCTTCGCCGCGAAGCTGGCCGGCAATCGATGCTCAAACAGCACCTTCCCGGACTGATAGACTGCGACGTCCCTGAACGTACCGCTACCGTTCGCCGGCACGCCATATTGGAACCTCGTCACCGCATGCGCACGATCAAGATACCGCGCACCAACGACGCCGCTGCTGTCCAAGTAGTATTCCCAATCGCCATCCTTCACCCAAATGTAGCTGAATCCGCCATCCCGCATGCCCCTCGTCGCGTTCCCGAGCTGTTGCGTAAATCCCTTGCCGTCCTTGTCAACATCCTTCGGCGCCGCAGCCCACGCCGCTCGCCGGGCCTGTACAGCGCGTTGAGCCTGCGCCGATGCTGCGGCCTGCCGAGACTCCATCTCCGCTCCAATCGCATCGTCAAGGGCTTTCGCTCTCGATATTCCCCAAGCCGATTCCTCCGGCGACGGCGCGAGAGTTCCGTGCAGCCGATTTGCCTCGTCGATCCGGGCTTGGCCTTCCGCCTCGCCTTCAAAGGGCCTTTGGGCTTGTGCGGTCTTCGCCAGATTGACGAACAACAGGAAAGACACAACGGCGGTCAGCGCGAACGTAAAGCAGCGTCGCATAAGAAGTTTCCGGCGAAAAACGTAGCCAGCCGACATGACGACAGCGACGCCAAGCAAGGCGAGCGTGGACGGTTCGGGAACCGCTTGCTGCGTGTACGTGATGATGATCTCGCCGTTGCCGCCCTGGCCGGCGGTGAATCCGTAGATAGTGCCGCCCCCACCGCCGCCCGGGAAGCCGCCGTTGTCGCCGTTGTCGCTGTGCCCGGGTGGCCCTCCAACGCCGCCGCCGTTGCCGCCGGCGCCGTAGCCAGCGCCCCCGCTGCCGCCGACGATGCCCGTCGCGTCCCCGCCTTGACCGCCAGGGCCGCTTGGGCCGCCAGAGCCCCCACCACCGCCGCCGGCGTCTTCGGAGACGGCCTCCCCGCCCCCGCCACCCGAATAGCCCGTTCCCGCGAGGACCAAGCCTCCGCCACCGCCGGGGCCACCGCCGCCGCCACCGCCGCCACCGCCGGCAATAATGTCTTGAGCCCCACCGTAGTTCCAGACTGTATTTTCCCCGCCGCTGCCGCTGCCGCCGCTGTCGCTGCCGCCGCCAGCGCCGACGCCGCCAGCGCCGATGTAGTAGCCGTATGTGCCGGCGACCAGTGCCGTTGCATACGTGTTGCTAGAGTAAGCGCCTCCGCCGGCCCCGCCGCCGGAGACCTCGCCGTTGTCGAAGATGTAGTAGCTACCGCCGCCGCCGCCGCCGCCCCAGCACTGCACGGTCACGTCGGTCCAATCGTATCCGGCGGGGATTATCACGCTGCCGGCCCCTGCCGTCGTCAACGATAGCACAAGCTGCGCTTCAGCTACCGAGCAAGCCGACGCGGCCAGAACCAAAGCCATCAAAACCTTGCCTCGCATCACACACCGACCTTTCTTGCGGGCGACGAATCGTCCTGGATGAATGAACGTAGCACTGCACTCCAACGAAAAAGGGCGCCGTCCGATGCCGCTCCAGCAAGCCCGATCAAAGGCCAGTATAGAACAGCATGGCCGACGCCCCGTTCTCACGGGGCGCGGTCCAGATGCTGCTTCTATACTTCAAGAGCCAGCGGCTCAGGTTGATCGTTTTGCTGGAAGCAGTTGGACGCTACGCGTCGATCTATGTATTCGCGGCCGTCAAGCGGCCGTAGTTATCTTTTCATCCAGTCTCCAAATGGACGGTTGAATCGCAATCGGCCCCACCTCCGGGGCCAGAATCATCTATCAGTCTACCCTCGGCCCCGAAGAGCTTGCAAGCCACCAGGCGAAAATTATCTGGCAGAGGATCGCGCCAGATGATTGATGCCGAAAGCTCACGTCCGGCATGGTCTTTCGCGTGGCAGCGAGACCGGCGGGAGATTCATTGAGGGCCGCCCAATAGAGCCGATGGGGGGATCCATCTTTCCCGGCCAAGCTCGCAACCCTCTTGACTTCTGTGCGTGGCTAATTCAGATTCAAGGTTACGCCGTTGGACTGGTCATTCACCATGGGTAGACCTGGAACGGTCGTAAATCCGCCCTTTCATTGCCGGTTTTCGTGTCGAGGAGGGTCTAATGAGTGAACCAATGACCACCCGCCGTGAGTTTCTGGGGGCCGTAGGCACCGCGTCGATTCTCGTGGGAGCGGGAGGGATGCCGGGAAGCGCCGCCGAAAGCGAGAAACTTGCTCTCGATGGAGGAATGCCGGTGCGGAAGACCCGCATCCCTGTTCGGAACTTCGGGCCCCAGTTCTATGATGAACTCGAAAAGCGGGAACTCCTCGAAGTTCTCGAATCGCGGAATCCTTTCCGCTGGTCAGCCGGAGGTGCATCGAAGGTCCTCCAGTTCGAGAAACAGTACGCGGCCCATATTGGCGCGAAATACGCCCTCGGCGTGACCTCTGGGACCGCGGCGCTGTTCACCGCTATGGCCGCGCTGGAAGTCGGGCCGGGCGACGAAGTCATCCTGCCCGCCTGGACCTGGTACGCCTGCTATGATGCCATCGTCCTTTCGGGCGCGCTACCGGTGTTCGCCGAAATCGACGACTCCTTTAATATCGATCCCAAGGGCATCGAGGCGAAGATCACGCCGCGGACCAAAGTAATCATGTCGGTCCACCTCCAGGGATGTCCCTGCGACATGGACTACATCCTCGAAATCGCCCGGGCCCACAAGCTCCGCGTGCTAGAGGACTGCGCGCAGTGTGTGGGCGGACGCTACAAGGGAAAATACGTCGGTACAATTGGCGACATTGGCATTTACAGCTTCCAGCAGAGCAAGACTATCACCTCGGGCGAGGGTGGGGCCGTGGTCACCAGCGATCCCAAGCTCTTTGAGCGGGGCTTCCGGTTCCACGACGCCGGCATGCTCCGCGATCCCTACACGGAAGCCCTTGGCGGTGGTCTGCTGGCCGCCTTCGCCGCGTGCAACTTTCGCATGAATGAATTCACCGGCGCGGTCCTTTGCGGTCAGCTCAAGAAGCTGGAGACCATCTGCGCCGCCATTCGCCGTAACGCGCGAAAAGTACGAGAGGGAATCGCCGATCTTCCGGGCCTCAAGCTCCGAAAGTCGCCGGATCTCGATGGCGAATTGGGCGTCGGTGTTTTTCTGGACCTGGGCACGACGGAGCGCCGCGACAAATTTATTAGCGCCCTGGGGGCCGAGGGGATCTCGGCCTCGCCACCGGGCGGATCGGCGATCCTTCCCGTGGCCGAACGGATCGAGAAGAAAGCCACCGTCCACCCCGCCTGGCCTTCCTTCCAGAGTCCCGAGGGAAAGACGATCCGCTACGGCCGCGAGTGCTGCCCACGGACGATCGACATCCTGGGTCGCCATGCCGGAGTGATGATGGATCCTACGTTCCGTGAGGACGACGTGAAGGACGTTATCCGGGCGGCTCGGAAGGTTTACCTGGCGATGCACCGGGTATAAGTTCGGACTTCAGAATCACAATCGCTAATGGCGGTCAGGTGCCGCCCCCTCGATCGAATTCGTCCCGTGGCGCCCGCCAGGCGGCCGGTCCCCACTGACGTGGAAAATGGTAAAATGGGGCTATCGGGAAGGCCCTTCCGGGTGGCCAGTTGGACGGCCAAGCGGCTTGGGCCGGCGCAGCGAGCCCACTTCACGCCGACCGGCTCGTGCCGACCCGTTTGCTAAGGGTAAGATCATGGAAAGCGTATCCAAGACGACCGCAGCCAAGCCGGCCTGACCGGCAAACGATTGCCGCCGGTGGGCAGGTCGTGGATTATAAGAGAGAATTTCGCGATCATCACAATCGTTATCGTTCCAAGCCAGGTCTGGAAAATGGCGAGCACGAGGTGAAGGTGCAAGTCGTCCAAGGCTTGCTTTCGATACGACCTTACGAACAATGGGAAAGTTACAAATGAGGCTAGCCATGGTGCCGGTATGAGAAAGAAAGAGTTTCGCAGGAGTTGATCCATGAAAAACAAAAGGTGGGCGGAGTGGAGTGTTTTTGTGACGAGCTGGGCATTGTGCCTGACCGCGACGGCGGCGACGGCGGCCGAAACCTCGGCGCTGTGGGGGAAACACGGGGAAAAATGGAGTCCGCAAAGCCGCCTGCCCGATTTTTCCTATGCCGGCTACCACTGCGGGGAAGCACCGCTGCCGGATCTGCCGCGGGGCGTAAGCGTGAAAGAGTTCGGGGCGCAGGGTGACGGCGTCGCGGATGATTCGCAGGCGTTCCTGGACGCGCTGGTCAAGGCGCCCCGAGGCGCCATCGAGGTGCCAGCCGGGCGCTACAAGATCAAGAAAATCCTGGAGATCAGACGCCCAGGTGTAGTGCTGCGGGGAGCCGGACCGGACAAGAGCGTGCTTTACTTCCCGATCACGCTAACCGACATCAAGCCGGATTGGGGCGCCACGACTACGGGCGAACGGACCTCGAATTATTCCTGGTCCGGAGGGTTCGTCTGGTTGAAAGGAAGCCTCGGGCAAGAAACTCTGGCGACGGTGAAAGGCGAATCGCGGCGCGGCGACCAGGCGATTCAGGTCGATTCGGCGGTTTCGTTCAAGCCGGGGCAATGGATCGCCATCGCCCAGCGTGACCCTGGCGACAAGACGCTGGTTGATTACCTTTATGCCGGAGACCCCGGCGACACGAAAAACTTGAGGAACATGCGAGCCGAGATGCCCTGCCGCGTGACGAAGGTCGAGGGCAACACTGTGCATTTCGATCGGCCGCTCCGCTTTGACGTCAGGCCGGCATGGAGGGCGCATGTGAGGGATTTCGCGCCGAGCGTGCGCGAGAGCGGCGTGGAAAATCTCTGCTTTGAATTCCCCAATACGCCATACAAGGGCCACTTTACCGAGCTGGGTTACAACGCGATCGCCATGAGCAGGGTGGCAGACTGCTGGGGCCGCAACATCCGGATCGTGAACTCGGACAGCGGGATTTTTTCGGATGGCGTTTTCTGCACGATCCAGGGGGTGACGTTCGATTCGTCGCGCGCCACGGAAAGAGAGCGCAAGGCTACGGGCCACCACGGGATTGGCCTGGGGGGCGACGACAACCTGGTTACAGATTTCCATTTCAAGACGCGCTTCATGCACGACATCACCGTGGAGGGCTGCGCGGGGAATGTCTGCACGCGGGGGGATGGAGTGGACCTCTGTTTCGACCACCACAAGCGCACACCTTACGCCAATCTGTTCACGGACATCGACGCTGGGGAGGGGATGCGGTTGTGGCAGTGTGGCGGCGGGGCGGCGCTGGGCAAGAACAGCGGAGCCTGGGAGACGTTCTGGAACATCCGAGCGCGGAGGGGGCTGAAGTATCCGCCCTCGTCGTTCGGCCCAGCGGCGATGAACCTCGTGGGGTTGAGGACCGGGCCGACAGCGGCGGAGGTGAAAAACTTGAATGGGAAATGGTTTGAGACGATCGAGCCGGAAGAGCTGGAGCCGCGGGACCTGTACGCGGCGCAATTGGGCAGGCGTGTACGGGAACTTATGCAGCCCCTGACCAAGAAGAAGATGGGGGAGTAGCCGATCCGGCCCTCCACGCTAAGGAGTACGATGAAGTCACGCCCTATCGAACCCGGCTGCCTGGCGCGAGAAAAGCGAACCCTTCAGGCGATCGTACGGTTGTACGGCCGGACTCATCACGTTGCGGGAGGTCACTTGCCTCTCGGACACCGGCGATTTCGTCGATGCTTGACGCCCTTGTCCTGCCAGCATAGACTCAAGACCGTGAGAGCCTCGCATCCGCCCCTTCAGGAGACTCGCTGATGAAACCCAACGACCAGATCACCCGCCGCCGGATACTCGCCGCTGGCGCCACCGCAGCGGTGATTACCATCGTGCCCCGCCATGTCCTAGGCGGCCCCGGCAACCTGCCGCCGAGCGAGCGGCTGAACGTGGCCGGCATCGGCGCCGGCGGACAGGGCGGGAATGACATCGCTACGCACGCCCAAATCGGCGCAAACATTGTTGCCCTGTGTGATGTCGACGAGCAACGCGCCGCCAGCTCCTACAAGGCATTTCCGAAGGCGTCCCGCTACAAGGATTTCCGCGTCATGTTCGACAAGGAAGCGAAGCGAATCGACGCGGTCACCGTCGGGACGCCCGACCACATCCACGCCGTTGCCTCCCTGGCCGCAATCCGGGCGGGAAAACACGTCTACTGCCAGAAGCCGTTGACGCACACGCTCCGCGAGGCCCGTACCTTGACCGAGGTCGCCCGCGCCGCCGACGTAATGACCCAGATGGGCAACCAGGGCCACGCCACGGAGGGCGCGCGGCTAACCAACGAATGGGTCCAGGCCGGCGTTATTGGCGACGTGCGGGAGGTGCATTGTTGGACGGATCGAGCGGGCCTCTGGTGGAAGACGGGGATTGACCGCCCCACGGAAAAGCCCCCGGTGCCGCCGAGGCTCGATTGGGACCTTTGGCTAGGGCCGGTTCGCGATCGCCCCTACCATCCGATCTACGTTCCGGCTACGTGGAAGGGCTGGTGGGATTTCGGCAGCGGGGGCCTGGGCGACATGGGAGCCCACATCATCGACCATCCCGTATGGGCGCTTGGGCTGGGAGCCCCCGCCGCGGTCCAGGCCACTACGACCATCGACGGAACCATCCTCGAAGGCGGCCGGCGGAATTTCGAGACCTATCCAATCGCCTCGATCATCACCTTTGAGTTCCCGGTGCGCGGCGGCCGCGGACCGGTAACGTTGACCTGGTACGACGGCGGACTAAAGCCGCCGGTGCCTCCGGAGATGGTCCAGGCCAAGGGCTGGCGGCGGCTGGAAGACAACGGCGTCCTGTACGTCGGCACGAAAGGGAAGATGCACCACGGCTCGCACGGCGGAATGCCGCGCCTTCTGCCCTCGGAACTCCACGAGAAAGCGGCCAAGGTCCCCAAGACGATGAAGCGCTCGCCCGGCCATTACGAAGAGTGGCTGTCGGCCTGCAGGGGCGGACCTCAGCCGATGTCGAACTTCGACTACGCCGGTCCGCTGACGGAGATTCTCCTGCTGGGCGTGCTGGCGCTCCGCTCGCCGGGCCAGCGGCTCCAGTGGGATAGCCTAAAGATGAAGGTCACCAACCTCCCCGACCTCAACCAGTTCGTACATATCGAGTATCGCAAGGGCTGGACGTTGTAGAATGAGGAAAGTCGTGCTGACGAATATCGATCACACGTTCTTCATGCCGCTCGTCCAGTCACTCTTGAAGGCGCAGAAAAGTGCAACGTGGCCGAGACGCCGCTATCGCGAACTCGCCCTGCGCGTCGCCTTCGTAGCCGCATGCGATAGCCCAGCAGGCCCACGGCGAAGACGCTCAGCAGGGTCACCGTCGAAGGCTCCGGCACGACGGCAAACTCGCCCTCGTGGTTCACCACCGCCCAGACAGTGTTGTTCACGGTGTTTACGCCCCAATCGCCCAATCGGTGCCAAGACGCTGATCTACCCCACGCCGACCTGGATCGTCGGCTCCTACGACAAGCAAGGCAAGCCCAACGGTATGATAGTGGTCTGGGTGGCCTGGTTACTGATCGGCCTCTCCACGGCTACAGCGGCAGAGAGCGTAACTATCGATCTTGGCATGGACGGCGGCGAGATCCTCCACCGGGCCAGCGGCTTCCTGCACGGATTCAGCAACGACGGGCACTTGCCGCCCGACAGTATGATCGCTCCGCTCAAGGCTCGGCTTCATCGCACCCGGCCCGGAACGACGTGGGCGCAGGCCGAGCGGATGAAGAAGCTGGGTATCGAGCAGCAGGTTGTGATTTCAGACGGCTGGGGCTACGGGAAAAGGCACCCCGGCGACGACGGCCAGTGGGCGAAGTGGGAAGAGTTCGTCGTCCGCATGGTCCAGGACACACAGAAACGAGGGCTCAAGCCGCAGTGGGACATCTGGAACGAACCGGACCACGGCTTCTTCTGGAAACGGTCGCCTGTACAGTTCAACGAAACTTGGCGGAGGGCGTACCTGAAGATCCGCCAGATCGATTCCCAGGCCGTTATCGTAGGGCCGAGTTGGTCGAACGTTCATCCCGGCCAACCACGATTCACGGCCTTCATTCGCTTCTGTAAAGACAACAAGGTCGAGCCCGATTACGTTTGCTGGCACTTTCCCCACGACGTGGTCAAGGAGGCCGAGGAGTGTCGCAAGCTGCTGAAGGCCGAGAACCTCCAGGTGAAGGGCCTCATGGTCAATGAATACTGCCTTGATCACGAGCAGTACGCCGGGAAGACCGCCTGGCTGATCGCCCAGATCGAACGGGCCAGGATCGACTTCGGTTGCCATGCCATCTGGGGCGACGAGGGAAAGGGCAATCTGGACGGCATCCTCTTCGATGCCCGCAAGACCATTCCCAAGGGCCAGTGGTGGGCCTACCAGCGTTACGCGGCGCTATCGGGCCGTTTGGCTTCCACCACGCCAAGCGCCAAGATCGACCTGGTGGCCAGCCGCGATGAACACCTCAGAATTGTGCGGGTCTTGCTGGGCAACAAGGGCGGCTTGCAGGGCGACGTGAAGGTCACTTTCCAAGGGCTGGCCAAGGCGGCCTATCTCCGAGAAGGTGAAGGTATCCGTGTTGTCGTCGAGCGGATTCCAGAGAACAAGGGCGGGGCGGTCGCATCTATTCAGACGGTCATTGATGCCCGCCTGCCAATCCGCGATAATACGCTCGATGTCACTATCCCCTGGACCAGCGACCGCGATGCGTTTGCGGTACGTGTCGGCCCAGGCCAAGAATAGGCTTCCACGGACGGCACTACAACCAAAAGACGGAGGCCACCATGCCTTCGCCGTGGGGAAGGAGACTGACGGCTACGGCCCCCAGGAACGCCGCTGTGGCAGTGGACGACCAAAGCTGGCCAACCGCCGCTCTCGCTCCGTGAGGCCGCCAGACGCGAAGCAAGAATCGCATACGAGTTGCAAGGCCAGGAAGTCGGCTGGCTTGAGGCGTGTGTCAGCCTGCGATTTCAGCATCGCCCGTCTCGCAGCAGCGGGAGTTGCCGCCGTTCCTTCTGGGAGTGCCGGAACATCTACGTCTTGCCGTCGTTGTATGCCCTCTTGTCCTCGGAGGTATAATCACTACGACCACGGTGTGGTTTCCGAAGGCCAGCAAAGTAGCATGGCCTCGCACCTGATCTGAGATTTGTTTTCTTTTGAGGAGATGGATAATGTCTCGACTACTTTTCCGCATTCCCATCGTAGTTGCCGTTCTTCTGCTGGCAGCACAGCAGGCTTGGGCAGCGGACCCGAAGGAACCCGTCAAGACCGAGAAACCGGCTGCGAAGATCGACTTGAACAGGGCAACGTTAGAACAGTTGCAGGAGTTGCCCGGTATCGGGGAGGCGTATTCGAAGAAGATCATGGCGGGCCGACCGTACAAGAACATCAAGGACTTATCCAAGGTCGGCATTCCGGCTGCAACGATCAAGAAGATCACGCCACTGGTGGTCGTGAACACGCCCAAGAAGCCGCCCAAGAAAGGCATGGTTTGGGTGAATACGGATACGAAGGTCTACCACAAGGAAGGCAGCCAGTGGTACGGCAACACCGAAGAAGGCAAATGGATGACTGAGGCTGATGCCAAGAAGGATGGCAACCGACCGGCCAAAGAGTAAATGTTGCCCGAGATAGTTGCTTCAAGAAGGCCGTCATGCAGCCCAGAAGTTACGCCATGAGGGATCTGGGTAGCGGGCCGCGGAACGGTGAACTTCTACGGAGGATAGACGAAGCTAGCCGCTCCTGGGGCGTGAACGCTTCGGCTTCCCCGGCACGCCGGCCTGCGGCGCGTCTTCTTTGGGTCGGGAGTGTCCCGTTGGGATGTCCCAGGTGAACCCCAACAAGTCGAGCCGCCGGATTCGTTCCGCACTCAGCTTGCCCTGCCTTTTTCTCACTCGAAGTGTACTAACCCAGTTGCCAAGTACGGCGTGGCTCTTCGACAGCTTGGAAACTCGACAGTGCCCGAACTTCTTCCAGAATTTGACCAAGGCAGAGTAATTAGACTCCCATTGGCACTCATGGCAATTCCAAACAAAACCGAGCCTGTCGAGCTGTTCGATGCGACCTTGCTCCAGACGGTTCTCTTTCCGAGCCAGTCGCTGAATCGAAATCCACGTCCCAAGGCGCGGGTTTCCCGACCAATCACAAGGCACATTGCAGTCGCCGTGAACCCTCTTGTACTCAACTAAGGCTGCGTACTTTTCCGACCATGATCGCTTTCGTGCTGGTTCCCAAACGAAACCGAGCCTGTCCAACTGCGCGATCTGTTGCCGATGGAGCTTGCCTTCTCGCTTCTTGCGTCGGAGACCGATGACCCACCAACTGAGTCGTGGGTCTTCAGGCCACGTACGGGGGACGTTGCAATGCCCATGACGCTCCGTAAAGGCTGTCAATGCGGCCAGCATAACGTCCCAGTCCAGCCGAGAGACGCTACGATTCTTCAAAGACCAGCAGAAGCCGAGTTTTTCCAGGCAACGAATCCGTTCCTTCGGAAGCTTGCCGGCCTTTTTCTGGCCCCGGACATAATGCACCCATCTTCCCAGCGGCCGATTTGGGGGATACTCGGCTGGCACATTGCACTGGCCGTGTCCCTTCTTGAATCGCTTCAGGTCTTCCAGACGCTGAGCCCAGGTGGACGGCGGAGGCGAACGGGTGGGTTTAGCAAGACCTGTGCCCTTCTCTCCTGTTTGACGGATGCGGTCCGTTATGGGCTTGGTAAATTCGTTCTTGGAGGGTGAAGTCACGGCAATCTCCACGAATCTATTCCGCTATCGTCCTCATTCGTCACCATACCTCGAACCCGCCGCAGTGCCGCAAGAACTCGATCCATTCCTTGAGATGTTCGTCCTCGACCTGGTAAGGCGTGCGAGTGTCCAATTCTGGATTCGTTTCGACTTCTTCCTCGGTAACGAACCGCCCGTCCTCCGTGACCTTTGCGCCGGGGATGTCCAAGCTTAGCCCCTGGACATTGTGCTCCATCCATTGCTCAAACCGATTTGCCATCTCAGTGCAGGTCTTCTGGTCGGCAGCACCGGCTCCGTCATTGTAGCCTATTTTCTCAAGTGTCTCCTCGTCCAGCAGGTCAGAGCATAGCGCGCAGATCAGGGCATGGATTGGTCGCCACGACCAGACGTTTGCCCTGAAATACTTTCCAGCAGAGACACTGGGATTCCTACCTGTGATGTCCATTCCCATGTCAATGATTCCTATGGGTTGCATTCCTGGCAGGGCTTCTTCCCCGCCGCAATCGCCTCGTCCCGCGTGGTGTACCTGACCAGGTTCTTCTCGGAAATCTTCGCCGCTCCCTTGCAGCCCGCCTTATGGAAGACGGCCGAGTTCTTGGAGGCGACGTAGCCCTCGGTCACAGGGACCGTTGCCGGCGCGGCAGGATTGGCGGACTCAGCGCGGTGCGATTGGGAGTAACCCTCCGTGCGCCCGGCGTAGGGATCGGAATGGTCGGCATGAACTTTCCAGTTGGCCGCATACTTCGCCGCCAATTCCGGCGAGCGGATGACCAGCAGGTTCTCGGCGTTGTGCTCCTCGGCAGCCGTGGTGAAGTTGAACGACCCGGTAACGACGGTTGCCCCGTCGATGACGATGATCTTATTGTGGGCGATGGCGTGCTTGGCGTCGATCTGCATGGGGATACCCACGTTGACCAGGAAGTCGGCCGCAGAATACTTCTCGGTCTTCTGCGATTTGTCGAGGATGACTTCGACCTTCACGCCCCGCTTGTGCGCAGCCAGTAGGGCCTTGGCGATGGGCAAACTGGTGAATGAGTACGCCTGCACAAGGACGCTGGCCTTGGCGGCGTCCAGTTCCTTGACCACGGCCTCGGTGCAGCCGCCCTTGGGTGAAAAGTAAACTTCAACCGGCGGGAGGGATTGCGCGGCTTGGCCATTGCTTATCTGGGCCGGGGCTTGCCCGCAGCCGGGTAGGCAGAGGAGACCGAGCAGAAGAAGACTGGGCAGGTAGCGAGTCACGGGATTCCTTTCGGGGCTGGTCGGGCGGCGGTGGCGGCGGCCTCAGTCAATTCGGACTTCGGGTCGGTTTGCGCTCGGCAAATCATTTCTGGGTTGTACCAACGGTGTGTGTCGGCTCTCCCGGAATGCAGAGTTGGGCACAGCCCGGGCGAGTCGGAATCACTCGGTCGCAAGCGATGCACCACATCTCCCAGGCCCCGTCGATATAGTTGTCGTTCGCGGGCCGACCACATGCCTGCGCAAAAAGATACCACTTTCTGTCAATCAAGTATAGTGCCGGCGTGGCGACGTGATAGAGCGTGCGGTCGTCGTAGAGCCCAGGCCACTTCGTCTGTAGCACAGTGTCGAGATCGAGTTGCATCCAGCCCCGTACTGGGTCCGTGCTAACGGCGAGACCCGGCCGCCAGCGTGCGCCATGGTTCACCCCCACCTCGATGCAGAGCACATACGTCCCATCTATTTTGAACACCTGATGCCACTCGTAGTAGGCGGCAGGTGTGGAGCGAAAGATCTGCCCCATTCCGCGTGGGTCGTCGGCATTGAAGTGCCGCGTCCATGTCTTGCCGTCGTGCGAAGTCGCAAGGCGGATGCCAGGCAGAGTGCCATCCTTTCCGCGGTACGAGTAGTACATGTACCAGTCCCATCGTTGCATCCTGGCGTTCCATTCGCGCATGACGGCTGCCTGGGAGGCCATCTCCTCGTGAAACGGCGATGCTGGCTCCGGGGCCAGCACGGGTGCGGTGCCGTACCGGGCAATGGCAGCCGCGGTCACCCCAGAGTAGCCGTCAGCGCCCGCCGGACAGATTGCGAGGCCGATCCGATCCTGAACTGTGCCGGCAGAGCCGGAGTAGTAGATGTAGTAAACGTCTTCCGCTGGTATGTAAAGGACTGTGTCGAGGCGGATGGTGGAGGAGTCCCAGCCGCGTCCGGTGGGTCGAAAGACTGGATTCGCGGCATCCTGGTGCCAGCGAAATGGATCGCGTGTGTCGGCCCAGGCCTTGCCGATCGCCGCCACGACACGATTGGACGACGACACGGCCGAGTAGAACATGATCAAGCGTCCCGGCATCTTGGGGTTCGGCAGGATACACGGCTCCTGGATTTGCTGCGACATCCAGGCGTGGCTGGCACGCGACAAGACAATTTCACCGCGGGTAGTTACGGGTCGTGCGTTGGGCTGTTCGGCCCAGGTGAACGATGCAGGCCGCGACGACATTGTCAACGCAATCGCTATTGAGGCGGCGGTTCTTAACCAGCCTCGTCGTGTCGGTTTCGTGTGATTCATGGTTGGTGTGGGTGTCGTGGAACGAAACCAGAAACTGGTCGCACTGGCAAAACTTCGCCATCCTGCTGAACAGCGCCAGCCAACCGCCAGCATTTCCGCCAGGCCATGGCCTGCGAAGCAGCCGTAGCGATGACCACCTGCCTGTCGCAGGAACCGTTTCATTCCTTCTGTCGTTTGTACTCGACCAGGAACAGTAGAGTCCCGGTCGTAGTCTTGAATTCCGCGGGACGACCCTTGCCGCTGAGGTCGTAACAGACCCGCATTGTATCGGCATTCTTCTCGTAAATTGCCAGGATCGTCTTGCCCTTGTTCGGCCCATCGGTGCCAGTGATGTCAAGCGACTTCGGCTTCGCCGATGGATCCAGCTTGCAAGTCCCCCGATCAACTTCAGTCCCGACGGTCACGGTGTACTGGTCACCCTTGACCTTGAGTCTAATGGTCTTGCACACCTCGTCGGGGAACTTTTTACCGCCGAGTTCAGCCGACGATGGCAGCCAAGTGCCTTCAAGGGCGTCGTTTTTGGCCTCGTCGCTCCAAGCGGCCGACAAGCACGAAAGGACCAGGGAAAATGCGACGAACAGTCTAAGCGTCATTTGTAACCTCTTCAAGGAATGACTTCGCCTACGGACCAGCCGAGGCGATGCAGCAGGTGGTGGGCGAGATCAATGGCAGGGGCGGGTTTCATAGCGGCCTGGGCCTTTGCAGGTTCGGGGTCGAAATCGTGCTCCTGAATGGCAGTTTATAGCGTGGGAAAGCCGAGGTCAATAAGGCGGGGGAGACCGAAATAGTTGCACTGCGTAAATCGGGCGATTCTGCTCGGCACGACGAACGCCGTTCGATGCTTGCTGGTGTAACAACTCTGGCGGAACGGCGTTGACGTATGGCCGTACCTGACGGACCTGCTGCGTCGGATTGCGGCCATCGCCCCAGGCGACACGGCTGCCCTGGAATCTCTGTTGCCGGATCGCTGGCTGGCCGCTCATCCTGAGCATCGGCTGGAACAGCGGGAAGAAGAATCCCGTGAAGCCCAAGCCCGCCGTCAGCAGAAACGGACCGCACGTCGCCTTGCCGCCGCCCAATAGGTAACGGTGCTTCTGAGTTTTCGCCCGCTATGCTTTGGGGAGTATTTGGCCATGCCCCCAACGTGGCAAGTTGGTGTTGGAAACCTCGATTTCCGATGCCGATCTCGGCATTTCTCTGCAAGGGAATCAAGCAAAACGGCAAGCGGTCGCGTATTGCAAAACGGGCCGTTTGTGACACGGTTCTCGGCGTGACTATAATAGTGGACTAGGAGTCGGCCTGATGTCCAAAGCCGGACGATTGCCCATCGACTTACTGAGGATATTTCCCCTGATGAACGGAACAACAAGATGCATTCTCGTAGGCTTCACCGCCCTGCTACTGGCGCCGCTGGCCGCGCTTCGTGCTGCGGATACCGATCGTGTGCTCTCGCCCGTCGGCGATGTAGCGGCTTCACAAAAGGTCGAGGCGAATCGAGTTGCCGAAATATCACTGGTTTCCGAGAGGACTTACCAGAACCCGTTCATGGAAGTGGAACTCGATGCCATCGTCATGCAGCCCGATGGAAGGCAATTGCGCGTGCCTGCCTTTTGGGCTGGCAGCAATCGATGGTGTTTTCGCTACGCGTCGCCAAGGCCGGGCCAAGTCGCATGGCGGACTGAGTGCTCTGATCGAACCAACCCGAAACTCCACGCCGTTGATGGAAAGATCGAGTTTGTCGCCTGCGCGAGCGACAATCCTTTATACCGCCATGGCTCAATCCGTGTGGCCAAGGACCGGCGGCACTTCGAACATGCAGACGGCACGCCGTTCTTGTGGCTGGGCGATACGTGGTGGAAGGGCCTCTGCAAGCGGCTCACTTGGGAGGGATTCCAGGAACTCACCGCCGACCGCAAGGCCAAGGGCTTTTCCGTCGTGCAGATCGTATGTGGTGTCTACCCAGATGAAGGAAGTTTCGAGCCGCGCTGGGAGGACGAGGGCGGCAAACCGTACCTAACCAGGGATTTCAGCGTCGTCAACCCTGCCTACTTCGAGTATGCCGACCGCCGCATCAAGCATCTGGTCGAGGCGGGCATCGTCCCGGCGATCGTCGGCGGATGGGGGCGGCCCGATTGCGACGGCCTGCGGGCTGCCGGGGTCGCCGGCATCAAACGGCATTGGCGGAACCTGATCGCGCGGTACGGCGCCTATCCCACGGTATGGATCATCGGCGGCGAATCGGCCGGCCCCCAGTGGACCGAGGTGGCAAGGTACGTCCAGAAGATCGACCCCTATCGCCGTCCGTCCACGATTCACCCGGGCGGTTCGGCCCGAGATTCGGTCACCGATGAATCTGTCATCGATTTCGACATGCTCCAGACCGGACACGGCGACTGGGACGCGGCGCGCGGGGCAATCCCCAAAATCCAGGCTGCCTATGCCCGCAAACCGCCGATGCCGGTGGTGGTCGGCGAGTACTGCTATGAAGGCCACATGCAGACCGCGTTCCAGGACGTGCAGCGTTACGTGTTTTGGGGGAATATGCTTAGCGGGTCGGCCGGCCATACCTATGGCGCCGCCGGCATCTGGCACATGGGCGTCGACGGCGATCCGGGCATCACGCCGATCTACGACTGGACGACCTGGAAAGAGGGAATGAGCGCTCCCGGTTCGACGCAACTGGGGATCGGCAAACGGCTACTGGAGAAGTATCCGTGGTCGCGCTTCGAGCCGCATCTGGAATGGGCTCCCGGCTGTTATGCAGCGGGCATCCCCGGAGAAGTGCGTTTCGTCTACCTGCCGCGGCGTGGCATTTACGACTGGAGCGGCTTCGTGGTCAGGCAGCTTGAACGCGACGTGCCGTATCACGCCTTCTATTTTAATCCGACCAACGGAAAGCGTTACGACTTGGGGACAGTGATCGCCGCCGGCCCGGCAGC
This sequence comes from uncultured Planctomycetaceae bacterium, assembly GCA_964615095.1. GTDB lineage: Bacteria > Planctomycetota > Planctomycetia > Pirellulales > Thermoguttaceae > JANXQG01. The sequence goes on along the minus strand of CAZTPX010000002.1, from coordinate 114,053 downwards.
CAAGCCGTTTGAAGGCCACGCGCAACCACTGCTTTTCGATGACCGATTTGAGGGAACGGGTACTTCGACCTGGAAGGACTACGGTACGCCGACGGAACGCAAGGGTGGATGTCTTGTGGGCGGCAAAGGCCTGGTCACGATCATGGAAAAGGAGAGCGGTGCCGACCTGATGGCGAGTGCCGAGGCCAACAGCAACGCCGAGGCCGGCATCATCCTCCGCTTTCACGACGCGGACAATTACGTGGTCGGCCTCTACAGCCCCTCGATGAAGGCCCTCTTCATTCACGACCGCAAGAATGGTCAATGGGGTGCGAACCTGGGAGAGGTGCCCGTGCCGGAGATCGGGCCGAAGATCCATCTTACCGCGGCGGTCTGCGGAACATTCGCAGCCATTGTCCTCACGGACGGCGAGAAGACCTATTACACGCCGATTATCGACGTGACCAACACGATGGCCGGCAAAACCGGTCTATGGCTATATCAGATTGGCGATCGTCAGGAGTTTCGCCGTTTTGAGCTGTCGCGTGCGCAGTTTGTTCGCATGAAGCGGCAGGCCGAGCCATCCGCACGGCATGATGCCAAGACGGTGCTGCTCCACAGCGACGAGTGGCGAACACCCAACGTGCCTTCGCCGCAAGACTGGGTGTTGGTTATGGAGCAAGTGAAACCGTGAAATGCCCCTTCCTCACCCTCATTGCCCTGCTGCTGGGTTCGCTGGCCAAACTGCATACCGCCGACTAGAGCGCTTTCACGCCCGGTGTAGCGTAAGAATCCAGTTAGCACATGAATAATTCCCGCGAAATCTGTAGCTAGCAACGCTACACGGGACTTGGAACCACTCTAGGCGATGGCGATTCTTTGACGGTTACCTTACAGGGCACCGGCGACATGGCCATCGCGGTCGAGCTTGAGAATCCGGTCGATAAAGACGCGCCAGCTTTCGCGGTCGGGTTTCGGCTCGCGTTTCTGGCAGTCCCATTGGCCGTAAAGCGAATTGAAGGCGATACACAGGCTCACCAGGCCCAGGTCGTGATCCTGGCCGTCCGGCATCTGCTCGACGCGGGCCATCCAGCTACAGGCCCGATGGAACCGGATGGACGTGGCCTGTTCGCCTTTCACCGCCTGGAGCCGCTCTTTGTGCGGCTTCCAGCGGCGGCGGAGTTCGTGGACAGTTAGTGCATTGGCGATTTCGGGCATTTCGGTCGGACCTCTGCGTGGGTGAAGCGAAGGCCGTCCGTGATTATCGCGTCCATCCGTGTTTCTGCCATTCTCGCACAAACCCGCGTTTTCCACCAGTATCGGGGGAGTGCGTCAGTGTGTCAGAATGATTGGTCGTGACATTCCCGGCGACTTGGATGAGTACCATCGCGAGTGCCACAGCTTGTCGAGTGTCGGAACGTCGTATATCTGGATTCCAGGTGGTCCCAGCGCCGGATTGTCAATGATCCACCTTTCACCCGCCGCGTCGTAGCCCACCACAACCACTGTGTGGCCGGTAGGCGAGCGGCCTGGCGGCTCCACCGTGATGTCCAGCAGGATCGGATGCCCGGAGTCGAGCCATGCCATCATCCGCTTGCAGCCGTCGCGAAGCCCAGCCTTATCGTAGGAGAAGGTTTTGAGTTCCCATCGGCATCTCAACTTGGCAGCAGCGGCAATGAGATCCATCCAGTCGGTGCCGTCGCCCATAGGGCTGCCGCACAGCCTTTTCACCTCGTATTGATCGCCCGTTTTGCCATGAAAGGCGGTCGCCATCGTGGCCGACGCCACGCCGCACATGTTCCATCCCTGGGAGATGTGCGGGACCTTCAGGCAGATCAACTTGCCGGGGACCGCTGACTTCTGCCGCAGATCGAGCCAGTTCACGGCGTCTGCTGCCCGATCATCGCGCTGGCCTGCGGCCTTGGCGAACCAAGTGCGGGCCTGTTCGTCGCTTCGGTTCACGCCGCTGCCGAGGCAGCACATGGTCCCCAGCGCCAGCATGGCCTCGGCGTTGCCTTGGCGGGCGGATTTCAGAAACCACTGGCGGGCCTGGCCATCGTCGGCTACAACCCCCATCCCCTGAAGGTACGCGAGCCCCAGTCGGTACTGCGCCCAAATGTGCCCGGCATCGGCGGCCCGGCGATACCAGCGGGCAGCCTCCGCGTTGTCGTAGTGGCCCCAGGAGGTCTCCGCATACATCCGCCCCAGGTTCCATTGCCCCTGAGCATGCCCCTTGTCCGCCGAGGCACGGTAGTATCGGGCGGCTGCGGCCAGGTCGGCGCTCGTTCCGAATCCGTGTTCGTACATCCAGCCGAGGTTGTCCAAGGCCGCCGCATCGTCCTTTTCCACCGCCTTGCGGAACCAAGCCAAGGCTTGTGCGTAATCGCGAGCCACTCCCTTGCCGTCCCGGTAAGCAATGCCCAGGCCAACTTGGGCGCTGGGTAGGCCGCTGGTCGCTTGGGCCTTCAGATCCGGCAGGTCCGCGACCGACACCGAGCCAATCGACAGAACGACCAACAGCAACGATCCAGGCCAAGCCATCTTTCGCACGACCACCGAGCTAATCATGCCTAACCCGCCCATTCATGGCGCACCCCTCATCTCGTCGGCTTCAGGGTAATTCGGGAAAGGTTGATAGCCTTCCAAGTCTTGGCGTCGTGCGGGCGGGCTATGACCGCGAACTCACCCGCTTGCTTGACAGTGATCTTGCCGAGGGTGACTGTCTGGAAATTAGAGTAGTCGCCCGTCTGCGGCACTGTGCCGAAAATCTCTTGATCGCCAATCATTATGGTAAGTTTAACCCCTCCATGCGGCGTGGCCACGAGGACATCAACATCATACTTGCCAGGCTTCACGAATTTCACCTTGTTCCACGAGGCCGTGTCCTGTGAGTTATCCCAGTAGCCGATGTTCGGCACGTCACCCTTGGATTCCACCTGGAGTGAACCGTGCAACTCGGCCACTTCCGCATCAAGCTGCAACGAACCTTTGGCCGCTGGTTTAATGGTTCCGGTGAAGGCAGCGGGTTCAGCACCCGGTACAGGCTTGAGTCCGGTAATCTTGAAGGCCACGGCGTAATCGCATGGCTTCTTCTCCGGCAAACTGATCGTCAGACCGTCTTCATTACGGGAAAAGTCCAGCTTGCCGTCATGCCCAAGTAGACGCACCTCGGTGACGTCGCCCGTGACCAACGGCGAGCCCTTGGCCAGGGCATGGATCGTCAGGGACTTGTCCGGCCAACCGAGGGAGAACGCATAGAGGGAATTGCCCTTGGTGGTGAAGCGGACGTTCGCCTCACCGTAGATCGTGAACGGCCTGGTGCCGAAAATGCCCTCGCCGTTAATGTCCATCCATTGTGCCATCCCTTCCAGGAACTTCACTTCCTTGTCGTCGATGGTGCCGTCGCCCCGCACCGGGATGTTCAGCAGCAGATTGCCATTCTTGCTGACGATCTCGACCAGTTCCGTGACTACTTCCTTCACGCTCCGATAGCCGATGTCACGATGATAGTGCCATTCGCCGATACAGGTGTCGGTTTGCCAAGGATACTTTTCGACACGGTTGCTGCGGCCCCGCTCGAAGTCGTGAACGAGGCACTTCAAGAGTTGATTGGGCATGCCCTTGGTGTTCAAGACAGCTTCGATCTTTCCGCCATGCCGCTGGATGTTGGCGTTGTAGAAGTGGGCGAAGATGTTCATGCCCGCCTCGCCCAGGGGATTCATGCCGTCGTCGAAATAAAGCAAGTCAGGATCGTACTTGTCGATCAGGTCGCGGGTGCGGTTGAACCACTTGTCGATGTAAGCCTGCCGCGCCTCCGCCGTACGTGCGGCACCGTGCGGACCATAGAGTTCGGCAGGGTCGTAGCCTTCCCACCACTTGCCCTGACCGTCCGCCTTCAGCAGGATTCCGTCGTAAGGCACGCCCTTCAGTGGGCCGTTCTTGTCGGAACCGTGGGCCACGTCGTACCAGTCCCAGGAGCGAGCACAGTGGACCGTAACACCAAACCGCAGGCCATTTTCGCGTGCGGCTTTGGCCCAGGTGCCGACAATGTCCTTCTTCGGACCGATATTGACCGAGTTCCACGGCTGGTACTTCGAGTCAAAGCAATCGAAGTTGCAATGGTGATTGGCTAGGGCCACGAAATACTTGGCTCCGGCCCGCTTGTAGAGTTGGATCAGCTTCTCCGGCTCCCATTTCTCGGCCTTCCACAGGTTGCAGATGTCCTTGAAACCAACCTTGGAAGGATGGCCGTAGTGCTCGACGTGATACTTGTAATGGTCACTGCCCTGTTCGTACATGCCGCGAGCGTACCAATCGCCGTCTTCCGGCACGCACTGCGCGCTCCAGTGGGCCCAGATGCCGAACTTGGCATCGCGGAACCACTCGGGACACTCGTACTGCTTCAGCGATTCCCAGGTGGGCTGGAACGGCCCAGGGGCGATAGGCAGATTAGCCGCAGGGCCGAGCTTGTCGGCAGTTGCCACGCGGGCAGTCGCGAGAATCGCGGCCAGAATGCCAGCCAAGGCGAGGCACTTGTTAATCTTCAAGTTTCGGTTCATTGTGGTATTCTCCGTAAGTTTAAGGGGGTCAAAGTGGGAGGCCATCCGTGAGATTGCTGAGTACCGTCCGTGTCCTGCTATTTTCGCATAGACATCTGCCGCCCGCCAGTAGGCCATGAGCGGCCCCAGGAACGCTGCTGCGGCCCGTGGCGGCCAAGCCGACCAACAGACAGCCCAGCATGCAAAGGCCGCCATCGTTGCGACAAGAAGTGCGAGAACGACCGTGTCCCAATCCGGCGTGAGCCTGGTCCTTTCCTCGATTTCGGCACAGGGCCTTCTCGACCATCCCCGGTCGGGCCAGCCTTAGTTCCTGCCAACCCCTCCCGCAACCTTGTCCAGCCGCTTACTGGTAATCAGCCCGATACAACGCCCCTGGTTCCCTACGGCGCAATAGTACAGGTAGAAGTTGTCGTTCTTTGGCTGGTAGACCAACGAGATCTTGTGGGCGTAGGTCTTGTCCAATCCACCTGGATGGCCGCCTGCCTTGTAGAGCGGCTCAGGATGCGCCGTCCAGTGCAAGAGGTCGCGGGAGAACGCGGCCATAATGTGCGCACCGCCGTGACCAACGCCGAAGTAGAACATCACCCAGTGGCCTCCGTCACGGAACACCTTGGGATCGGATGCGAAGTCTCCGTCGTAGCTACCGGGGCGGACACGGACTACTGGATTGCCGGAGTATCGCTTCCAGGTCAGCAGGTTGCTTGAGAAGGCCAGGCCGGTCTGCTCCCTGCCTCCTTCTGCCGCATTGTAGAAGTCGAAAAACTTGCCTTCGTACTCGACCAGCCAGGGCTGGTATATGCAGCTTTTCTCCCAGGCACCGCAGTCGGCATCCGACACGGATAGGGTCGGCTGGTCCTTGGCTCGATGCCAAGCCAGGCCATCATCACTCATGGCCACCCCTTCATAGCCGGGCCGCATCTCGTATCCGCCCTGTTTGGGATAGCAGCCGTAGAGCGTCCAGAACTTGCCGTCGCGATGTTTCAGCACCCGTGGGGCGCGGATCTCGTAGGAGTCGTAAAGAAAGGCCCCGATGACGCAGCCGCCGTGATCGAACTCGCCCGGCTTGCCAAACCCCATGGCGAGGCGGAACTGTTTCCAGTGGACCAAGTCGTCGCTCTCGGCCACGAAGCTGTTGTAGCCCTGGCCGTTAAAGCCGATGAAGCTCATGTACCACTTGTCCGGCTGGCCGGGCAGTTGGCAGACGCAGGGGCAGTCCGAGTTGCCGAACGCCTCGTGCCCCGGAATCTTCGGCTGGGACGGTATCACTGGGTCCGGCCAGTAGTGCCAACCGCGATACGGCGCTGACCAGCGGTCCAGCGTTTCACGGTCGATCGACGGCGATGATTCTCCCGCGCACGCCACCTGAGCGACTAGCATCAGCAAGAGCAGAGAACAGGGGAATCGGCTCACTATGACTCCTGCCCTTTCATCGCTTGTATTTCCTGGTGGCTTCCAACATGCGGCTGTGGTAGAAGGCGTTGCCGATCGGGTCCCAGGCGAAACTGTCGAACCAGGCGATGCGGCACTTGTTGCTCTGCAACAGGGCATTGTTGGGATCGAGTTCCGCCTCCAGTCCGGCCAAGGGCAGGACGTTCTCCCATGTCTTGCCGCCGTCTTTCGTTTCGTAGAATCCCTTGCTTCCCACCACCACGATGTGATTCTCGTCCTCGCCGAAGAAAGGCCCCTGGATCGCGTCCACCAGCGTGCCTTGAACCTGCCAACTCTTCCCCTTATCGCTGCTGACAAGAAGCCCCTCTGCCCCAGCCCAATAAATCACGCCCTTGAAGACCACCGCCACGCGGCTTCTCGGGTTGTGCTTGGAAACCTGGGTCCAGGTCTTCCCATCGTCGGTACTGCGCTCGATGCCCGAGTTGTCCCGCCGATGCAGCAACAGTGTCCCGGAATCCACCACGCCGACTCCAATACTTGACCCGGCGCGTGATTCCACGCCAGTGCCGACCAACTTCCATGTCTTTCCGGCGTCTTTCGACAAGAGAGCCCGCCCACCTCCATCATGCTTGTTGCCTAGCATCACCCTGGGTTCCACGGCGCTCCAATCGACTGCGGCGTAATCACAGGGTCCGCTGGCAAATTGCCTCCAGGTTCTCCCGCCGTCAAGCGTGAAACCGCCACTGCCGTAGATCATAAAGCACGCCATGTGCCTGCCGTTGTTCGGATCGACGTTCAGCGACCAGCCCGTCTCGCAACGTCCGCTGATCTTACCGCCGTCGATCCGCTCGAAGGTTTTGCCTTTGTCAGGGCTGCGCCAGATTTCGCCGCTGCCGTTGAGCACAACGAACACCGCGCCGGTCGTCCTGTCAACCGCGACCCCCGTGGTCTTCTGCTTCTCGCTCGGTACGCCCGCAAGATCTCCTACTCTTATCGAATTGACCAATTTCTCTGAAATGGCCGTCCATTTGCCTCGATCCCCAGCCACGTCGGCCGCGAAGCCGATCGGGCACAAGTACGCCAAAGCGGCAGCGAACAGTGCCGCGCTCATCCACCCACCAAGTGTTCTCATGTGCAATGACTCCCTCACATCTTCTGTAAAATCTGCCGCCCTTCCCCGCAATATCTCTGGCCACGCCGCGTTCGAGGCTCATTTTCCCTGCGCCATCTTCCATTTCCATTCACTCGGCTGGAGAGTGGCGCGCTTCTGCTCTTTCTTAGAGAGTGCTGGCCTGGTCTTGTATTCCGTCGTCTGCATGAAAGTCACCGGCAGATCGGAACGCGCCATGATCTTTATTTGGCTTCCAGCGGCAGCGAAAGTCATGAACGGTCGGGACGGTGGCGATTTCGGTCATTTCATTCTGGTCTCGTCAGCACGGAAGCGAAGGCCATCCGTGCGATTACCGCGTCCCGCCCGTGTCCTGCCATTGTCGCACAAAGTTCCGTTGTTCACCAGTCTCCGGCGACAGTCTCCGGCGAATCCGGTGAACTTACTCATCCCTTATCTCCCAACAACCCCCGCAGGGCCTTCTCGATCATGTCCTTTCTGGCCAGCCCGTCCCGCCATTCTACCGGAATCCCCGACTCGCCCCAATACGCCCCGGCAAGCTGGCCGCAGACGGCCCCAGTCGTGTCGGCGTCGTCGCCCAGGTTCACGGCCCGCAAGACGGCCTCCCGGAAGTCCTTGGCGTCGTGGAAGGCCCACAGGGCGGCTTCCAGGCTCTTGACCACATAGCCGCTGCCGACAATTTCGGGCGGCTGCCTCTGCCGGAAGCTGCCGGACGCAACCTCTTCAATCTCGGGATGCAGCGTGTAGGCGTTCTTCAGGCGGCAAAGCGGCTCCCAGTCCGGCAACAGCACTTCTTCACGCGGTAGGCCTTGGATCAATCCGCACAGCACGATCCCCATGTACGCGCAGCCCGACAGGCACTGCGGGCTGGCGTGGGTGGGCAGGCTGGATTCCATGCACCGCTCGATCAGGTCGTCCAGGCCGCTGGGGAACATGTAGCAGTAACGGATCGGCACGGGGGCCAACCGCATGATCGAACCGTTGCCGCTGGCCCGCTCGGAGCGGTCGCCCGAGTGTCGGGCGCTTCCGGTTTCCTGGAATCGCTGCAAAGCGCGCACCGTCGTGACGCCGATATCGAACACCCGGTCGTTGACCGAATATGCGCCCGTCTTCCACCACTTTAGGTAGTGCTCCACCTGGTCGTCCAAGTCCCAGCCACCCTCGGCGATGCTGTCGGCCAGGGCGAGAGCCATCGAGGTATCATCTGTCCATTCGCCGGGAGCCAAGCCGTGAGGACCGCCGCCACGGTAGCCGGTTACCTCGGGGAAGGTGCCCGGCATCTCGAACTCGACGGCGGCGCCGAGCGCATCGCCGATGGCGAGGCCGAAGAAGGTTCCGCGTTGACGGTCAATGGACACCATGATGGCCATTCTACACTGGGCCGCGGTGTCTGCCAACTAAGCGGCGCCAACCGTTACGGCACTTCGGTTGCCCACATGTTGGCGATGGCTCTTGATGAACCGACGATGGACGCATATCTGCGCGAGACCCTGACCACGTTACAGCGGAATCAATTTGAGCAGTACTGGTAGCACGAACAGATTGCCGGCCAAGCCGCCGATGAGGGCAACGCCGACGAGGACGCTAAAGTGCGCGGTCGGAATGAAGTTCGACAGCGCGAGCGCGGCGAAGCCGAAGACCAGGGCCAGATTTGAGAAGACCATTGCGCTGCCGACGCGGCGATGCGTAGCACGTAGCGCCTGATCGAACGGGACTCCGGCAAGAAGCTCTTGGCGGAAGCGGTAGAGATAGTGGATGCTGAAGCCGACGGAGATACCGACCGAGACGGAGGCGACCATCGGTGTACCCATGTCGATCGGCACGCCTAGCCAGCCCATAACTCCGAGGACCATGAGGATCGGGACAATCTTCGGAACCAAGCCCACGATGGCCAGCCGAATGCTGCGTAGCGCGATGCACATGATGAAGAACACGGCGGCGGTGGCGAGCAGTAACGTGTTCAACTGGTCCGACATCAGGCCGCTGACCAAGTGATTGAGCAACGGGTACACGCCGGTAACTCGCACGTGGGCTGGCGCGTTTGGCTGGTCCAGGACTTCGCGCCCAATCCGCTCGACCGTGGCAATCAGATCGTTCTTTACGCCGCTGGAGGCTTGCTCGCGGGCACGGAGCATTACACGCATCTGCTTTTCCTTTTCATTCCAAAAGACGGACACGAGATCGGGCCGCTGCTGATCGAGCACCCAGACCTTGGCGGCGTGGCTGGCCTTGGGGCCCATCCATCGGCTGAGCGTGCCCGTGACGCCAACCTCGAAGAAATCAAGCACGTCCACGAGGCCCAGAGCTTTGGTGAGGTTCGGTGTCTCGCGCAGACGGGTTTCGAGGTTGCGCAGGCGGTCCGCTAGTCCCGGAGTGAAACCGTCCGGCGCGGAGAATTCCAACTCCATCGTTCCCACGCCGCCCAGTCGCTCCTCGACGAAGTTGTATGCAACGACCACGTCGCTCGACTGCCGGAAGTTGCGGGTGAAATCGGTTTCTGCACGGATACGAAAAATTCCGGCGACGGTGAGCACGAACAGGACGACTACCACGATGGCTACCTGCCGTGGCCGCGCGAGGCTCCAGTCCATCGTTGCCTCCAGCAGACGCTCGATGTGTCGCGCCCCCGGCGCCGCCCCGGGATCACTCGGTCGATTGCCGAAGATTACGACACCGGGAACGAGGGCCGCCATGACGAAAAAGACGAGCATCGAGGCCAGGGACAGCATGATCGCGAAATTGCGTACCGGCGCGATCGACGAGATGAACAACGACCCGAATCCGGCTGCGGTCGTGAGACTGACCCAGAACACCGCCGGCCCGGCGGCCGACATGGTCCTGAGTAGGGCGTCGGCGACGTCGGCACGCTCCCGCTCCTCGCGATACCTAGCGGTCACCTGCACGACACTGGCCACCCCGATCACGGTAACCAATGCCGTGAGCGTCGTGGACACCATGCTCAGGTGGGCCTCGGCCAGCCAGAGAAGAGCCTTCGTCCAGATCAGTGTGACATGGACCACCGCCAGCGGCAGAACCACCCAGCGGACCTTTCGGAACAAAACCCCGATCACGGCCACCAGCGCGAGCGTCGAAACCCAGCCCAGCTTGCGGCCGTCCTGGTCCACAAATACCGCGGCGTCGTGTGTGAGCATCGGTCCGCCGGCGACTACGGTCTTGAACCGATTCCTTTCCGCACGCTCACGGATGCCCGCGATCAGATGCTTGCGTTCCAGGTCAGTGTGCTCGGCACGAATCGTGATCGCAATGGCCGTGGTCTTGCCATCGTCTCCCAAGAACACATTCCGGTAAAGTTCGGATTTCAACAACTCTGTTTTGACTTCCTCGCGCGAGCGGCCATGTTTACCGATCTGCGCAAAAAGCGGTGTGGGGTCCAGCGGAGCAAGCGGCCAGCGCACGTCGGCCAGACTGGCGACTCCTTCCACGCCCAACGACTTGAGGTCACGGAAGGTCTCCGAAAACTCGCGAAGGTGCATCAAACCGTCCGCAGTCAGTAGCTCAGGGTCCGTGTATGCCACCACGACCAATTCGGCGCCGCCAAACAACTTGAGACCATCCTGATACGCCAGCAACACTGGATCGTTCGGCGGAAACAGATTCGTGATCGCTACGTCGAATCGCAATTGACTGGACGGCCACACGCCCAGGAAGGTCAGCACCAGCGACATGGCCAGGAGCATCGAGCGCCAGCGAACCAGCCAGGCAGCGATGCGGTACGTCAGATTGAGCGGCTCGTTGGCCATGCCGTCCTTCAAGCGTTGGTCTGATGATGAATCGAGTAGAACTCAGCTACCCCCGCCAGGCTACGGTTCCCCAATGGCGAGGCCGAGGAGGGTTCCACGTTGGCGATCCATTCCCATATATTCTGATTCCCTCTACCCGGAATTGGACTAGCCGGGGCAACCGCGAGTACTTCATTCTTCAAGCGCACTCGCAATGTCACGTAGGCTCCTGCATTTGTCCTTGACCCACGCTTGAAGACGTTTACTGAAATTCCTTCGGCCATACTGAGTGTCAAACCGGACCAACCCTCCCTTAACCATCAATTCACCCTTTGGTCGTTCATGCCTGTTGACGCTCCTGTTTGGAACGCTCAGGGCTGTCATTAGATTGTCTTTGTGGCAGAGAAAACGAGCACCGTCGAGTTCTCTTGCAACATCGGCAAGGCGGTACAGTACATTCGCAATCAGCCGTCGTTCTGCGCTTAATCGTATCTCGGGGGGCTGATTAGGTCGTGGCGAAGAGAGCAAGCATCCAAAATGATCCAGGAAAAATGCCGACCGGTCCTCCAAGACCTTTTCGGCACCATCGAAGACGCGAATCACTACTGGAGTTGGGAATTTGTTGTTGTTCCAGCCAACGTTATCGTCCTCGTTGAATACCTGGACCGTTAAACCGGAGCCTTGCCAGAAGGCCACAAGAGGCAGCTCCATACCCGTCCAATGGTCACACTTTCCGAGTTCTTTAACGTCGCCCGAACCGCGTTGCCTCGGTGGGGCCAAGTCGGAGTCTTTGGGGAATTCTTTGCGATGGCTACACCTCCCGGATTGTCGCTTGATTGCCTTCTTATTGTAACGATATTCTTCACTGAACCCCTCACCACCGTCGGTCGTGTTGGTCAAAACACCTGCCCCACGATCACTCCGACCGTATTGGGCAATCCAGTGTTTTTCTGCATCAAGAGCTTCTTGCTCTTCCTCAAACACCCCCAGAAGCCGGTATCCGACACGCAGCCCCTTCATCTTCGCGTCGCGGATGACTTGATGCTTGGCCGTAGCCTGCGCGTCGTCTCGCACTTCTATCTCATGGCACGCAATGCGATCACCTGAGCCCTTGCCAATATAGAAGGGTTTGCCGTCGATACCAAAAAGACCGTATACATAGTAGAGGGTGCTTGTCTCTCGGATCACTTTCAAAATGCCCTGCAACGTGTGCATAGACTCTTGTGACGTTGTTCCCTTCAAATTCTTGCCCGTTGGCATGGCGAACTGGTAACGACAGTACGGACACGTAACTTGACAGTTAACGAGGTCACGATCCCAGCCAAGCTGACGTCCGCAGCCTTTGCAAGGAAACGACGCGAACACTGCACGAACCGATGCGCCACCAGTCGGATTCGGCACCTCCCGGTAGCCAGTCGGTGGTCCAATGCCTTCATCTAGCAAATAGGGTATATTGAAGACGGTCTTGCACTCGTGGCAGGAGATTACACCTCCGCTATGGGTTTGGGCCGCTTGAAACTCCCAATGGCAGTTCGGGCAATGATGAAGGAATCTTGTCTTGCGCACTTGCCAGGGTCCCTACTCCGAGTGATTTGCATCCCCTTTGGTCTTACCGTAGCTTCCCGTGAGAAGCAGCGTTCCTATCTTGAATATCAGGAGCCCCGTGCCTGCATGTTTGCGCAATTCATCCCAGCGCCTTGAACGCAGCGGCCTTGGGTTCGCCGTAGAATACCGGGTCAACGTGCTCGACCACGTCGCTATTGACATCCATGAACTGGCGCTTGTTGGCGATCGGCAGCAGGGCGCGCTTCACGCCGTTATCCATTGCCAACTGGAGGATCTCGTTCAGCGACCGCAGCTCCTTGATGCCCCCCGAGATGCTCATGTCGCCCAGGATCAGCGTGGCGGCCGTCGCGGGCGTGTGCCGCAGGGCCGAGAAGGCCGCGACGAAGAACGCCACGCCCACGTCCCCCACGGCGCCGTTGTGCATGAGGTCGATGGCCTCGACGTGGAAGTCCATGCTGTCCACTTCCCTGCCCACCCCGAACTCGATCTTCTTGGATTGCAAGTAGCTGAACGCGCGGGCGATAGACTCCTTCATCGTTCCACTCACGCCCCCGGCAGGTTTCAGTTTGCTGGTGCCGCTGGTCAGGGTGACCTCCAGACGGAAAAGCCCCACAGTTCCCTCGGCGTTGATCGAGCCGGTGTAGACTGAGCCAGGCGCCAATGGATCAGCGGCAATCAGGTCGCGGCCGCCTTGCTCGGGCACACCCACGAAGCGCTCGTCGCCGCTTTCCTTGTCCTGATAGCTAAAAGAAGTGTGATAATACTCGAAGGAGCCCATCTTCTTGAGCTGCTCCTTGACGCGCCGACGCCCTTCCATCGCCAGCTCCACCAGCTCGGCCAGCTCCTCCTTGGTCGCTTTCCCATGCGGGTAGATGACCTTCATCAGGCCCGAGACTGTCTTCCGCACGGCCTTCTGGTCCCGCGCATTGAGATGCCGCCCCTGGATGAAATGCTGGTCGAGGACCTCGGTGAAGTTGTGTTTCCGCAGGGCGCGAAGGGCCTCGGCGAAGTAATCCACGACGAAGCCGTAGTGGCAGGTGAACATTTCCACCTTCATCTTGGGCACTTCCCAGCCCGGCAGGTAGAAGTGGATGCGGTCGATGAAGGCCATGTCGTCGCGGATCACATCGGGCATAGGGGCGAACAGGTGGCCGGTCTGCACCATGACGTCGATCGGCTGGTTCGTGTTGCCGAACATGGCGATACTCGCGTCGCCGGTATCCGACTCCTTGCCACGCTGGAACGTCCCCGACTCGCAATAGGTCTTGAGCGTCGTGATGACCTCCTTGGGCATCTTCTGGAGGTCGGCGACCTCGTCGAAGGCCACGGCGTCCCAGATCGAGACCATACCCTTCTGCTTGCCGTTCATGTGGCCGAACATGTTGGCGACGGTCGTCGGCCCGGTCAGCAAGGCGCCGTAGGGGGAGATTTCCTGCACCGCGTAGGTCTTGCCCGTACCACGGGGGCCCAACTCGACCATGTTGAAGTTCCGCTCGCACAGCGGAATGAGGCGCACCAGGAATAGCATCTTGAGCCGCCGGTCCATCGCCGAGGGTTCGTACCCCATCGTACGGACAACGATGTCGATCCATTCGTCGGATGAGAACTCTGCCCGGCCCGTGCGGTATTCCTCTAGGTCGAAATTGGCGATTTGGATTGGTGACAGCCGGTCGATCCAGAAGGGATGCTTGCCCTTGCTCTCCTCGTCATACTCAAAGCGCATGTCCACCTGCGCCCAGATGCCGCCGGTCAGCAGACGCTCAAAGTCGCGCACATTCTGGTCGGCGATGTGGACGAACTTGTCGCAGAAGTTGACGCACTCGGCCCAGTAATCCGAGTCCACGAGCCGGACCTTGACCTTGTCGAGGAACTGGTGCTTACCGTTCTCCTTGACCTTGCTCTGGGCCACCATGGCCTCGTCGGCGCGGATGTAGTTGTTAGCCAGTGTTTCGTTGACGACTTGCAAGCCCATCTGGATGGCCACCTCGTCCGACGAGGCGCAATACTTGCCCAGCAGGAACTCCAACACGAAGACGGGCACGTTGGCGCCGACCTTGATCTTGCGGACCAGGTCCTTGCGGACAACCTTCCCGTCGAAGATCCGGGTCAGCTTGTCGTCGAGGGTGTCTCGGGGAATGGATTCAAGTTGCGACATGATGGATACCTTGGCCTAAATTCCCAGCTTTACGGGGATGTCTTTCGATTCAATAAGGATACGATCGGAGTTAGGGTCGAGAATGACCACCTTCACACTCGGCACGTCCTCGCGCAGCAGTTGCAGGCCAACGGTGCAGGTCTTGCCCACGTCAACCGTCAGGCGGTGCGTGGCGGCATCGAGCGTGGCGTCCAGTGCGATGCTGGCATGACCGACCTGAGTACCCTGGTACAGGAGGACCGGCCGTACCACTGCCTGGCCAGCGTTGAAGAACCCTTTCTGCACCTGGATGTCCACGCGCACGATGCGGCTGCCGATCCGCTCCGGCAGCCCGGAGAGGGTCACCTTCCAGTCGGCCTCCTCGTCCTTGGCGCCCGCCACGGCCATCCGCACGCAGAGCACCGGCACGATCAACTCCTGGAGGCTCAGGCCGCCGTGGTAGTAGCTCAGGTCGCCGCCCGCCTTGAACACACCGTCCCCCGAGGGGAAGACGAAGTCGAGATCGGTATCGTAGCCAAGCTGGGCGCCATGCACGCGGACGGTCGCCGCAGGATTCGAGCCACCGCGGCCGATCCAGCATCGGCGGTGAAGCTCCACAGGGTCACCTCCCGGCGATTCGATCCGCTGCGATTCGTCCCGCTCCTCGCCGAAAAGGTGGCCGTGGTCGGCTGCCACGACGAACCGCGCAATCCCCAATCCCGCGAGCCGCTTGATCGCCCTTGCAATGTTGGCGATTGCCGTGTCGATCAGTTGCCGGGCCAGCATGTTCATGCCACCCTCGCCCATGGCGTCAATTTCCAGCGAACGGACAAGCAGAAGCGGCGCCTCTCCGATCCTTTTCTTGAGCTGCCCGGCCGATTGGCTCAGCACCTTTTCGAGTTCCAGGTCCACAATGCCAGGCACCCGGCCCTTCCATGCCTTTTGACGGTCCTTGAGACTGCCAACCAGTGCCCCATCAATCCGGACCGACAGCTTCCCGCCGTTCTCCACTACCGAGAACGACCCCTCGGCGCCAGGCAGCAGCGCCGCCATGCCCACCGGCGTGATCGTCGGCACAGCCGCCAGCGCCGGTTCCAGGCTCAACTGCTCGGCGCCGTCGAGCTGCCGCGCCAATTCGACGCCCATCTCGTACCGCATGGCATCGACAAGGAAGTAGGCCACCGACCCGCCCCCATTGACGACCTTGCGCGCGTAGACGTTGGTCTGCTGAAGCAGGCCCGGGATCGCCCACCCCGAGTCCTTCAGCGACGCGACGAACCCCCGGGTCATCTTGCCCAGCAGGGCGTTGTACTCGTTCCGTACCCGGCACAGGGCCTGCTCCGACTCGACCTCGTGGCTCATGGCCGCCTGCGCCGACTCCAACCGCCGGTGCAGGAGGTCCACGCGGTGCCAGCCCTCCGGCGCGGTGTAACCTTCAACCCAGCGGGCTGCGGCTGTGCCGATCGCCGGAAGCTCGTTCGCTACGGCATCCACCACCTGGCCGAGTTCGGCCATCAGCTCACAGGCCCGCCACTGCTCCTGGCGGCGGAACTCGTACTGGGCCCAGAAGCTCTGCCGCCGCTGCCGCACTGCCTCCAGCGCTTTGCCGTACTGCCCGCAGAAGATCAGGTTCCCGGTGTGCGTAAGCAGGAGCGACTCCTCGAAGCGGAATGTGTCGATTTCGCCAAGGACTTCCGGCGGGATGGACTGCGCTGCCAGGCTGAACTCCTGCTCCACCGCGTCGGCCGTCGTGACATAAGCGGCCGGATGACGACGGCGCAACTCGCTTGCCACGCGTCGGATCATCTCCAGTTGGTCCTTGGTCGATGGACGAGGGACCATCTGGACCGTGGCGGGTGGTTCGGCCTGAAGGTCGCTGCGGAACTCACCCAGGAGCACGTAACGGGCCACTCGGCGCCGGGCCTCGTCCAGCGGCATTTCCGGGGCGATCTCCAGCCCCAGGCGCGAGGCGACGAGCTGGTGCAACTCGGCATCGGCCGATTTCTCCATGATCGTGGCGTCGTAGCTTGGATCAGCCAGCCAGCAGGCCAGGATGGCAGCGTTGTCGCCGCGGGCCTCGGCTACGATGACACTCAGCAACGCGCCCCCGTTCCCGTGGAGAAGGCCCACAACGTCGGCATAGGTCACGTTCTCGGACTGGAGCATCTGGTCAATCTGACCGTCGCCGTAACGGTTCTTCAGCACTCGGCGGGCCTCCCGCTTGAGCTGCGGCTCCCACGTCATCCCGCCTAACTCCAGTTCGGCCAGGGGCGAGGTCTGTTGCGCCCGGGTGTAGCCGGGGAGGTAGAGGACGATCGACTTGGGCCGATCCACGGCCACATGGCTCTCGACAGCGAACTTGACTCCGTAGAGTGATTGTCCGGCGCAGCACAGAGACGCCTTGGCATCGACGATGGTCACCATGTCGAGCCCACACGGCTTGGGCATGTTGCCGCCTGCGAGTTCGGCCACGTAGCTGGTGAATTCCCGCCGGGGATCGTACCAGACCACTACAGCCCGCTCGGCCATGTGTTGGGCCAGTTGTTTGCTAAGATGCTGATGAAACTCGTGCATGGGAGTGGTCCGCTGTCACTTCTTCCTTTGTCTCTTCGTCCCGGTGCCAGGTGTCGGTGCCGAAAGCAGGCTTTCCAGGGCAGCCTTGACGGCTGGTTTGTGCCGGTGGGCAATTTCGTTCTTGACCTCAACGTCCGGTGATTCGCGTCGGCGCCAGGCTTTCGACCACGGATCGTCGTACCAAAAGAACCGTGCCAGATCATGCTTTTGGGCAAGCCCCACGTCCCCGGCACATTTGTCCACAACGCGGTCGGGCCACAGGGCCAAGGCCAACGCCTGCTCGTCGATTTCGCCGGTCTCCAGCGACTTCCAAATCCTGGGATAGGGGGTATCGCGCTCGGCGACCGCCGCGCAAACCGCGTCTACCATGTCCCCGCAGCCATTCTCTTCATACTTTTTGACGAGCTGTTCGATGGCCTTATCAGTCCGGCGTCTCGGAATGTTGACATGCAGCTTGTCCGCCAACCTCGGGTCCAACGCGCATTTTTCGACGACTCGCCGGGGCCACAGCAGCAACGCGGGGCAGGTGTCATCCAGATCGCCCGCTTCAAGCATCATCCATACCTCGGCGGCAGTCCGTTTCGCACTTGCGCCCTGGGCCAGTGAGGCGAGTTCGTCCCTGAGCCGGTCATGTTGCTTCAGCCGCCACCGTTTCTTCTGGCTTTTGATCTCGTCGGCCGGTTCACTGAGCGCTCGCCATCGGCCGTAGTCTTCGACCCAGAGCAAATCCTCCAGCCCATGGGCGATGGCCAGGCTACGGTCCTCACGGCACTCGGGCACGACCCGCTCAGGCCAGAGGTGCATGGCCAAGTGGGCCCAGTCGTACTCACCAGCGATCAGCCTGACCCAGTAGTCCTTGCACTCCTTCTGCCAGGACTTGTGTTGGGGCACCAACCGCCACAGCGGGGCGAAATTGATGATGACCCCGTCGTTCAGATCCGGGTTCCACAGGGGGGCGATACCCTCAATCTCCTCACGGAATGAAGTCAACTCAGTAACAAATGACGCCTGAGCTTCTATCTCCTTTTCCTGTGCTCGCGTGGGGCTCATTCCTGCCTCAGCGCGTATCCGGGAAAGTTTTTGCTCCTCGTGAATCAACTTTGGCTTCACATGGTCGTTGAGCACCTTATAGAATGTGTCGGCCGTGAAACGGTGGTAGTAGAGCCAAACGGCATAACCGTGCGATGGCGTGGCCAGCTCCCAGTAGATTGGTGCGCTACGCCGGTGCATCGAATGGGACTTGATGTGAACGTCGAAAAATGAACGGCGTATCCAAGACCGCAAGTCACCAGCACCGCCACGCACCAAATGGGACAACTCTTCAAGCAAATGATCAGCTTCGCAATGTGCTTCTTTGATTGCGCGCCGCAGCGATAGAATGACATCGTTCTTGTGGCCGGGATCGTCCACCAACTCCACGCTTGCTTCAACAGCTCGATCATTTCCAATCAACGCCGGTGGCTTGGCGGGAATTCCGTGCTCCAGAAGGGCAACACCATTAACCGGCTCTTGGCAGGATGATACCCAACGCCCGAAAGCCACGCCAAACAGATATGACACTGTTTCTTCTGCCAGCACTTGAAGCAAGCCTGGAGGCAGAAGACCTAGTTCGCGGCGGTAACGGACGACATCCTGGGGGCTGATCCCAAAGTAATGGCACAAGAGTTCGTACCGCCGGTCCCAAACGTAGCTCTGCACCACGATATATCGCGGAAAGCCCAAATGTTCGGCGGCAGCGTCTACAAGGTCATCGTCGGACAGTCCGAAAAGCTCGGAGAAGCGGGCTTGGTCGATTCCATCTCCATCTGAATGAGCATACGAGTAAGGATGACGTCCTACGAGCGAAGCAACGACATCGAGACTGGATTCATCAGCTCCATAACTTCGAGTCACCGCCAGATCAATTTCCCAACTCAGTGACATTGCCTGCAAGAACCGATCCTCAAAAGCCACCAAGTGTTCACTTGCATAACTCTGAAGCGAGCCCAAGTCGAAAATCCGCGCGTGTTGCGCGCAATAGAATGAACTGGTCGGCGAGGCCATCAAATCCCGAAGCCGCATTTCAAGGAGTTGTTGCACATTGCGTGAAGGCACTGCGCTGAGCTTAGCAACGTCAGGAAACGGCATCTTCGCCAGCAGGCCCGAAGTGTAGTGGCGAGCGGCCGATCCAGAACTGACCGAGTCGCCGCCGCCCAGGCATAACTCATGAAGAGCGTAGAAGAGTGTGCTCGACAGCACGCCAAGGAGTGGCAATAAATGATCGGCATTTACGGGAAGTATGCCTGGCCCAGCGTTGCTAAAGATCGAACCCGGAGGTAGAAGGCGAACGGAAAACCTGCTGGCCGTTCTTTCGGTATACGTAAGCGCCGGTTGGAAATAGTGTCGGGAACCGCGGCGGCTCTGGGCCTCATTTCCAACGGAAAGGTTGTAAGCGGCCATCTCCCCGTATCCATCGTGCCACTTGACCATTAACTCGTTATCGGAAAGGAACTGGGAGTACTCGCCCCCCTTTGCAATTCGAGTCCAGACTGTTCCCGTCCTCGGTGGCAATTCCCACGCCAATCGGAGAAACCTGTCATTGTCGGAGGAACTCAGCCCCATGCGCACCAACGCTACGTCGGGTTCCATCGGGTTGCATTTGCTAAAAAGTGACAGGAGCGTACGCGGAGAGGTGTAAGAGAACTGGGCAGATGGTAGACACTGGAAATCGTGGCTGTCGCGGCAATATATCCTTTCGGGAGCCGTGCCGCTGATTGCGGAGATCAAGGCCGATTTCTTATCCTCGGCGTCCAAACACGCTATAAACAACCAGTCCGATGAAAGTGGGCCAAATACCGATGCGGCTACCTCAACGAGTGCGTCATCCAGTACTCGATGTCCGAGGTCAGCGGAAGGCTTGATTGAATGGGTTGAAATAACCTGTCGTCGCCACTCGGATTGGGTGTCGACAAAGAACGGTTTCCGCGAGAAAAGCACGCCCACAACTCCGTCCCGCTCCAAAAGCTCGAACGCCCGATCAACAAAGACTACACCAAGATCGCGCTTACTTAACGGATAATTTTTGTCTAAGAAAGTGAAGTCATCCGCGATGAACTCGCCAAATGGCGGGTTCATCACTATCGAGTCATACCGGTATCTGCAAAGGTTGACAAACGCAAATCCGTGTTCGGCGTCATCCATAAACAATCTACGTCGGAACCCCGATCCGTTGGACGCCTGTGCAGCGAACACTCGCATCGCGGCCAGCACCAATGTTTCGGCCTTCCCCCAGAAGTCTTCTGCTTCTCCAGGAATGAACTTCAATAACTGATCTCGGTGTTGACCGCTCACGTCATATTCCGTCATGCGGAAAAGTGGCAGCTTTCCCTCCCATTCCTCACGGCCCTTGGCAATCGCGGCGGTAAGTTCCTCCTCAATTCTCAAAAGGCTGCCCGCCTCGCCAGCGAGTCTCATCTTGTCCCAGATCGTGCGGACCAACCCGCAGAGACTGTCGGCCATCGCCTTGGTTGCGCGGATTCGCTTGTCGGCCCGGATGTCCAGGGCACTCTGCATCAAAGCCTCCAGCCGATCCTCGCGCAAACCTCGTAGGAACTCCTCCAGCATGTCTTCTTCGCCTGGCATAGGCTCGGCGACCACAATGTTCGTCTTGCGGATCGGTTTGCGTTGGCTTCGTTCCAAGCCCAGTTCGCTGTAAGCCCGCTGCGCCCTCATCCAAAGGCTAAAGGCCGCGATCTGAGTGCAGCGGGGGTCGATGTCGATCCCGTGAATATTCCGCTCGATAATGAGACGCGGCACGTCGTGGAGGAAGGCTTCGTTGTTGTTATCGTAGGTCTTGTGGAGCGACTCAAGCCCTTCGGATCGGACGAAAACACTTTCAGCAAGGGCGGCCTCGATCTCCCATGCCTCGTTGTAAACACTCTCAAAGAGGTCAAAGGCGTAGAGCCCGAAGTGCATTGAACCGCAGGCCGGATCAAGCATCTTGATGTCACGCGGGTCTTTAAGCGGCCGATGCGGAACGTAGTACGGCTGTTTGAGCAGTGCTTCTTGCGTCAGGTCGGATTCACGCGACCGCAGCGCCCGGCGACGCACCTCGTTGGCCGCGTTGATGAACCATCGCTCGCGGTATATGCCGCCTTCACCTCCAGCGCGTTCTGCTCGACAGGTTAGATAGAGCAGATCCAAAATATCCTGGGTGGATAGCTCTGAAAGAACAGTAAGATCAGCGACCCTTGCGGTAGTATGCTCCAGCCACTTCCAGGTCGCCTTGTCGCCAACAGCACGCCGCGTGAAACCTTCCACGCAGTGCGCCAGGTCGATCATCCGCTGGACGCCGTTGCTATCACGAGCGTCGAAGGCGGCAAACGTCGATTCGTCGCCAGTCTGAAGTAACCGGACCATTTCCATGCAGCCTTCGTTCGGGCATTCCTCCTCGGGCGAGGTCATGTTTCCCAGAAAGACCTCATCTGGGCGGCGGACGAGATACTGGCATGTTTTCACGAGCGCCGTCTGGCCCTGCCGCATCTCGTACCAGATCCGCCCGAGCGTGTTGTCGGTCAGGAACTGGACCACGTAGCGTGGCGTGAAGAATTGGTTGCGTACCGCCAGCTCGCGGCTGTTGCGCGGGGCCTGCGATTCGTCACGCATCTGCCGCCGCTCTTCCGGGCTGTTGAAATACTGATACACCCACCCAATCGTCTCATCCTCGATCCAGACCGAAGCCAATTCAGGGTCGTTGAGCAAGGCCAGAAGGTCGGTAAGCGTTTGACGTCGCGGCCAGAGCAGCGAGGCCGGGTCGCGGCGGTCGAAGAGCACTTTGACCTCGACACTCAGCTCGTCGCAGAGGCTTTCAAGGTAGAGTTGGTAGCCGCCATCCGGTAACTCAGAGAGCCCCGGTGCCAAGCCGCAGAACTCTCGGAAGCCGCCCGACTGCTCTCCCTTGGACACACAGGTCTGGACTAGCTCACGGGCTTCAAGCATCTTGAGGGCAACGAAGCGATTGAGGCAGGTGAACGCCGCCTCACGGCTGTAGTCCGCCACTGCTTCGGCAGCGTTCTGCCCACTCGCAATGTGGTGTTGGACCGCTTCGACGAGTTTCTGCCGTACCAACCGTCCACCGGCATCCAGGTGTGGCCCGGACTTCTTGGCGATCGTGCCGTCCGGCAGGATGTCGTACGTCCCCTCAAGCTGTGCAGCGAACTCCTGTTCCAGCAGCCTCCGGGTGGCCTGGGTCGTGCGTTGCAGTTGGTTACGAAGGGCCTGGTCCATGTTTGGGGATCACAGTGGCACAGTTCTACTGGATTAAGACTCGCTTGTTCTTACCGATGTGGTGCAGGCACTCGTCGCGGAGGCCGCCAAGGGCAGCGTCGAGTTGTTCGGCAGTGTCGATTCCGGCGTTGAAGTGGCCCACAACCTTGACCACGACGATCCGGTCTCCCTCAATGAGCCGGTGGATCTCGGCAACGGCACTGGCAAGGCGATTCGAGCAGGCGTCAACATCGGCGCGAAGCTGGGGGATGGGTACCGACGCAGGCACATCGGTTGTCGCCCGACTGGCCAGCGGCTTGGCAATAAGGACCTGCCGGTCAGCATCGAGCTGTTCCCAGCCCGGCGTCGCATGTAGTTGCTCCACGGCCTGCTTGTAGCAGTCGGCGCGGCATTGGACAGCCGCCTGGAATCGGTTGGCATAGAGCTTCTCCAGCCGCGAGGTGAGCTGGTCGATCAACGGCAGTTCGCGGTAGAAGCTCTCCTTTTGCATCAGGTCTTCGAGTTTCTCGGCCGATTTTCGGTCCTCTTCGTCAAGGTCGGGCTCGCTCGCCAGGAACGGCCACCTACCGGCCAAAACATCTTGGGCTCGGCCCAGCGTGACCAACTGTGGTTCGGTTACGGCACTTCGGATGTCGGCGGCGCGGGCGAGCGCGTCCTTCAGCGCAGCGTGGCACCCGGAGAAACCCAGGATGGCCTCTTCCTCTCCGGCCGTGGCGAGTTGATCCATCTGGCTGATCGCGCCCGAGAAGACGTCGGCGCCGGGCAGGTGGTATTTGTCCAGCAGGGCATAGACGGCACGCAGGTCTTTCTGACGATCGGCCGACCTGCCGCGGATCGCGGCGGCCACCACGCCCTGTTCGACCTCCTTGATCTGCTCGCCAAAGGTCTTTTTGTAGGCGTCGGCCGCCTTGAGGATCTCGGCGAAGTCGATGCTCTTCTTCGGTCGGAACGTGGCGGCGCGGAACAGGTTGTTATTGGTGAAGACCTCTTTGGCCGTCAGGGCGTCCACCGATTCGATCGACATGCCTTGGCTAGTCACCACGACCTGCCCGGCGCGGAGCAGGCACAGGGCGAAGAGCTTCACCACGTCAAAGTCCCAGCCGTAGGGCGCCTTGCCATATTCGGCGTCCAATGCTTTACCCTGGGGCGTGATGCCGTAGTCGTTCTTGCCGGAGATCCAGGTGAACATCTTGAACAGCGGGCCGGAGTCGGTGACCAGCACAGGTGTGCCTCCCTCGACCCGCAAGAGCTTCAGTGTCGTGAACACGGCGGGCAGGCCGCGGAGATCGGCGTTCTCGACCAGGGCCACCAGGTCGCTGCGGGCGACACGGGCCGCGCCCATCTGGAAGCAATCGAAAACCGTGGGCAGGGCCTCGGCCATGACGGCCTCGGCCGCTTTGACCACGGTAGGCGTGTTCTCGTCCGGGCTACGATCGCCGCCCTGGAAGAAGACCGACCCATTCAGAAATGCCTGCTGGAGCAACCGACTGATCTCGCCTTTGTGTTTGTCACGGCGCCGTGCTTCCTCGGCAACCAGGCGGGTCTCCGGGCCGGTCTGGGCACTCCGCTCGTGCTTGCTGAGCATTTCCTGGGACTGGAACACCTCCGTAACCTCACGGTCGATCCGCTCGTCGAGCTGGACGACCCACAATATGTTCTCCGTCTCGGCCTGGCTGCGGCGCCGCGCCTCGGCGGTCAGGCGGTCGAAGTCGACCTTATCCTCGGCCAGCAGGATGTGGATCTCGATGTCGCCCTTGACCCGCTCACGGCCGTCGAGGAAGAGCCCGCCCTTGAAGACCCGGGTGTTCAGGAGCGTGTGCTGGGGCTGAGGCTGCCACAACTTCTCCACGACGATGTCGCGGAGGATCTTGTTGGAGTCGGAACGGTGAGGCTTCAGCCCCGCGCGGCGTGTCTCCCAATCATCCTCGGCAGGGGTCGGGATGCGGTAACCATCGTCGCCCTGGCGGATCTTGTGGGCTGCCATGAGGGCCTCCAGCGCGTGGCAGACCTCAGCCCGGCGGGAATCGCCACCTACGGACGTGTGCAGCGCTGCGGCGATATTCTCCGCCGTGCGGTGGACACTTTTGACGAACTGGAGCAGGCAGATGGCCTTGGCGACCGGCTGCGCCATCGGGTGGTTGACCTCGACCGGGATGCGGTCGATCTTGTCGCGGATGTCGCTGTCGATGTTGTCGCGCACCAGGTCGTAGATGTGGTCGATCCGCACTAGGTCGCCCACCGGATGCTCGCCCAGCCCGACCTTGGGATGGGCCAGGAGCTGCTGGGCCAGCTTGATGACCGTGCGGTTGGCGCCGCCGACGTGACGGCTGGCCCCGCCCTGGGTGCGCAGCCCGGAAACGACGTGGATCACCAGATCGACCTGATACGGCAGCATGGGATAGAGGTCAATGAACGCCTGGCGGGTCAACTCCGGCAGGCGGATGTCGGCCGAAAGGGTCGTGTGGGCGGTGAGACTGCCACGGTTCCGCTCAAACAGATCGCCCAAGGTCTTCTCAGCGTCGGCATTTTTCGCCAATACGCGCTTGCTGGTCACCTCGGATATGTCACTGGGCTCCAGGTGAACGGGCGGCAGGAAGCGGTCCATAAGCCGGGCCAACTCCACCCGGCTGTCGTCCAGGCCGCTGACCAATTCGTTGAGTTTCTCCTGCGACGTGACGATGACCCAGAATTTCCCCTGGCCGATGCGGCCAAGGGCCTGGACGATCCCTTGAAGGTCGAGCATCTTATCGACGCTGCGGGCGACGAACTGGCCAACTTCGTCGATTACGAAGGCCAAGCTGCGGTTCTCGCCCCGGCGGAGACAGAGTTCCTTGCAGCGTTCGGCCAGGTGATTGGGGCTGATGTCGGTCCGTGCCTTGGCGCCTTTGATCCAGGAGTCGGCGGCCGGGTAGGTCTGACCATCCAGCTCGCACATGACCCGGCTGGCCTCGCCCATAGCCAAGGCGATGAGGTTCTTCGCACGGTCCCACTCCTTGTTCGGGTAGAGGCGATGGTAGGTATTTGTGAATTCTTCCAGGCGTCCCTCGCCTTCCAGCGTGATCTCCAACTCGGCCAGATCCAGGTCGCTGGCGTAGCCGAGGTGCTTTAGAAGCTGGCGATACATGATCTCCGTGAGCATCTGGTTGCCGTGCATCACACCGCGGTCGGTGGCGACATCGAAAATGACTGAGTTGGTCGGAATCTTCTCGACGATCGTCTTCAGGAGTACGGTCGCCTTCGGGTCACCGATACGCTGGGCAAGCAGGTTTGCGGCCGTGTCGTCGCCGATCTGCCAATTAGCCAGGGCCACACCCAGCATCTTGGCAAAGCTCGACTTGCCGGAGCCAAAGAACCCGGAGATCCACACGGCCATCCGATCACTGGGCTTCAGCAGCGCCTCGCGGTAACGCTCCAGGATCTCGACGAAACTCTCGCGGATCGAGCGCGTGACGATGTACTCCTTGATCTCGGTTTGGATTACCGCCTCGTCGGTCTGATCAACCTTGATTACCTCGCGGATGTCGCGGTGAATATCAAGCTCGAAGAGGTCCTGAATCTTTTCGGTGGCCATGGTAGCGCTCGTCAGATAATCTTGGCTCGGTAGTTATGTTCCGCTTCGTGGATGCCCATGAATCGCAGCCCGGCAGGCCGTTCCAACTCGCCAGGGAAGAACAACACACCCGGCACCTTAATCTTCCCGTACATGTGCTCTAGGAGGGTCGAAGTGCGATAGCTTGGGAACAAGGCACCGGCGCGGGTGAACCAGATGATGTCCCGTAGCGGACTGGCATCGCTTGGGATGTGGGCCAGGGCAATCTGCTCCAGGGGGGCGTAGGTGCTCAGTACCTGGTGGATCGTTTGTGACACCGTCTCATGGCCCAAGTTGCACTCGGCCTCGACCAGGCTTTCAATGGGGGCATGGTCTTTCAACGCGACCTGCGTGCAGTCCATCAGCGAAATGGTCGTGATCCGCTTGCCCTTCTGTTCCAGCCGGGTCTTGAGCAAGGAGAGTTCTTGTCGCAGCGCGAACTCCGCCGAGGGGGTGTAGCGGAAGATGCACAACGGCATGTCGCGGTAGGCGCTGATGTCGGGCCGCGGATCGGGCTTGGCCAGAAGCGGCTCCAGTGTTCCGCATAGTCGCTCGCGCCAATCGCTCATGGTATAGCACTCCTCGCGTAATCGGTGGCCGTCGAATACGGCAGGGTTAGCTCGACCAAGCTCCCCGCCCGCTCGAAGCGCAGTTTGCGGAACTGGTGCAGGCAAAGGAGTTCTTCCTCCACATCGGCGGGCGTCATCAGAAACAGCCGCCAGTCGGCCGCAAGGATCAATTTCTGCGTACTCCCCAGGCGTTCCAGGAGCGCGTGCAGGAGATACATCAGGCTTTGTTCCGGCAGGTGGTACGGTTGGAACTGCTTGACCTGACGGCCAATAAGCAGGCCGAAGTCAACCGCCGTGCGGAGCAACCCGGAGGCCGACGTCGTAAGGTTCGCATCGCTCCAGGCGCCGGGGTCACCGAGTTGGGCGTGAAGGTAGGTCCGCAGGTACTGCCGCGCAGCTTCGGTCTTCAATAGCACGACGCCCTGCTTGCGTTGGTCGAAGAGCCAGTTAGCGATGAAGTCGGTCAGGAGGGGGTCGGAACTGGAGATATGCCATAGCATGATCGGGCGCCAGGCACCGAGGTCCCACCCGCGTTGGACAAGTTCCACAAGGGGCCGCATGGTCTCGGCCACACCGAAACGCCGGGTGAGAATCTTGCAGAACATCTTGAGCCAGGCCACGCTTGGACCACCCACCGGGTTCTCTGCGCGTATGCGCCGGACGTTTTCCGCCAGCGTGGCCGCAAGGTCCCATTGCTGGAAAGCGCGGTACGTGGGCTCGACCATGGCTCCTTTCGTGGCCAGGTAACAGGACGGCTTGTACGATGCGGTCATCATACGTCCCCTTCCCGCAATCGAGCGTATGGCACCGCGAGCTTGCCCGGCTCACTGCGATGGAAGCCCGCGGCCAACAGCGCAAGCGTTTCGTCGGTCGCATCGCACTCGCCCGGCAGCAGAACCGACTGGCCGTCAGGCGAGCGTTTCAGCCGCTTTGCTTCCTCGACTGTGCGGTCGTCAATCAGTTCCAAGCCGGAAAGGACATCCAGAAGCCCAGGGGCTTTCTGTTCGTTGACGCGGACGAGGAAATCGGTCCACGGCGCCGGAGCGTCGAGCCATTCAGACCACATGGCACCAAGTTGATCTTCGATGGTCGGCGGCAGCTTCCAGAGCGTGACGCACTTCGGCGGATCGAAGACCTCGCGGCAACGGGTAGACGCCACCGTGAAAACGATGCGGGCGCGGGCGAAGAGGTGTGACTTCGGGAACCCGCGACCGATCGCCATTTCGCCCAGGTCGGACAACACGCCCTTGGTGTTCCACCACTTGGCGCGGTCCATTTCCCCGAACCGGGCAACCGCCAGGCGGAGTTGGAGCAAACGGGCGAGGTTTAATGTAGTCTCAGTCAACGGTTCGTTCCTCACGCCGCACGTCGAGCGGCCTTGATTGCCGAAACCAAGCAGGCTGCAACGCAGCGCCGGCTATTTCTTCGTGAATGACCGCTCAATCTGCTTGAGCAGCTTCTCCAGGTCGGCTTGATTGTAAAGCCGATAGTTATTGGCCGGGTGGCGACATTCGGGGATCTTGCCCCGCTCGCCCCAGGCGCGGACGGTGTTGGGGGCGACGCCAAGCAGCTTGGCCGCCTCTTTGACTCGCAAGAACTGTTCTGCTTTGGGCATGGACGGACCTCACTTTCCCAAGGGCCGAAGTCACTAGGATTAACCTTACCAAAAGTCCATGCGGGGCGATATACCCCCGGGCGCAGGTCGCCCAATTTGGGAGCGCGCCCGCGGCCGAACCCGCTCCAGCCTGGGAAAGGCTCGGGATTGCGTCAACTTTTCCGGGTAAAGCAGGCGTTTCTCGCCATACGATAGCGCGTCGCGCAGGTTCCGGCCTGATCAGGATCAATCAACCCGCAGTATCTGCTGAATCTCCGGCCGCCCGTATTCGGCCGGGCCGGTCACGACCCGCAGGTTTTCTACGGCTGATACAGCGATTGTCTTTGCAATCCAGCATGGCGCTAGTTCGTGCGACAACTGACACGTGTGCGAATCACGCTCTTCCCATTCCGTTGCCATCCTCGATAGGTTACGCGGACCCGCACGAGTTGACTTCCGTCTGCCGGCGGCGAGAAATCACAGTCGAATCGAGCCAACTTCGCCGCCGGCACTTCCAATTCGCCCTGTTCCGGTGATGGAGAAAGGCCGAGCGAATCGGCCAGCCATTGGAGCAGGGCATCAGGCAAGAGTTGCAGCCTCTCGATCTCCGCCGGCATACTGCCTGGTGAAGCCCCTGCAAAGGCGTCCTTTAAGGCGAGAATATCGCGGAGCAACTCTTGTTTCGCCAGTTGCGCCGCGAGTTCCTGTAGACGCTTTTCGACCGCCGCATTGCCCAGGGAAGCCGCGATGGCCAGGAGATCCGCCCCACGAGTTGCGGCAAGCTGCTGGGCCTGATCGAGTTTTCGGAGGGCCATGTCGATTTGTCGTACATCCCGCGCAGTCAAGCCGGGCAGAACCGCTTGTGGACGATGTTTTGATGTGGTTCGCTTCTTCGGCTTTTTCGCCGCCAAGCGGCGATTTTTCTGCTTGGTCTTCACGTTCGCTCCTCATGTATGCTCGTCAGCTTGAAGAAAACCGCTGTCCGGTCCGGCGATGCGGGTAGCAGGATCGCCACCGAACCGCGCAGTTTGTGCCGCCGTCACAGCCCGGCGTTGCGCCTCCGCGGCGCAGTCATAATCGCCCACGCGACGGTAAAGCATCTCGGCAGCACGCCAGGTCTCGCCGGATTCCGGCCGGTTGCCTGTCTCACGTTCGACCAGACGGATGGCCTCGTGGAACTCCTTCTGCGCCGCCTGCTCATCTCCCCGCTCGCGATAGAGGTCACCCAATCGCATATACAGGTAACGCAGGCTCGGATCGAGCGTCAGGGCCTGCCGCATTACCGCCTCGCCTTCGGAATCGCGTCCTGCGTCTGCCAGCGCAAAACCGTAGTTTCCCCGCAGCACTCCATTCTCTGGGTTCAACTCAACGGCCTGCTTGTGCCAGCGAAGCTCTTCATCGGATCGCCCACGTACTCCACAAATGAGACCCATCAGATTTGCGGCCGTTGCAGCCGGGCCGTGCTTATTGATGTAGTCATGGATTGCCAATTCAGCCTCGTTATACAGGGCGGCATCGTCGGGGGCCGCCTTGGACAATGCGGCCTTATACAGATAGAGCGCCTCGTCCAGTTCCATCCGCGCCGGCAACACACCATTTTTCAGCAGGTGCTCACGCATCTCGCGCCGGTGCTGTTGTATACGTTGTTCGGCGGGCGTGGGTATGTCGGCAGTCCAGGGATTCTGCACACTGGGAGCGCTGAAGGGGTCACCTCCCCCGACACTGAACCACCAGTGCAACGTCTTGTCGCGGTCCACTCGCAGCTTGATCTTCACGATGTCGCCACGGTTGGCAGTCGAAGGCAACTCGACCTTGACTCGTGCGACGATCTTCCGCTGGCGGCCGGTGTACACCGGAACAAGCAACTGGCGAGCGCCGGCGATAGGGACGTAGAAGTCATCGGGAATCTCGTAAGTGCTGTTCTCGCTCGGGAACGGCAACAGATCCCCGCTGTCCAGCAACTTAACGGGCTTGTCATTGAGCGTTAGCACTCCGATCTCCTCGGCGATGATAGGCGGCACGATCTCGACCTTCCGTGCGTGTCGCCAGTAACCGGCCAAAGCCGCGCCGCGAGCAACTGAGGCGTCGAGTTCGGGTGTTTCGAGGATCTGTGCATTTCCGAAGAGTATGTATTTGCCGGCGAACACCTCTTCCAAGAGGGAATGTACCAAGGGGTTGCGGCAACCGCCACCGTGCAGAATGATGGCGTGCAATTCCGATGGTTTCAGACCACCGCGTTCAAGCACCTCCAAGACGGGCACCAGGAGCGACTGAGGACAGTCGTGCTGCCAATCGTCGCTGTCGCCCTCCGGCAGTTCCAGGAAAGGCGCCAAAAGCGACTTGAACTCGTCGGAGGAGAGACTGAAACGACTTGGCAACTTCTTTTCCGGAATTTCTGGAATGTTGAAATTGCGGGGCAAGTGCTCGAAATCGGTTACCCCTTGGCCTCCACGCGCGCGGCTGGCCCGGTCCTGCTGTGACTTGATCCGGCGACAGATCTTTTCCTTGAGGCCTCTGGCGACTGTTGGAATCAGCGTGTCATCGAGCATCTGGCACAGATGGCTAGGCAATTCCTCGCGCGCCTTGCCGAGCTGGGCCTCGATATTTGGCCACACCACTTCGTCCATGACTGCGCGATCGACATCATCACCTCCCAACCGGCGGTACTGCGAAATGGCCAGGTTTTCGATCTTCAGTCCGGTCTGGCCGACAAGATCGAAACGGGCTCGCACCAAGGACACATCTAGCGTACCGCCACCGTAATCGAAGACAAGAAGATTCTTCGGATGATCCTCGTGAAGTAGGCCAGCCGCCCGCCCATCATTTACGAAGTCAAGCAAAGCCGCGACGGGTTCGTCAATTAGTTCCACCAGATCCCGATCCAGGCCCGCGAGCCGTGCCGCATCAAGAGTTTGTTCGCGGGCAATCGCGCTGAGTGAGGCGGGGACCGTCACCACGACATGTGAACGACGCAGATCGTAACCAGGCAGCTTCTTGCGGGCTTCCTCGACCAGGCGCTGCATGATCGCCGCCGCGACATGCTCGGGCGTGGGGAAGTCTTTCGTGAAGGCATGTGGATAGCAGCGAAAGGTCCCGAGATCGGATTTAATGGACCGGAAGAACGTCTGCCCGTGCCGCAAAAGCTGCGATTTGCGCTTGGGCTGGCGAAATTGCCGAATAAACTCCCAGCCCAACAGTGGCGTCTTCGTGCGGTGATCATCGAAGTTCAACGAAACGATCGTTGGGATTCTATCGGTGGTCGCGTTCCCTTCGTCGTCCATCTGGACGCGCACCGTTTTTACGTCAATCTTCTTCGCGGATGCATCCCGAGGATCGGCAATCACGTAGGCGATGCTAGAGTTCGACGTGCCAAAGTCGATGCCGAGATATACTTCGCGCGCCTTCATCTTCGGCCCTCGTGCGTTTTGACTGCTCTGGATAGGGACACCCGACGCCGGATTGGAAAATTGGTCGGTGGCCTGGGGTTGTTAGCCCTTAATGGGCGGAAACTGTCCGATTCCTAAAACCCTAACAAGTCTGACACCCGCCCGCAAGTGGCCGTCCTAGCCCCGGATTCGGGGCTAGGACCGTGCGATTTGGTGAGCTGCCGACCGCCACCCAGTCTAACAGTGGGGGTAGTCGGTTCATGGCTGAGTCGTCTACTCGATCTGGATCGTCCGTTGAATTTCCGGTCGCCCGTATTTGGCCGGCCCGGTCACGGCCCGCAGGTTCTCCGCCGCCTGGATCTCGCCGCCGCCGTGGGTGTGACCGCAGAGGACGAGGATCTGGCATTGCGGGTACGACCTCGCAGCCTCCAGCAGCACGTCGGCCACGGCCTTGCGGGAGAAGAACAGTAGGAAGTCGTCGGCGGAAGGACTTTCCGCTACCCGTAACTTCGACTGCGGGCACAAAAGGATATTGAACCGGCAACGGCCTGATTCATGGTTTAGCTGCTGGTGCGGGCGTTACATCGCCTCTCACCCCGCTGAGCGGATGGTGTGTTACGGCGTCCCATGCCAGTTCTTGCAGCAAACGATTCAGCTTTCCGTCCCATGCGGGCCTGTGCGCATTGGCCAGAATGTCAGGCAGCGGCATGCCCACGGGATTCCTGCGATAGATGACGGCGAACTGGCAGTAGGCCGCCAGCGCTTGCAGCGGCGGCTGGGGATGACCGAGCTTGTCGCTGAAAAGATCGGATTGCTTTGGGAGCCCCGGCGCTTGGCCGGCGACGATCTTTTCACGCAGAGCCAGGACCGCCTGGCCCGACGGTACGACGAACACGACCTGTTTACCGAGCTTCTTATTCAAGGTGCGCACGTAGTCGTCGAACGTCTTGAAATAGGGCGCGTGCATCTTCCGCAGTTCGGAAATCTTCGCCGTGTCGAAATCCACCGCGTCGGGCTTGCCCGTGAAGGGCCATTCGAACTTGTCCCACGGAATCCAAAATTCCTGGATCGTGACACGGACGTTCGGGTTGTGCTCCAAAGCCAGGGTGGCGAACTTCTCGATTCCGTCGTCTGGCTGATGCATAGGCGAGAGGGTCAATACATCTACCTTGCGCTCGCGGAGGGCCTTCTTCGCCTGGTTCTTATCGTCTGGTACGTCCCAGTGCTGAATGACCCGCGAACCGCCGATAGCCGACAGACCGACCGCCTCATGGCCCTGGATGCCGGCCCCCTGGGCCATGTTGGCCAGGATCGCGGGAATCCAATAGTGGAAACTGTGTCCGCAGGTGAAGACTCGCTGCCCCTGCGTAATGGGCGTCAACGGCGAGTCGCCTGTCGTGGCCGGATTTTTGGCATGGGAAACGGCCTGGCCGCCCACGAAAAGGGCGAGAAAAACAGCCACGGCAGCGAGAAGACGAAATCGATCGCGATTTAGAACCATGAGACTTTACTCCTATTCAAATTTTCACTTTTCCCAGCGCAGCCAACATACCACGAAACGGATGTCCGTTCAAGTTTCCCTGGACATCATTGATTTCTGGCTACTTTCCGTCTCCCGCCTTACCCAACAGAAGCCGAGGGCATCGAGCAGGAAGATTCTCTCCTTGGCAAGCGTGCCGCGTTTCTTCTGTTTCCGAAGGTTGGTGACCCAATATCCCAGTGTAGGGTTTGGCGGGTATAGGGTTGGCACATTGCAGTGACCGTGCTCCATCTTGAACGCTTTCAGATCGTTGACGCGTTGTTCCCAAGGAATCTGGAGGCCACGCTGTCTTATTTGCCAACAGAAACCCAGCGCATTGAGGAGGCGGATCTTGTCTTTTGCAATTTCGCCACGCTTCCTCCGTTGCCGGATGCTACTCACCCACCAACCCAGCACAGGTTTTGGCGGATACCGCATTGGCACGTTGCAGTGCCCATATTTTTGCTTGAACGTTGTCAAATCGTGGATACGTTGCTCCCAGGTCGCCTGCCGCACCCAGCAGAAGCCGAGCGTGTTCAGACAGCGGATTTTCCCCTCGTCGACTTTTCCCCGCTTCTTCCGGTGCCGAAGGTTGGCCACCCAATGGGCCAAGGCAGGGTTTGGGCGGTATCTATCTGGAACATTGCAATGGCCGTGCTCCTGCTTGAAGGAATTCAGATCGTGGATGCGTTGTTCCCAGACAGCAGCAATGGCTGGTTTCCGCTCCCAACGAAAGGCGAGAGCATCAAGGCGACGCACTCTTTCCTCTGTAATCGCACCATGTTTCTTGGCACGGCGGACATTGGCCACCCAACGACCGAGGGCGGGGTTCGGCGGATATATGGCGGGAACATTGCAATGCCCCTGAGTCTTCTTGAACGATTCCAGCTCTCGGAACCGCTGTTCCCATGAAGGCCGGTCACTGGACGTAGCGGGCCGTTTCGGTGGTTGCCGTTTTGGCTTCGTTACAGCTACCTGTCTTGCCGTTCTCTTTTCAGTCAAGGAATCGTACTCCCTGCTGCCACTTTGCCTTGCTCAATTCCTGGAAGCACGCGATGTCCGGCTGGACCTTCTGGAGTCAGGCCAGCCGTCGCTCCACGCGGGCGCGGACAGAATTCTAGTATCCGTACTATTCTGGATCTGTCAACCACGGCTGGGATCAACGGACGACGCATTCCGCCACACCATCCTTCACCGAAAGCGACAGCTTATAGCATTTCTTCCCTGCGTCCCAATTGCCGGTAATCCGGGCCTGCGAAGGCGTGACAGTGACCTGCGGCTCGTGGGCCGTGCAGAGTTCCAATTCCAGCCGTCGCTCGGGATACTGGCAGTTCGTCTGGAACCAGAAGCCCTTTCCGTCCTTGTCGATCTTGCCCAGCAGGTACTGATGCACGCCAATGACGCCACGAAGCGACTGTATTCGGCCGCGAGGCAAATCGACGCGGAAGTGCTGGTCGATGTCCAGGTTCTCATTGGAATTGGTAACGATGACCGTACCGTCGCATTCCCACTGGAAGGCTTTTCCCTGGAATCGCTCCGGGTAGGCCCGATCAAACAACTGCCGGGCATCGTTTTTCGCCAAGAGTTCCGTCTGCGGCACGATCTGCGTCTTGGGATTCAGGCAAACCGCCGTGGGAGGAAGCAGGCAAATGATGCCGTAGCGGCTGTTGTCGGGGATAATCTCCTGGAACGGCGTGTGCTTCAGCGCGTACAAGCTGGTGAGGAAACCGAAATCAGGCTCGTATCGCCCCTGGTGTCTTATCTTGGCGAGTTCGTAGTCGCACTGGACCGCCAAATGGATGTTATCGAGGAAGGCTTGCCGCGAGGGGAGAATCTCGTGCTCGACGACGGCCCGAACGAAGGGCAGGAAGAATCGCCGATAGTTCTCCGAAGCGGTGGCCTGATCACTCCACTGGTGCGCGGATTCCAGGTGGAACACCGTTGAACCGGAGGCAATGCCCATGAGCCACATTTGGACGTCATACATCCAAGGGCAGCGAGTGTCATCTGGTTTTCCCTTCTCACTGATTTCGCCGAGGCCGCCGAATCCGCACTCGCCCCAAACGAACTCGTCCGCCCACATGCCGCTGTTCTCGACCCACCCCGAGGCTATGAGACCTTCCACAGCACCGATGGAATGTAGCGCGACGTGCCCAATCGTGGACTTGAACATGGGCACGAGGTTCCTACGGTAGCGGCGGAACACGTCGCGGTTCTCGTAGCTCGCAGAAGTCCACAGGTAGGAGCTGGGCTCGCCGTCGCCCCAGAAGTACAAGCGTCCGTACTTTCCGCACAGGACCCAGGCCCGCTGGAGGTAATCCTCCTCAGAAAAGTTTCCCTCCGGGCCGCGTTCCCAGTGCCAGCCCCAGAAGTGCTCTCCTTCGGCAGTGCCGATGCAGTGCTTGAAGTTCTGAAAGAAGTATTCCAGCAGTGAGAGCGGCGCACGGCCACGGTTATTCCAGGCCACGAAATCAATGCCCAACTCGTCGTACTTCCGGGCCTTGGCAAGGGCCACATCGGTGGCGGTCCAAATCGTGATGTCGTCGGGAACGATGATTCCTTCCAGGCCCCCAGGAAGAATCGAGCGGATGTTCTCAAGCGGGACCGCGCGCGGGTCCCACGCACGGTTGCGCATCAGGAAAACGGGTTTTGCCGACGTGATGGTCCGTACCACGCGATTGGCTACCGCATGGTCCGCGTTGACTTGCACGCAGGACGTCTCGCTCCAAGGCCCTTCCCGGCCAGCGACGATGGCGCGCACCCGCCAGCAGTAGCTGCCGGGCGGCAGGATCTCGCGGGGAAAGTAACAATCTTCGTGATAGCGGACATTCTTCGTCACCTTCCGCTTCACCAGGTCGCGGAAATGAGCGTCCCGGCCAATCTGAATCTCGTAGTTGTCGCAACTCTTGATCGGTGTCCAACGGAAGAAGCTGGCCACGTCGGTCATCTCCATCTTATCGGGCGGGCTGAGCAGCTTCGGGACTGGAATCTCGGTTGCAGCCGGGGCCGTTTCCGCTCCAGAAAAGGCCGCTACCGCCAGTAATAGGCATAGCACGACAGATCCATATCTCATCCTTGGTTCGTTCCGGGGCATTGATCACCTACCATCAGGCGCACTTCTGGCTGTTGATACGAGCACAAAGTCGATTGTATCGTGTCGCCCGACATGACGGCAACAACGTGGGTTAGCCTTGCCTGAGAACTAATTCGACCCGAAAAACGGGGAATAAATACAGGGTGCGGAGCCTAGCAGCAAAATGAACCTTCAGATGCACGATCCGGCCCCGTAGCCCGTGCCGCCGCAATCGGCAGCGATTGGAGCACCTCGGGATGGTTGTCTGGAAGGCGGGACGCAACACGCATGGCAATCTGGAGCGAGCCCGCCACATCGATTGAGGCAGGTGACGCCCAAGGGCGACTCGACCGATGGGCATCGCTCCCACCGTGCCGATTCGCTGGCATGATCCAAGTGGATGTCGGTCGGCCAGACGAGTTTCATGGATTACCTCGAATGTCGGCCGCTCCAACATCTGGCTCACCCTCAAACCCGGTCGGCACCCGCGCCAGCACGTCCCGATGCACGACGCTGCCTTTGCGCATGACGATCCGCGGCACTGCCCGGCCGTGTCCTGTCCAGACCAATGCCGGGTGAGGGCGGCGGTAGTGGGGCATGACCTCGATCTGCTGGCCCACGTTCCAGCCCACCTTGCCGCGGCGGTGCGCCCGATCGACGTACTTCTGGTCGCCGCTGGCCTCGTACTTCTGGCGGTCATCCGCCAGGACATCCGGCGTAATCGCGTCGGGATCGTCGGCGAGCAGGCAGAGCATCGCGCAGAGCCGCATGCTGTTCAGCACCATCGGCAGGTACTCTTCCGAATAGAAATTGCCGCTTATGACGTAGTTCTGCGTGTTGGCCGCCGACTCTTGGAACGACTGTTCCAGGGTCTTGCCCGGCTCGCAGCCCAGCGTGATGTGCATGTTGGCCAAACCCGTGGGGCGCATAAAGTTCACCCACAACCGCAAATCTTCGCCGAGACCGTCTTGGCACATGAGGGCGGTCTGCACGCCGGGCAGTTCGTCGATCGGCTTGTCGGCCGGCAGGCGAACCACCAAGGCCGGCATGGGCGTATGAATCAGACTTGTCTGAATGTCGAGCCGAAGGTTTAGCAGGGCCGGAATGATCGCCGGGTAGACCTGGTAGTACGGGCGGCGGAGATGCTTCCAGATGCCCTCGGCCAAGATTAGGCCGTTGCCAGTCCGGGCACCGCCCGCCATGGCCACGTCGTAGAACTTCTCCTCGGTGGCGTGCCGTGGGAGCCGGCCCCGGACTTCTTCCCAAAGCGTCTTGTATTCGTGGAACTTCATGGGTAAGCCCTTTCGCTATCAGCAGGATAGCACGCCAAGCGGCGGAAGTCACTGTATTTGATGTGCCCGAGTGCGCAGCCGTTGCGCACCCCCGAAGGGCGCCGGCCGACTTTCGTTGAACAGCGACTTTTGCTTGCGGAGGAGTGCGCAACCGTTGCCCACCCTCGGTACGAGTATGCCGTCCAAGATGGCATGGAGGCGGGTCAGCCCTGATATTGTCCCGTGGAGGTTTGGCGCGAGTGTCAAATTGCCTGTCGGTCAAGAAAAACCGGAGGTTTCCTGACTTTTTGGCACCGACCCTGCCGCTTGCCTGAGGAGTGGGGGTGACCGACGCGGGTTACGAACCCATGAAAAAAGAGCCCGGCGAGGCCTTCGAGCCATTTGGCCTACCAGACCCGCCGGGCCGGGCGCTGGGGGGAGTGCCGCTGCGCCGCCGACTGGTCGGCCGAGCGAGCTGCCGAGTCGTGGCAGGCAAAAAATGGCGTGTAACGTGTTGCGCTGGCTTCAGCCCACCCGTGTCGTTCAGGCACAGAGGCGGCGGACGGCAAAGCCTTATTGGCAAAAACTCCGACGGCAGTGTGCTAGAGTACGGGGCAACGGAGAACCCCGCTCTCGCTTGCAGTGAAGAGCGTGGGTTCTAGCCCAAAAGCCCTAGCGAACCAGTCAGGTTTTTCTCGGATTTTCCCAGGAAGGCGATTTGCAAGGGTTTTCAACCCAACCGACAGAGTCCTCCAATGGAACATATCGACGGGAACTTGGTCATTATCATCATCGGAATCCTTGCTATCGTGGCGATGGCCCTCGGCCAACTCGACAAGCTGACCGCTTTCGTTAAGGCTTTATTTCGCAAACGATGAACTCCATGCTCGCAAGGCGGACAAATCGCGCCGCGACTAACTCATCCACACCCGCCAAGGCACGGTTGTCGGCATCTATTGTGACCAGCCGGCCAAAGTGCTGGACGAGACGCAGCACACGACACCAGGGATGGTCGCACGGCTGTCTCACATCGAAAAGCGCGCCGCTGACAAGTTCGTTCGGCTCGCAAAGCGAGTATCCGCAGGATCTGAACGTCGCGGCATTGGCTCTCGTCAACGACACCTTGCTGCTCTCGGCGAATCTGCGCGACTTCGCGCGCATCCCCAAGTTGCGCGTGGCGGATTGGCTTTACGAGTGAGCATCCGGGCGGTTAGAAGGTCCGAGCGCTATGTGTAGGTGGCCTCGGACACCCGGAAACTGATCCTGCTGGCGTAATAGCCTTTGTCTGATAGCAATCTGCGCGCGACGGCCTCGTTGTGCTTGTGCGCGTTCTTGGGGCCGAACATTATCTCGCGGATCACCGTTACCCCGTCGTCCGCCGTGAGCGGTAGAGCGTAATAGGGCACAATCTTCCCACGGGTTGAACGATACCGCCGTTGGCCAATCGCCGTCGATTGGTCGACTTTCGGATTGTAGACAAGCCTGGACTCCCGCTCTTCGTGAAAAGCCGGATTCTTGCACCAGGCCGCGTAAAGCCACAGGCTGACCTTTGCGACAGTCGCGGGCAAGTCTTCCGTGAGTTCCCCGGGCAACCCGGCTGGCGGCGGGTCGTGGTCGTTCCTAGTTTGCGTGATGATCTCTTCCACGATTTCTTCCTGCTTTTTCGGGTCGTAGACGACCGTTCGCAGGAAGAGCCCGCGGTACTTTTTGTAGAGGGAGCCCAAGAACCCGCGGTCGAATCCAATCGCGACCCCGCGGCCATCGTCAGCGTACGCCCGCCACTGCGCCAATGAGTCGTCCATCTCCGAAAAGCAACAGCAGTATAACTCCGTTGCCTCATCCTTCGGGAAAAGCTTCGATGCTAAGCTTCGCAGGTTCTTGTTCTCTCCCGTCTGCCGTGCCAGGCGGCGTGCGACCCTTCGCAGCCAGTAGTGCTCCGCGGAGTCATTCATGCTGAAGATGTTCGTAAGCCGTATTTCCCTGCTCTGCACGATGCCGAGAAATGCCTTGAGCGAACAGTAGTGGTACAGGACTTGACACGCCATCTGCCAACCTCCCATGTGCTATCCCTGGTGCCCCGACGCCGCCCCGCGCCCGCGTCGCCCTCGGCGCGAAAGCTCGGCCTCTGCTTTGAGCCTCTTGGCTTCACCGCGGTCCAAGTCCGCCTTGTCCCAGTCGTCCTTGTGCTCGTACGCCCAGCCCCGAACATTGTACGCCCAAGCACATTTTGGCGCCAGTCGTATGAGTTCGGTGAAATCATCAACGGCCCTCTCGAAGTCACGTTTCACCCCGTAGGCCCAGCCGCGATGATATAAGCACAGGAAGGCATATTTCGGCTCAAGCCGCAGGGTCTCGGTGTAGTCTACGATCGCATTTTCGAAGTCGTGCGTACGATCGTGGGCGCGGGCACGACCGTAGTACGCCGCACCGCATGTCGCGCCAAGGCGAATGGCCTCGGTGAAGTCCGCAATGGCCCTGCCGTACTCGCCCTTCGCCCCATGGAGCTTGCCACGGTAGCAGCACGCCTCGGAAATCTCCGGCCATAGCCGGATCACTTCCGTGTAGGCCGCAATCGCCTCGTCACAGTCACCATTGTCGTAGAGATCCCTGGCGCGCCGCAGCATTTCCTCGGCACGTGCTCTATTGCTAAGCTGGGCAATGTCCCGCAACCCACGACTGACCAAGGAGTTCCCGCGGGGAGCCACGGATTGCCCTTGGGGAATCGAAAGACCACGCGGCCCTGGTTTCGGGTCTGCGTTCATGGGCAACCGAGCCTTTCCGCTTGGGCAAAGTCCTCTTGCGCTTTAGCCTTGTCGCCTTTTCCTTCATAGGCGTTGCCCCGGCCGTTGTACGCCGTGGCATCCTCCGGGTTGAGCCTGATGGCCATAGTGTAGTCGGCGATGGCCCGGTTGCAGTCGCCCTTGGCGTAGTAGGCGCGGCCGCGGGAGTTGTACGCCCGGGCATACTTTGGATTGAGCCGGATCACCTCCGTGTAGTCGGCGATGGCTCGGTCATAGTCCCGCTTGGCCGCGTATGCATCGGCACGAGCGCAGTACGTCGGCTGGCACACGCAGATGAAACCCTTCGGTTCAAAAGAGGGGGCAAGCCGGATCGCCTCGGTGAAGTCGGCGATGGCCTTGTCGTAGTTTTCTGTTCTTTGATAGAAGTCGCCGCGGTCCTTGTACGTGGGACTGATAGGACTGACCCGGATGGCCGCGGTGTAGTCAGCGAGGGCCTCGTCACGGTGTCCCATTTCGTGCCAGATGTCGGCGCGGCCGCGATACGCGTTGGAATCGTTTGGATTGAGCCGGATCGCCTCCGTGTAGTCCGCGATGGCCTTGTCGTACTCGCCCTTGTCTCTGTGCGACCCGCCGCGGTACTCCAGCGCCTGGGCATACTTTGGGTTGATCCGGAGCGCCTCGGTAAAGTCTGCGATGGCTTTGTCATAGTAGCCGGTGGTACAGGCATTGTCGCGCTCGTGGTAAGCTTGGCTATGGTAAGTGCATCCTCGGAACCAGTACGCGCTGGCATCATTCGGGTCGAGCCGAATCACTTCGGTGTAGTCGGCGATTGCTTGCTCGTATGCTTCAATCGACTCGTAGGCGGCGGCCCGGTCAGAGTACGCCTCCGAGAAAGCCGGATCGAGCCGAATGGCCTCGGTGTAGTCGGCGATGGCTTGGTCGTAGTCTCCGCTGTCGTAGCACGCTTTGCCGAGGTCGAAGAGTTCCTTTGCGCGTGCCCTGTCGGCGAACTGGGCAATTTCTTTCAACCCGCGGCCTACCAGCGGGTTTTGCCGTAGAGCGACGGACTCGCCGCGGCGAACCGACAGACTGCGCGACGTTGACTCGGAATCGGCGCTCATTGATGTGCCCCCGCCTTGGAAACCTCTTTGAGCCGTGTCCGGGCCTGTTCAATTTGGGCATCGAGTCGCCCTGCGATTTCGGCGAGCAAGTCTTGCTTACGAGTTGCGGCCTCTTGGACCTGTTTCATCAGGCGGTGGAGTTCACCCTGCGCAAGGGCTTCGGTCTCGGCCTTGATTGCCTCAAGGCGTTTGTGGACCTGGGCGATTTGCCGAATCGTGCGCACCAACTGCGCCGCCGTATCGTCCCCGTGGACCTGCTCCGGGGATGACCGCCACTCGGTGAGAATCTCACGGATTCGCTCCTCGTCGCCCTCCTCGAATGCCTTGTTGACTTCCGCCATTGCCTTCTGGCGCCGTGCCCTCTCCTCCTGGTCGGTCGTCAAGTCCGGGTGCAGTTCCTTGGCCGCCTGGCGATACAGTGCCCTGAGTTCCTCTGTGGGCGCGAAGGCCGGGCCGGAAGGTTCTCGGCCAACGTTGCCCATTACTTCTGCCGATTCATCGGCGCGTGCGCCGGCGGACTGGGCTTTCTGGCGCGCGGCCGGGTCTGCCGGACGGCTGCGGGCAAAGGATTCCGCAATCCGGGCTTCCAGCCGATCAAGCTCAGCGTAGCGACTGCCGACGACTTCCAGGTATCGCCGCTCAAAGCCGACGAGTTCGGAACGAAGAGTTGCCAACTCCAATTCGGACTCGGCAAGCTGGGACTGGAGGGTTTCGAGTTCTCCTCGCTTGCGCTGCAGTTCTTCCTCCTCGGGCGAGAAATAACCTCGCGTTCCCATCGCCGTTTGGGGACCCGGGAGTTTGGGTTTGGCAGGCATTTTTCTGTCCCTACCGGTTACAATCAGGAGGGCGTAATTGGCTGTTGAGCGGGTCGAAAACCACGTCAGCGCATTCCAGGTTACCACACGCACGCCCCATCTGCAACAAGGGGGGTCAGTATCCCAACCGAAGCATTTCGCGACTTCTTGCGCGCGGCGGTGGGGCACCGCCGCGCGCAAGGAAATCCCCCGCCATCCCCCATGATTGTCATATCCGACTAACTCAGGCGTGGTGAATTGGCCTCTGAGTGGCCGAGGTTTTCTTGCCATCTGCCGTCGCGCCACCAGTCCTCAGTCGTTATTCCAGGAAAGCCAACGCGTAGGACCCGATTAGAGGGCCGATCTGGTTCAATGCCCGATCTGTGCCCGAGGCCCCGGACGCGGCAGGGATGGGGCGAAGGGACAATCCCCATAAAGGGCCGCCCGCTAGCACTCCGCAGCCAGGAAACCAAGTGCCACAAGGACATCGTGCTCAGGGCCAGAAAGCGATTCCACTTCACCGCAGCGAAACGCAAGACAGGCCGCGATTACGTCCGCGGCCTTGTGGTCGAGATGTTCAACACGTTCCCAACACGGCCAGCATAGCATGTTGCCCTCGGAAAGCCAGTAGCGAAGCCCAGGATCTTTCCCGCAAGCAATGCAATTGCTGGCACGGTTGCCAAAAGGTATTTGGTGCGTCTGGTTCAT
Source organism: uncultured Planctomycetaceae bacterium (assembly GCA_964615095.1). Taxonomy (GTDB): domain Bacteria; phylum Planctomycetota; class Planctomycetia; order Pirellulales; family Thermoguttaceae; genus JANXQG01. The sequence continues at coordinate 71,353 of CAZTPX010000002.1, read as the reverse complement.
TCTCGCCCCACCGCCCGACTCCAACTTGCCTACATGCGCCTGCCAATGGATGCCAGCGTAGCAAGCCAGGGTCGCGGGTGCAACGCGGTGACGCGATTCTGGAGATCAACGGCGACGGCGACAACTCTGCCGCCATAGGAGTGTAAGCAATCTGTGGAAGATTCCTGGGGGCCAATTCTCAGTTGAGCCGCCTGCCATGTCATGCCGATAGATGAAATAGGTCATGTCTTACTGAATCGCCAAAGGGCTGGAGAAATCTGGCCTTGTGGCGTTTCTTGACAGGGGCAGGCCCCCAAAGTCAGAGTATGTCTCCGCCGAGATCGCCACATCGGACTCGGCCCGGCCCGACATGAAAGTCCAGTGGCCGGTGGCCGTGGTGATCGATGGAGTGCGGTAGCGGTCGGCAGGCAATCGAGCCAGTCCGGCCGAACGCACTCTTTCTTCCACCAAGCCCAGGCCGCGCGCGCCGAGCGATCATTGAGTTGCTTCACCGCCTCTTCGCACCGCTTCATGCGAGTCCAGGCTTCGCGCCAAGTCACAGATTCAAGGTTGAGCGTCATGGCCGAACCTCTTGGTTCTGGTTTCCCCCAGCCACCACCCGAGTCGATGCAGAAGGGTATGGCAGCGCCAGGGCCTTCCGCCAGCGGTGGCCCGATCAGCGGCCATCTGCGGATCAGGGGGAAACAGCCAGCGGCCATCTGCACGAACGGAGGCCGGTGGCAGGGAGTGGCAAATTATAGGCCGTTTCCGGTTGGAGTTGACCTCCAACGAATAAGAAACCGACCCGAGGGGTTGCTTTTCCTTGGTCGAGAGTTTATTATACTTTCTGCCTGGAAGCCAATTCTATGGCATGGCACACCAAAGCCGCCGTCGGCGGGGATAGGGCTCAATTGCGAGGCCCTGAAATATTCGCATATCCTACTGTGGCTTCCAGCGGTAATGATGCGCGCCTATTGTGGGCTGCGCCATGTCTATCTTGTTTCTTTTCTGGAAAGGTGTCTTAATGACTACCGCTGAATTGTTGCGCGCGAATGGGTTGGCCGATGAGCTGATTTCCAAGCTTGAGCGGATCAAGATCCTATGGGCAGAAGTGGTCAGCGAGGATGAACTGATCGACCTGAGTAATGTGGCCGGCAGCATCGCCGGAAGCCTGGAGCAGGCCAGGGAGGCTTACAACTCTGACGACTTCCCGACCGTAGACGATCTGAACGAGATCGCTCACCCGGCCGAAATGATCGGCACCGGTTTGATGCAAGCTATCGGGGCATGGAACTCTGACGACTTCCCGACCGTAGACGATCTGAACGAGATCGCTCACCCGGCCGAAATGATCGGCACCGGTTTGATGCAAGCTACCGGGGCATGGAACTCCGATGACTTCCCGACCGTAGACGATCTTGGAGAAATTGCGACGCAGGCCGACAGCATTGCGGCAAACCTGAAGGAAGCGGCCGATGGCAATGCCAACATGGGCGAATAACCCGACCGGCCGAAATTGCCGACACGATGCCACGTATTGAACCGATAGGGGCTGGAGAAATCCGGCCCCGTGGCGTTTCTTGGCAGGGCTATTGAGGACCAAACGCGTCGCGTCTCCGGGCGCGATCCGCCTTCCATTCCCGCATGGCGGCGAGTTGCTCGCCACGCAAAGGCTCATCCCGAGCCAAGAGCCCTTGCATCATCGGGGCCAGCGTGCAAAGTACATCCAAGAAATCGCCCTTTTCCAAGGGCGCCAAGATTTGGTCCAGCATAACGACTCCTTCCCGGGCGTTTTCGGCAAGTGTCCAACGTGCTACAGAAAATCTCGCGACCGTAGCACCGACGTAGCACGGCGATTTGCCGCTCTTTCTAGTGGTTCAAACGGCAACGAAAAAGCCTTGCGTAACTTATTGATACGCAAGGCTTTAACAGCGGAGGGCATGGGATTCGAACCCACAACCCCTTGCGGGGCATCTGATTTCGAGTCAGACCGCTAGCCGTTCGCTTACCCTCCGAGCATGCCTCCTAATTTATAGGACATTTTCGGCGGCGGCAAGGTCTGCCCACCGATTTAACTAGGAAACTGTTTTTTTCCAGACCTGCGCCCTAAAGCGATGATGCCGAGCAATTCCGTGGGTGCTCAATTGCCCAATCTGCCGGTTCTTGCGATTGATTCCCTTGTGGCGCGCGAAAGACTTTGTTTTGGCAGCGGCCGGGGAGGATGCCGATACTTGCCAAATACCGGATGAGACTAACCGCCATGGATCGGCACCCACTGAAGGACAGACACGATGAACCAAGGCACTTTTCGTATTGTGACAAGAGGCGCCGACGGCGAAATTCGCATTCGCGACTACGATTCGGCCGAGGCCCTCCTCAAACGCCACTCCCAAGTCGGCGTCGATGATTGCAGCACCAACCTCAACCTCCGCGGGCTGCCCGTATTCCGTGGGCTGATCGGCCCCATCCCCGAAGGCAAAGACGTCATTCGCTACGAATCGCCCGAGGTTTTTGAGACCCTCACCAAGGAATGGAGCGCCCACCGACCCACGCGGCGGCGCTCGCGCAACAAGACGGTCAGTTGAGGATTGCAAAAATGGGTGGTTCTGGTAGGATTATTTGCTTGTCCCCATTGCAATAATCCCACCTGTAAAGTACGAGCATGTCCCGCTTGTATTCCGCCGCAGTCCTTGCCCTCGTCCTCACCTTTGCACCGTCCGCCTTTGGACTTACCACGACGCTCACGCAACACGGCATCGTCGTGGATGTCGGTAAGGGGGGGCAATTCACGCTTGACACCATTCGCATCGCCGCGCCCAACGCGCCCCCGGCCAAAACTGCTCCCGCCGCCAACGTAGCTGCCGCCCAGAGCGCGCCGCTGGCCGTACAGCTTGGCGACAAGGAAATCTCCATCTCGGCCAGTACCGCCGGCACTTTTTCGCTGGCGTACCCGGCCTTGGTCACGGGCGGCGAGAAGCGAACTTCACCCGTACGGATCGGCAAGGATGCGGACGGCGTCACCCTGGTCTATGCCGCCGGCGGCAAAGGCCGAGTGCGGCTCGATGGAACCACGCTACGGATCGCCTTCTCCGATCTGCCCGCCGAGGTGAAGCAGGTCCGCATGGAGATGTTGATCCCCATCAATTTCGCCGGCAGCGGGACCTATTCCATCGGCGGGGCCGCCGCGCAGACGTTCCCGACCGAAAAACCGGCCAAGCCGTTTCTTTACCAGGGCAATGCCGACCGGCTGGAAATCATACACCCCACGGGTCCCGGCTTCTCCATCGTCATTCCGCCTTATTCGTTCCAGCAGCTTCAAGACAATCGCGAGTGGCACTGGAGCATTTACGACTGGTGGTTCGCCAGCCCCGTGCCCGAAGGCAACCGCAATCCGGAGTTCGTCGTCAAGATCGATCGGGCGGGCGCGGCCGGGCAGGTTCGGCCGATGGTCGATCGCTTCGGCCAACTGGTGAAAGCCGACTTTCCCACGAAGGTGAAGGCCGACGCGGAACTCGGCCGCGACGCCGCGCAGGAGCGCAAGTGGCTGGCCTCGCTCGATACGCCCGCCAGCGATCCGTACGGCGGCCTGCCAGGCTCCGGCGAGAAGTATGGCCTGAAGAGGACCGGCTACTTCCACTTGGGCCAGATTACCAAAGCAGGCGGCGCGGGGGCGGCGCAGCGATCGGCCGACGTGCTGGTCACGCCCGACGGCAACGCCTTCTTCCAGCTTGGCATGTGCGGCATCAGTCCTTGCGACGATTACACGACGGTCCGCGGGCGGGAATCGATCTACGAATGGCTTCCCAGCAGCGAGGAAGCGTTCCTTTCGGCCCGCCGCGAAGGCGACTCGGGCATTGTATCGTTCTACCTGGCCAACACGATCCGCAAATACGGCCAGCCCTACGATCTGGACAGCTATTTCGGCCGTTGGATCGATCGGCTGCGGGTCTGGGGCTTCAATTCGGCGGGTGCCTTCAACGCCGTGCCGCCCGTCACCAACCGAAAGCGTTTCCCCTACGTGGCGTTCGTGCCCGTGCCGGCCCCGCAACTGGGGAGCCTAGGCTCGGTCTGGGACCCCTTTGCGCCGGGTCTGAAGGCCCGCTTCGACACGGCCTACGCCCAGTCGGTAGCGCCCAGGGCCAACGATCCGCTGCTAATTGGCTATTTCATCAGCAACGAACCGCTGCTGGAAGACGTGCCTAAGGTGGTGCCCACGCTCCGCGCGTCGCAGTGCCCGTCGAAGGCCCGGCTGATCGCGCTTTTGAAGAAGAAGTATGCGACCGTGGCGGCCTTCAATGCCGCTTGGAACTGCGCGTTTGCCTCGTTCGACGCGGCGGCCGAACAGCCGTTGACGGTGGCCACGCGGCCCGCCGCCGACGACATGGCCGCCTTCTTCCGCCTCTTCCTGGAGGCCCGCTACGCGCTCGTCGATACGGCGCTGCGGAAGCACGATCCACACCACCTGCTGATCGGCGACCGCTGGATGCCCGGCACGGCCAATTCGGAAGTCCTGGTCACCACAGCGGCCAAGTATATTGACGTGGTCTCGGTCAACTACTATACCTACGGCATCGACAAGGCGTTTCTCGATCGCATCCACGGCTGGGCCAAGAAGCCCTTGCTCTTCTCGGAGTTCTATTACGCCGTCACCGACCAGGGACTCCAGGGCGGCAACAAGGTGAACAGCCAGAGGGAACGCGGTCTGGCCTATCGCAACTACGTCGAGCAGTCGGCGGCCACGGGCTATGTCGTGGGCATTCAGTGGTTCCTGGCCCTGGATCAGGCCTGCACGGGCCGTTTCTTCGAAGGGTTCAACGGCGAGGCGGCCAACACGGGCCTGGTCAATGTGGCCGACCGCCCGTATAAGGACTTCCTGGCCGAAGTCATGAAGACGAACTTCACGATCTACGACGTGATTCTCGGCGCTCGGCCGCCCTTTGCCCTGAACGACCCGCGGTTTGCCGCCCGGCGGGCCGGCGCGGCCAAGCACGTGGCGATTTCCCGCATGGTCAACCAGTTCACGCTGGACGGTTCCCGCGCCCGCTGGCCTTCCGTGCCCGCGCTGCGGATCGGCGCCGACGGACTCGTGCAGGGCGGCGACGCCAAGGATTTTGAGGCCACCTTCCGCCTGGCCTGGGACGACGCGAACCTGTATTTGTTTATCGAAGTCTCCGATCCCACACCGATGAAGAATTCGCAAAAGCCCGAAAACATCTGGAACGGCGACGCCGTCGAGTTGTTCATCGGGCACGAGGACCTGGGCGAGGGCGGCCCGCTGAAGTATTCCGACCGCCAGGTGCTTATTCGCGGGGCGAAGTCGGGCGAGGCGAACGTCTATATTGGCAACTCGCCCAAGCAGTTCACGGCCCGCAGCCTCGTGCTGCCCAGTCTCGACGGCAAGGGCTATACGCTGGAAGCGGCGATCCCCTTTGCAGCCCTGGGCTTCAAGCCGCAAGAGAACCAGGAGCTTCTCTTCGACATCGCCGTGGACGACAGCGAGACGGGCAACGGGCGCATCCGCCAACTTGTTTTCAACGGCAACGCCCGCAATTCCAAGGACCGCGGCGCATGGGGCCGGGCCACGCTGCTGAAGTGAACGTCAGGACCGAACAATAAATAGCTTCCGCATTTCTGCGAGGGTGGCATGCCTTAAGCCTTCTAGGCTAGGCATGTCGGAGGCAAACATGCCTAGCCTAGAAGGCTTAAGGCATGCCACCCAAATCTGGAAGTAATCTGTCGGTTGCCCCTTAGCCGAAGACGGCCCGCGTTCCCACGGGGACCGAACAGAGAACGACCCAGCCATGCTCGCCGCGGCGCGACATTTCTTGGACCGCCGACTGCCGGTCGTCGAAAACTCCGAAGGCATCGCCCTCGTGCAAGGCGACGGTGCTCCGCCGTGCCGCCTCCCGCCGCGCCGCCTTCATCAACTGGACCATCACCCCGCGAAAGTTGCGGGAGATCCGCCCGGCATGAAAGAAATCGAGAACGAAATCGCAGTGCTGCTCGTCGACCAGACATTTCAGTTGCTTCTGCACCGCTTGGCACTGCTTGGCGGTGCAGATGTTGTCGCGGAGCGTGACGACGATCATGTCCCCAACTTGCTCGTACTCCAGCGGGATCGGCTGGGCCTTGGATTTCGGCCTGCCCAGCACGGAAAGGAAATCGACCACCCAGCCGATAAGCACCAGTTCGCCGATGAAGAACACGAGGCCGATCACGGTGACGATGATCAGCGTGGTCATAATCAGGGTTTGCAGCGGAAAGCTGCGGAGAACGCTGAAGAAACTCAGCAGCACCGCACAGATCGTGGTCAGCACGAAGAGGAACAGGAGCGAGAATTGCCAAGCTCGGTTGAGCGAGGGCGAACGATCGTCACGCCGTCCATCTTTCGAATGTCTTACAATCTTCACCGATTCATTGTCCGTGCAATATATTATCCCGGCACGAAAGTAGGTCAGGCTTTCCAGCCTGACGGAACAGGCATGTCAGGCTGGAAAGCCTGACCTACGTGCCAATCTTCCATGCCGGCGGTATACGATTCCATCATCAACCCTATTATGACCCCGGCAACAGAGACTAGCAACCTCATCTCTCCTTCATGCACCACTGCCTCCACATCTGGCGATAGGCCGCCTCGACGTGCCGGGCGAAACGCGCCGAATTCATCAGCGGAGAACTTTGCATACGCTCCCGCAGGGTAGCTCGCAGATCGCTCAAGCGGGATAAATCGCCTGCCAATTCCGCCGCGATTTGTACGTACTGTTCAGGGCTGCGGGCCGCCAATTCCGGCAGCCCTACGTTGGTCAGAATACTCAGTCCGCCACGGCCCACTGCTGTCTGCCCTACCAGGCTCACCACCGGCACGCCCATCCACAAGGCGTCGCAGGTCGTGGTGCCGCCGCCGAAGGGGAATGGGTCCAGGGCCACGTCGATCCGCTGGTACGTGCCGAAGTATTCCGTCATGGGCTTGATATCCACAAATTCCACGCGGTCGGCCGATATGCCTTGCTCGGAGAAGAATCCCCAAACGCGGTCGCGATGACTGCCGGCGCGGGCGTGCAGGAGCAACCGCGCGGCGGGAACCGCTTGCAGCAACCGGCCCCAGGCGGCGAGCACGGGCGGGGTCACCTTGCAGAAATTGTTCAAGGAGCCGAAGGTCACATGCCCCGCCGCCAAGGCCGGCGGAGCGACGATCGGCGGCGTCGCGATCGTCGGCCGATAGCACCAGTAGGTCTCGGGCAGGCGGACCGACTGCTCGCAGTAGAACCGCTCGTTCTCGCCCGGCGGGTCGAGGTGCGGATCGGTCAAGCGATAGTCCATCGCGCTAAGCCCTGTCGTGCCGCAGTAGGCCAGGTAGGTTGCCTGCACGGGCGCCGGCTTGCGGGCAAAGACCAGGAGGCGGTTCTTGGCCATGTGCATCGTCAGGTCCACGAGGATGTCGATCTTGTCCCGGCGGACGGCGCGTGCCAGTTCCTCGTCGGAGAGGCTCGACACGTCCCGCCACACGTCGGCATGCGCGCGGCAACGCTCGGTCACGGCATCCGCCGGCTGCACGGAAGCGTAGCAAAAGATCTCAAAGCCTTCGTGGTCATGCGATTCCAGCAGCGGCAGCAGGAACCGCCCCACGGGGTGCAGGCGAATGTCGGGCGAGACATAACCGATCCGCAAGCGGCGAGCGGCGGAACGATCGTTGGCATGCGGCGGCATGGCCTTTGCCAAGGGCCGGGCATGGTCTTGACCCCAGCGCCGGTGTTCCGCGTAGAGCGCCTGGCGGTCGTAACCGGGAGAGAACATCAGGGCATAGAGCAGGTTGCTGTGCAACTCGGCACGGTCCGGCTTCAGTTCCACGGCCCGACGGTAGCAGGCGATCGCTTCCTCCAGTTTCCCTTGGTCCTTGCAGACGGAACCCAGGTTGCTGTGGGCCTCGGCGTAATCCGGCCTTATTTCCAGTACACGGCGATAACAGGCAGCCGCTTCGTCCAGGCGGTCCTGTTCCTTGAACGCGCCGCCCAGGTTGTAATGTGCCGCGGCATTGTCCGGTTTCAGCTCCAGGGCACGGCGGAAGCAGGCAATAGCCTGCGGCAGCTTGCCCTGTTCCATGAAAATTGCGCCCAGGTTGCCGTGGGCCAAGGCATAGTCCGGCTTCGATTCCGTGGCACGGCGGTAGCAGGCGATCGCTTCGTCGAGGTTTCCCTGTTCCTTCAAGGCATTGCCCAGGTCAACGTGGGCCTCGGCGAAGTCCGGTTTCAGTTGCACAGCGCGGCGAAAGCAGGCAGCCGCTTCGCGCAAGTTGCCCCGCTCTTTCAGGGCCGTGCCCAGGTTGACGTGTGGGGCGGCCCCGTTCGGGTTCAGTTGCAGCGCCCGGCGGTGGCAGGCGATCGCCTCGTCCGGTCTGCCTTGCTCCCTCAGGGCAACGCCCAGGTTATCGTGCGTCTCGGCACAGTTCGGATTCAATTCCACTGCGCGGCAGTAGCAGGCAACCGCATCGTCCAGTCTTCCCTGCTCCCTGAGGGCGACACCCAGGTTGTTATGCGCCTCGGCATAGTCGGGCTTCAACTCCAGGGCACGGCGATAGCAGGCGACCGCGTCATCGAGATTCCCTTGCTCCTTGAGGGCGGTGCCCAGATTGTTGCGGGCCTCGGCAAAATCGGGGTGCAGTTCCAGCGCGCGGCGGCAACAGGCGATCGCTTCGACGGTATCTCCCTGCTGCTTGAGGACAGCGCCCAGATTGCAGTGCGCCTCGGCATAGTCGGGCTTGAGTTCCAGCGCGCGGCGGTAACAGGCGATCGCTTCGGGAATTTTCCGCACCGCGCGATACGCCTCGCCCAAGTTGTTGTGGAAGATCGGCTCGCCCTCTTTCAAGGCGATAGCCCGGCTAATCTGCCCAATGGCGGCGTCGTGCCTGCCCGCCTCGTGCGACATCACGCCCAGAAGATGGATCGTGTCGGGCTGGTCGGGCGCGGCAGCGAGGATCTGCCGATAGATTTGCTCGGCCGCTTGCAGCCGACCGGCTTGGTGGTGCTGGATTGCAATCGCCAGTGCTTCGGAAATCGTTGCCATGAAGGAGGTGCCGCGGCTCAATGCTCGATACGGCAGTGGGGCAGAGCTTGCTGGAGTCTTTTCACGCCGGCATCGCTGACCTTGGTCTTCACGAGGTCCAGCGTCTGCAGTTTGGCCAACCCCTTGAGGTGCTCCAACCCCGCGTCGGTGATCCCAGTCTTGTACAGGTAAAGCGATTGCAGATCGGTCAGTCCTTGGAGGTGAATCAGCCCGGCGTCACTGATCTTGGTCCCCTCAAGTTCCAGCGATTGGAGCCTTGTCAAACCGTGAAGGCGCGTCAAGCCGTCGTCCGTAGCCTGCGTGTAACCGAGGCACAGACTCGTGAGTTGCACCAGTCCTTGGACATACTCCAGTCCCGCGTTGGTAACGAGTGGGCAATTGCTCAGGTTAAGCGAGCGGAGCCGGGACATCCCCGCGACCGGCGCAAGGCCGCCGTTCGTGACGCGGGTCCCCCACAGGTTCAAGTCTTCCAATCGCGTTAACCGTCGAATGGAGGCCAAGTCAGTCACCTTGGTTTGTCTCAGGCTCAGTATCTCCAGTTGCACCAGCCCTGCGAGATGCTCCAAGCCTTCGTCGGAGGTGGCCGTTCGCGTCAAGTTCAGCGATTGGACTTTCGTCAATCCTTCGAGACACTCCAGGTCCGCATCGAGCAGATCGACTTGCTTCAGGTCCACGGCAATCACGGCATGGTCTGGACTCTCTTTATCAACGGTGGCAAAGCCGCCCAATTTCTTGATCTGTTCGATGGCGCGCGGATTGCCCGAGCAACCTGCAACCGCCAGAACGAGCAATAACACCGGCATCCATGCGGCAATTCGCTGGGCGGGGTTCATAGTCGGTTTCTCGGTGGGGTCGGGGCCATAAGGAGTATTTTAACTTCCCTTCAACTTCTCGAACAGCGGTCCCAGGGCCTGTTCGTAGTGCTTCCACCTGCCCGCCGACGTGCCGAAGACGGGCCGCCGTACCTGGACGGCACTAGCCGTGCTGACCGTCCGCTTCGCCCGGTGGAACTCCAGGCACTGCGGCTCCCAATCCAGGCCGCACCAGGCCAGGAGCCGGCGGGCTACGCCTTCCAGATCCGTCACGGTCTCCTCGTAATCCACTTCCAAGAGGGGCACCGGCAGGACCTTTCGCCAATGTTCCATCATCCGCCGGTACTCGTGAAATCTTGAGGCGAGGTGCTGCTGGTCGTTGGCCCAGCGGATCTCGCGAAAATGCGTCATCCAGCAGGAGACGGCCACGTCGCGCAAGTCGCGGCGGCAGTGGATGAATTTCGCCCGCGGAAAGAGGATTGCCAAGGGGCCGAGAAACAAGTAATTCTCCGGCATTTTGTCCACGATGCGCAGGGCGGCGGGGTGCAACGCGCGCAGCCGCTCCAGGTGCCGCGCCGCGAGGCGGCGGGCGGTCTCGCCGTCCAAGCGGCCGAGATCTTCGATAAAATCCGCGTTTTCGTCACCCAGGGCAGCCAACGTGTCGCTGCCCAGCTTGATTTCGCCGGCGCCGAAGACCCGGCTATGGCTAGCCAGGATCTGCTCGACGAGCGTCGTGCCCGAGCGCGGCAGCCCCACGACAAACACCGGCAATTCGCTCTCCAGCCCGAAGCCGCGGACGCGCTCGAAGAAATCGGGCGTGCAGGTTGCGATCATGCGCGTGATGACGGACTGGTAGGCTTCCGCATCGTACTCCTGGCCGCGCTTGTGCCACTCGGCCAGTTGCAGGGCATTGGCCCGCTCGAGGTGCGCGGCGGCCTCGGCATACGCGCCCCGCGCGTCCAGCACTTGGGCCAGGCCGAAGTGCAACAACAAGCGCTGCTCGTCCGGCAACTCCCCTTGCTCGCCGGAGGCAGAACCCCGCTCGAGCAAGCGGCGCTGCGCGGCCAGGTCTGCCTCAGAAAGCCTGCCGCCCAGGACCTCCGCCAACTTGTGATGGGCGAAGGCGGAGCGGGGATTGTGCCGCAGCGCGGCGCGGAAACAGTCCTCCGCCCCTAGCAGATCGCCCGTCTCCTCCAGCAGGCTGCCCAGGCTGTTGTGCGCGTCGGCAAAGTCCGGCCGGAGTTCCAAGGCGCGACGGTAACAGGCGGCCGCTTCGTCGAACTTGCCCTGGCCCTTGAGAGCAATCCCCAGGTTGCTGTGGGCCTCGGCAAAGCCCGGCTTCAGTTCCAAGGCGCGGCGGCAGCAGGCGACCGCTTCGTCCAACTTCCCCAGTTCCTTCAGCGCGATGCCCAGGTTGACGTGTACCTCGGCATAGTCCGGTTTCAGGTCCAGTACGCGGCGATAGCAGGCAGCCGCTTCGTCCAGCTTGCCCTGCTCCGAGAAAACGACGCCCAGGTTGTAGTGCGCCTCGACGAAGTCCGGCTTCAACTCCAGCGCGCGGCGGCAGCAGGAAACCGCCTCGTGCAGCTTGCCCTGTTCCTTGCAGGCGATGCCCAGGTTGTAGTGGGCGTCGGCGTAACCCGGCTTCAGTTCCAGTGCGCGACGGTAGCAGGCAGCCGCTTCATCGAGCTTGCCCAGTTCTTTGCAGGCAACGCCCAGGTTGTTGTGCGCCTCGGCATAGCCCGGCTTCAGTTCCAGCGCGCGGCGGTAAGAGGCGGCCGCTTCGTCCAGGTTCCCTTGGCTCTTCCAGGCATTGCCCAAGTTATTGTGGGCCTCGGCATAACCCGGCCTGGCTTGCAGCGCGCGGCGGTAGCAGGCCACCGCCTCGTCCAGGTTCCCCTGGCCCTTCCAGGCATTGCCCAGGTTGTTGTGGGCCTCGGCAAAGTCGGGCTTCAGCGCCAGCGCGCGGCGGTAACAGGCGACCGCCTCGTCCAGCTTGCCTTCGTCCTTCAGCGCGATGCCCAGATTGTTGTGCAGTTCGGGCGCGTCGGGCGCGAGTTCCAGCGCACGGCGATAGCAGGCGACCGCTTCGGGAATCTTCCGCAGGGCACGATAGGCCTCGCCCAGGTTGTTATGGAAGAGGGCCTCGCCGGCTTGTAAGCGCACGGCCTGTCCGATGTACTGGACGGCAAGGTCGTGCCGGCCCGCTTGCAAAGCGATCACGCCAAGCAGATGGAGGGCGTCGGGCTGGTCCGGCACGGCGGCGAGGATCCGCCGGCAAACCTGTTCGGCAGCCGGCAGTCGGCCGGCTTGATGGTGCTGGGTCGCAATCGACAGGGCTTCGGAAATTGTGGCCATGCAGGATATTGTGGCACGGCAATGCGTCTGCGGCAATCTGCCGGTAATCGAGTCTCGTGATTCGAGGAGGCTTGCTTGTGGCTGTAAGGTGGGACTGGCCCGCGCAAAATCGACTACGATCCCACGTGACCTTTGGAATGCGGCGACTTGTCGCCGCTTTCGATTCGGACATGGAAAGCGGCGACGGGTCGCCGCACTCCAAAGGACGGTCACAACTTCCTTACTTCAAGCCGCCGCCATCCCAGGTATGTTGTGGGTCGGGATAAAATGTGATTGACCCGGAACAAAGTTTAGCACCGTCACTCCATACGTCATAGATTACCAGCCACCCACCGACGACCTTTGCTCGACTAAGACTGGCACTATGCGTTCCGCGACCCTCTGCGGCCAGACCACTAGGAATAGGCGACACGTCCTCGAACTTCAACGCAACGTTGTGCGGTGCAGCATCCGCTGCATAGGCCGCCGACGAAAGCGACGGCACTTGGCTGCTCTTGCAAAGCCCATACGCCACGGCAAAAAGCCCAAGGACTACACCGACCGCAATTACCTTCCAGAAAAAACGCTCTTTCATGGCATGACACCTTTCTCTTGTGCTTATCCCCGAACGGAGCCTTCTGCTGGCAGTTCGACCTACGTGCCACGTCGCAACAAGCAGGCCGACGCGGCCGCGATCAGCAGCAAGACCAACGTGCCGGGCTCGGGCACCGCACTTACCACGCCTGCGGCAGACAATGAACTGATCGTGCCACCGTTGGCTTGAAGCAGAGAGCCGTTTAGCGCTTGCGACGGGTCATAAGACGGGTCATAAACAAAAGTGCCACCGGCTTCAAAATCGGGGCTCGATATGGACGATTCGGTGTAACTTGCATCTTGCGATGGATCGTAAACAAAAGTGGAGCCGGGGCCAACGGTCAAAGAAGTGCCTCCAGTGAACGTATTGGCCCCCGTCAAAGTCACGGTGCCGCCTTGGTAAGTGTTCACCGCAAGGCCGCCGCTGAGGACCAAGCTACCGCCGTTTACCTCGGTTCCGCCCGAACTGAAGGTGGAAATGACTGGCGCTTGTGCGGCTGTCTTTGTTTCAGACGTTGGTGATGGCTGCGGGCCGAAGAAGACAAGATGCCCTTTCTTCGAACCTCCTGGGTTAACCCATGGAATCATCGGTCCTCCGGGGTTGACCGATGTGGACGAGGCAAGACCCCCACCCGCGGGGATCATCGGCTCTGTCTGTGAAAGATTGATGGTGTTGCCGCTTCCCGATTCCACTGGCAGCGAGCTTTCTAGCACCGCTGTAAACGAGGCAAGAGTTCCACCCGATGGGATCGTCAGTTCTGTCGGTGAAAGATTGATAGTGCTGCCGCTTCCCAGTTCCCCTGGCTGCGCCATTTCTAGTACGCCGGACAATGAACAAGACCCAAGCTCCGGGGTCTGATGGGCGCCGAAGGGGAGTGGGCCATAAATTTCAGCCGCGGGAACCGAGGTGGCGATCCCAAGAATCGTGACCAAGCCGAACACTGTCAAGCCGCATGCTGGGACCAGAGATTTCATAGTCACCCCCCACGAATGGAGTTTGCACCATATCTTCAATTCCATCATTCTACCGGCATGCGAAAAACATGTCAATCCTTCTTCAACGCAACGTTGTGCGGTGCAGCATCCGCTGCATACTCGCCGGGCCTCGTCCAGCTTACCTTCGTCCTTCAGCGCGATGCCCAGATTGTTGTGCAGTTCGGGCGCGTCGGGCGCCAGTTCCAGCGCACGGCGGTAGCAGGCGACCGCTTCGGGAATTGTTGCCATGAGGGATATTGTGACCCGACGCCTATTGATTTGTCGGCCCACCTGGATTATGTTCAAAGCATCAAATCCTCGTTTCGCAAACGGTTGGACGATCTGAACAAGGAACCATGCCATGTCCATGCCGGATTCTTTCGATGGTGATGAGGCTCGCAGACAGCAAGAGGATACCGAAGCGATCCTCAGCCGGCGGCGGTTTTTGATCCAGTCCGCGTTGGCCGGAGCGGGCATTGCAGCAGCCGCTTCGGACGCACAGGCCCAGGTCTGCTTGTCGGTTGCGCCTCCTGAGCCGATGCCTTGCCTGAAAGTTGTTCCTCCTGGAAACGAGGCTGCGCCAGGCGGCGACGCCGTAACCGAATCCATCGAGCCGCGAACGCTGTTTTCCGGACATACTGCCGCGGTCGTCGGGCTGGCCGTGTCGCCGGACGGCGCCATGCTGGCGTCCATCGGCGGCGACGGCACGATCCGGCTTTGGGAGTCGGGCACGGGCCGCAAGCTGGGAGAAATGTCGTTTCGCGCGCCTGCCGCGTCTGCGTCGGTCAGTTTCTCGCCGAGCGGAACGCTGGTTTCCAACAATCAGGATTCGATCTTGCTCTGGGATGTTCAAACCCGGCGCAACACGGCGGCGATCACGGCCGACAAGACCACCTGTGCAATCTTCTCGCCGAGCGGGCGGAGCATTGCGTCTTGCGGTCCCGACGGAAATGTTTTGCTGTGGGACGCTACGACCCGTCGCGTCCGCAACAACTTCAAAGGGCATACCGCTGCCGCCACGGCCTTGGCCTTCGCGGCGGACGGCAAGACGCTCGCCTCGGCCAGTGCCGACGGGACCGCGCGCCTATGGGACGTGCAGACCGGCGGAGCGCGCGTGCTGGCGCAGCAAAGCCCAATCTTCGCCGTTGCCTTCTCACCGGACGGACGATACCTGGCATCGGGCGGCGGTTCAGATCAGGCCGGCGAAATCAAGCTCTGGGATGCTCAGTCGGGCCGCGCCACGGCCACGCTGACGGGACATGCCAAGAAAGTCCTCGGCGTTACTTTCTCGCGTGACGGCCGAACGCTGGCCTCCTGCGGCGAGGACGGCACGCTGCGCCTGTGGTCCGTCGCCGCGCGCCGCGCCCTGGCCGTCATTCGCGCCCACAAGGGCTCGGCAAACTGCGTGGAGTTCTCCCGTGGCGGCCGAACGCTCTTTTCCGCAGGCGCCGATGAAAAGGCTCGCGCGTGGGACGTCACCAAGTGGGTCCAGCGGCAGCAGGAACCGCTGGAGTTGCCCGATGAACCCAGGGTCTGTCTGTCGGTCCGTCCCGAGGAGCCAGTCCCCTGCTTGTCGCCGCCGCTGCCCGAGCAACCCCAAGTGTGCCTGACGGTTCCTTGACCACCGCCAAGGAGTTTGCGTGGCTCTTGTTCGGGTGTTGTTGGTTTCTCCGGGCGGCAGCGGGCTGCGGCAGGGCGATTTCGGCGATCCGCATCTGGTGGCGCTGGGTTCCTATCTTCGTGCCCGGACGGGCGCAGCCGTCGAGCTGCTCGACCTCGACTACGAGCAGTTTTTGCCCGTTCCGCAGCCGGCGCGGGTATTCGACCCCGGCTTCCAGGTTGTCGGCGTCTCGTGCTACAGTTCCTTCGACTACCTGGCCGCGTTCTACCTCGCTTGCGAAATTCGGCGCCGCAACCCCGCAGCGGTCCTGGTCGTAGGCGGTTATCACGCCAGCGCCCGGCCGGAAGACTTTCTCAACTTGCCGGGATCGGAACTGGACGCGCCGTCGCCTTTCGATCACGTCATCATCGGCGAAGGCGAACTGCCGCTGGCCCGGATCGTTGAGGCGGCGGCCCACGGCGAGCGACTCCCGCGCGCGGTGCAGGGGCCGGAACCTCTGGCCAACCTGGACGATCTGCCGCCGCTGGATTGGACGCTGCTGGACCGCTATCGCGGCCTCGGCCAGACCGGCGGTGGACAGATCGCGCTTTCCGTCAGCCGCGGCTGCCCCTTCGGCTGCGACTTCTGCATGGAACGCTCGAAGGGCGAGTCCGCCTGGAGGGCTTGGTCTCCGGGCCGGGCGGTCCGAGAATTGCAAGCCCTGGACCGATGGCTAGGGCTGGCCGGCCACAAGCTGTTTATCGCCGACGCCGTTTTCGGCCTGCACCCGGCGTGGCGGCACGAGATGCTTGACCGCCTTGCGAGCCTGGACCTTGGCCTGAGTAAGATCTGGACTCTTTCGCGAATCGACTTGATCGGCCCCGGCGATGCCGGCCGCTTTCAGCGGGCGGGCTTCGGCCTCGGTTTCGGGCTGGAATCGGGCCACGCGGGGATGCTCGCTCGCACCGGCAAGACGCATCGGGCGGACGAATTCCTCGCCCGCTTCCTCGACTTCGCCCGGGAGTCGGGCGGGATCGGGCTGCCGTGGGGGGCAAACGTCATCGTCGGCCATCCCGGCGAGACGCGCGAAAGCCTCGAATCCTCGGCACAATTCGTGGCCAAACTCTTCCTGGAGACCGACGGCCTCACGGGTTTCCTCTCCATTGACCCGTACCGCTTCTATCCCGGCTCGACGATCGACCGGCAACTGCCGCGATACGAGCGGGAGTTCGGCACGCGCATCCACCGCCCGCGATGGTGGAACTTCTCGGAGCAGGCGTTCAACTCCGAGTGGGTGGATCCTTCGTCCGTTCTGGACTATCGACAGTGCTCGGCACTGAGTGCGAAGCTGTTCGCCCCGATCGTCCGCGGCATCGCAAAGCGTTTCGCCTATCGGGGACCGGCGCGGGATTACTTCCTCCGCAGTGTGCGCAGCGCGGGCGACGATTTTCGGCCTCCCCGCCGACTGGCGATGCTGGACTGCTATCATCTGTGGCAAGGCTTGACCGGCCAAGGCCGCACGCAACTGGCGGACGATCCCGAGGCCCGCGACTTGTTTCGCCGTGCCCGCTGCCAGGAAGCCCGCCGAATTCTCCGCCGCCTGGGCAAGATTCGGCCGAACAATGAAGTCGTTCGTGCCCTGATCGAGGAGCCGCGAGAACGATTCGTGAGGCGCGAGGACATGCTCAACTCGTGGCGCGATATTCCGCTGCGGTTGACGGCGGACGACCGTGCGACGATTTCCGCGCTGCATGCCTACCTGCTCAATTTCACGCTCCTGGACCTTGCCGCCGGAGACCGGCTCATCGAGGTGGGCGGCGGCACCGGCTACGGCGCGGCGTTGGCGGCCCGCGTCATCGGCGATCGGGGTACGGTTGTGAGTTACGAGGTCCTGCCGGAACTGGCCGCCCTGGCCGAACAGAACCTGCGCGATCGGAAGAACGTCACGATCGTGTGCGGCGATGGCCTGGCCCCACAGCAGCTCCCGCCCTTCAATAAAGTGCTCTTCACGTGTGCCGTGCCGCAAGTGATTTCGACCTACGTGGACGCACTGCCGGAGGGCGGGCGGCTGCTGGCGCCGATCATTGCCGGCAGCCCGGACGCCCAACAGGTGCTCACCCGCTATGTGCGCGTCGGCGGACGCCTGCGCGTCACCCGGCACGGGCACGTTCGCTACGTGGCCGCAGAGTGGGATTGAAGCCGGCTCTTCGACAAGTAGTAACATTTCAGCGGAATTTAGCAACTACCCCGCCGAGCTTGTCTCGGTCGGTGGGGTCTCCAAGAAGCATTTCATTCCGCTGAAATGTCACGACAAGTATAATAAGAGAGAAGTCGTAAGCTTTGCCGTCCTTGCCGATGACAACCCCGCTTGTTCGTTGGGGCTTTGGTAGGGCCTTGGTGGGGCTGGGCGATGGCCATTCTAGCATACGTTAACGCTACCCAGATTCTCGGCAGAGTTTGAGAAGGGACCTCACGACACCCGCCGCATCAGCTCGTACTGTCTCATCCTGTGCATTGCCGAGGAACTCAGCCACTCGCTTCGCTCCTACGCGATCAATGCCAGAAAAGTCATTCTCCAGAATGTCCAGCGCCTGCTTGGCGGAAGCACTCGGCAATAGGGGCTTCAACCGCTGCAATACATCCGCAATTCCGCTGCCATAGTTTTGTAGAATGTAGACCAGGTCGTAGGCATCCTTGTTTTCGCCGCGGCCTTCGAAAGCAAGTGCCTTGAGTACGATGAAGGCCCCTGCCTCGCACACCCAGACTTCTCGTGTTGCCTGTTCGCGATAGAGAGTTTCTCCCTCAAGCGTCACCAATCGTCGATCATCAAATGCCAACTCCAAACCTGGCATAATGATGGCTGCGAAGCCGTCCTCAAGGTTGCGAAGCTTGCCGCCTTTGTCGCTTTCGAGTGTGGGCGGAATCAGAAAATCAACTGTCACGCGCTGGCTTTCGGCTTCGGTGTACCAGCGTTGATTTGTGAATTGGCCAGAATGGTTGACGTCCGGTTTGAGACCTGCGTTGCGCAAGCGACCGCACAACTCATGGTATCTTTGCCCGTCCAGGATGCCGACCGCCAGCCCCAAATCCACGTCCATCGTACCAATATGGGGCGATCTTCCTTCAGGTAGCTGGGTTTGGGGCATAATGAGACTTGGAACGAGACCACCTATGATAACAACGTCATCGCGGAGGTCGCCCAGCTTTGTGGCAATGTAGAGCGCTGCGCGTTTCACCAACTGCAAGCCTCTTGGCGAGTACGCGGCTGCAACGGTAGGTTTACGTTCCATGTTGTCTCCAGTTAAGCAACTGTTTGCGAAGTTCTACGGCCGCATCCTTGGCTCGTTCTGGGTGGCCTTTTAGGTCGAGATAGGTTTGCACGGCACTCACACACCGAATGCCTCCCTGCACGCGACTGCCGTGAAACACGCCTTCGTCATCAGGAAGCACCAACCAAAGATTCGCTCCCTTCGGTTCATCCGAGAACTCCATCCCTTCCAGCAAGGAGCGGGACGGCATGGATGACACGTAGACGGTCGCGAGTCGAAATGATGCAAAACTGGTATAAAGCCAAGCCGCGCTTAGGCCACTCACCGCCCACTCCAAGTCTTTGGAGATCATCTTCTCTGCGACTCGTTCGATCAGTTCATCACCCGAGCGCGCCGGCACATGCCCCTTGATGATCCGCTGGCGGTGGAAGTCATAGGCGTCGTACCAGGCGTCAAGCAATAGGTTTGGATCGCGCGGCCGCACCGCCCCCCGTTCGTCCACGTCGAGGTAGAATTCCTCTCGCAGCCGCCGCACAATTTTGCTGACGTATCCGTCTCCCAGTCCGCTCTGTCGGGCTAGTTCGGCTTGGGTCTGGAATCGCTGCGGATAGAACAGGAGTTGACGCGAGATCCGGGAACTCTTGGAAGCAAATATATTTGGCGGTCGTCCACGCTCGCTGAACCTGTTGGCCCGGCCCTCAATCCAGATTCTGACTCCCGGTAGCACAATCTTGGCGTTCCCGCATAGATCTAGCCATGCGATCTGGAAGCGATCGCAAAGCCGTCGTCCGACTTGACCCATGTAGGGCACGACGATCAGCGGAGCTGCCGGATCGGCAACGGTTTCCACACAGCGATTGATGCGATCGATAGCCGCAGACACTGAACCGCCGTGAGCATTACTCCTGTATTCTGCCACAAATCGATGATTGGCTGCCGAAATCGCAAAGCAGTAGCGTTCCGTTGCGCGGACATGCTCAACCTTGATTTCTAGCGGTGAGCAGCCGAACAGATCGGCCAGCAGTTCAACGACTTCTGGAATAGCTTGTTTTTCGCTAGGCGGTTTCATTCCTTACTAAAATACACTACCTGAACGGTTTGTCAAGTCGGGCTTTTCTGTCAGGATAGCAGACAGGCCGACGTAGCTGGAACATTTACCGGACGACTCAGCTCCCGGAAGTAAACCAAACAACCGGTCGGTTACGTGACGAGAATTAAGGGTACAAAACCTTAAGTGCAGTTGACTTAACCGAGAATAAACGACTTACGTTGAATTGGCACTTTTCGGCCGTTTCGCAAGTCGCTTCCCAGTAAGTCTTTACAACAAGATCACGGTTCGGCTTAATGACTTCGCGATGTACAGGTCGGGAGGCCGATCATCCTCTGATCAACTTCATAAAGCATTGCGTAGCAATAAGTTACGCGCTCGCATGGGCCAGGCCGGCATTCACCACTATGCAAGAAAAAGTGGTGGATACCGCCTGACCGCGCTAGCGGCTTCGCCAAGCCAGATAGGCAGCTTCCCAGCGGCTGCCGCGAAAGAACTGCAAGCCCCGCTCCAGCGCCCGGCCTTCCATTTCGCGGAAGGCTTCAAAACCCTCACGACCCGGCCGAGTCGCCAAGGACGCCGCGGGCGGCAAGTCGCGCTCCGCGCTCCACACGAAGTGCTCGTGACAGCCCTGGAGCAAGGGGAACCGTTCGTCCAGGTTCCGCTCGGGACCACCGACGCCGACGACGATGATCGGCGTGCCGGCCGTGCGCCGCAACAATCGTCCATGAGCGCCGAGGGGATACGAGAGCATCCAGGTGACTTCCCCCAAAGCCGGCAGGTCCGCGGCCAGACGGTTCAACTCAGCGACAAATAACTCCCGGTAGGCGGCCGCGCGGGGCGCCACTTCTTCCTGCCAAATCGCAAGGTAGCCGCACGCAACTTCGTTGACCAGCGCCGCGCGAAACAGATCGAGCAACACCGGAGACATCGCGGCCTGCATGGCGGCCGCCAAGCGACCCGGCTCCCCGTCGGCCCACGTGCACTGCCTGAAATCGACGTTCGCGGACTCCAGGAATGTGTCGATTCGATCGAACAGCAGCGGCCAGGCATGCAGGAGAAAACCTTGTTGCGAGGCATCATACGCCGCAGCCATCAGCGGCGCGTCGGCCACCAGCATCCGGGGAGGAAGCACGCCGCCGGCCGCACGACGGGCGAATTGCGCGCCAATCCATCGCACGTACTCCTCGTCCATCAGTGTCGATGCGTCGGCGGCGGCGACCGGCAGATGCGCAAGCGCGTGATATACCAGGTCGAACCATGGATCGATGCAAACGCGTGATTGCGGTGCGGGCGTCTCGCGTGCCGGAACCGGTGCGGACGAGAGGCCTGTGACCCAAGCCGTCTCCTGACCGCTTGCAGCGACACGTTGCGAAAACTCGGGCATCACGTGCTGTGCCAGAAACGGATCCAACTCGTCGGGGCGGCCGAACACCCACTCGGCGGCCGCGCCACACCCGCCCAGACATTCGCCCTGGTGAGGGCACGGCCGACAGAACGCCGGAACGGCGGCGCGAAACTTCTCGGCCGCGCCCCGGGCAACGAGCTCTTCAAGACTCGATTCCCACAAGCTCCCGATCGTCTGTCGCTGCAGCGGACAGAGTTTCAGCCGCCCCTGCGGATCCACCGCGTACTCGGCCTGTGGGCTGCCCACGGCGCATCGCCCGAAGCGGACGCGAGGATAATCGGCCTCCTCAATCGCGCAGCGCGGGATGGGCATGGTACAGTCGACGGTCGCGGCGTGGTCGGCCGCGAAACCATCGGCCTGGCGGAGGGCCTCGCAGACTTCCGATCGCCGCGGCAAGAGCTGGAGAACTTGCTTCACCGCGTTGCCCGAAGGATTGAACCGGTTGAAGGCGAAATGACGCCGGACGCCCAGCTCGTGCATTCTTCGATAGGTGTCCCTTGCGGCCGAGTAATTCCGCCGCGTGCAGAGAAAGGAACCGCCTACCGGCACGCCCGCGGCGACAAGCCGACGCACGGCCGCGACGGTGGTCTCGAAGGTCCCGGTGCCGCAGTGCAAGTCGTGCAGCCCGGGATCCGGGCCGGCCAGCGTCAACTGGACATGGTTGACGATCCGCTTCGCCAAGCCCGCGGCGGCAGCTTCGTCGACTAGCCCCCCGTTGGAAACGATCGCCACGGGGATATGGCGGGCGTTGACGTAGTCGATGATTTCCAGCAAGTCCGCGCGGAGGAACGGTTCGCCGCCGGTCAAGGTGATTTGATCCGGCTGGGCTTCGACCAGAACCCGATCCAACAACCTGCAAATCCGCTCCGTGGGCAGGTCCGCCTCGACGGCGGGCGGCGCGGTTCGCCAAGGGTTATAGCAGTAGATGCAGCGTTGATTGCACCGTGCGGTAAGTTCCACGGCGATCGAGCGGAGTTTCAACATGCGAGATCCCTTGGCTCCACCTGGGACGAACGCGAGATTTCGTGGCGGTCCCGAAGCGTTCTCAATCCATCAGCTTGGCCGCTGACCCATGCGTCTGTTCCGCCGACCCTATACCATTGCCGTAGGGCTATTGTACCAGAGGAACAATCTGGGTGGCATGACCAGCAAGTGAATCTTGGGGCATTGACCTCATACATCGCCAGCATTAGAGTTCATTGCCGCGGCACCAGCGTGCGGTACAATGACAAGTTGGCTTGGAGACATGGAAATGCGATTGCGACGATTCTGGCTTTATCTTCTGGCGGCAGCGGTCTGCGCGGCGGCCTGCGAAAACGGCGCGTTGGCCCAGGCCGTGCTCCCCAAGAGCAAGACGACACGCGACTGGGTCAAGTATCCGGCCGTTGTCGAGATGGCCGGCGCGGAAATCCTGTACGCCGTGGGCGACGTGCATGGCGACTACGACCGCCTCGTCACCCTCCTGTCGGCCGCCAAGATCATCGCCGGGCCTCCGCAGTGGGCCGACCGCCCGAAGTGGAACGCCGGCCGGGCCGTGCTGGTCTGCACGGGCGACCTGATCGACAAAGGCAAGGATTGCCTCAAGGTGATCGCATTCTTCCATGCCCTGCGGGCCGAGGCGCGCAAAAGTGGCGGATGCGTCGTGGTGACAATGGGCAATCACGAGGCGGAGTTCCTTGCCGATCCGGAAGCGCCCAAGTCGGCCGATTTCCGCGACGAGCTGACCCATCATGGCGTCGACTTCCACAAGGTCGCCGCGGGGCTCGACGAGCAGGGATACGGTCGTTATCTCCGTTCGCTGCCGTTGGCCGCCCG
Organism: uncultured Planctomycetaceae bacterium; assembly: GCA_964615095.1. Classification (GTDB taxonomy): domain Bacteria; phylum Planctomycetota; class Planctomycetia; order Pirellulales; family Thermoguttaceae; genus JANXQG01. Next base: position 48,456 of record CAZTPX010000002.1, on the reverse strand, counting down.
CGTGGGCGACTGGTTCTTCGTGCACGCCGGGAATACCGGCGGGCGGACGGTCCGCCAACTCGACGCGGATCTCCGCGCGGGCATCGATTCCGACGGGTTTGGGAGCCGCATCCTCGCAGACAACGACTCCCTTCTCGAAGCCCGGCTGCACCCGCTGCCGTGGTGGGAAAAGCCGGCGGACAAGGACCATCCGGACGACAGCCGCAAGCGCCTTGCGCAGCTTGTCGCGGCCCTGGGCGTGAAGCACCTCGTCATGGGGCACCAGCCGGGCGACGTACACTTCTCCGACCATGCTTTCCGCAAGCAAGGCGAGCTCTATCAGAAGTTCGACGGCCTGATCTTCCTCATCGACTGCGGCATGAGCCGGGGGATCGGCAACATGGGAAGCGGTTACAGCACGGGCGCGGTCCTGCACGTCCAGCACGACAAGGCGACCGCCCTTTTTCCGGACGGATCGTCCAAAGTTTTGTGGGTGCAGTCCGGGGGCGCAGCAGCGCCAGTACATGCCGTGCAGAATAGTGCCGCAGCTAAGTGACCATCCGTGATGCCAGTATTCCTCCGGTGATCATGCATAGCCGTGTAGCATGGGACAAGCAAGCTGATGTTCTATGTTTTCGTGTCCCGGAGGGACGCAGTCCATTGGACTGTTCGTGTTACCCAATTCGTTTCATCAATTGTGGCCAAGGCCACTAGTGTTGATCACTTCTTTGCTGTGACCTTGCGAATGGGAAACTTGGCGATCGGGAGGAAATTGGTCTCGATGAACTGGCCTTGATTGTGCTGATTTGGATTGCAAGGTATGCCATAGGCAGCGGCCGTGCCGCTTCTCACGTCGGCGACATAGAGCAGGGATTTGCTTGGCATACTCGCATTCACGCCGCCCCGCGCGAGGTCGCAGAGGCCCGTGACCATGAGGAACTTTGGCGTTTTGTCTTCCTCGACCTTGAAATCCTGAAGCACGTTGCGGTAGCAATGTTCGATCACGCCGAATCCGGTGGCCGCCCTTACCGCTATGCGGCCAACGACAAAGGCGTGCAAATCGCCCGTCAAGTGGTCGAGAAAATAGACGGCTTCGTAGTCGTCGCCAACCAACCCGGTGGCCATGCTGAAGTTATCAACTCGATCGCTGGCTACCGCGTGCAACGGCACACTCGGCCAGTAACCGGCCACGAGCAATCCCGCCAGCAGCCCCAGCCCCACAAACAGAACCGCACTTGTCCAATGAAAACGGCAAGACATGACACGCCTCCTTTGTTTCGATGTGTGAACTTAAACCACTCTTTAGAATAACCGGCTTCTGCGGGAATTGCCGGCGTGGGTTCTTGCGAGACTCGGTGTGTTTTAGCCAAGGGAAGCGTAGAGAGAATGCGGGAGAAAGTACCAACACGAACGAGCGACGAAGAACCTGATTATTGATCGCAGCCCTTCAAAACAGCCGTTCAAAATGTTCGAGAACCTGCTGGACCAACCGCCACAGGCAATGCCCATTCCGTGTAAAGCCGCTGTTGTTCATTCATCGATCACTCGCTTCGAATGCCTGATACCCCTCTAGCCGCCATCCCTTCGGCAGGAGCGGTTCTCCTTGCAAAATGGCGTCCAATTGCTTCGGGGTGACATCGGCCACGAACAACGTGTAATCGATACCTTCGATATCCGGCATGAAGTCGAACGCTTGAACCGTCCCGTTCTCGGGGATTGTCGCCAGTTCGTTAACCTCCAACAGACGCACTTCTTTCTCGGGTGCCCCGGCGGGGAGGTGCAGGATCTTGGTAATTCCCTTGTCAATCGCAAAATGATGCGAGACGATCCATTGGACAAAGGAATCCTTAGTCATTCCGCGGCCCGGTGGATGCCTGTTTTCAACTCGCTCGGCCGTCTTCCGACGTTCTGCGTCGACTTGCCGGATGAGTTCGACATACTGCCCCCGGGGCAGCGCCCTGAGTTGCTCGGTCAACTGTTCTACTTCTGTCATGGCAGCCCTCGGTTCATCTTCTATTATTATACAGCAAGTAATGGACGTTGGAAGAGCCGAAAAGACGCCGTGCCTTGGCAACAACCAAGGCGCGGCGAACTTCATTTCATGGCAGCATATCACGCGCTACTTGCCCTTGGCCTTGATGGCCGCATGGGCGGCAGGCTAGGGCTACTTTGAAGCGACCTCGCGAACAAATCCTCGGGAGCTTGACAAACCACCTGCCATCGATCACGATCAACAGCCTGCCGCTGAGGAGTTTCGGCTGGCCTGGCGAGGGTCAGAACTCCATGAATCAAGAACTGGGTGTTTTGCCTTTGGAAAAATGCCATGAACCGTCGCGCATTCCCGAGGATCTTCAACTTTGCCGCCGTTCTGCCGTTCGTGTTTGGCGCGGACTCCGGCAACAGCTTCGCCGAGCAGACCGCGGTGACGGCCGGTTCCCGAACGCTGCCGGTGGCCCCGCTGGGACCGCCCAATCCCTGGCCTCAGTTCCGCTTTCAGATCCCCGAGACGCCCGTCGCTGCGTCGGCCAACCTGGGCGCGGAAGATCGCGCGGGAATGTTCAGCAACGCCGCCGTGCCGAAGCTGCCATACCTTATGCAGGACAACTATACGCGGCAGCGCCAGAGCGCACGCCTGCCGACCATCCAAGTCGAAAACGCGGCGCTCCGCGCGACCTTCTATCCTTCGTTGGGCGGGCGGATGATCTCCCTCTACGATAAGCGGGGGCGGCGCGAACTGCTCTTCGACAACCCGGTCTTGCAGTTCGCCAACCTGGCCATCCGCAACGCGTGGTTCTCCGGCGGCGTCGAGTGGAATGGTCCGCTGTATGGGCACAGCCTGCTGACCTGCAGCCCGGTCTTCGCCGCTTCGGTCGCGACAGCGCGCGGGCCGCTGCTGCGGCTCTACGAGTTCGATCGCGCGCTGGAAACGACCTGGCAGGTGGACGTGTTCCTGCCTGCCGGTGACGACCGGCTGTGGGTCCACGTCAAGGCCGTCAACCCCAACGCGCACGCTGTCCGCTTCTACTGGTGGACCAACATCGCCGTACCGTTGGCCCGCGACACGCGCGTGCTGTCGCCGGCGGACTACGCGATCTCGCACGACTTGTCCGGCATCACGCGCCTGGCGTTTCCGGTCTTCGACGGCTTCGACGGCAGCTACCCGTCCCGCTACGCCTACGCAAAGTCGATCTTCTTCCGCAAGCCCGGCATACGCCAGCCGTGGTCGGTCTGTCTGGATGGACAAGGCCGCGGGCTAAGCCATGTTTCCACGCCGACGCTTTTCGGTCGCAAATTCTTCACCTGGGGCAACGGCCGTGGGGGCAAACACTGGATGGATTTCCTCGCCGAGAGCGGCAAAGGCGACTACATCGAGATCCAGGGCGGTGTCACGCCCACGCAGCTTCAGACCTGCCCGCTGGAGGCCGGCACAAGCATCGAGTGGACCGAATGCATCAGCCCGTTCACGATGGATTCCCAGGCGGCGCACGACCCGGACTATTCTGCCGCATGCATGGCCGCGGGCAAGGTCGTTGACGAACGTGTGCCCGCCACTGCGCTGCGGGAAATCGACGCGTTCCTGATCGCGCAGGCCGCCGCGCCGGTAACGACGCTGCTCCATCGCGGGGCCGGCTGGGGCTGGCTGCATGAAAAACGAACGGGGTGCATGCTCAGCCCCGGCCTGACGTTCGAGGCCGGCTCGGGTGATGGCGAACAGCCGTGGACCGAGCTGCTCACGGCCGGTACGTTTTCGCAGGAGACGTTGGGCAAGCCGCCCTGCAGTTTCAACGTTTCGGCCGGTTGGACGCGGGTGCTGGAAGATTCCGCGCGGGCACACGGTGCAACCTGGCTGCACCATCTCCATTTGGGCGTGGCGGATCTGGAAAGGGGCGATTTTGCGAAAGCCCATAAGCACTTCAAGTCGTCGCTGGCGTTGAAAGACAACACGCCGGCCCGCCGCTGCCTGGCCTTGCAGTACGAGCGCGACGGCCATCTCGACGCGGCCCAGGCGGCCTACGAACGGGCCTGGTCGCTTTGCGGGACCGATCGGAACCTGGCGATCGAAATCGGCGAGTTCTTCGTTCGCCACAATGACTATAATACACTGGACGCGTTCGTTAAATCGCTGCCGGCGGCGATCGTCACAGATGAGCGAATCGCGTTGTTGCAGGCGCAGGTCGCCTTGGCGCGAGGTGAGTACGCCGCCGTTCGCCGATTGCTCCAGCGGGAGTATTGTACGATTCGGGAAGGCGAACTCAGTCTGAGCGAGCTCTGGTTCGCCTCCTACATCAAGGAAGCTGCGGGCCGCGCCGGCCGGGAGCTGACACCTGCCGAGAAGAAGAAAATCATGCAAGACTTTCCGCCGCCACCGCAGATTGATTTTCGCATGAAATGATGCGGTGGAACGTGCGGACTGCACGGCTGAAAGAAGTGAGGAGTACAATGGACATTTGGAGGAACCCTGCCATGAAACGAACCTTGTTCTTGACGATCCTGCTGGCCGTCTGTGCCACTGTTATTGCCGCCGAACCTGAAAAACGCCCCACCAAGATTTGGAACCGCACAGGCCCGCTTGGTGAGACCCCTAAGCGCGTCAGCGATGCCTTTCCCATGTCCGATCAGGAGAACAAGGGCGGTTGGGTGAAGTTCGAGCCGATGTGCGACGAGTTCGAGGGCAAGGAACTCGACTTGAAAAAGTGGACGCTGGGCATCGAAGGATGGAAAGGCCGTCAGCCCGCCCTGTTCAGCGATAAGAACGTCACCGTGTCGGACGGCAAACTCCACCTGACCATGCGGAAGGAGAAGCTGCCGCCCGAAGCTGAAAAGCAGGGCTACCACGACTACACTTCCGCCGCACTGCATTCCAAGGTCCGTTCCGCCTACGGCTATTATGAAGTCAAGGCCAAGCCCATGAATTCGGGCGGGTCAAGCTCGTTTTGGTTCCATAACGGAGGCAAGTCCGATTGGCTCACGGAGATTGACGTTTTCGAGATCGGCGGCAAGGCCAAGGGATTCGAACATAAGCTCAATATCACCGTCCACGTTTGGCAAACGCCCACGGAGAAGAAGCATTGGCAGGTGGGCGGGGCCTGGGTTGCCCCGTGGCGAATGGCCGACGATTATCACGTTTACGGGTTCGAATGGGACAAGGAGGAACTCAAGTTCTATGTCGATGGGGTCGTGGTCCGCACCGTCGAGAACACCCACTGGCACCAACCGCTTCTCTTGACCTTCGACAGCGAGACCATGCCCGAGTGGATGGGGATGCCCAAGGACGAGGACTTGCCCTCCACATTCAGCGTAGAATATGTACGGGCGTGGAAGCGCGACTCCGAAGCAAAGATTCTTTGGAGCCTGGAATCGGGCAACCGTACCGACACCTTCCTTGCCCTTGAGACCTTGGGCAAGAATGGCTTTACGGTCCCCAAGGTTCAGTTCGACAAGCCCTACGCCGACGCTTGGCCCAAGCTGCGGAAGCTGGCAGACGAACTACGGCGGCTTCCCGCCTCGAAACTTGCCGACTTGGACAAGTCCCTCAAACAGCATTGGACCATCTATCCGTCCATAGACTGGCCGATTGCTGCTGCGGGATGGAAAGAGTAGCGAGGACTGCCTGCGGGATGATCTCTGCCCCTCTGCATACCGTCGATCGGGGCACGCCCGATTTCGAGGCTGGCCGCAGCGCCGTCGATATCGTCTGCCTTGGCGACAGCCTGACGGGCTTTGAGATTCAGGTGGTCAAGTAGAAGGACTCTCGCTATGTTCCGTCGATTCGTTCTATCGTTATTCATCCTCGCTGCTGGCGCGGTCGCCGCACATGCGGACGACGCATTCAAGTCGTTGGCCCAAGGCGTAGAATACCGCCACGAGGTTCGCGCCGCCGGCCCGCTCTCGATCCATGTTCTTCGCATCGACCGCCGGCAGAAGTGGGATTTGGAGACGGGCCTGGGGCAAGGGACGGTCTATGGCCTGGAACCATTGCCGGGGATCGTCGCCCGCGTGGCTTCGCTGTTGAAAAAGCCCGCCGTGGCGGCGATCAACGGCGATTTCTTCGTTATCAAGCCAGGGCCGTATCAGGGCGATCCACGCGGCCTGCAAATTGCGCAGGGAGAATTGGTCAGCAGGCCGATGGGAACTTCGTTCTGGGTCATGCCCAGCGGCGAATTCAAGATCGGGCCTGTGGAATCGAAGCTGCGGGTCATTTGGCCCGATTCTAGGGTTGAAATGCCGCTCGGATTGAACGAGGCAAGGGCCGACGACGAAGCGACCCTCTACACGCCCACGCTGGGACTGCGTCTCCATGAAATGCCCAAGGAACCGCTAACGACCCGCACCAAGGGTGGGAAAGAACTCGTCCTTGAGCGCATCGAAGGCCAGGCCTGGCTGCCCGTTCAGACAGGAAAGACCTATTCTGCGAGGGTTGTGGATGTCCGTGACGGCGGCAACAGCCCGCTTCAGGCCAACAAGATGATTCTTTCCATCGGGCCGAAGTTGACGTTTCCTGCCGCCAAGCTGGGCAGTGTGCTGCAACTCGTAATGGAAACAAAGCCCAATTTGGCAGGCGTGAAGACAGCCCTTGGGGCGGGCCGTATGTTGGTCGCAGGCGGCAAGCTGCCCGATCTTGGCCCTGCAAATCAGCCGCGGCACCCACGGTCGATGATCGGCTGGAACGACAATTATCTCTATTTCATCGTGGTAGACGGTCGGCAGAAGTTCTCCATCGGCATAACCTATCCCGAAATGGCCGCGTTGGTCAAGGAATATGGCTGCGTAGAAGCGGCAGAACTCGACGGTGGCGGGTCGTCAACCATCTGGGCGATGGGCAAGGTTCTGAATTCGCCGTCCGATGGCCGACCACGGGCGATCGCCAACGGCCTTATTCTGTTTCGCGGCAATGCGGGTGACGCCACACCATGAAAGTGAATCCGCGTAACATTTCAGCGGAATGAAGGTGCTTCTCGGAGACCCCACCGAGCTTGTCTCGGTCGGTGAAAGAGTCTTGTGAGCGAGGGTAGCCGGCACTACGACCCGGAGGGCAAAAGATCGATGGCGTCGATCCCGAAGGCAAATCCGCCGGAGGCCGGGTTCTTTCCCACACTGACAAAGCGGAGGCGATGCCGGCCGGCGGCGAAGTCGTAGCTGCCCAATTCCAAAGTGCCCGACGGCGAGATGCGTCCGCAGTACAGGTCGAACCTCGGTCCCGCCCACTTTTCGTCGAGCATCATGCGGATCGCGCCATAGTCGGGCGCCGCCGTGGCAAGTACGCGCAGACGGTAACGGCCCGGCTTGCGGACGTCGATGGCCAACTCCACGAAGCCGTCTTTCTCCGCGCCGCAGAAGAGCTGCCGGCCTTGGCTCCACATGGCCCTTTCCCAGGATGACATGTCCTGGGCGTGGCAGCGGCAGCGGCCCTCGGCTACCACGGGCAGCGACGCCGCCTCGAAACGCTCCAGCGGCACTTCCGAGTTCGGCGGACCCAATTCCAGCCAGAGGGCATCGTTGGCGTAGGCCCTGGCATAGGCAAACGACATAATGCCGTAGCCGTGGTTGCCCCACTTCGGCCCCCAACTGTTGCGGAACACGAGCATGCCGCCCTCCCGCGCGTCGTCGTAGCCGACCAGCGCGATACTATGGCCATCCTCGACCGCCTGCGGCGGCGGCACCTGGATCACCGCGTCGCCCTTGAGGACCTTGGGCCAACGCAAGCCGCAGGCCACCGGATGACCGTGGGCCAGGGCCGCCTTGATGGCCCGCACCTGCGCATCGTCCAGCGGCCGCTTGAGGTTCCAACGCTTGATCCAATGGACCTTCCAGCGGTTGCTCTGCTGCCGGGCGTCGGCCAGTGCGGCAGCCGAGGGAGGATGCCGCGGGCGGCCCTGTCCAACTTCGGGCATCAGCGCCTCATGGCAGATGCCAAAACGGTTCAGTCCGCAAACGGCCTCGTAGAACATGGCCTGATCGTGGTCCTTGCCGGTGGCCTTCCGCGCCGCCCAGATCAGGAACTCAGTGGACCGCTCCGCATTCGGCTGCGGGTCCCGCCTGGCAAGTTCGAACTCGGCCAACGAGGCGACGGCGTGCAGCGAACACGTGTCCGCGCCTTGCGATTGGGGGATCAGCCCCAGGCGGTTGAACTCGGCGGTGAGGTCGGCCTTGGCCGGCAACACGGCTTGCGGCAACCCCCAAGAGGCGTCGGTGATTGCCAACAGGATGGCCAGGCAGAAATGGATAGGTCGCATGGAACTCTTACAGGCTTGTTGCTAGGGTCTCCCATTACCCGTGTGTTTCAAGATGAATTCCACCACGGGCGTCGGATCGTCGAGACCGTGAGGATGATGGCCTATGCCCGGTTTGTGAATGACCTGGATCGTACCGCCCAGCTTCTTGTAACGCGCTTCGATAATGGCTGTGTTCTCCGCCGGGGGAACGGTATTATCGGCATCGCCGACCACGTGGATGAGAGCCACCTTGGCCTTGGCCAGCGGCGATAGGATATCGACCGGGTTCCCGCGGAAGGCCAGCGCTTCGGCGTCATTTTTGAAGCCGTAGCAGGCCAGCAGCGCCTTCCAGTCGCCGGGGCTGCCGTCGCCCTTGCCTTTGCCGCCGGGCCAGCTCTTGAAGTCGCACACGGCCGCGTCGCCGTAGATCACGGCAACCCGCTGGGGATCCTCGTACGCCCAACGGTAGCAATAGAGGCCGCCGCGGCTGATGCCGATAAGCGTCACTTTCTTGGCCAGGCCCTTGCCGGTCACGGCGTCGTAAAAGGCGTTGAAGTGCTTGACGGCCGCCGGGCAGCCGAAGGTGTTGCCCACGCTGATGTGCGCATGGTGAAAACCTTTCTTCAACAAGGCAGGCGCGGCGCAGCGCTCCGTGAAGGCGTCGGGGAACTCCATGCACCACGACCACGGTTTGCCCGGCAGTGCCTGTTTCGGCTCGACCACCCAGGCCGTGCAGCCGTCCACAGTAAAGGTATGCCGCGTGAAACCGTTCCAGATGTCGATCTTCTCCCCAGGCCAAGATAGTGTGGATTCGGCCCCGCATACGGCAGCGGCAGAAGCGACGACGGCCAGACAAGCCGTCAGGGTGCGTGACAGAGACATAACGATGTTCCTCATGGCTTACATTCCAGTTTATCGTACAGCACATACCAGCCGTCAGCGGTACGGCCTTGAATTCCCAGCCGGTAGGCGGGCTGAAGATCATCTTGATCCAAGAACAGCCCGATGGCAAGCTTATAAGTGCCGACGGGAAGACCCAAAAATGTCATGTCGAAGGATTCCGTCTTGCTCTTGCCCGGCACCCAAGTCTTGGGACTGCTCTCGACAAGCCATTGTTTTTGCACCACATTATTGTCGCCGTTCAGTAGAGCTACGGCCATGTGACACGGCTCGTAAAGATAGGCGACGCCGTCGTTCAGCCACTTCAACTGGAGCCGGACCGGGCCGGACGGGCGAAAACTCGTGGGCAACACCGCTTCCTGCAAAACGAAGTGATAGCCGACATAGTTCCCCATTGCCAGGCAGAACTCGCGGTTCTCTTCGAAGATTTTTGCGTCCCATTGCATGTAGCTGGGCTTGCCGCCCTGGAAATAGACGTTTTTGAGCATATCGGGCTTCCACCAGCCGTTCTTCTTCATGTCGGCGTACCCGTCGCAGTATTCGAAGACCGACGGGCGGCGGCCGTGCGCGCGGAGGCATTCGCCGCCGTCCTTGGACCACTTGCTGAGAATGCCGTCGCGGCGCATGCCGGCCCCCTGGACGACCGCCCAGTCGTAAACGGCATCGTAGACGTTGCTGCCCCAAGGGATCATAAGCTGCGAATGGGGAAAGGCTTTGAAATAGGGCAAGAAGTAATTGTCTTTGAGGTTCTCGGGCGGGGTGAGCACCATGCCCGGTGCGTCCAGCATGCCGATATGTCCTTCACCCCAATTGCCATAGGAGCGGATGTCGATGAAGGCGATGTCCGCGTTGCCGTCGTAGCGCTTGCCCAGGGCCCGAACGAAGGCCTTGAATTTCCGCAGGAAGACCGCGTCGTCCCAAGTCTTGGGGATGATCTGCTTACCGCTGGGAGATGAGCTGTCGGGGATCGCCAAGGGGGCCGCGCCGGCGTCGAAAACCCATTTCGGCGTGATGTATTGTCGCCCAATCCCCGTGCTGACGTTCATCACACCGAAGGCGGCTTTCTTGCCGTGTTGTTTGAACCGCGCGATGAAATCATCGATGGGCTTCCAGTCGAAGCGGCCTTCCTGAGGCTCGATGTCCGACCAGGCGCAGCGGGTGTAGCCGATGGCGATATAATCCTTCGTATACTTATCGGTGCCGTAGTACTGCACAAACCCCTTGCCCGGGTTGAGGAGCATGGCGTTGTCCCGGGCCGGATGGATGGTGACGGTTTCCGCGGCGGCCGCGCTTACTGTCAGAAAGCCGAAAAGGATTGTCGAGAGCAGGATTGCGTGGCGCATTGGTGTTCCTGTGAAAGGTGGTGGGGTGGGCCGGCGCTCGCAGAATCGACTTGGCTGAGGCCATGCGGTTAAACGTATTTCGTTCCATTTGTTGTCGGGCAGACTTGGTCGCGTAGCGACCGCCGATGGTAGCCGTGGGTTTCAACCCACGGACAGCGAACACGCCCAAGGATATTGCGTCGCGTAGCGACGCCTGAGATTTCAGCCGTCGCTACGCGACGAAGGGAAATCTGCGGGCATCGCAAACCGTGGGTTGAAACACACGGCTACCATCATAGCGTCGCTACGCGACGAGTGACAGCTACTACCTACGGAACAAAACCAGACCCTTGCACCCCAATAAACTTTTTTCCAGCACCCCACTTTGGCGCGGGCAAGCGGAATTTGGTGGGACTCGTGTTGCTCGGCCCACCCTACACTCAGGCTACAAGCCAAACCGCACTTGCCACTTGACTTCGCGGCTGACGGGGCTGGTGAGCTTCACGCGCAACCGCGGTCCGTCCTGCTGGAAATCCGTTTTCACTCCCGCCGCCTTGTCCCCAGCCGAGACACTCACGCCGGCGACCCGCCAGGACTTTTCGCTTACCGAGGTCACAATCCGCAGCTCATAAGGGTCGTTGGCCACGATCTTGCTCCTGGCCGCAAGTGTTGCCGCGGCGGCATCCCACGATTCGCCGCTCACGTCCAGCATACCCTGGGTAATGTGTCGCGACGTGCTCAAGAGTTGCGGATGGTCAGAGACCGGGCGAATGGCCAAGATCCGGCAGGAACCGCCGGGTGGAAGGTCCGCCCGTACGAGGTCCTTGAACGGCGGCAGGAACTTATTGGTCCAGAAATCGAACGCCACATACTCCTTGGCCGGGGGCAAACCGATCCGCTCCACCGGGCAGGAAATCGTCAAAGGGCCGTTGCCCCAGTTATACAAGGCAACCACGTCACGGCGTTGCGGTCCGCGGGTATCGGGCAGGTGCCAAATCCGTGCCGGCTCGTTCTCGAAGACATCGACCGGCCGCGAGCGCAGTACATGGGCGGGAAGGCAGCGGCGGAGGATGTCGAGGCGGTCGGCCGGAAAGTCGGGCATCCAGTCGCTATTGTAGAAGAGGTCGCCGGCAATAGCGGTGAACGAGGCGTTCAGCCGGGCCTGTTCCAGTGGCATGGAGGCCCGCACGGAGACGCAGTCCGGATCGTTCCACCAGACGCGGCCGTTGAGGAACCAGAGCCGCGAGGCGTGCGGCGCGCCGATCTGGCCCGCCCCCGTGTCCGGTCCCACGCGCATGGCATCCAACAGTCCGAACGAGCCGCCGAAAGAACGCATGTTCTGCGATACGCAACAGCCCAGCAGGAAGACCTTCGGCCCGGCTGTTTTTCGTACCAGCTTCACGCCGTCGCGGAGGGCCTCGATATTGGTCTTGTCGGGATCGGAAAAGACCGCCTCGCCAATGTGGTCGTCGCGGTAACCATCGTTCACGTAGATCTGCCGCGTGGCGCTGCCGGTCCAGAACCCGTCCATCTTGAAGAGCCGGTAACCCCAGTCATGGGCGATGCGGCCCACCACGTCTTCCACATACTGCCGCGCGCCCGGCTGGGTCATGTCCAGGCAGGTGCCGCCCCAGTCGGTCACGAACGGCTTGCCGTCCGGCCCCTTCACGAACCACTCCTGATGATCCTTGAAGTGCGGGTCGTTCCACGTTCCCGCGAACGGCATGAACCAGATGCCCGGGGTCAAGCCGAGCTTTGTGATGCTCTCCGCCATGGCCTTCATGCCCGAACGATAAGGGCCGTTGGGGCGGTGCGTAGTAAAATTCTTGCAGGGGCCGTTGCCGCCGATACCCTCCTGCCAGCCATCGTCGATCTGGATAAAATCGAAGCCGAACGGTTTTAGGTTCTTGGCGGCGTACTGGGAAAGCTCGGCGAGACTCTTTTCGTCGCTGGAGCCGGCATGTTTTTCCATGTACCAGGTGCAGTAGCCGGCCCGCTGCGGCGGCAGTTTGATGGAATAGACCTTCGCGATCGCGTCGGCATAGGCCTCCAGCCCCAAGCGGGCGTCGTCGAAGTAGCCCACGGCGAAGGTCTCGGTGACGGTATCGTCGCCGGGCTTGATCCGCAGCCGGCCGTAGTCCAGTTGCGACTGGAGCCGCACGACGTTATCTTTCACGGGCGAGAACACCACGCCACTGCCGCGGTCGTGGGTCAGCCAGCCGCCGACGACGCCGCTGCGACTCTGGGTATCGACGACGGCCAGGAAAGCGTAGCTGCCGGGATTCCTGGCCGGTTCCAGCAGCCCGCCGGTTCCGAGCGTGCGAAGGTTGGCCGGTGGCTTACCCAAGTCCACGTCGGCGGAAACCGAGGGTACGTGGTTCAGGACGATTGGTTCCGCGCCGCGATTGTGCAGGGTCGAACGGAAGAGAACGAAGGGTACGCCCGGGCACAGGGCCACGAGGTCCTGGTTGCCATCAGGGTAGGTAATCTCGATGCACTTGCTCTTGCCGAAGATCACATAGTCCAGTTCGGAAACCTTGGCAGTCCCGCCTTTGCCGCTGAGCTTGCCGCCGGTCAGGAACGTCTTGCCGGAGGGCACGGATGCCACGGTAAAACTCCCGCCAGCCGCACCAACGCTCACGCGGTAGAGTTCGTTCTCGATCCGTACCTCGGTATCGGCCAGGGCGGGGGAAACAAACAGCAACAGAAGCGTTGCCAGGATGTTGATCGTGTACTTGATGCTCATGTCTTGGGTTCCTTCAATTCGGTATTTAACCGCAGGGTCTCGCCTTTCCGCAGGCGGATCGGCGCGGATTCTCCATGATAACGTACGGTGAACGACGTGTCGCGTCCGGCGTGAAATATGGCCGAGGTCAATTGCCCGTCGGCCCAGGCCAAGTCCAACGTGCAGCCGGTTCGCAGGCTGAAGCCGTGAATCGAGCCTGTGGGCCAGGCGGCAGGCAGGGCCGGCAGCAGGTCCAAGCGGTCGCGGCGGCTGAAGGCCAGCATGGTGGCAACGATTTGCGGAATTCCGCCGTTGCCGTCGGTGTTGAGAATGCCCGCTCCCGGTTCGTGCGAGGTAATCAGGCTGGGGTTCATGGAACGTTTCACAGCCATGACCTTCAGCCGCCCGTAGGCTTCCTCCGGCATGCCCAGATAGGCCGCCGACACGCCGCATTGGATGCGGCCGAAGGACGATTGTTCGCCTCCCTCGTCGCTGCCGGCAATCTTGATGCGGACCGTGGACTGCGCCGCTTTTCGTAAGACGGCGTCCGTCTCGAACAACGGGTCGAAACTCTGGAAGCAAGGGTAGAGTTGGGAATGATGGCGGTGCCCGGCCGCGACACCGCCCATGGGGAATTCCGTCAACGCGCCGTTGTTGACCGGATAAGGCGGCAGCTTGGCGAGCAGTGCTTCCCACTTGGGGATGTTGCTGCTTTCCACTCCCAACTCGCGGGAAAAGGCGATCAAGTTCCCCAGCACGTCCCGGGTAACCGCAATATCCATCGTGGCATCGATGCCACAGCCGGTCTCCGGATTGTAGGAAGGGATAAACACGACATGGCCGTTCTTGTCGGTCTCGCTGAGGAAATCCTGGTAGAACGCGGCAGTCTCCTTGAGCAAGGGCAGGCAACGCCGGGCGAGAAAATCGCGATCGCCGCTGTACTCCGCATACTGCGTGAAGAAATTCCCCAGCCAGCCGCAGCCCGCCGTCCAAAAGACGCCGTCCCATCCGCCCCAGTGTAGTTCCAGGGCCGTGTTGGAGGCCCGGGCGTTGGTAAAGAAGCCCCGGCAGCCGTAGATCCGTCGGGCATTCAGCCGCCACTCCGGATAGAAGCTTTCCATCGTACGGAAGTAGCCTTCCATCAAGTCTGCAAGATTGCCGCTGCAGGCCGAAGCCATGGCGGCCTGCACGTTCGTGTCCAGCGTGAAATCGCCCGACCAGGCCGGCGTCCAGGAGCCGGTCCAGATGCCCTGAAGATTCGGCAACAATTCGCCCGCCGAACAGATGAACATATAGCGGCCGGCGTCGTACATCTTCTCCATGAGAGCCGCCGGCAACCGCTTTTCGCGGGCGGCCTGGTCGAGCAGTTCTTCCGTGGTCTTGGCACGGTCGGCCCCGCCGCCTAGATCGATCGAGACGCGGTCGAAGAGGGCTTTATGGACCTTGACATGCGATGAAAATAATTCCTCCGTGTCGGCCGGCGGCCAAACTGACATCGATTCTTCCAATCCCGACAGAAGCCCTTCCGCATCGGCCGCGGTGCGATAGGCCACCACCGAGGTGTCCGCCAGTTTGGGCTTTGAACGAACAATGCTCCGCTTCTTGAAATCGGGATTCTCCGGCGAGTAGGCCGAGGCCTCACTACGATCCTTGGGCAACGGCGTTTTCCAGGGGACAATCCGCATCAGCAACAGGACCCCGTCCGCGGTGGCGATGGTGACGACGTTGCCCGCGGCCTCCGCCTTGCCGCCCTTGACGTCGATCCGCACGCCCGCGTCGTAGCCGCCCTTGCCGTTGACGTAGACATTGTGGTAGCCGACCCAATAGGCCGAAGTTTTCTGGTGGGAAGTGATCAGGTTTTGCCCGACCGCCGGAAACTCCAGCTTGCACGGCGCTGGGCCTTTGATGGAGAGCACGATCACGTTTTCTCTGCGGGAGACAAACATCCGCCGCTGGAACGGCCCGTGTGCGTCGCGCCAGCGGACCTTTACCTCGCCGGTCTGAAAATCCTCTGTTCGCACATAGTCGGTGGCCGGCCCGTCGATGTCCTGATGGATCTTGATGAAGAACCCGGGATGGTAGGGATCGGTAGGGATGAGGCCCGGATAGCCCTGTTCTTTGGCTTTATCGAGGAAGAACCCCATTGCCGCGCCCGGTCCCTTGGCGCGATAGATTTGCCGCATTTTCGCGACGTGCTTGGCCAGATCGGGCACGATTTCGCGGTTTCCCAGCGGCAGAAACAGCCGGCAATGGTTGGCCACAAACGTCTCGTCGCCCGGCCTGCCGAAGAGCATGGCGCCCATCCGCCCGTTGCCCGTCACAAACGCGGATTCCCAGTTCAGGCCGGGGGTGGTGCTGATGGAGCCATGTTGTGGAAAACTATTCTCCGCCGCTCCGACGGTTGCCGCGGCGGCCAAGAACAACCCTAGGATTGCAAGAGACCCAAGTGCTTTTGAGATGGTCATATCTATTGTCCGTGTTCTGAAAGATTCGTTACGATTCTAATCTTAGGGCTGGCGAATCAACAGGTGTCGGATTTCTCATCGTGCTAAAGTCAGGTCTCGATGTCCGCTGAAACTTAACTTTTAAGGTTCGACCCTGACGCCTGCTGTCATGCGATGCGATTTCCACCGATGCAGCCAGCTTTACTGAGTCGTTTCGTACTGAAGCCAGTCTGCTAATGGAATCGCCGATCAAACCCCTCGCTGGTTGGTACGGTGGAGGTGTCGGACCATGAGACCTTGATCGCAAGCTGGCCAGCGGATGGCATTGCTGGCAGTTGGCGAGCTTTGCGATCACGGCCGGCTTGGCTGGCGCTCGGAAGTATTTTTGAACCCATCCGTTTTGTGACATGGTGAAGGTGAAACAATCTGTTTCAACTTTTTTAATCAGGCGCAACACCGTTTTTCCGGCCGCGATTTCTGCCACCCCGAAAACACAGCGGGAAAGGGCGGCAAGTTCCCCGCGCGCTTGGCGGCCTGTTTCAAAAGATGAAGAAGATCCATGGTAAATCCATCACTCCTACTGTTTCATTTGTTTCAACTGAACACAGGCCCTCCCCGGTAATTCAAGGAAAATCAATAAATCATACAGCAAGAGGCTGTTCCGAAAGGTGTTGGAGTCCCGGCTTTAGCCGGCTAAAGCCGGGACTCCAACATCGGTCCGTGACCGTTCGAAACAAACTCTAAAACCGGCGGAAGGCCGCCGGTCTTGCCAGTCACCCGCCCGCTGCCCTACCGGACGTTTTCGGCCTTGATCGTAACCTTGCCGATAAGGTTGATTTCTCGATAGACATTGAATCCCAGAGGCCCGTTCTGGAATTCGAAACGCACGGCCACGACATTCTCGGCCTTCACGCGCAAACGGACCTCGCTAGCGCCGCCGCCGGAGTTCTTGACGCCGGCCGCGATCTGTTCGAATTTCTCGGGCGTGCCGGCGTGGGCCACGAAAACCACATAGCGCTGACTCGCGCGGCCGTCGCTGTGGCCGGCAAAGGTGCGAATCTCGCTCAGATCGCAAGGCTGCTTGAGACGCAACGTGAGCCAGTCGCCCTTGCCGTAACCCCGGAAGGTCTTGCCGTCGTCGATGGTCTCGCCGCCGCCAGCGCCGTTGCGGGTGGTACCGTTCAGCACCGCGCTGGCGTCCGTCCCGCCGCCAGTGTGCGCGCAGTGATCTTCACTGCGGGCCAGGTAACGATGCAACAGATCGTCCTTTACCACGTCGGCCTCCAGCGCGTCGCAGCCGTCCTCCGTGGCCTCCTCTTCTTCGGCCGGAACCAGCGGCCGGGGCTGCAACTTTCCGGCAACCTCAATATGGTGCGGACCGGCGGTCACGCGAAACCGCGGTCCCTCTGCCCGACCGTCGCACTTTACCGCCGCACTGTCGAACCGCTCCACCGGCACGGTAACCTCGGCAGTAACGCCGGCGGGCACGGTCACGTCGAGTCGCAGCCGGTCTTGGCCCAGCTTCCAGGACACGGCCACGTCGCCGTGCGGCGTAGGCACGCTGCCCTTGGCCCAGGTCAGATCGCAAAGCGCGGGGCGGATGGAAAGCGTGGCGAAACCGGGCGAAGTGGGCTGCACGCCCAGCACGCGGGCCGACATCTGCACTAATGGCGTGGAGCACCAGCCGTGGCTCAGGTCGCCGCCGTTCCACATCTCGTGGAACGATTGCGTCTGCGGCACGATCTTCCAACGCCGCATCTGCTGCGTGCCGTAACGGTCGAAAAGCCCTGCATGGTCGATCGCCTGGAATACCCAGTGCATAAACCAGGGCTGCGTGTTCAACGGCTGCTGGGTCAAGACCCGCTCGACGATCGCCGGCTGCCGTTCCTTGGGCGATAGATCGTAGAGCACAGCTAACAGGTTGACGTGGGGGCTGAAGGTCTCGATGTCCTTGTCGGCCGGCAGCCACTGACCCGGCTTGACGGAGGTCTGAAACGGCTTGCCGTCGCGGTAGAGCCCCAACGTATCCGGCACATTCCGTGTGCCGGCAGACGGCACACGGAGTGTGCCTACCACGTTGGGCGCCCACAACTCGCGGTTGAACGCCGTGGCGATTTCGCCGCGGAGCTTGGCATACTTCTCCACGCGGCCCTTGTCGCCCTTCATCCCCGCCACCCGCGAGGCCATCTCCAGGCCGTGGTAATAGAGGGCCGTGAGGTACCCCTGGCCGATCACCGCGGGCGGGTGATGGCAGCCGAAACCGCCGATATCGACCCAGTCCATGAACATGTAGTTGGGGGCCTCGGAGATCAGCGCGTTGCGGCCTCGCCAGGAAGTGTAGGTGTCCAACAACTCGTACACGTAGGGCGACATTTCTTCGACCAGGGCCTTGTCGCCCGTGTAATCGTAGTAGTCCATCAGCATTTGCAGCCAGGCGATCGAGTAGCTGGTGTGGAAGTTGTGGTACTTCTCGTCCTTCAGCAGCCAGGCGAACTTGCGGATGTCTTGCCGGGCCAGCCAGGGCTGGGCGAAGGCGTAGTAGTTCACCATCGATTCGATCGCGTAATCGCCCGGGTCGCAGATCGGCTCCTGATGGTTGGGCGAATCGAGATGGTGCGTCTGCAGGCAGACCTGCACGGCCCAGCGGGCGACCTTCCAGATACGGTTCAGCCGCTCGTCGCTGCACTCGAAGCGGCCGCGGTATTCCAGCGGCTGCGAGGTGAAGTTAGCGCCGACGTCGACGATCTCCACGGGTGTCTTCACGTTCTTCAGTTCGACCGTGAAGGCCGGCGCGATTTCGGTCATGAAAGGGAACTCGAAGCACGTTTCTCCGTCGCCCAGCACCACGGCGGCCTGGTTGTTACCCTTAATCGTGACTACCGCGCCGCGGCCGCCTCTGACCTTGAGCGTTGGATAGGCGCTCAGCACGCGATCGAAGACCACGCGGAAAGAGCCGTCGGCGGTGATCGTTCGCGACGGCAGCCCTTCGATGCGGAGGACGGGATAGCGGGTCTCCATCAGGGGCGGCATCTCGCTGGGTACCAATGGCGACCAGCGGTCTTGCACCGCGCGGCAGGCGGGCCAGGCCGAATCGTCGAAGCCCGGTAGTCGCCAGCCGGCCGGTTCCTTGCTGGCGTCGTAGAGCGCCGGGTTGGGGAACTGCGCGGCGGGGACGGCCCGCCAGGAGGCGTCGGACTTGACCGTCAACCTCGTCCCGCTCGGCAGGTTTATGTCGGCCTCGAAGAGCAATCCCGGCTGGCCGCGGGAGACCGTCGGCCCAACGGGCCATTGACGGAAGACCTCGGCGGCGATGACGTTCTTGCCCTGAGTGAAGTAAGGCGTGAGATCGCGGGCGTCGTAGAACCAGCGCCGCGTCTCGCCGCCGGCAAAGTCGCGGCCCATATCGACCGGTCCGCGGGAGACCAGTCGGCCGTTGACATAAAGCCGGTACTTGGCATCCGCGGTGAGCCAGGCGCTGACCTTTTGCGGCGTTTCGACCAGGCTGATTTCCTTGCGAAACATGCCCACTGCGGCATTTCGCCCCTCGCCTGCATGGAGAGGGGCAAGGGGTGAGGGCGCATCGTCGAGCCAGATCCACATGGCTTGCCAGAGCAATGGCTTTTGGCAGTCGTTGCGGAAAGTATAGCCCCGCGCTTGCACACCCTCTTGATCGGCGGCCGCCTTCATGCCCGGATACGCGATCGGCCCGCGCGGCTCGATTCCCACTTGCTTGAATTCCGCCGCAGGCACAAGGGTGTTGCCACACAGCACGCCAAGGGTCAACATGATTGTTATTTGCCTCGTCATTTCTGTTCTCCAAGTTGCCGTTCACGAATTTACTTCGCCAGGCCGAGGTCGATCAATTGCAGCATCAGGTCCGAGACCAGTTCGCTGGTGTAGGGATTCCCGCGCCACTCGAACCCGTCCCCGCGCTCCCGCCATGGATCGGCGATCGCTTCGGTCACGGCGCCCCGATACGGACCGTCCACGACCTGGACGTAGAAGTTCAGTTGCATCACGCGCTGCTTGAGTTGTTCGAACAGCGGATTGCCGGTCTTGCGGAACAAGCGGTCCAGGCACTGGATCTTGCGGTTGCCGTAGCAATAGACGGAATACTGGTTGTAGTGTTCTTGTTCGCTATGCGCGCATTGCGTGGGGCCCTTCACCCAGCTCAATTGCTTCGGGCACCAATAGAGCAGGGCATAATAGGCATTGGCCACCGCCCGGTCGAGGCTTTCCTTGTCGCCCGTCCGGTCGTGCTTGTCCAACCAGTACTCGACGACGGCGTAGATGCTGTCCTGCTCGAAATCGCCCGGTGGAAGGTCGGGGTGCATGCCGGTGTACCAGAACCGCCCTTCGACATTCCGCCGCAGGAAGCGTTCCAGGTCCGCGCTGAGTTTCATGTAACGCTCGTCGCCTGTGATTTTGGCGATGATGGGCAAGCCGACCAGGGCGCGTCCGCAGACCACGGAAGCCGACTTCGCGCCGGTCCGAATGTCCACGCACTGCGGCAATCCGCCGTCGGCGTTCTGCTGCGACCGCACCCAGTCGAGCGAGCGAAGGGCGGCCTTGTACCAGTCCTGCCGGTCGATGCCCTCCTTGTCCTTGAGGCGTTGCCAGGTCTGCAAGAGGTAGCGGTCCATCCAGGCGTTGATGTCGGTCTTGTAGCCGTCATGCCCCCAATCCCGGCTGCAGAAGCCCTGCGCCGGATCGGTCTTGCCCTGCTCCATGTACCACGACGTATGAAACACGCCGCTGGGCTGCTGCCCGCGGAGGGCAAAAGCGATCTGCTGGAAGGCCCGCTCGCGCCAGAGGCGGTCGCCGGTAAGCTCGTACAGACGATACTCGAAATAGGCGATGTAGGGATTGTTTCCCACGTATACGAACGGCGCGCCGCGATGGTGCTCGTAGCCGATGTCCGGCTTCCAAATGGGCATTTGCCGCCGGCCGTCCAGGGCGATCTTAAAGGCCTCCTGGGGCGTGCGGACCCGCAGTGAATCGTCCACGCGAAAGTTGTTGAGTTTGACCCAGGCCTGCATGACGTGCGTGATGGCGGAGGCGAACTCGCCGGCATCGCTCAGGACCAGTTGCCACGGCAACTCATAGCGGAGGCCCGCTTTCAACTTGCCGCCGCCGGCACGGAATTGCGGCGCGACACGGCGATTGGCAAAATGAAAACCGGTTTGGCCGGTCCAGGTGGCCGGGTTGAGGTAGTCCGAGTTGCTGTCAACGGCGAAAAGTACGACCAGCGACTGGTCCGGCCGGTAGAGCAACGCGCCGGGCACGCCGCAGTAGCGCAGGGGCGTGATCGACGCCGTCTGGCTGTTGCCGGCCCAGGGGTAACTCTGCACCCGCCAATCGGTTGTGAATCCGCCGTGATACGCCAGGCACACTTCCCAGCCGTCCAGGTCCTTGTCGACCGACCAAGCGGGCGTGATCCGCGCCGCCGGCATCGTATCCTCCAACGAGAGCGTGACATCGAACTTGAATGTCGCGCCCTCGATCTCGTCCGTTCCGATCAACCGGGCCGTGCGGACATCGATTTGCTTCACCTCGGTCGCGGCGAGCCAGCGGACCGCGCCACTCTTGACATTCCTGAGCGACAGCACGCCGTCGTCCATGGAGTGTTCGACGGCCTTTCCATTGAGTGAGAGCGTTCCCAGACCCCAGCCCTTGGCATTTTTCGACAATTCCCAGACCAGGCCGGCGTCGTTCCGTAGCGTGATGGCGCTTACATTAGCAGCCGGCACCAGGAAAAGCGGCAGAAGGATCGCCAACAGCAGACTTTTCCGACGCATGTCCAACTCCTCAAGAAAGCGCGTCGCGGCCGCACGCGGTCGATCGGGGTGGGGGCGGTCGCAAACTGCATTCTAAATCGCCGGATTCCAGGGCACAACACCCGGTTAGGAGAACGCAAATTCCTTCGTAGCACGGAATTTATTCCGTGGCCTTGCCCTTCTTAGGGCAAAACGGAATGAATTCCGTGCTACGGGGAGTTGTCCTGCCAGACTTTGCAGTGTTCCTGCACTTCGTAAGTATTGTGTCTGGCCAGACTCTCTGATAAGACCGTGGCACGGGTTTCCAGCCCGTGGAATGCAACACGGGCAGGATGCCATGCCACCGGAACCGGATCATTCGCCTAGACCTTCAGCAACTCGCGCGATTCGGAGTACCCCGGCGCCGGCCGACCGAACTCACTGGCGGTGACGCGGGCCAATGCCACCAATTGCCGCCAGCGGAACGGCTGGCGCGTCGAGGCAAACTCCTCGCTCACCGTGCGGTAGAACTTCTCGGCGTGCAGGGCGCCGTCTTCACTGACGGCGTAGCGCAGCAACAGGTCGAAGACCGGACGGGCGGGGCGGTCCAACTCGCCATAGCGATGGATCAAGGCACATGCCCGGCCTTGATCGTTGCCGCGAATTGCCGACTCCGCCTCAGCCAGCAGATGCTCCGGCGCGACCCGGCTGGCCGGTTCCAATTGATCCACATGTGGATAAGGCTCCCAGTGAAGGAAATCACCACCGCGGTTCACCCGGTCCAGCGCCACCTGGTACGCCCCCAAAATCAGACTGGCAACCGCATTGCGGCGGTTGCACGCCCGCACCATGTTCCGCCAGGCATTGGCCGAATCGCAGGCGTGTACGCCGATGGAATCTCCGTGGACACTCCCCAGCGGTTTGTTCGGCTGCACGTCGCGGGCTGTCCGGCCGACGTCGCGGAGGATCAACTGATTGGCGCCTAGGGAGATGGCCTCCCCAACCGCCTCGTACGTCATCCCCTCGGCCAAGCTTGCAGCCACGGCGTCTGCGGCGTTCTGTGGGCTGGACTCGAAGATCGTTTTGCTCATCCGTTCGACCCAGGCGTCGTCTGCCCGGCGTGTTCCCGCCGCGCGGCCCAGGAGTTTGTGCTGGTCGAGGAGCTTGGCGAGTAGCGTCATCGGCCCGTCGCCGCCGCCGTTCATGACACAGTAATGGAGCGATTGTCGCAAGAGCGCATGCGCGTGCTCGCGCCCAATCAGGTCCAGCAGGTCCCAAGACCGGTACGCGAGCACGACGCGGTGAACCTCCGTGTTGTCCTGGACGGCCCAAAGGAGGTGGTTGAAGGCATCACCGGCCTCGCCGCGGGCCGATGCGGCGAAGGTCCGCTCGGCGAGTTCCATGTCTTTATGGCGGACCGCTTCGCGCAGCGCCGCGCCGCTAGGTGGGGGTTGGACGGCCGTATCGAGGCGGACCGGCCGGAGTCTCTCGGCCCGGCGCCCCCCAAACTCTCGGATCCGCTGGCTGTTCCGATAGAGGACTTTCAGGACGGGCAACGGCCGTTGACTCTCGGGCAGTTCCCCCGCCATGTGAAAGGCGGGGGCCAAGGCCATCACGGTATGGAAGCCGATGTAATCCTCGCCTGCAAAAGTCCGCGCGTTGGCCAGAGCCGCCGCGGCAACCAATTGGCGGAGTTCCGTCCCCGCTCGCAGTCGTTCCACGAGCAACGGCAGTAATCGGTTCGCCGGCGTCTCTTGCATCAAGGCAACCAACGGCTCCAGCGGCCCGAAGGCGAGCGAAGCGGGCGCCTCGTCAGCCCGGGCGGACGCCAGCCCCATTTCGACGGCCGCGGCGCAGCCCACGCTTGCGACCAACATCCCCTCGCCCACCTCCGCGAGGAACTGCCGGCGGTTTCGCATCGTTTTCATATTAGTTCTCCCACCAAGGAATTTTTCCGTGTCCGGTCCGCGCCCACGGCCCGCGACAAGCAACTCTATGCAAGATTCTAGCGCGATTGGATGTCGGAGCAAGTGTCGGCCGCAAATACCCTGCCTTGCGGCTTCCCCGCACGAAGGCCCTCGCGAGATCGAGGCGAAAAGGCCTGCTTTTGCTTCGGGGAACCCGAATCATTTTGTAGGCGCGGTGTCGTCAGTCCGATCACGGTACCGCGCAAATCCGCCGAAAAACAGGGGATTTGTGCATTGGCACGCTAGATGCGTTAGCACAGGAAAGAGAGAGCAAATTTCCTGAGAAGCTGCTGCAAAACCCGGCCTGTTACGCACGCGTCTCGCTTGCGTGCCCGGTTCTGAAAAAGCTTCTTACCCCCCCGCGTCGAAAGGACAAAAACATGTTCGCTCTTGTACGAAAAATGGTGTTCGGTGTGTTGGCAACGACTCTCGTGATCGGGACTGCCCAGGTGGCGATGGCCAAGCCCTGGCCCAAACCCTGGCCCCACTACTACCATGGGCCAGTTGTCTATGTCAATCCCGTGGCCGTCTACCCTGTGAATCCGGTGCCGGCGGAGATCCAACTGATCAATCCGGCAACAAATCAAGTCGCGCTGAAGTACACTCTCAACGGCGGCCCGGTGCAGTTGCTACCGGCTGGCGCTGCCGTCGCGATTCACCAGGCGTCGGTCGTCGGATTCGACCGTGGCGGAGCGGCGGGTTGGAACCGCTACAGCCTGACCGGCGGCGTCTACAAGTTCATTCCGGCCAACGGCGCCTGGGACCTGGTCCGTGATACGACCGAGGGTGTCGCCGACAGCGCACTCGCCGCGGCCGCCAACCCGGTTCCGGCAAACTGAGCATTGGGCCCCCCAAGTCCCTGAACAAACCACTTCCGACACACTTCGATCGGATAAAGAAAACCGGCGCAAGCCGGTTTTCTTTGTTTCGTGATTGAAAGGCGCGCATTAAGCGATGTTCTTTGGAAGTGGCCCAAGAAGACATTTCACGGCCTATCGCCGCCGTTGGGGTCGGATCGATAGGGTTTTCCCTGTTGGTAAAACGGCACGCGCCGCGCAATGGCCTCAGCCAGCGGCTTGTTGCCCTGGGAATTCGCCAGCTTGACCGCGGCTTGGGCAGTTTGCACCGCGTCGTTGTAGTTGCCGTCGGCGGCCTGGGCCGCGGCCAGCGCGTCGAGCGCCAGAGGGTCTTGCCGCTTCGTCAACGCCGCCGCCCGTTGCGACAAGTCCAGCGCCGCTTGGGCATCGAGCAAGCGCGGCTCGCAACTCGTGGCAAAAGTCCAGCCCAGGAACGTCCAGGCCCGCACCGCGTCCTTGGTCTTGCCCTTGGTTTCGAACTGCTTGCCGAATTGCTCCGCCGCGTTCCGCCGCCCCGCCGCCGGCAGCATGGCCAGCAGGCTCGCGAGACACTTCTCGCCCTCGCGATATTCTGCCCGCTGGAACCGTAGAGTGGCCAGCAATCGCACGGCGGCGACGTTTTGCCGATTCAACTCCGTGGCCTGCCGCAGTTCCCGGATGCCTTCGTCCGTGTCCATGCGGGCGACGGCGACCTTCGCCAACCCTGTATGGGCCTGGCTGAAGTTGTCGTTCGCCTCCCGGTCCTTGGTGCCGCCAACCGATTGCAGTTTCACGATGGCCCGATACTGGGCCTCGGCCTTGTCGAAGTCCTTCAACGAAAGATAAGCCTCGCCCAGATTCAGCCGGGCTTCCAGCAGCGTCGGGTCGAGGGCGACGGCCTCTTCGAATTCTTCGATGGCGGCGTCAGATTTCGCTTTCGACTTGTCGCGAAGCGGTTGTAACTTCGCCGCCTCGGCCGGGTCGGTCTTGCCCTTGGCCTCCAGCTTGTGGGCCTCCGCATCAAGCTGCTGGCTTCTCCGCAACAGCACGCGGCCGAGATTATTGTGGGGTCGAGGGGAGTGCGGTTGAAACTTCACGGCGAGGGTCAAATGATACTCGGCGGCATCGAGGTCGTTGGCCTCGGAATAGGCATAGCCGAGATTACTGTGAATGTCGCTCGCCGTGGGGCGTATGGCAACGCCCCGATTCCACTTTGCCTTGGCGTCGTTCTTGAGGGCCACGGACTTCTGACGGAAGGTTTTCGCCGCTTCCAGGTCACCCGCAGCTTCCGCCTTGGCCGCCAACCAATCTTGCTCCTGGGCCTTTTGCCAAAAACCGACGCCGATGTTATTGAGGAGTTTCCAATCGTGGGGAGTGATCGTCAGGGCTTTCTCCCAATCGGCGAGGGCCTTGTCGTGCTCGCCCTTATCGGACCAGGCAAGGCCGCGAATGAGGTAGCCCTTGGCGAACTTGGGTTTGAGCAAGAGGGCTTTGTCGCAGTCGGTGAGGGCCTTATCAAATTCACGCTTTTGCAACCATACATCGCCTCGGTTGACGTAGGCCTCGGCGAACTTCGGGTCGAGCGCCAGGGCCTGGTTACAGTCGGCGAGGGCCTTGTCGTACGCGCGCTTGGAGCCGTAGCAGTAGGAAGCGCCGCGCATGGCATAGGCGGCAGGCTCTCTCGGGTCGAGTCGGATGACCTCCGTGCAGTCGGCGATGGTCTTGTCCCACTCACCGGCGGTCTCATAACATCGCGCCCGATGCAGATAGTCGGTTTTGCGGCCCAGGTAGGCCGCTTGGAACTCCCTGAAGGCGGAGATCGTATGCGGGATGTCGCCTCGAAAGACCGCGGACCACACTGTCCGGCAGCACTCCTCGGCATCATCGTCCTGCAAACGGATGCTCTCGGTATCGTCTTCAATCGCTTCTATATTCTTCTTCCATTCCCGCATTTCCGCATCTTGAACGGCATTCGCATCGTCCGGGGCCTGCTGGGCGCATACTGTTACTTTAGCAGCCGGCACCAGGAAAAGCGGCAGAAGGATCGCCAACAGCAGAGTTTTCCGACGCATGTCCAACTCCTGGACAGGTTGAAAACCTATCCTACGCGTCGCAAATCCGGATCGCCTGCTCGAGGCTCTTCATGGCGTCCTTCCGCTTGGGAACGAACTCCTGGGCCACGTAGCCCTGGAAGCTCGTATCGGCGATCGCCTTGAGGATCTTGGCGTAGTCCAAAGTCTGCGTGTCGTCGATCTCGTTGCGGCCGGGCACGCCACCGGTGTGATAGTGGCCCCAGCAGTCGTGGTGATTCTTGATGTCGGCCAAGATGTCTTCCTTCATCATGCCGGCGTGGTAGATGTCGTAGAGCACCTTGACCCGCGGCGAGCCGACACCCTCGACCAGGCCGACGCACCACTTGGTCGAGTCGGCCATATAGTCCTTGTGGTCGTGTACCGAGTTGAGGAACTCCAGGCAGATAGTCACCTTCTTCTTCTCGGCGTAAGGGGCCAGCTTCTTCAGCCCGGCGATGCAGTTGGCCAAACCTTCCTTGTCGTCCATGCCCTCGCGGTTGCCGGAGAAGCAGATCACGTTGGGAAATCCGGCGGCGGCCGAGTCGTCGATGCCCTTCTTGACCCGCTCGCTGCACTCGGCGTGGTTGGCGACGCGGTTGAAGCCCTTGCCGATGGAGTGGCTGGGGGTCATGGCACAAATCAGGTTGTGCTTTTTCAGGGTCGGCCACTGGTCGGGACCGGTCAGTTCGATCGATTTCAGCCCCAGCTTGGCGCAGGCTGTGGCGAACTGGTCGAGGTTCATCTTCGCCTGCCCCATGAAGCCGCCATAGCACCAGAGACAGACCGAGTGGTTGATGCGGCCTTTCAGTTCGGCCGCCCAGGACTGCGAGAGCAGTGGCCCGGCGGCGGTGAGGGCCGCCGCGCCGGCAACCGTTTGCAGCATCTGGCGGCGGGTCTGAAAGAGAGGTCCGAATTCGCTGGAGTCGTGGGGCTGGGACATGGCTTGGTTCCTGGAAAGGGGGTCGGATAAATGCGTCTGGTGCTATGGTAAACCGGCGGGGCGGGATTTGCAACTGTTTCACGCGATTCCGAGATATTTTTCACACCCCACAAGCACGACACAGGCACCTGGCATGAAGATCCTCACGCTAACCCGTAGCGCACGCGAGCGCCCCTCGCTTGCGCTGCGGGTTGATATTGATCAACTCGGTTGCCAGGGTAATACGAGCGTTTGACTGGAATTTTGCCCACCGCGATGTTACTATAGAGGCGATTGTCGGGCGGACCGTATCCGCGCGGCGTCGAAATAAGCACTGCTAGCTTGTTCCCACCTTTATTCCCTCCACAGGAGTCCATTCTCGTGAAATCTTCATCCTCGATTACGCGGCGTACGCTGTTGAAGCAGGCGGCCGTAGCGGGCGTCGGCGCCATGGCGCTGCCGCAACTCGTGCCGTCCAGCATCTTCGGCGCGAACCCTCCCAGCAACAAACTCAACATCGGCGTGTTCGCCTGCGGCGGACAGGCCCGCGGCGACATGGGCGCATGCCAGGGAAGCGAAAACATTGTGGCCATCTGCGAGGTCGATCAGCGCCGGGCGGCGGACGGCCAGAATCAACTCAAGGGAGGCGGCAAGCCCTACGCGAAGGTCTATGAAGACTATCGCAAACTGTTGGACCAGGAAAAGTCGATCGACGCCATTGTGATGGCGCCGGGCCAACGCTGGCACGTACCAATGGCCAAGCGGGCCATGCTGGCCGGCAAGCACGTTTTTTGCGAGAAGCCGCTGGCTCATAGCTGTGCCCAGGTTCGCGAGATCCGCGAGTTGGCCAAGAAGCTTCCCAATCTGGCCACGCAAGTCGGTTCCCAGGGCGGCGCCACAGACACCTTCCGACGCAGCATGGAAGTCATCCAGGCAGGCGTGCTGGGCGCGATCCGCGAGGTCCACGTCTGGATGGACCGCGGCTGCGAGCGCAGCAGGAGCTACGACAAAGTTGCCGACCCGATTCCCAAAGAGCTGAACTGGGACTTCTGGTGCGGCCCCTCGAAGGTCTTGCCCTTCAAGAACCACTACCTCGGCTTCTGCCTGAACTGGGGCCCGTGGCTGGACTTTGGCGACGGCCACCTGGCGGACATGGGCGCGCATGGACTGAACCTGCCCTGGCGGGCGCTGAATCTCGGCGCGGCGATTAACTGCTCGATCAAGGTGCCCGAGCCGATCAAGGACAGCTACGCCTCGGCCACCGACATCTCTTGGGATTTCGCCGCCCGCGGCGACATGCCTGCCGTGAAGCTCTGGTGGCACGACGGCGGCAAGCAGGCGCCCAAGGAATTCACCAAAGAGTACCTTACCACGTACAACAGCGTGCCGGGCAACGCCGTGTTGTTCATCGGCGAGAAGGGCATGCTTAGCTCCGACTGCTGGGGCGTGAACGGCGTCGTCAAACTCAAGGACGACGCCAAGTTCCGCGGCGTGATGGACCACCATGCCTGCAAGCCGGTGCCAGTCACGTTGCCGCGCGCGCCCGGTCACCACGGTGAGTGGCTGGCAGCCTGCAAGGGCGGCCCCAAGACGTTCCAGGGCTTCGAGACGGCCGCCATGGTCTGCGAGCTCGCCATGGTGGGCATGCTCGCCATGCGCTACAAGCCGGGTGTGAACGAGTTCTCCACGATCGAGTGGGACAGCGAAGCCCTGAAGGTCAAGGGCGAGCCCAACGCCGACGCGATCATTCACCTGCCCATGCGGCAGAAGTGGCTGTAAGACGCGCCGGCCGATCGGCACGAGCGGCGAGCCCCAGGCGCGAGCGCGGGGCTCGCCGATAGTTGAACTTCAAGTAGGTCCTTTCTGCCGGAAAGGACCATTGTGCCTGGCGTCGGGGAAAGGCCGCATTTTCACGGCGCGGGGCACAAGAGTCTCTCTCGGCAAGAGAGACCTACTTGGTTGCTAGCGGATCATCGCCTTTCCCAACTGTGACTATCATGTACCGAATCCAATCGTTTCTCCCCAACCCCTTCCGCTCTCGACTGGCGATAGCCGCCGCAGTTGTCCTGGCATGCACCTTCGTTGCTGCCGGGGCGACGCCGCCCAGCGCCGAGAAGTTCTCCTTATGGCCCGATCGAGCGCCCGTGGGCGACGGGGAATTCGAGACGGCCAAGGTCTCGATTACCGTTTACGGCGTCGCCGGAAAGACCGACGCCGCGGCCATGGTGATCTGCCCGGGCGGCGGGTACGGGGGCTTGGTGGTCGGCGCGGAAGGGCACGGCATCGCGCAGTGGTTGAACCGCCACGGGATCGCCGGCATTGTGCTGGAGTACCGGCTTCCCCACGGCCGGGCCTTCGTGCCGCTGCTGGATGCCCAGCGGGCCATCCGCACCGTGCGATTCAACGCCAAGGCCTGGGGCATCGACCCGGGGCGGATCGGCATCATCGGCTTCTCCGCGGGCGGGCACCTGGCCTCCACGGCGGGCACGCACTTCGACGGCGGCGATCCCAAGGCGGCCGACCCCATCGAGCGCGTGAGCTGCCGCCCCGACTTCGCCGTCCTCGTCTACCCGGTGGTTACGCTGGGCGCTAAGGGGCATGGCGGCACGCGGAGCAACTTGCTGGGCAACCATCCCAAGCCGGAGATGGTGGACCTCTTCTCCAACGAGAAACAGGTTACCGACAAGACGCCGCCCATGTTCCTCACCCATGCCAAGGACGACACGCTCGTTCCGCCGGAGAACAGCCGCATGCTGTACGAGGCCCTCAAGGCGCACAAGGTGCCGACGGAATACCTGGAGTTGCCCAGCGGAGGCCACGGGTTGAACGGCTATCGGGGTCCCATGTGGGATGCCTGGCAAACGAAATCGTTGGAGTGGTTGGCAGCGTTGAGAACCTCTGCTCGCAAGACTGAATAGTCTCCGTTCTTGACAATGCCGCAACGCGCAACGAAACTAGAGTGCGTCGTACTGCCCCTGCGGGGTCCGGACAGATGCGACCAAAGCAAGGATCCCATGCATCGAAACTACCTAGAACCTGTTTACGAGAGGATCGCATGAAGACTTGTATCGTTACCATCATGGCCGCGGTTTTGTTGGCCGTCGCCCTACCCTCGCTGGCTGCCGCCCGCGACGATTCCGCCGCCGAGAAACTCGGCTTCAAGCTGTCGCTGCAATGCTGGACTTACAACGGGCTGACGTTTTTCGAGGCGGTCGACAAGGCCGCCGGACTGGGCATCAAGTACCTGGAGGCATTCCCCGGCCAGAAGCTCAAGCCCGGCTCCAAGGAAGGCATGGGCCCGGGGCTGAGCGACGCCGCTTGCGAAGACATCAAGAAGAAGCTGGCCGAGGCCGGCGGGCTGAAGCTCGTGGCCTTCGGCGTGTGCGGGGTTCCCACCGACGAGAAGGGAGCGCGCGCGATGTACGAGTGGGCCAAGAAAATGGGCATCGAGGTCCTAGTGACCGAGACCGAGCCGAACGCGGTCCACGACAAACTCTGCACGGAGTTCAACATCCGCTACGCCCTGCACAACCATCCCCAGAGTTGGCCGCCGGAAAAGGTCCTGAAGTTCAGCAAGGACCGCTGCAAACTGATCGGCTCGTGCTCCGACACGGGCCACTGGATGCGCGCCAAGCGCGTGCCGGTCGACACGCTGAAAATGATCGAGGGCCGCGTCGAACACCTGCACTTTAAGGACCTCAACGACTTCGGCGGCGGCCACGACGTCGCCTGGGGCACGGGCAAGGGCGACGTCCCCGGGATGCTGGCCGAGTTGAAGCGGCAAGGGTACAAAGGCTACTTCTCGATCGAATACGAGTACGGTGACATAAACCACCTGGCCAAGAACCTGCCCCTCTGCGTGAAGTTTTTCGACGAAACGTGCGCGGAGCTGGCGAAGTAACTTCCAGTGCGCAGCGGTGGACGGTCGAGGTTTGAATCGCGCCGCAAGCCGATTCTCAATCCTAGATCGTCCACCGCGTTTGGCGCAGCACGGCATGAGGATAGCCATTCATCGTTAATCATTGCTCTTGATTCTTTTGCTCGAGCTGTGAGAACCGTTCATGCGCCGGTGAAGCACGCGATCTCTCACGGTTCATATCTTCGGCTGTACGGGCTTCGAACAAGAAAACCAAATCGCCATGCAACTGACTAGGATTCACTGGCCGCGTTAGGAGAAGCCGGCTTGTCGTGTTGGTGGCAGCCGGCGCGGAGGTCACATTCTATTTGACCTTCTACATGCTAGAGCAACCGAACGCTTCTGCGCGACGGGCGGCGTCACAGGCTTTCCAAAAGTGGCCCTGCGATATATTGAATCAGCCAATTGTCAGTCGGATGTCTTGCGAGCAACGTCGATAAAGCCTGGTCGGCCATCTCTCGGGTGGGAAAGCGAAGGTCGACTTTTTCGCCCGTTCGCTGGGTTCCGCCCAACTCAAGCATCGCCTTTCGAATCGTCGCAAGTCGCTCCTCGGCCTCACTAGGATTAGGAAATACCAGCGAAAGGAACTTCGGATTCACCTCAAACCGTGACACGATCGCATAAGGAAGAAGTTGTTGTTCCATCGCTTCTTCGTACGTGACACCCACGGCTTGCGCCAATTTGTCCCCTTTGTCTTCATAGGCGTCCAGGATGATGTTCGTGCGTTCCAACGACGGCACGTTCTCCCATTCGTGCCAGACGACCAGGACATCGATCCTGTCCGGTTCCTCAACCGGCATTTCGAAGATCAAAGGCTCACCCGATGGGCTGGGTTCCTGTCGTTCTCGTTTCAGCCTCTCCAATAACGACTGTCGCAGCGCGGGCGACACTCTTGTAGCGGGCACACGGAACACGGGCATTCTTGGTACTCCTGGAGACGACCCCGATTCGCGATGAACCAATCAACGCACTTGCGCACTTCTGCGAGCTGCGCCGGCAGAACGTCCTTGGTCTTGTATCGCAATTCCGGTCGCCAGTGCTTGTAAACGATTTCGGCCTTCTTCAACGCTTCTCTCAGTCGGCTTGTCTGGGCGGCGGTAAGTTGGGACGACAGCCGTCGTCGCCATT
Source organism: uncultured Planctomycetaceae bacterium (assembly GCA_964615095.1). GTDB lineage: Bacteria > Planctomycetota > Planctomycetia > Pirellulales > Thermoguttaceae > JANXQG01. The sequence continues at coordinate 16,279 of CAZTPX010000002.1, read as the reverse complement.
GCAACAGGCGAGCCCATCCAATGAGAGGGTGTGGGGCGGCGTCCATGAGCGGTTGGTTGTCTGCGTCTCGGATCGCACGTGCATACTTCATTTGCCGTTCTCTCGTTTCGCGACCAATCGGCGAGTTGGGTGCGAAGCCGGAACTTCGAAAATAGGCGGCGGCTAAACACATTTCCACACTAAACCCGTAAAGGTACACTGCGCATAAAAATCGCTTCCGCTCGCAAAGACGGGTGCCCTCCTCATAACGACGAATCGCCGCTTGCTCCAATCGATTGATTGTGTCAGGGGACAAATGCGAAGCCAGTCCAGAAACGTTATTCATCGGCAATACCGCGAATCAGAGCCGGAAAACCGGGCGATGCGTTGGGATACCTCCTACGCCACGCCCCCCTTCAGATACATGATCTTACTACTGATTCTAGAACGCGTGAGGCCAGTACGTCAATGCCCTCAGCATTTTCGGTATAGTAACTGGAATTCCACGCTGTTTCGGACTAGAATTGGCCGGGTTGCATGCAACCGAAGCCCAGTCGCAAAGTCCCCAACAAGGCATTTGAGTATGATCCCCGTCTTGATGAATCGTCGCACGATCGCCCAGGCGGCGCGTTGCACGATTCGAGCCCTTTCCTTCCTGGCTTGTCAGTGGGCTGCGGTCTGCGCCGCTGAGCCGAGCAATCTGGCCTTGAACAAACCGGCGTCGAGCTCGTCGATCGAGAACGACGAGCACAGCGCGGCCAACGCCAACGATGGCGACGCGGAGTCCTGCTGGCGGGCCGACGACGAACCCGAGGGCGGCCCGGAGTGGTGGCAGGTCGATCTGGAAAAGCCGTTCAATCTCTCCGGCTGCCAGATCCGCTGGCCCTTCGAGGGGAAAAGGTATCGGTATAAGGTCGAAGGCTCGATCGACCGCAAAACATGGTCGCTACTGAGCGATCAGACCAACAACGCCGCCACCGCGCAGGTCCACGACCTGAAATTCAGCAAAGCCAGCCAGATCCGTTACGTAAAGATCACCGTCACCGAGCTCGACGAAGGCTGCTGGGCGAGCATTTGTGAAGTCAAGGTTTTCGGCACTGAACCATCCAAATCCCAAGGAGTAGCACGATGAAAGTCGCAGTTCCACTGGTCCTTTTGTTGCTCTGCGCCGCGTGCGGCCCGGCCCTGGCCGCGGGGCCGACGAAGCCCAATATCATCTTCGTCCTAGCCGACGATCTGGGCATCGACGGCGTCAGTTGCTACGGCGCCGACAGGCACCAGACGCCGCATATCGACGCCCTGGCGCGGTCCGGCCTCCGCTTCAGCACGTGCTACGCCTCGCCCCTGTGCGGGCCGTCGCGCTGCCTGCTGATGACTGGCCGCTATGCCTTTCGCACTGGCGGGCTGACCAACCAGTCGTGGCGGGGCGACGGCCCGGGAGCGAAGTCGGCCAACGAATACCCCATGGCCCGGCTCATGAAACAGGCCGGCTATGCCACGGGACAGGCCGGCAAATGGCGGCAGGTGGGCGAGTCGCCGCGCGACTGGGGATTCGACGAATACCTCACCGACAACACGGCCAGCGGCTGGTATTGGGAAACCAAGTACAACAAGAACGGCCGAGTCCTGGATCTGCCCGACGGGACGTATGGTCCCGATGTCATCCAGAACTTCACCTTCGATTTTCTTCGACGGCACAAGGAGCAGCCGTTCTTCTTCTACTACGCCATGCACCTTGTCCACAAGCCGACGCTGCGCACGCCGGACACGCTGCGTGGCACGAAGAACATCGACAAGCTCTACGACGACAACATCCGCTACATGGACAAGCAGCTCGGGGCGCTGATGGCCGAGTTGGACAAGCTGGGTCTACGACGGAATACGTTGCTGCTCTTCTCCGGCGACAACGGCACCGCCGCCGGCTATCCCGCCCCGGTGCATGGCCGCATGATCAACGGCTGGAAGGGGAGCATGCTGGAGGGCGGATCGCGCGTGCCGCTGATCGCAAGCTGGCCCGACGTAACGCCCGCGGGGAAGGTGCTGGACGACATCGTGAGTTTTGCCGATCCGTACGCCACTTTCGCCGAGTTGGCCGGCGTGAAACCGCCCAAGGGTTTCAAGACCGACGGCCACAGTTTCGCCCCGCAACTTCGCAGCGAGCCGGGCGCGCCCCGCGCCTGGGCCTACGTCCAGCTTGGCGCCCACTGGTACGTGCGCGAGCCGGGATTCAAGCTGAACGAGGCGGGCAAGCTCTTCGACATGAGCGACGCGCCCTTCGTCGAGAAGCTGGTGGATGCGGCGGCCGACACGGAGCAGAGCAAGGCCGCGCGGCAGCGGCTCGCAGCGGTCTTGGCCGACCTCAATCCGGCCGCCGGCAAGACCGACCGTGAGGGCGACGGCCTCGGGAAACAAAATCGCGGCGGCCCTACCGGTTCAGCCAGCGCCGTCGGCCCCTGGAAAGCGGGCGATACTTTGCCCAGCGCGCAGGCGCCGGCCATCGCGAAAAAGGCATTGGAGATTTCGGCGGAGATCGAGCCGGCGGGGAGCGAGGGCGTGATCGTGACGCAAGGCGGCGGCGCTCGCGGGTATGCGATTTATCTCACCGCGGGGAAGCTTGCTTTTGCCGTCCGCGAAGGCGGTACTCTGACCGCGATCGTCGCCAAGACTCCACTGGGCGACGGCCATTTCCTGGTCCAGGCAACCCTCCAAGCGAATGGCGCGTTAACGCTCTCGGTCGACGGAAAACAAGTGGCCGAGGGCAAGGCCGCCGGCCTGATCCAGCAGCAGCCCAAGGCGGGATTGTCGGTCGGAACTGCCAGCCGTGCGGCGGTCGGCGATTACGTGGCACCCAATCCGTTCAAGGGAAAAGTGAACAACGTGCGGGTTAAGGCTAGGGTCGTTCGTTAGGAGCAAACGCAATAGTCCCTTCCGGCAGAAGAGACCTACACTACCTTCCCACCTGGTTCGGCTTGTTCGGATCGAGACCTAAAACTGCAATCGCTTCGCTAAGCTTCGCCCGCGGATACTCGCCTTTGCCGGCCAAGCGCTCGAGCGCGGCGAGGGCGATGTTCTCGGCGTCGACCTCGAAGAACCGCCGCAGATCGGCGCGGGCCTCGCTGCGGCCGTAACCGTCGGTGCCCAGCACGCTGTAGTCGGGTCCGACCCACGGGCCGATCGCCTGCGGCACCGCGGCAACATAATCGGAAGCCGCTACCACCGGCCCCGCTGCGCCGCTGAGCACATCCTCGACAAACGGCCGCCGCGGCACCTCGCCCGGGTGCAGGCGGTTCCAGCGATCGCAGTCGCGGCCGTCGTAGTAGAGGTTTTTGTAGCTCGTCACGCTGTAGACGGTGCTGGCGACACCGAACTTCTGCTCCAGCAGATCCTGGGCGCGCAGGGCCTCGCGGAGGATCGCGCCGCTGCCCAGCAGTCGCACGTGCGGATGCGGCGGCCCCAGGTCCCGCTGGGAAAGCCGATAAATGCCCCGGCAAATGCCCTCCGTCGAGCCGAGTGGCAGGATCGGCATCTCGTAGTTCTCGTTCATCAGCGTGATGTAGTAGAAGATGTCCTGGTCTTCATAGTACATCTTGCGGATGCCGTCCAGCACGATCACCGACAGCTCGTAGGCATAGCACGGATCGTAGGCCATCACCGTGGGAAAGGCCAGGGCGTTGAGGTGGCTGTTGCCGTCCTGGTGCTGCAGGCCCTCGCCCGCCAGCGTCGTGCGGCCGGCCGTGCCGCCCAGGACGAAGCCGCGGCCACGCATGTCGCCCGCCGCCCAGATCAGGTCGCCGATCCGCTGGAAGCCGAACATCGAATAGTAGATGAAGAACGGGATCATACTCACACCGTGGCTGGAGCGCGAACTGCCCGCGGCGATGAACGACGACATCGCCCCCGCTTCGTTGATGCCCTCCTCCAGGATCTGCCCGTCTACCGCCTCGCGATAGTAAAGCACGTTGTCGGAATCGACCGGCTCGTAGAGCTGGCCGGCGTGCGAGTAGATGCCGAACTGGCGGAAGAGGGCCTCCATGCCGAAGGTGCGGGCCTCGTCGGGCACGATGGGCACCACGTAGCGGCCGATGTTCTTGTCGCTCATCAAGCGGACCAAGAGCCGCACGAAGGCCATCGTGCTGGATACCTCGCGGCCGTCGCTGCCCGCGAAGAACTCGGCGAACTCCTCCCACTTGGGCGGCTTGAGACGCATCGTCGGCGCCCGCCGGCCGGGGACGAACCCGCCCAGCGCAGCCCGCCGCTGGCGCAGGTAGACCATCTCGGGGCTGTCCACGGGCGGCTTGTAGAATTCGGCGTGGGCCGCCTGCTCCTCGCTGATGGGGATGTTGAAGCGGGCGCGGAATTCCAACAGTTCCTGCTCGTTGAGCTTCTTCTGCTGGTGCGTGATGTTGCGGCCCTCGCCCGCCTCGCCCATGCCGTAGCCCTTGATCGTCTGCGCGAGAATCACCGTGGGCGCGCCGCGGAACTCGGTAGCCGCTTTATACGCGGCGTAAACCTTGAGCGGATCGTGCCCGCCGCGGCGGAGCGAGAACAATTGCTCGTCGGTCAAACCGTCGACCATGGCCTTCAGGCGCGGATCGACACCGAAGAAATGTTCGCGAACGTAAGCGCCGGACATCACGGAGTACTTCTGCAACTGGCCGTCGACCACCTCGCCCATGCGGCGCACCAGCAGGCCCTCGCTGTCGTTGGCCAGCAAGGGGTCCCAGTCGGAACCCCAGAGGACCTTGAGCACGTTCCAGCCGGCGCCGCGGAAGGCGCCTTCCAGCTCCTGCACGATCTTGCCGTTGCCGCGGACCGGGCCGTCCAGCCGCTGCAGGTTGCAGTTGATGACGAAGATCAGGTTATCGAGACCTTCGCGGGCGGCCAAGGTGATCGCACCCAGCGTTTCCGGTTCGTCGCACTCGCCGTCGCCCAGGAAGGCCCAGACCCGCGAGGCCGTGGCGTCGGGCTTGATGCCGCGATCGACCAAGTAGTGATTGAAACGGGCCTGGTAGATGGCCATGATCGGCCCCAGCCCCATGGAAACCGTGGGGAACTCCCAAAAGTCGGGCATGAGCCAGGGATGCGGGTAGGACGAGAGGCCGCCGCCGGGGGCCAGCTCGCGGCGGAAATTCACCAGTTGCTGCTCGGTCAACCGGCCCAGGAGAAACGCCCGGGCGTAGATCCCCGGCGTGACATGCCCCTGGAAGAAGACCTGGTCCGGCGGCACCGCGCCCTGCTTGCCGTGCAGGAAGTGGTTGAAGGCCACTTCGTAAAGGGTTGCGGAGGAGGCGAACGAGGAAATGTGCCCGCCGATGCCGCTGCTGAGCTTGTTCGCGCGAACGACCATGGCCATGGCGTTCCAGCGAATGATGCTCTTGACGCGGCGTTCGATCTCGCGGTCGCCCGGATACTCGGGCTGGAGTTCGACGGGAATCGTGTTGATATAGGGCGTGGTGGCGCTGGAGGCGAAGGGCACACCGATGCGGAAGGCCCGTTCGCGGAGTTTTTCCAGCAGGAATTGCGCCCGCTCCCGCCCTTGCGAGCGGCAGACGAAGTCGAGCGACTCCAGCCATTCCGCGGTTTCTCGGGGATCGTCGTCCTTTTGCAGGATGGGCACAACGCCCGAGAGCAGTTTCTTTTCGTCAGCGTGTGGTTTCATAAATATCAAGTCCGGGTGAATCTCGTTTATTGTACGGCGCGGGGCGGAAGCGTCTATGGGGCGGCGGGTGGGAGAATGGCATGAGTCAGAAAAAAATGTTTCCTGCGGCATTTCTGCCGCCTGGGCCGCCGAGACCAACCAACCGTTTTGTGTTATGCAGTGGTGCAGCCACATGGAAAAAAGGGGCCTTCTGGCGTTTTTGTGTCGATTTTCTACGTCCTGGGGAGTATTCGGCTTCCACTAAAGATGTTGCTCGCACGGAGAAAACTGCCGGGAAAAAACGTTTGACACTCTAACGATAGTCTTGCCACCGCCGAAGGCCGTAGGCAATTTGTTACCATTTTGTATCCATTTTTTGGCACACCTTACCATTTTGTTGCCATTTTGTGCCATTTTTTTGGTAAGTGTTTATTTGTATAGTATCTAGGGGTAGGACACATGGCGTTCTCTTGAGGATATTTAAGTGCAGAGTCATAAAAATAATTAGTTGCTGCCCCGGCAAGTGCGGCCGTTCGCGACCTTGCCCGGGCCGTAGGCGGGTCGAGACACGAGACCCACGCACCACTGTTTCCGCGCAGCCGCCGGCGCGGACGCCGACTCGCGCAAGTCGGCGCCGCGCATTACTAATGGCCCCCGGTTCGCTACGCCGGGGGTGGGTTAAATTGTCAAAGAGCAAACAAACGCTGAATCTTCTTCAGCGCGCTTTCTACCCACATAATACGCAAGAAATCTCGCCACCATTTGCGCGCGGCGCGGGTTTTCGCCGCAAGTCCAGAGAATTACCCGGCAGAAATGCCGGCATGGAGCGTTCGGAAGAAATGAGCGAGAGCCGTAGGGTGGGACAAGACTGCGTAGCAGGAGAAGGCCCACCAGGGCATACTTGCGATCCTCGCTTACGCTTCGGGTTAGTATCGTTCTCAGCCGCGCGAAGAATAAAGCCGGGACTAAGAGCGCCGGCCGTCAAGATATTCCAAGAAGGCCTGCGGTTGCTTGAGCGTCGGGTCGATGGCCAGGGCCTGGTGAAACTCCTTGCGGGCCTCGTCGTTGCGCCCCTGTTTCGCCAGGAGCACGCCCAGGTTCGAATGCGCGGCGGCCGGCCCCACGGCCCGGGAAAAGATCTGGAAACTTTCGTCAAAGTGCTTCTCGGCGGCCAGGACCATCCCCAGGTTGGTCAATCCCTTGGTGTGTTTGGGATCGATTTCCAGTGCCCGGCGCAGTTCCCGCTCGGCATCGCCCAGGTTGTTTCGCTCGAAGTAATAATAGCCCAGGTCGCTGGCCACGTCGGCGTTCTTCGGCTCGGCCTCGACGGCCAGCTTGTACTCGCTCAACGATCGCTGGCTGTCGCCCTGGATGTCGTACAACACAGCGAGGCGGTGCGCGATCGATTTCAGGCCGGGATCGTTCTTGCGGGCCTTTTCGTAGAGCAGGATGGCCTGCTGCACCTGCCCGCCGTTTTGCATTCGCTCCGCGGCAACCAAACAGGCCCGGGCGGCCTCCTTGGGGGGAAGTTCCCCGTCAGACTTCCCGGTGGTTGCCAAACCACTCTCGGCGGAATCCGGCGACGTACTCTTCCAGGGCAAGAATCCCGAGTTCGTGCAACCGATGCAGGTAACAAAACCCAGCGAAGCGAGCAACAGGATTGGATATTGGCGAAGGATGGTCATGATGGCAACCGCACGATTGGAAGTTCTCAATAGGCGCCCATTCCGCCGCCGGATGTTGACATGCCGCCGCCCGTCGAGCCTGTCGCCCCGCCGCCCGTCGAGCCTGCGCCGCCGGCCTGGTTACTGAACATTGTCCTGGCAACACCCGCGGCCTCGAGCCCATAAAGCCCTTCGGCCTCCGACCGTCCGAGAACGACGCGCTCGGCGACGATCGGACAGTGGCAGTTCGCCAGCGCTGCCAAGACCGCCATGCGGCGGATCTCGTCCAGGCGCGGATCGGCGGCAGGCTCGATCACGACCGGGTAGGGCGACTGCGACAGCCCTTGGGCGATGCGTGCCAGGTGTTCCTGGCCAAATTGGGTCAGCTTCGTAGGCTCCGCCGACCATTCATACTGGTAGATGACGAATTTATCTCGGTCGGCGCAGGCTGTCTCCGCATGGTTCCACTGGCAGAGGTAGGTGCCGTTGGGCTGGGGTATAGCGCCGGGCGGGATGCTCTCACATTGCTTTTGCCCGCTCTGGCAACCGCCGCAGGCCAAGGCCAGCAGGACTAGGCTGGTTGCGGCGAACCATCGGTTGATATTTGCGCGGTAGAGGAGGTTCATCGTTTGGCCCTGGCAAACCACGAAATACACGAAACACACGAAAAGTTGTAGGATGGGCTTTAGCCCACTCATCATGCATAGGCGGGCGAAAGCCCACCCCGACAACTCGCTCTCTTCCCTTTCGTGTTATTCGTGTATTTCGTGGTTTTTGAAAGTTTGTTTTGTGATTTTGAAATTTGGTACTTGGAGTTTATTTCGGATTTCGAGCTTAGGATTTCGTATTTCCCTGGTTATTGCGGCCCGGGCGTCGGTACTGGTTCCGGCGTTGGCAGGCCGTCGGCGGCGCTGGGCGGCGGCCCTGCACTGGGGGCCGGGTTGCCTACGGCCGGCCGCGGACAGGGGCAGTTTCCCAAGTTGCAGCAGCCGTAGGTCGTGCCGTGCGGGCCGATGATGAACAGGTCGTCGCACTCGCAATAACGTCTTTGCCGGGCGAAGTCGGTGCGGACCGAAGCCCGGTAGTCCTCGCAGCGGCGGCTTTCCAACTGCCCTCCCAGATAGAATTCCACGTCGCCCGGCTCGAAAATATTGTTGCCGGGCAGGGCCGGCGTTTGGCACTGTTCCAAGGGATGGACCAGCACGGGCGTGACCAGGACTACCAACTCCTGCTCGCCGGAGGTGAGGCTGTCGATGCCTCCGGTGCGGCCGATGAGCGGCAGATCGCCCCAGAAGGGCACACGGTTCGACTGGCCGCTGAAATTGTTTTGGATCAAGCCAGCCACGGTGAGCGTCTGGCCTTCGCGGAGTTCCACGGTGGTGTTGAACTGCCGCTGGGTGATCTCGCTGGGCACGGCGGCCCCGCTGACCTGGGTGGTGGACGTGCTGGGGGTCGATACGCTGGCATTCAGTTGCAGGCGGATGCGATTGCGGTCGGTGATGAAGGGCGTGAATTGCAGGGCGACGCCGAAGTTCTGGTAGGTCACGCTCTGCGCGGCGCCGCCGGGGAGCACGATGCTGTTGGGGATGGGGAAGGACCCGCCGGCCTGAAACTCGGCCGGCTTGCCGTTGAGCGTGGTCAGTTTGGGTTCGGCCAGGCTCCGCGCGAAGTTCATGGTCCGCAGGGCCTGGATACCCATGAGCACGTTGCCGTTGTCGATGGACGTGGGCAGGTTGCCGCCGACGTCGCGCAAGGCCTGCGCAGCCGGGGAGATTCCCGTCGCCCCACTGACGGTTCCGGCCGCCGCCGAACCGATGTTCAGACCCTGGCCGATGTTCTGGGCGAAGGCCATTCCCCCCTTGGTGATGCTGAAATCCATGCCGATCGTACGTGCTGCCGTCCGATCCACTTCGGCCACCGTGATCATGAGCATGACCTGCTGTTCGCCCGGCACGCGGAGGAGATTGACGACGTTGGGGGCGCCAGACAGGATTTGTTGTATGGCGTTGAGTGCGGCTTGTGTCTGGCCCGGACCGGCGTTGAGCGAGAGATTGCCGCCGGGCGAGAGTCCTTGAAGCGCGTTCTGAAGTCCGCCGATCGCCGCGCCTTCGTTGCTTGTGCCGAGCGAGAGATTCAGGTTCACGTTGCCGCCACGGCCGCTGGTGTCACCGGAAGATTGGGCAAGACCCCGCCGGCGATTCGATGCGGGCGCATGTTCGGCGACGATGCCAAGAATTTGCGCGGCCTCGACAACATCTTTCGCCTCCCCGCGAACAACGACTTGTTCTCCGATCATCGAGAGTTGAACGGCACTGTCGGGAAACGCTTCCTTGATTTGTCCTTCGAGGACCTTGAGCGCCTTCTTGTAGGCCTCCAACTCGGCATCGAATCGCTTCTTTTCCAGCCACCGCTGGAGCTCGGTCTGTCCCGTGTCGGGGAGCACCACGATCATGTAGCTGAGGGCCCGGTCCTTGCTCGGATCGTTGGGATTGCGCGGCTCAGGAAACCAGAGATCGAGAACGGTCCTGCCGGGCTTCTTGCCGACAATGGCGATTTGCTGGTCCGTGACGACCTGGCACATTGCATATTCCTCGTTGGGAATATACAGGCGGCGCGGTTTTTCCCAAAGCACTTTTACAACAGAGTGGCCGACTAAGACCTGGATCGTCTCCTTGGGCTCGATTTGGCCGTCCGCGAAGCGGGCATACTCCCTCTCGACCTCCGCCGCGGGCACCGGTCCCAATGTCGGCGGAGGGCCCGCCGATGGCAGAAGGTTCTGAAAGCGATTTTCCGGCTCTGGGGCAACCTGAGGATTCGCCGGTTGCACATTGGGAGTAGCCGGACTGCTCGGCCGGATAATCTCCGGGCCGGCGGTGTTCTGTGCCAGACGGTAGGTGTTGTCTGCCGTGGATGAATTCAAATCGCCGACCGGAGCGGAATGTACGATTTCGGTTTGATAGTTGTAGGGGCCCTGGGGACGAATGCTCAACTGCACTTCCGGCGCATTGCCGGCGCGATAATCGGCGGACGATTCCGTATAGGCTGCCGCTCGATTGGGATACTGCGGGTCATTTCTCGGCGCATCCGGCCTGCCCGCGGCCTGGTAATAGGGAATGGCAACCGCTTGATTGGGATACTGGTACGCGCTGGGCGGCACATTCACCGGACGGGGTGGCCCGTAGAACGGACTGGGATCCTGCGCCGCCGACCGCGCCGCGAGAATGGCGAGAACTAGGCCACATGCGCAGCCGAGAGCGAGCGCATTCAGGCAGCGGCGCGAAGGGAGCCGGAGAGCCGGTGGCCTGCCCGAGTATGGGGCGGTCGAAGGAAGCGATTGGTTCGGCACGGTTGCCCCCCTGCAAAAGCCTGGATGCACAAAACGAGGGCCTTCCTTGCAGGCCCTCGCGGCGCGCCGCTGCCGTTGAGGCATGCATGGCGCAACTAGGCGAGTATTTCCAAGACCCCCGAGCAATAGTCGATTTTGGCGGTCCGACCAGTTCAAACCGGTACGGTGGCGTTCAATTCGCCACCGACTCTAACGGTTGTATCGGTTATAACGACGGAAAACTTCACCAGTCTTGCCTAGCCAAGCAGGAAATGCGGCGTATCAGCGGCGACCGACGAATAACCTCCGGATTTGGGTGGCATGCCTTAAGCCTTCTAGGCTAGGCATGGCCCGCGCAAAATTGACCTGGCGGAGGCCTTACCGTTCATCCCTTTCTTTTCCCATTCGTTGTTGGGCTGACTTGGTCGCGTAGCGACCGCCGATGGTAGCCGTGGGTTTCAACCCACGGTTTGCGGTGCGCACATGTTTCCTCCGTCGCGTAGCGACGGCCGATCCTCAGTCGTCGCTACGCGACGAACGTAAGCATTATTCGGGACCGTCGTCCGTGGGTTAAAACCCACGGCTACCATCATGACGTCGCTACGCGACGAACGGCGGATCCCACTTAGGGAACAAAACCAGACCGTTCGAACCTCGCAGAAACATCGCCTTCTAGTGCAGCACCCTGGTCTTCATGAAGGCGTCGGCAATCTGGAAAAGCCGCGTAAAGGCCGGTCCCAGCGCCCAAATGAAGATGCCCGGAAGGAAGCAGACCACCAGCGGGATCATGCGCTTGACCGGCAGCGACATGGCAAAGGCATTGGCCCGCTCGCGGCGACGGTCCCGCAGGTCGTCGGCCTGCCGCCGCAGGGCCTGGGCGATGCCGCTGCCCAACTGTTCGGCCTGGGCCAAAGCTGCGACGAGGATCATTACGGACGAGACCTGCAGGCGGCGGCCCAATCGCCGCAAGGCTTCCACACGCGCGCGGCCCGCCAGCAGGTCCGCCTGGTAGCTGCGGAACTCGCGGGCCAAAGGACGGTCTTCCATTACCGAATCGAGGACCCGCGCCAACGCCGCGTCGAAGCCCAGCCCCGCCTCGCCCAGCGTGGCCAGAAGTTCCAGGGAGATGGGCAAATCCTGCTCCACTTGTTCCACCCGTTGCCGCCGCGCGCGGCGCACGAGCATCCAGGGAAAGAGCACTAGGATCAACAGCGGCGTCCAAGGCGCCATGTACGCAACCGGCAGAAGCAGATCACGCAGAACGTCCGGCAGGCGGCCAATGGTCACGAACAATTGGGCCGCCAGGCCCGAACTGCGCATGGCCAGTGCCGTGGCAAGCCCCACGCCGATGGCCAGGAGCTCCGCGGTGACGAACGCGGCGGGGGCTACGGGCTGGCGATAGCCCGCCAGGAAGAGCCAACGGCGGAGGGAGCCTGTCAGGGCGGAATCGGCGTCGGGCCGCTCGACCAGGTCGACAGGCTCCGTGAACATCCGATCCAAGCTCCGCCGCTTCACCCCCAGGCGGCCCAGCAGCAGCCAGGCCAGGCAGGTCAACGCGGTCGCTACCAGGAAGAGGCCGAATCCACCGAGTTTTGTCATTCGTTTGCCTCAGAACTTCATACGGCTGATGACCGACATCCAAACCATGCCGACGGCCTGCAAAAGGATGGTACCCGCGATCGACCATTGGCCGACCGTCGTGGTCAGGAACTCGTGCATTTGTTGCGGATCGGCGCGCCACACGATCAGGGCGATGAAGTACGTCAACACGAATACCGCCAGCGTGGACGCCTCGGACTGGGCCGAGTTGGAACGGATCCGCCGAGCGATCTCGATACGGTCGTGGATCGTGCGGCCTACGCTAGCCAATGTGGGCGCCAGGCTGCCGCCGGTTTCCGCCTGGACGGAGAGTGCCGAGGCAAACAATAAAAAGGTCTCCAGCGGCACGCGCTCGGTCAGTCCGCGATAGACCGTGCGGGGATCGTCGCCATAACGAATCCGCCCCACCACCTCCTCCAGTTGGGGACGCAGAGGGCTGTGCGATTCGGCCATGGCGTTTTCCAGGGATTCGGACACGCCCGCCCCGGCGCAGAGCGCGGCCACCATCAGGTCGATGGCCTGGGCCAATTGGGTCTCGATTTTCGCGATCTGCGCCGCCGCCCAAAACGCCTCCAGTCGCCCGCCCAGGAGGATGACGATCAGGGAGATCGAAATCACGTAGGGCAAGGTCCAGCCGACGGCGAAGTACACGATCCCCGCCGTCAAGAGGCCCATCACCCAGGGCGCAGAGCGGTGGCGCACGAGGAAGGAGCGGGCCAGGGGAACCACCGCCTCCGGCGCCGCCTTGGGGGCCTCGGCCGCGCGCTCCATGCGTTGGCGGGCCAACGCGCGGATCCGCGCGTTTCGCCAATAGGCAGTGACGGCACCCAGGCCCAGCAGCAGTCCGGCAAGTATTAGGATTTCAAACATGGTTCAATTCGTCACTCGTCGCGTAGCGACGCTATGATGGTAGCCGTGGGTTTCAACCCACGGTTTGCGATGCGCACGTGCTGCCTCGTCCGGGCACCGTGCGCAGCATGGTCGGCGACGACTGATTTCAATCGTCGCTACGCGACGAACGGAAGGGTATGCGAGACCGTGGTCCGTCGGTTGAAACCCACGGCTACCATCGGTGGTCGCTACGCGACCAGGTCTGCCCAACAGCGAATGGAACAAACAGGAGATAAACCGCATAGTCTCAGCTAGCTCGAGTTTGCACGGGCCAGCGCCCTTCTACTGGTGGCCCGCGGGTTTACTCTTCTGGAAAATGGTCATGGGGATCTCGATCCCCCGCTCGTTCAACTCTTGCGCAACACGCGGCACGATGCCGGTGGCGACGAACTCGCCGGCGATCTGCCGCCCCTTGTGGCCGTGCCGCTCGAAGCGGAAGATGTCCTGCAATTGAGGTGTCGTGCCTTCCATGCCTACGATCTCCGCGATGCTCTCCAGCCGCCGCACGCCATCCTCGAACCGCCGCACGTGGACGATCAGGTGCAGGGCCGAGACGATCTGCTCGCGAATGGCCCGCGAGGGAAGGTCCAGCCCGGCCATCAGGACCATCGTTTCCAGCCGCGCGAAGGCGTCGCGAGGGCTGTTGGCGTGTACGGTGGTCATGCCGCCATCGTGCCCGGTGTTCATGGCCTGCAGCATGTCCAGGGCCTCGCCGCTGCGGACTTCGCCCACGATGATCCGGTCGGGCCGCATCCGCAGGGCATTGACCACCAGGTCGCGGGCCGTAATCAGTCCGCGGCCTTCGATGTTCTCCGGGCGGGTCTCCATCCGCACGACGTGCTCCTGGTCGAGGATCAATTCGGCCGAGTCTTCGATGGTGACGATCCGCTCGCGGTCGGGAATGGCCTCGGCCAGCGCGCCCAGCAGGGTCGATTTGCCCGAGCCGGTGCCTCCGGAAATGAGGATGTTCTTGCGGCCCCGCACGACGGCGTCGAGAAAATCGTGGATCTCCGTCGAGAACATCCCCAGTTGCATCAGGTCGCTGCGCCGCAAGCGCTGGCGGCCGAAGCGGCGGATGGAGAGCGTGGGGGCGTCGATCGTCACCGGCGGCAGCGTGGCGTTCACGCGGCTGCCGTCGGGGAGCCGGGCGTTGACCATGGGCGAGCTCTCGTCGATTCGCCGCCCCACGCGGGCGGCGATCCGCTGGATGATCCGCACCAGATGGTCGGCATCGCGGAAGCGGACGTCGGTCTTTTCCAGCCGGCCGAAGCGTTCCACGTAGACTTGTTCCGGCCGGTTGACGAGGATATCGGTGACGGCCGGATCGGCCATCAAGGGCGCCAGCGGTCCTACGCCCAATGTTTCTTCCAGCAGGTCGCCCACCAAGCGGCGGCGCTCATCTTCGTTCAGCGGCAGGTCCTCGCTCTGCAGGGCCTCATCGACGAAGGCCTGCACGAATTCGGTCAACGTCTCCTCGCTCGCCGCCAGTAGGTTTCGCCGGTCCAACTCGTCCAGTAGCCGCTGGTGCAGCGTGCCCTTGACGGAAAGGTATTCCGCGCCGCCGGAATGGGCCAGCGGGGGCGCAACGGGGGCGGCCGACCGCTGTGCAGCGCCCGCGGTCCGCGCGGGGGCCGCTTTCTTGGTGGCCCGCACGCGGCCGCTGGGCAAGGAAAGATTGGCTTTCAGGAGCCGCTGCCGCCAGTCCGGCTCCGGGACGGAGGATCGATCGCCCGTTTCTTGATTCTCATCGTTCACGGCGAGTTCTCCTCGATCCAGGTAGTAGGCACACACCGTGTTCCGTAACTGGCGGACGGCACACGGAGTGTGCCTGATACTTTATTCACGGCGAGTTCTCCTCGATTATCTCGGACGGCTCGTTTTCGTCCGCTTGCGCCTGGCCATTGTGCGACGGGGCCGGCGGGATCGGCGGGGCCTCCGTCATGGCGTCGATATCATCCACCAGGCCACGCAATTGGCGGCCGCAGCCGAAGAACCGGCGCGGCCGCAAGATATAAGGCTCGCCCGTGTTGGCCGCAACCACGATGCCCTTGTCAAAGGGGATGACGTGATCGACTGTGTGGCCCAGCCGACTGGCGACGTCGGCTGGGTTCACGCTTCCCGGCAGGGTCGTATAGCGGTTCAGCACGACGCGCAGGCGTTCGGCCGAGACGCCCAGTCCCAGCAGGACTTCCATGAATTTCACCCCGCCCAGCACGGTGGGGACGACGTTCTCCAGCACTACGTAGGCCCGATCGCTGAGGTCCAAGACCGCCACGATCGCGCGATCGAGCATGGGGAACGTGTCGACGATCACGAAATCGTAGCTGTGCCTGGCCAAGGTGAGGATGCGGGACATCACGTCGTCGTCGATATCGCCCGCCTCCACGGCATCGGCGGGCGCGGCCAGCAGGTGCAGGCCGCTGGAGTGCGGCACGGCCAGTTGCCGGATGAGCGTTTCGTCCAGACGGTCCCTCTCGCGTACCACGTCGCTAAGCGAGGTCGTAGGCGTCAGATCGAGTAGCGACGCGCACACGCCCATCTGCAGCGAGGCATCGACCAGCAGCACGCGCTGCGGGTGCCGCAATGCGAGGCCGCAGGCCGTGTTGACGGCCGTGGTCGATTTTCCCACGCCGCCCTTGTTGCTGACGAAGGCAACGATGCGGCCCAGGCGGCCCGCCTGCTGCAACGGGGAGCGCTGGACGCGGCGGAGCAACTCGGCCAACTCGCTGCTGGAGACGGGCCGCCGCAGGAAGTCCTTCACGCCGCCGCGAATGGCCTGGATCAGGACCGTGCTTTCCGGCACGTCGGGATCGAAACCGTCCGGTCGAAAGACGGCTGCCACGGTGGTTTCCGGTGAGACCAGTGCCGCTTCGCGGGCAAAGGTCTGCAAGGGCCGCACGTCGCTGCCCATCTCGACCAGCGCGATTTGCGGCCGGCGGCTACGGGCCGTCTCGATCGCCTGGCGGATGTCGCCGGCGTGGTGGACCACGGGGTGCAGGTCGTCCAAGGAGGCCAGGGCACTGGCCAACTCCTCGCGGAACCGCGGGTCGGGGCTCACCATCAGGATGTTGATTGTCGTCGGCACGGGTGTTCGTCTGAGGTTGGGGTTAAGCGGGCCGGTTAGGGGTTTAGTACTGAGTACTGAGTACTGAGTACTGAGTACTGAGTACTGAGTACTGAGTA
>CAZTPX010000001.1:249725-334662 GCA_964615095.1 uncultured Planctomycetaceae bacterium | reverse complement strand
GTACTGAGTACTGAGTACTGAGTACTGAGTACTGAGTACTGAGTACTGAGTACTGGGTACTGAGTACTCAGAACGGAGCGCGGTCGTCACGCGGAGGCCGTAACATGCGTTTCGGGCCGTCCTCATCGTCAGGCTTCGGCCGGAACATCTCGGGGCGCTGCCGGCCGGTTATGCGCTCATAGCGCTGCCAGACCTCCTCCGACCAACTCATCGTCTTCTGCATATGCTTGACGCCAGAACCGGACCGGACCATCGACGTGATGAAGCCGACCATCATCTTGCGGATCTCCGTTCCTTCCTCGAACAATCGGGCGAACTCGTCCTTGGTGATATATTCCCGGTCGTAGGCGGCGCACAGTTGGGATTGGGTCTCGTTGAGGCTGCCGTTGGCATATCCCAGGAATTGGACGAACTCCGCTTGCGTCCCGCGTCCAAAGCCCTCGGCAATGTTGGCGCCAACCGATTCCGAGGAATCGTTGATTTGCTCGACGAGCCGGCGGTCTTCACGGAATGCCGCCCGTTTCGTCATCTGGAAGACGGCCTTGGACCATTGTCGTGCCCGCTGCCAGAACAACAAGTCGGTGAAATTCTGAGCGCCGGCCATGGAAAGGGTCTCCGAGGAAAGAGGATTGAGGTGGGGTTGGGTGCCGCATGAAGTATACTGAAAACACTGAGCGCTGGGTACTGGCGATTGGGTACTAGCTGTTGGGTACTGGCTGCTGGGTACTGGCTGTGGGATGTTGGCTATTGGGTACTGGCTACTGGGTACTGAGTACTGAGTACTTGGCCCTTTGCACGCAACCGGATCATGGCGTATTCGGTCCGATGTAACGATTGACTAGGGCTGGAGCGTAGAGCGGATATTGGTTGAACAAGACGGCATGGTCCTGAAACATCGCCGCGGCATCCGCCGGAGCGAGCGCCGCCGGCAGGGGCAAGGCCATCGTCGGCGACACGTTTTGTCCGCCGATTTGCACGGTCCCGGCGGCCGGGCCGAGCGTCAGACTGCCGCTGGTATAAGTCCAGTTGGTGTAGTAAACGAATCCAATGATCGTCCCGGGCTGGCTGGCGAAATCGGCATAGATCGGCACATAGGCGGCGGCACTCTGCGGACCTGTCAACAGGCTACTGTCGCTGGTCGCAGCAACCAGCGGTTGCCCGATCGCCGTCAACGCCGCCTGGAACTGGCCGTTGAGAATCACTGCGCCCGAGCCTGCCACCAGGGGATTGACGGTCACACCTGTGCCGCCGGAGACCTGTGTCCACAGGTCGTTCCGAATCGCGAAGGGAGCAAGCTGAGCGACCGCCGTCAGCGCGCCGTTGCTATTGGTGTAAAGCGGGCCTACGGTCTTGGCGGGCTGAGGGCCGGCGATGGCCGTAGCCCGGACCGTGACCCCGGAGGCAACGCTCAACTGGCCGGGAGCGCCACTGCGGGCCATCGAGGTGCCGCGGCCGAACAGCACCGGCAGGGTCGGACCGCCGGAACTGACACCCGGCTCGGCGTCCAGCCCGTTGATATTATTGGTCCGCCGCATGCGGACCAGAAACGCGCTGGCCGTGGAGGAGCCCGACAGCGCTGCGGGCGTGAAATCGGCCCGCGTATAATTGTCGCCCTCGGCGCTCGGCTGGTCGGAGTTGTACGTCCCCGCCACCATGTCGCCTTCGCTTGCATTGGAGACGTTCAGTTCCAGCCCCGGAGTGCCGTCGGCCCGCACGGGTTGGTAAACGGGCGGATTGGGGATAGTGATGGTTTGCGCCGCGGCAAGCTCGGTGGGGCCGATACCGCCGCTGAAATTCACGACTGGCCCCGCGCCGTAATGCACCGTTCCCCCACTGCCCTCGTAGTAGTCGGCGAACATGCTCGCCTGCGCCGCAGACCCATTGCCGACAGGCCCGTCGGCAACCACCTGGCTGGCCGCCCAACGGCGGACTTGGTCAACTTGTTGCGGGGTGAGCGGACCCGTGCTCGGCGGGCCCACTTCGGCCTGGAAGTTCGGATCTGCAAGCCAGGCCGGCGGCAGGTCCGCCCATTGCTGTACGCCTTGCCATCGCAATCCTTCCAGGGCGGCGGAATCCGCGGCAGATTGCATCTGGCCTTGGGCCAACCGCGCAAAACCCATGTCGATCACCAGCGCGGCCAGCCCCAGCAGGGCGAGGAACAGCGTCACGAATAGCACGAGCACATAGCCGGCCCGTTGCCGCCGTCTGCCCGGACCCCACCCGGCTCGTCCGGATGGTGAACCAGGTTGGAAAGCTAACG
The DNA here is from genome assembly GCA_964615095.1 of uncultured Planctomycetaceae bacterium. Classification (GTDB taxonomy): domain Bacteria; phylum Planctomycetota; class Planctomycetia; order Pirellulales; family Thermoguttaceae; genus JANXQG01. The sequence continues at coordinate 332,402 of CAZTPX010000001.1, read as the reverse complement.
CAACGACATGCTTCCGGGCCAGACCCCACCTCGCTTGCCGAGGTCGTGAATGAGGTTGAACGGCTAGGCCCGTCGCGCGACGTCTTAGCTGGCCAACCTGCTTCACAACCCGGACAAGCCGGGTGGGGTCGTGCGTGACATATCCCCTCTGTCTTATTCTCCGCAACAGTCGTTTCATCTCGCCGCCGCTATTCCTTCTTCTCTTCCACTGCCCCCGCCGGGGCGGCCGCGTCGGCCGCCTTCGTCGAGGTATCGCTCTGCGCCGCCACCACGGGGCTGTTCCCCGGCCCGCTGAAAAGCATGAATTGCCGTTGGTTTCCGATCATGACCTCCAGGCAACGAGTCCCGGCCATGGGGTCCAGTCCGGGCGTGACGTCCATCGCCGCCTGGTTCTTGGCGAGTGATTCGCGATTAGCGCCGTCGACGGTTTTCGCCCTTTCAGACGTTGGCGGGGCCTTGTCCGCGGTCGCGCTCGGTCGGCCCGGAATCGCCTTGCCTGACACTTGAGACATTACACCCTGCGAAGTCCGACCAGCCGATGGGCCCACTTCCGACGACGGACCGGACGTCGGACGGCCCGAATGCACCGCGCAGATGATCTCGTACTTCAAATCGATTGCCTCGGCCACCAACCGCACTTCTTCGGGCGCCACGGCAAGTACGATCTCCTGCACCGGCACGGTGCGCGTGGTCGCGCCCTGGGTGAGCGAAGAAACTGTCGTCGGCATGTTCCGGATCTTCACGGGCGAGACCACGACTCCGTCGTGAACCAAGACATTGACGAAACCGCGTTTGGGCAGTAGTAAGGCATCCGGCGACGCCACGAGGTTGGTCCCCATCCGCCCGGAATTGGAGTGGCCCGCGCCCGGCATATCGACGGCAACGCTAGCCAGCAAGTCCACGATGTCGCCTTCTTTCAGCTCATGCACACCCTTGAGTTTGGTCGCGTCCAAGGTAATCGCCCGCTTGCCCAGAGGCGTGCCGCCCGCCGGCCCGGGGCGAGTGCCCTCGGGCAGAAAGTCGCTTTCGAGGAAATAATAAACAGCCGGCTTGTCGCGTGCCGTCACCCGCTTGAGAATCTTCGACAAATCGGTAATGATCCCCTTCGGAACGTCGTTCGGCGCTACCCATTTCACTACCAACTCGCCGGTCTTCGGGTTCAACAAGTAGTCGCGGGTGACCTCTGTGTACGCGGGGATCGATCGCGCGCTCAGGGGAATGCCAACGTAGCCCGCCGGGTGATCCAACTTGGTTCCCCAGAGCCGAGACAAGTCGATCACCTTAAAGGCCGCCAGGGCGCCTACAGTCCCCGCGCCGCCAATGACAATCGCCGCGATTGCCAGCAGCACGCTGCGCCATAAGGACCGCCGACGCGCGTTGGGTTTGATAGGTCGCATAGGATTACCTCTTTCTTGATACGTTGAAACAAATCTGCTTCATGGATTTTCGGAAGTCGCGCCGTGGGGATGCTATTGGAACACCTCGCGACGATAAATCGCTTGGGCCGAAATCAGGCTGCGGTAGGGTCGCACGCCCGAGGGCTTCTGTAGGGGTTGGGCCGACGGAACAGGATCCTTTTGCGTCCAGCCGGCCCAGGCCTCCTGCGTTCCCAGGCCGTAGGGCCCGCTATAGGTGCCGACGGCCGAGGGAGGCCCCGCGCTGATGGGCGAGTAATTCGAGGGATTGACGGCCACTTCGTTGTCGTTGGCCACCCAGGGGGGAGCGTTGGGCGACGGCGGGTAGGTCGACGACGGCGGAAAGGCGCTCATCGAGGCCGATTGGTAGCCGTAGTTGATCCGCAGCGACACCAGCCCGGCCTGCGGCGATGCCACGGAAAAAGCGCCGGGCGTGATTTCCTCGATGACCGGCACCCAGGTGATCGACTCCGCGCCGTCGGCGGCGCGGCTGTCAACCCGCGCTACGCAGTAGACGGTTCGATTCGGGTTGGTGCTGTCGGTGCAGGGCACGACCCCCGGATAACACAGGTACAGATCCGACGCGCTGCCGCCATAGACCTGCTCTCCCGACTGCACAATCATGGCCGGATACAGCAGTTGATTCACGATGGGCCAGGTCCGCACGACATCCAGGACCGACTGGCCCGCGGGAACGTTCGCGGTCATGTCGAATTGCAGGAGTTGAGGATTGAACAACGAGGTGCGGACGGTACTCGATCCGCCGCTGCTGCTATAATCGCTTGGATTGTTACTGTAGAGGACGTCCATAAGGTTGGCCGTGGCCAAGAGCGGCGTGCGGCTGATCTCCCGCGCGGACGCGTCGGCGGCTTGCTGGACCGTCTGCCCGCTATAGAACCATTGGCCGAAGGTCAGCATAGCGCCCAACAGGAGGTAGACGACCAAGGCTACGACGGCGAACTCGACCAGCGCCTGGCCGCGACGGCTCCTCCGTCCCCTTAGCCTCCGAGAGAGGGTAAGAGTGAAGGCCAAAATTGCAAATTGGGCATTGCGAATTTCAAATTTGCAATTCGCAGTTTGCAATTTGCAATTTGCAATTTCATGTTCATCGCAGCAGCACACGTGCGAGTCCTCCCGGCCAAACGGTTTCTACCACAACACCCACGGCGATCGCCGGCACATAGGCAAAGTCTCGCTTTCCACGGGCGACCGCAACGAGGGCCAAGACCCCGCCCGCGAAGGCCATCCAGGCCAAAATCGACAAGAGGGCCCAGGGACCTACGGCGGCGCCAATGGCCGCCAACAGTTTCGCATCGCCGCCGCCGAGCGCGCCCAGATAGAACGCCGCGGCACCAAGCCCCAGTCCGAGCAGCGCTCCCGCCGTCAGATTCATCCAAGTCACATCGCAGAGGCCCGCAGCCGTAGCCAGGCAAGCCCAGGCGACGATCACTAGCGGAATCCAATCCGGGATCTCCCGCGTCCGCAGGTCGTAAACCAGCGCGAACATCACCGGCAGCAAGAGCAGCAGAGACCAGAGATTCATACGACAATCCAAGACTTGTGGAAGAGTATGCAAGGTTATAACCCCGGCATGGAAGATCCTCACGTAACTCAGGCCGACCATGAGTACATGGTCGGCCTGACCTACTTTCATGCGTGGGCAATAGACACGCCCCGCGCCCGGTCTTACAGGCGCGGGGAGGAAGACGAACCTCGTCACACTCGTTCGCTATGGTGCGATGTTAGTCTCCGTGACGAGTCCATTTCCCGTGGCACCGGCAGGCGTAGGCGCGCCCAGCAAGTTGTTACCGATGGTATTCTGACTCTGGACAACGCTCGCCGTGTCGATCGAGATCGCACCGTCCGGACCGACGGTCGTTCCGACCAACTGGCCGGCTGTGATCGGGCCGTTGTCATCGGTATGCGCGCCGGGCAACACCGCCGCCACGGTACCGATGAGGTCGGCGACCTTGTGGCCGAACATCGTGATCCCAACGATAGCAATCAAAGCCACGCCGGCGATGATCAAGGCATACTCGACCATCCCCTGGCCCTTACGATTACGAATCAATTTTCTCATGACAATTCTCCTTAAATAAACGAAACAAAGAAACCTGTTCAGATGCCAATCTCCATTACCTGCGCGCACGCGGCGCAACTGGAAAACTGGCGGGAAAACTTGCAGTCGAGACGGGCTAAAGCCCATCCTACGACTCGACGTTTCACGATCGATGGTCTCGATTCAGCGCCTCGACAACCCACGGCATGCGGGGCGCGGTCGGGCGAACGGAATCGAAATGCGCAGCCCAAATATGCGGGTGTCTTCATCGGCCTTGGGTAGGCCGATAGAAGGGCGCGCGAAACTCGGGATTAGACGGCCGCCGGCGGCCCTCGAGCATCAAAGACGGGGAAATTGGCCGCAGGAACCGAAAGCTGCGGCAGGGCAGTATGGTTGTCTACGCAGAGCGAACTGGCGACCACCGCCACATACTCGCCCGCAATCTGCCCCTGGGACAGATAGGTACAGACCGGGCAGTTCGCTTCGTCGCAAACCCCTTCCTCATCGGCAAGCGATTGCGCGAGCGTGCTGATTTGCGGAGTGCCGCCCGTAGACTGGCACGGAGCCGGTGCGTGCTCAATGCCGAGAAACCCGTGCAAGCTCGTTCCGGCAATCGATATTGCCGCCATGACTCCGGCGAGGAGCCAAGTCATGACCGAATTGGCCAAACGATAACGCAAGGGAAGGAAGAAAAAAGGAGTTTTCGGCAGGATTTGTATCTACACAACTACTCATTATCCACCGACTGTCCGCGGCAGTCAAGGCAAACCCGGGAAAATCAGGCAGAGGACCACTGTAGGTCTCTCTTGCCGAGAGAGACCAATGTGCCCCGCGCTGCTGGAAAACACTGAATTTTCTCCCAGGCCGCGCACATTGGTCCTTCTCGGCAAAAAGGACCTACTTGATCGTCATACGCATCGATTAAGATAATGGGGATGGCTGTCACAACCTGTGAGATGGACAATGAATGACTGGCAATTGGAATTGCGCGATACGGCAGCGATTATCATCGAACGACTAACCATTGCCGATCGGTTTTGGAGCCGTTTCCTGGGGCTGCAATTCCGCCGTCGCCTTCCACCAGGAGAGGGGGTTATGCTAGTGCCATGCGCGTCGATCCATACCATGTGCATGCGATTTCCGCTCGACGTGGCGATGTTCGATTGCGCGGGGCGGGTGCTGGCCGTGCATAGGGCCGTTCGCCCTTGGCGGTTGCTCTTTGCTTCCAGGGGCACGCATGCCGTGCTGGAAACATCGGCGGCCGCGCTGCGACTTTCACCGGGCGACGTGGTGCTCCTGCGTTCGCATTCGGGCCGTTCTACGCCACCGGATTCACTAGCCGGCTTCTCGGTCGTGAATGCGAAATAGGTTCGTCGCGTAGCGACGCCGCGATGGTAGCCGTGGGTTTCAACCCACGGTTTGCGATGCGCACGTATTACCCCGTCGCGTAGCGACGACTGATTTTCATTCGTCGCTACGCGACGAGGAAGGTGTGGGGGGGATTTTGTCCGTGGGTTGAAACCCACGGCTACCATCATATCGTCGCTACGCGACGGGAATTCGCACCGCAACGGCTCATTTCTGCCTGCTCTTAGGGCTGCGAAGCGGCGTACGGTCCCCAAGTTCTTCGCTCAATCGTTGGAAATACTGCCGCACTGCGCGGCGATAACGCAAGGGGACGCCGGCCTCGCTCGCCGCGGTCGCCGTGCCCTCGAGGGCCGTCTCGCCGGGACCAAGCAGGTCCGGATTGCCGCCGCCGGCGCTACCGCCCTCGCGTTCCCCCCGCTCGTCCGACCCGCTGCTAGGCTCGCCGAACTCGCCGCTGCCCGAGCCGCTCATGCCCGCCATGTTGCCGTAGAGCCCCATCGTGCCCATGCCGCCCATGGCGCTCATGCCGCCGCCCGAGCCGAAACCCATTTCCGCTAGCAGTTGCGCGACGGTGTTGCCCAGGCATTGGGCCAACTTGGGCTGGAAGACCAGCACGCCTTGGCACGCTTGGCCCATCCCGCCCTCGCCCTGGCAGCGGCTGACGAATCGATTGAGGATCTCGGCCGCTTCCTTCGCCTTCTCGTAAGCGCGGGTGCCGGCAAAGTCGGCCAGGGCCGCCTCGGAACCGGCCAGGGCCTCGGCCGCGCCGCTGCCGCGCACGTCCTTGACGAACTTCAGGGCCGTTTCCCGCAGCTTCTGCAATTCCGGCCGCTCGGGCAGCCGCGTGGCATGGTCCTCGATGTCGCCCAGCAGCTCGTCCAGGGCCGCATGGATCTGTCGCTGCTCATGTTCCAGGTCCCGCATGCGGGTCTTCAAGGCCGGATCGTCCTCGCCGTCATGGCCCTTCAGATTTGCCATCCGTTCGGCCAGGTCTTGCTGCCGCATGGCCAGCATCACAAATCGCTGCTGGTCGAGCAGCAGCGGAAAGACGACCTCCAGCAGTTCCATCGGTTCCATCACCGCGCTGGCATAGGATTGCCGCCCGGCCTGAAGTTGCTTGGCCAGCGCGGCCAGCTTCTTTTCCAAGTCCTTGTTTAGGAGATCGAGTTGTTTCTCCAGCTTCTCCAACTCCTGGGCCATCTTCTCGGTCAATTCCGCGGCCTTGCCGATCTCCGGCGAGAGCTTGTCGTCGATGTCGAAAGGCAGGCGGTGGGCCAACGACTGGCGGAGCGAGTCCGTTTCCCGCCGCATGAGCCGTTGCAGGCGGCGCAGCTCTTTGCGAGTCTCCTCGGCCAGCGGACTGCCGGCAGGGGCCTTTTCCATCTTCTTGCGCAAGCCCTCGACCTCCTTGGCAAGACCTTCCAGGCGGCGCTGCGCCTGGCGATACTTGGAGACCAGCGTCTCGATCCCTTTCCGCACGCGGAGCAAGTGCTCGAACTCCTCCTGGGAAATGATCTTCACAGTGACCACGGGACTTTCGCTGCCCTTAGCACCCTCCGGATCGTTGTCTTCCACGCGGGCGAAGAAGGTGAGCACGTCGCCCGGCTCCAGGCCGTACTCGGCCAGCGGCAGGGGAATCTGCTCGTCACGGCGGTGCGGGGCCTTCTGCGGCAACTTCACGGCACCGGGTAGCGGCCGCGAACGGTTCAGACTGCGGAACAGTTCCAGCCGCGAGATGCCGCAATCATCCTCGGCCGAGAGCAAGACGGGGAGCACGGCTGTGGGTGTGGCCAGCGACTGCTGCGGCGGCCGCAGGATCCGCACTATCGGATACTGGTCCTTCACCAGCGTCACATTGCTGGAGAACGATTGCTGCGACGGCTGGCCCGCGTCGTCGATAACGCGGAATTCGAACTTCCCGTCGGCAACGATCTCGAACTGGCCGACGGCCTCCTGGCTGCCCGCTTCGGTAGGCTGCATGCCGGCCTTGTCGGTCTTTTGGCTCGCCCCATGCCCACGCGTGATCAGCAACTCGCCGCCGGAGAGCGGCCGATTGCTGGTCGCCCAGACCGTGACCTTGGTGCCGCGGAGGCCCTTGACGCCCTCGTCGAGCACGGAATCTTCCTTGTTCGGCTGGTCGGCATACGCCGGCGGCACGACCAGCACGCGGACGGTCTCGATCCGCGGCACGGTGATGATGTCGATGGCATAGCGGACACTACGGGCACGATAGCAGCGGACGAAATACTTCGTCGGCTCGGCCAGCTTGGAGAGCACGGCCCGCCACGTGCCGCCCGATTCCGAGAACATCGGCAGGCTGGACTGTTTGCCGTCGCTGTCCTCCAATACGAGTTCCAAGTGATCGGCCACTCCGCCGGCGACCGTGGCGCTGATCTCCAAGTCCTCGCCGTAAAGCACGCGCGCGCCGTCGGGCACTACGGTGAACCGCAAGGGGCTGTAGGGCGGCACGTCGGCCGAAGGATCCCTGAAACGATTCCACTCGGTCTTGACCAGATCCGGCATGAACAGGGCCACAAGCCCGATGGCAGCGGCCAGTCCGGCTAAAAAGGCCAATGCCCGGCCCAGCGGTTTGGCAGGAACGGCTTTGGCCAACGGCGCGCCGCAGGCCAGCGACGCGGCCTGGTCCGCCGCCATGCTGATCAGCCCGGCGGTCAAAGTATCCGGCACACTCCGTGTGCCGTCCGCCTGCACACGGAGTGTGCCGGCTACAATGCCAGGCGGTACACGGAGTGTGTCGGATACATGGATTGCCCGCTCTAGCTCCCAGCCGGTAAGGATTTCGCCGGACGAGTTGGCCGCCCGGTCCAGGCGGCGGGCTAAGGCGGCCGGGCGTGCGCCGCGGGCGGTACGATAAGCCAGCAGGAGGAGCAACGCCGCGCCGGCGGCCGCAGCGCCCCAGACGGGTACGATCCGCGCCAGTGGCGAAAGCTCCCAGAGTAGATCGAGCCAGGCGGCGAAGACCAGCAGGACCGCGGCGGCAACCAGCCCCCAGACCAAGGCCCCAGCCGCGCCGATCAGCCGCAGCCGCAGGGCCGCTTTGCAAAGCCGCGCTTGTAGGAGTGTGTTGTTTTTCATGTTTTACATCAACCCTGACCAACGTCTGATGCCCCAACTGGTTCCCCAGAGGGCCAGCGCGCCGACCAATAGCCACCAGCGGTCCCAGGCAGCCGTGCGGATCACGCGCTCGGGCCGGCTGCGCTGGATGTGTTCGTCAAATACCTTGGCCACGTCCTGCGGTCCGGCCTCTTCCAACGCCGCGCCGCCGCTGACCTGGGCGATCCAGGCCATGTCGGCCGGTCGCGCGGCGACGTCCAACCGCTCTTTGAGATTGCCGCGAACGTCGAAGGCCGCCTCGGCCGCGGTCTCGGCCTTGCCGGCCCCGACAACGCGGACGCGGTAGCGGCCTTCGGCCAAGCGGCCCAGGTCGGCATGGTATTGACCCGACGCGTTGCCCCACGGTTTGCAAGCCACGGTTTGCGACTGCGCCGGCGCGGGACCGGCCAGTTCGACCTGCGGCACGCCGCCCTTCCAACGGTCCTCGCGGACCTGGAGCGTCACCACGGCGTCCTCCTCCGTATTGAACGTACACTTCTCGGCCTTCAAGGCCAGCGTCTGCGATGGCAGCATGCCGGCACTGGTGACCAGCCAGCGGACGAGGCTCCGCCAAAGCGAACTATAGAGTTCGTCGCGGTCTTGGTGCTGTGGAGGAAGGAAGGCCCAGCGCCACATGCCGGCCCCCTCGACAGCAACAACGCGTCCGTTGCCCACGCTGCCGGCCGCCCGATACGTGACCAGGGGCACTGCCTGCGGACCGCCCGCGGCGTTGCTGGCCAACACCGTCGCCACGTAAGGCTTGACCTTGGGCTGCGCCGTGGTGGCCAAGGCGGGCATCGCGCTTAGCGGATCGGCCTCGCCCTCGCCCGGCAGCCAGCGCAGGGCCTGCCCGGCGTCGGTCCACTGGGCGCGGAAGCGGGTCTCCGCCGAGGCCGTCCAGCGGACCGGCATCAGCTCGTCCAGCCGCTGGTTGATCTTCGACGACGGCGCGCCGCGGAAGCAAACCAGCGAGCCGTCATTGTTGTCGAGCCATTTCGTGAGCCGCGCCAGGGCCTCGTCGCTGAGGAACACCTCGGCGCTGCGGCCCAGGATCACGATTTGATACTTCGCCAGGGCCTCGCGATCGGCGAGGAACTTCCCGGCGTCCTTCTCGATCGCCCACTGCTCGTCGGCCGCCTTGCCCTTGCGGGCGATCTTCCGCTCCAGCAGCCGGCCTTCGGCAAGCTGCACGACGGCGGTCAATTCGATCGACTCGTCGGTAGCCAGGCTGCGGATCAAGAACTTGGTATCCCAGTAGGGCTTGCCCTCCAGCAGCAGCACATGCACGGGCTGATCGACGACGCGGAGCAAGAGCGGGGAGCTATTGTTGGCCGCCGTGACTTCGCCGGGCAGCGGGTCAGCCAGCACCTCGTAACGGAACAGGCCCGCCGCGTCCTGCTTCACGTTGAAGACCTGCTCGGTCGTGCCGTTGGCGACGAGCCGGGCAGAACGTTTTTCGATCTCTTTACCTTCCAGCAGTAATCGCAGCGTAGCCTGGGCGGCCAGCGCGCCGCGTTGCCGTAGCGTGGCGACCACGGGCACCTGCTGGCCGGCAAAGGCCAATTCCTGCGGCCGTTGGACCTCGACCTCCAGGTCGCGGACCTCCGCCGGCCCGCCGATCGTGTGCGTGAAGATCGGCGTGGCTTGCGACTTGGCTTGAGCCGTCATCTCGCGGAGCCGGGCCGCGCCACCGGCATTGTGGCCGCCGTCGCTGAGCAAGAGCACGGCCTGCCCTTGCGGTTGCTCGCTGTCCAAGGCCGACTCGATGGCGGCGGCCAGATCGGTCGCCGCACCCTCGGGCCGCTTAGCCTCCAGCGACTCGATGCCGATTGGAACGGATTGGGCGGCGAAGCTCCGCAAGCGGATTTCGTAGCGATCGCCCAGGTCCTTGACCAGCGCCTTGGTAATCCGGCAGGCCTCCTGGTAACGCGAGCGCTGCTCTGGGCCGTCTCGAACGTCCATGCTGGCCGAGCTGTCGACCAGGACTGAAAGCAACGGCTTGCCCGGCGGAGGCGGCACGCGCTCGGTCCACGTGGGATTGAGCAAGACGACCAGCGGCACGGCCGCGGCCAAGCTCATCAGGGTGAGAATGACCCCGCGCCTGCGGCCCGGCATGCGGCTGCGGCTGGCAACGGCATAGGCCGCCAACAGTCCCGCCGCTGCCAGTGCCAGCGGCACCCACAAGGCAAGCGGAATATAGGGGTCAAAGGAGAGCATGGGCGGTTGTATTCGTTATTGAATTTCGCGTTGAGTCCGAGTTCAGTTCAATCGTCCCTACGGGACTAATGGTAATTTGTTGCCTTCCTACCCAGCGATAAATCGCTGGGCTATTCTTAACTACCCCTCGTGTACCCACAGAGACGATCCACCCTTGATGATTTGAATGGCCTTGGCGACCGCCATGGTCGATGGCAGCGACAAGAGGATGTGGACATGATCTTCGACACCGCCAATGCTCAACGCCTTCATGTGGTTGTCGCGGGCGATGCCGCCCATATAAGGCCAAAGACGCAAGCGGAGGCCCTCGGTAATGAAGGGACGACGCTCCTTGGTGCTGAAAACACAATGAAACAGGCTGCTCGTAAAGGAATGGCCCAAGATTATTTGTCCTCGAACTAAGGTTCGGTTCGAAAGGTACCGTTCGTCGTATTGCACATGGCGTTTTCCGTCCCGAAGGGACGATTGATAATAGCCCAGCGCGGGCACCATGCGCAGCATGGTCGTCGCTGGGAACCGGGGAACCAAGCGCGTTTGTAGTCCCGTAGGGACGATTGAGCGCGGGCCGGTTCGATTCAGTCGTCCCTACGGGACTAATGATAATCTATCGCCCTCCTACCCAGCGACGACCATGCTGCGCATGGTGCCCGCGCTGGGCTATTCTCAACTGCCCCTCCGGGGCAAAATGCATCGGACTATGTGCCGATGCCTCACGTCCGAAATCCAATTAAACTCGTCAATTCGCCCAGCACACAAACCACGCAGGCCACGGCGAACCATTTCCAAAGATCGTCGCGACGCTCTTCTTCGGCGGCGGCGCTGCGATAGTAAATCTCCCGCCCGGCGGCCAACCGTTCGCGAAGCACCTCCGGCGCGAGATAATCCAACTGGCTCTCCTCGGCGGGAATTTCCATCGCCTGCGCGAAGACCGTGACGTCGTCACGGCAGACGCGATACACGCCGGGCCGCTCCGGCGCCCGCCAATTCCAGGCCACGCCGGCGCCTTCCTCGATCAAATCGCCGTAACGGCCGCCGGACGGCTCGCCTGCCGTATTTATCGCGGCGGAGCGCGACGATTGCGCGCCGACGATTCGCAGGCCGTTGGCCGACAAGACCTCCGGCGGCAACTGGGCCACCAGCCGCTCGCCGCACCAGGCCTGGGCGGGGCCGCCGTTGCGGTTCATGATGCGGTCGGTGAGGGCCTGCACCAGGAGCACGAACAGCGACTTACCCGGCAGCTCCGAGGCCGCCAGGTCAGCGTTCAAAACGACCAGCGAGCCGGCGTCGGAAACCGTGCTCACCAGGCAGGCGGAACCGTCGTTGTAGGTGGCCAGCACGTCGTCAGCCAGACCGCCTTCCAAACGCCGCGAGCTAAGCCCGCCGGCAAATCGCGCCGTGCCGATGAAGCTGGCAAGATTGTCGCCGAAAACACTGAAGGGCGGCTCCTGCTCGCGCACCGACTTCAAGAACAGATTGTGCCGACTGGCGCCTGCGGGCGGCGGCGTGAACTCGACCGGCATCCGCAGCCCCGAGCTGCCCGCTTCGGCCAGCCGCTTGAGGTTCGTGGCGTCGATCGTTTCGCCAGCCACGTACAGCATCGGCCGCCCGCGGCGCAGCGATGCCGAGAGCACCTTCACCGCGTCGTCGGAGAGCTTGCCCGGATGATCCAGGCAGACCAAATCCACCGGCGCGAGGGTCTTGACATCGAGGTTCGCCGGATCGAGGCGCAGGACCGTGGCGGAGGCCTTGGGGCCAAGCTGGCCGTCGGGTGCTAGCGCGCATTCCAGGAAGTAGCTCGATGACGGCCTTTGCCGCGCCGGCTGGCGGCTGAGCAAGGCATAGGTTGGCTTGGGGCGAAGCTGGACCGCCAGCGGCCGGACGTTGTCGGCGGCCAGGGTGTCGTCGTCGCCTACGCCGACAAGCTCCGCCTGCCCCCATTGCCAACCGCTGCCGGGAAGTTCCAAATCCTCAGAGAGCGTCAGGCGGCCTTGCGCAGGGCAGGAGCCCTCCAGGCGTCGGTGAGTCTCGCCGAGCGTCACGTCGACGGTCATCTTCCGCGCCGCGGGCGTGAAGTTGCCCACCTCGATCTCCACTCGTACGCTGCCGGCGCGGGCGCTATCGGCGCGGGCCACGGCCTTCAATACCGCCAGGTTCGGCAGCGACTCCTTGGGGGCTGTCGATTCGAGCTTGATCACGGTATCGGCGGGCAGGGCGGAAAAGTCGGCTTTGGCCCAACTCGAGCGCTGAAAATCGCTGAAGATCACCAGCTCCCGCCGTCGTTTGTCATCTTCTGAGCTGGGCGCGAGCATCTGCGCGGCGCGCTCCAGGGCCGCCTTGACGTTCAACCGTTCTGGCAGGGCCTGGCAGTGGGAAAGCTCGTCGCGGAGCGTTTCGAAGTTCGTCGAGGGTCCGTCGAATACGGCGTGTGGTGCGGCCCCGGCCAGGATTACATTGGCCCACAGCCCGGTTTCATATTGCAAGTACTGGTTGGCCGCCAAGGCCCTGGCCTTGGCAATCTGTTGCGTGGCCCCAACGGTGGCCCCCATGCTCTGGCTGACGTCGAGGAGTACGATCCGCACGGTATCGCCGGAGCGGTGCTCGGCGGCCAGCGGCTGCGGCCCCAGCAGCGGGCGGGCGACGGCCAGGGCGAGCATGGCCACGGCCAGCACGCGCAGGCCCAGGATAAGCAGGTCGCGGAGCAGGTGCATCGAGCGCCGCTGGTGGATCGCCTCGCGCACGAAGCGCAGCGTGGAGAGAGGCATGCGCGTGGGCCGGGGCCGCGTGAGCCAATGGATCACCAGCGGCGCGGCAAGCGCGGCTGCTCCGATCCCGATCGCCCAAAGGTGAAAAAAGGTCATTTTCAGGAACCTGCGCGCTCCACCAAAAATCCGCCCAAAGTTTGCAAATAAGGGATGGCTGTCGATACGCGACGATAGTCGCAGGCTCCGGCCAGGGCCAACTGCCGCACCATCGCCAGGTGCGCGGCAAACCGCTCGCGATAGACCACGCGGATCTCGGCCGGACTGCAATCGACCCGCCCGTCGGCCTCCATCCCCTCGAAACGGAAGGCCGCCGCCTCGGGCAAACGCTCCTCTTCCGGATGCACCAGGTGCAGGACGATGACTTCCCAGCCGCGATGCCGGAAGAGCCGCAACGCGCCGAAAACATCCTCCAGGTCGTCCATGAGGAAATCGCTGATCAAAAGCAGCACGCCCCGCCGCCGGCAGCGCTCGAACAACTCGCGCAGGCCCGGGGCCATGCTAGTCGTCGGCCGCGGAACGATCTGTTCGATCGACGCGTAAATCTGGTTCAGGTGCGTCAGTGTGGCCCCGGGTGGGAGCATTGACTGCAACTGCCGATCCAGCAAGGCCAGCCCCACCTGATCTTGCCCGCGGGTAATCACGTGGGCCAGGGCGGTGGAAAGGTACTGGGCATACTCCAGTTTCGAGCCGCCGTCACGGCGGACGATGCCGCGGAAATCCATCGAACCGCTGGCGTCCAGGGCCAACGTACAGAGCAGATTGGTTTCCTCCTCGTGGATGCGTACGAAGGCCTTGCCGGTGCGGCCTAGGACCTTCCAATCCAATCGCCGCAGGTCCTCGCTGCCGGAATACTCGCGGTAATCGACGAACTCGCCCGCCCCGCCTTGCTGCCGCGAGGTGTGGCTGCCGCTATAGGAACCTTCGATGCGATGACGCGTCGTGAAACGCATCCGCTCCAGCGCGGCCAAGGCGCGAAGGTCGAGAAAACGGCTTTGAACCAGCGTGGTCATCGAACACAAAAACCGATGGAAGAAGAAAACAAATTCGAAATCCGAATATCGAAATCCGAAATAAATTCGAAAAACCAAAGGTGAAAATGATCAAAACAAGGCAACCACGAAATACACGAATGACACGAAAAAAGACAAAAGGAACACTAATTTACGCTAATCCGCGCTAATTGAATTGAAGTCATGTTTCCTCTTCCTTTTCGTGTATTTCGTGTTTTTCGTGGTACTCTTCTTCGTGGTGCGATTTCGGCATCTGACCGCGAGTCTTTGGTGGACTTGCGGACCGCAGGCTCGTTGCTTTGGAACCTTTGGATTTTCCTGTTTGAATCGGGGTACCCGCTTGCCGGTCGCGGATTTCGACATTCGTATTTCGGATTTCCTGTTTGTCTATTGGATCGTCTTCAACAACGACGCGATCAGGTCCGCCGAGGTCACGGAATCGCCGACTGCCCGGTGGTTGACGATGATGCGGTGCCGCAGGATCGGCAGGGCCACGGCCTGGATGTCTTCCAGCACCGGGGCGCAACGCCCGACCAGCAAGGCCCTGGCTTTAGCCGCCAGCACGAGGTTCTGCGAACCGCGCGGACCGGCGCCCCAGGCCACGTAGTCCTTGGCCGCGGCCAGCGCGCGGGGATCGTCCGGCCGGCTTGCGCCGCAGAGTCGCACCGCCGCCGCGGCCACGTTGTGGGCCACGGGCACGGCTAATACCAGGTCGCGGAGTTGCAGGAACTCCTCGCGGCTCAGCGCCGCCGCCGGCAACTTCGGCTCGCCGGCGGTGGTCCGCATGACAATCTCTTCCTCCTGCGCGGGCGAGGGATAGCCGATGCGGATCTCCATCATGAAGCGATCGAGCTGCGCCTCCGGCAACGGATAAGTGCCTTCCTGCTCGATAGGATTCTGTGTGGCGGCGACCAAGAAGGGCTCTTGCAGCGGATAGGTCTGACCGCCCACGGTCACGTGCCGCTCGGCCATCGCTTCCAAGAGGGCCGACTGGGTCTTGGGCGCCGCGCGATTGATCTCGTCGGCTAACACCAGATTGGCAAACACGGGCCCCGGGCGAAAGACCAGCTTGGGGCCTTGCGAATCTTCGCCCCGGCCCAAGAGCTCATAGCCGGTCACGTCGGCCGGCATGAGGTCGGGCGTGAATTGGATGCGCGAGTACTTCCAATGAAAGGCTGACGCCAGGGCCTTGACCATGAGCGTCTTGGCCAGCCCCGGCACGCCCACTAAGAGAGCGTGCGAACCGGTCAGGGCACAGGTCAGGAGTTGGTCGATCACTTCGTCCTGGCCGACCACGACTTCGTGCAAGCTGGCGCGGATCGTGCGCACGCGATCCGCGAACATTTCCAGCCGCTGCTTCGCTTCCCGCGTCTCGATCGCATCGATAGCCATCGTTGCCTCTCCTCGGTTCCAGCGGTTAACGGTTTAGAACCTGATTCCAAAATCAACTTCGCCTCGGCTTTGCTTTCCCGCCGCGGGAGGATTTTGAAACAAGTCTTAGTTGCTATCCAGAATAGCCGAATCTTTTCCGAAGTCAATTCGCGGGGGGAAGAAATCTCTTTGGCCGGGAAACCCGGCAGATTTTCTTGACTGACCGGAATTATTGCCGTTGCCTTGAGAGGCCGGTCGCGATTATTATCTGGCTGTTAATCATCACCCTGGGTTTATCTGAAAACGGGGCAAACGACGTGTAAGGCTTTGCGGCCATTTGGGCAGGATGCCTATCGGCCGCGGTCCCACGGTTTTTCCAGACGGCGTCTGGGCAAAAGGAGTTGCCTATGGCGGAGCAATCATCTTCTGTTGTCGCCTTTCGTGCCTTGATCATCTTGATCTGCCTGGTCCTCGTACCGGTGGCGGCTTTTTGCGGGAGTTCGTATCCGGCGGTGGTCAAAGCGATCCAAAGCGGTCGCTGGCCGGCACTTGCTGATTTTCACAACCCCTCGACACCTGGCAGTCAAGGTACGGAAGCGCCAAGATATCAGCCGAATCCATCGGCCGACCCCAATCGAACTGTTTGCGGCCCGTTCGGGTGCGAAACGTCGCGATCACCGGTGGTGCCTATAACTTACAACGCTCCAATCGGCACCCCAGTCCTTTCCGGTTCAGGACGATCGACAAGTTTTCCCCCGAAAAAAGATGCCGACGGCGCTATCCAGAAACTTTTTCGCGTTCCTGGCGAAGAAAATTCTCTTTCTACGCAGCAGCTCGGTGTGCCGGCCCGTTTTGATGTCCCGGTTTCTCATCCGTCGACGAGTGTCAGCTTGCCTCCCGGCGATCAGTTGAACTACGTCCTGGACCGACTCCGGCAATTGGGCGCAACTTATTATCTACTTGAGACTTGCGGAAACGAGAAACGCGAGTTTCGCTTCTATTGCAAAATGGCCGTGGGCGGCAATCGCGGAGTGACTCAGCCCTTCTGGTGCATCGACAGCGAACCGTTGAAAGCCATGACTGCGGTTTTGCAACAGGTCCAGGACTGGCAAAGCGGCGGCGGAAAAGGCCCCAAAGAGATGTAAGATTCCGTCTGAAAAACCGCCATTCTTTCTCTTTGCCTCCCTTGCAGGGGTCCTTGTCGAGACATAATCTACATGGTATGTCTACGTTTCCTGCAACTCTTGGCCGATGTTTGAAAAGCATTGCCTCGCGGTATCGTCAGCCGGCTTGCTGGCTGGAGCAAGGTTTCCGAGGTCCGCTTCCAGGATTGGGCCGGGGGCAGGCAATCCCCGCGCCTGGCGATGGGGACGATAGTTGTCGGCCAGTCCGTATTGCGCGGCTGGAAGCAATTTTGTTTATCAGCCGCGAGCCGCTAGGAAGCCGGAAATTGGCCCAACTGGCCCGCTTGGCGGATGGCACAAAAGCGCGTACACTGGTCCGAGCCTTGAACCGGCGTTATGATGCCGAAGGAAGTGCGTTTCGAGTCGAGGAGGTTGCAGGCGGATTTCAATTATTGACACGTCCATGTTATGCTCCGTGGCTCCGTAGGCTGCATTCGATCCCCCTGGAAGTGCGGCTTTCGGCCCCGGCTATGGAAACTTTAGCGGTTGTCGCCTATCGACAGCCCGTATTACGGGCAGAAATCGAGGCAATCCGCGGCGTGCAATGCGGTGAAGTCCTTCGCCAACTCATCGAACGTGACTTGGTGCGGATCGTAGGTCGGTCTGAGGAATTGGGGCGTCCGTTACTATATGGGACGACTAGGCAGTTTTTGCAGGTTTTCGGGCTACGGCACTTGGAGGATTTACCTCGCCCTGAGTTTTTGCCGATTACGAAGCTTGTCACCGAGGATCAGGGCGCAACGGTCGCCAATCCTCCCGTACTGGATATGCAACAACTTCATCAATCTCGCGAGACGCAAGAGGAGACGGACATGAGTATCACGATCGACAGGAAAACCACGCCGGAGACCTTCGGCACGGCCTCGGTGACGACATCCGAGCGGCCTTTCACCAGGATTTCGACGGTCTACGCCGCCAAGTCGCCCGATGAGGACGAGGACGAAGACGAAGAGGAGGAAGAGGACGACGACGACCTCGACGATGAACCGTGGGAAGAGGTGGACGACGACGAGGACGAAGAGGACGATTGGGACGACGACGAGGACGACTGGGAAGACGAAGAGGACCTCGACGAGGACGACGACGACTGGGATGACGATGACGACGACTGGGATGACGACGAAGAAGAAGAGGACGAAGACAAGGGCGACGAGTAGTCGCGCTTGCGGTCGTTGATCAGTCGCGCAGTTGAAACAGTCGTGCCAAGGCGTCCAGCAATCCGTGCGGGACGCCTTCTCGCGATTCGTCGCGCAAGGATTCCAATGGCGGGTGCAGCAGCTTGTTCACCAGCCGGTCGAAGGACTGGCGGATTTCTTCCCGCGCGCGCTCGTCCAAACTCGGCAGCCGATTCATTAGCCGCCGCAACTCCTCTTCCTTGGGCTTCTGCCAACCGTCGCGCAACTGCTGGATCACCGGGCCGGTCGCGCGGTGGTATAGCTCGGCCATGAAGCGGCGCGTTTCCTGATCGACGATCCGCTGCGCGGCGGGAAGTTCCTTGTCGCGGAGCAGGCGATTGTTCTGGCAGGCCGCTTGCAAGTCGTCGACCGAGTAGAGGTAAACGTCCGGCTGATCGCCGATAGCCGGGTCGAAATCACGCGGCACGGCCAGATCGAGCACGAACAGCGGGCGTTGCCCCCGTGCGGTACGAATGGGGCGGAAATCCTCGAGGCCCACGATGGGACGCTCTGCGCCCGTCGTGCTGATGACCAGGTCGGCCGCGACCAGCGCGCTGGAAAGTTCCTCCCAGGGCCGGGCCTGGCCCTGCCACTCCCTGGCCCGCTGAATAGCCCGCTCGAAACTCCGATTCACCACCGTGATCCGCCGCACACCTTCGTCGCGGAGATAGCGGAGGGTTTCTTCGGCCATGTCACCCGCCCCGATGACGAGCGTTTCCTTGTCGTCGAAGCGTTCGAAGATCTGTCGGGCGAAGTCGGCCACGGCCACGCTGGGAATACTCACGCGACGCTGGTGAATGGCGGTTTCGGTCGTTACGCGGCGGGCGACGCGGATGGCCGCCTGAAAGGCCATGTGCAACAACGGGCCGGTGGCCTCGCATTCCGTGGCCGACTGGTAGGCCTGCTTGACCTGGGCCAGGATCTGCGGTTCGCCCAGGACCATGCTGTCCAAACTGGCGGCCACACCGAACAAGTGCCGCACGGCAGCCTCATCGGCGTCGACGAACAGGTGCGGCACGATCTCGTCCGGGTCGAGCCGATGGTAGCGGGCGAGAAAACCGCCGATTTCCTTCACGTCGGGGATCGGCGCCGATTGGCTGGCCGCGTAGATTTCCACGCGATTGCAGGTGGAAAGCAACACGCTTTCCACGTCGCGAAAGCAAGTCCGCCACTCGCGCAGGGCCTCTTCCACTTGCTGCCTGCCGAAAGCCAAGCGCTCCCGGATGGCGATCGACGTGGCATGATGGCTGCAACCGACGACCTGGACGTTCATGCCGGACCTCCCGACCCAGCGAGCGGGTCCGCAAGACCTGAAATCTCAGATTTGAAATCCGAGCTTTGAAATCTGTCGTCCTTCAAAGCCGCGCTGCCCTGTGCTGCGTCGCCGTGTTTCGTGGTCACGAACAGTCCCGCTAGCGCGATCAGCAGAAAAACGAAACTGACCATCGTCAAATAGGCCACCTTGCGTCCTTGGCGGAGGGGCCGGTAGAGCGTGCCGATGACGACGTGCAAGAGAAGCCAGCCGAACATCGCCAGCGTGACCCAAACGACCGGGTCTTTCCAGATAACACCGGCGCTTTTCTTCAGCAGGCTCAACACGATGCCCGAGACCACGGCAACCCCCACAAGCAGCATCGATGCCAGCATGGTCCGGCTATTGGCCATTTGCAGCCATTCGAGGCTGGGGAGCCGAAGTTTCAGAAAAGGCTGCCGCTTGCGCTTCAGGCGGTTGGCCTGTTCCAGGTACATCAGCCCCGCCGCAAAGCCGATGAGCACCGTTACTGTGGCCAAGAGGATGGAAGTCGCGTGAATCACGACCCAGATCCTGAAAGCCGGCTCACGGGGGGTGGGATCGGCGAATCGCGCTGCAACAATCAGGCCCAACACCAGCGGCAGGAGAAAGATGCCGAAATGCGTGGCCGGATGGTAGCAGGCCAGGTAAAAGTAGATCATCACCATGACCCAGGCCGCCAACAACAACCAATCGCGATTGCTCGACAGCGGCGCTTGGGCCGCCTGCACCGCGTTCATGGCCGAATAGAACAGGAAGGCCGTATGGGCAATCCAACCGGCGACCACAAACCCCAACATGACCACGCCGCGCAGCCCGCTGCGGAACCACAGTCGCGATCCTTCCAACGCCAAGGCAACCGTGTACGAAGCCAGGAAACAGAAGATTTGAACGTGAGAAAACATGCGGATTTCAGATTTCAGATTTCAGATTTGAAATATCGGACTTTGCCATTTCGTCTTGTACGACCGGCCCCAGTTCAGCGGCCAGGAAAAACGACCCCGTGATGCATACGAGGTCGTTGACCGTGACCGACTGCCGGGCGGCTTTCCAGGCCTCGGCAGGCTCGGCAAAGGCCATCCGCCGCCGGCCCGCCAATTCTTCGGCGGCATGCTGCAATTCCTCCGGCGGAATCGCACGGGAATTCTCCCGATAGCACGTAAAATACACCTCATCAAAATAACTCAGTAAGCATTGTAACATGCCGCGAACATCCTTATCGCGGCTGGTGGCGAAAATCAGGAATCGCCGGGCCACGGCAAAGCTCTCCCCCAAAGTCTCGACCAGGGCCTGCATCGAGGCCACGTTGTGGGCAGAGTCGAGCACGACCACTGGCCGCCGCGAAAGGACCTGTACCCGGGCCGGCCAGGAGAGGCCGGCCAAGGCCCGCTGCGTGGCCGCTAGGGGGATGTTCCAGCCCAAGGATCGCAAGAAATCGAGCGTGGCCAGCACCGTAGCTGCGTTAGCTGCCTGGTGCCGACCGGGCAGGCTGAGGTCGAAACACTCCGGCAGCAGGGCATGATCTTGCGGCGGACTGCCGGGAATCGCAGCCGTGGACGATGCGGTACGGCGAAAGATAACCTGTCCGCAGGCGGCCTCCCGTTCCAGATGTCGCGGTGCGTGGTAGTCGAAGTTGAAATCCGTTTCCCGTTCGATCAGGCGCGAGCCGGTTTTTTGACAAGCCTGTCGGATCACGTTGCGGGCTTCCACCTGAACGACACCGCTGACGACCGGCACGCCCGGCTTGATGATCCCGGCCTTTTCCCCTGCGATAGCCGCCAGGGTGTTTCCCAGTTGCTGCGTATGGTCGAAACTGATGCTGGTGATGACCGAGACCGTCGGTTGGCAGACATTGGTGGCGTCCAGCCTGCCGCCCAGGCCAACTTCCAACACGGCCACTTGCACTTTCTTTCGCGAAAAGTGCAAGAAGGCCATGGCCGTCACGATTTCAAAGAAGGTGGGTCCCGATCGTCCCTCGGCCGCACGGCGGTCGAGAGTATCGACGGCGGGTCGGAGCAGTTCGAGCAAGGCCGTAAATTCTTCGGCCGTACAGGGTTGGCCGTCGATAGCAATACGCTGTTCGATCCGCTCCAGGTGTGGCGACGTGAACAGGCCCGTCCGGTAGCCGGCTGCGGACAACGCGGCAGCAATCATCGCCGCAGTCGAGCCCTTGCCTTTCGTTCCGGCAACATGGACGATCGGCAGATTCTCTTGTGGCGAACCGATCGCCTCCAAGAGTTGCCGCATCCGCTCGATTCCCATGCGAGCGGGGTCATAGGGCATCTTCTGCCAGCGCTCGTAGTTCTCCCTGCCGAGAAGGAACTGGAGCGCATCGGCTCGTCGGATGGATAAGGTTGTGTCAACGGTTTGGGAAAACATCGAACACGTCTAACGTGGTATAGGGGACTGTGCCGTCATCGCTTGTGACCACAATCCTCGGCAAGTTCCGTGGGCTGGGCGAATACGGCAGTTTCGTCTAGTATACGCGAAGGCAGCGATTGACCGAAGACGAACTTAATAAAGCAGTACGTGCGGTGCCGGTGCCAATAAAAAACCGCTTGCGGCTTTACCGCAAGCGGCTGAAAATTAATTCTCGCAACTTACCCAATTAATCCAAGAACCCGACCAGTTCCTGGCTGCGGCAGGGTTGCTGCAGCTTGCGGACGGCCTTGGCCTCGATTTGGCGAATGCGTTCGCGGGTGACTTTGAAGATATGCCCTACTTCTTCCAGGGTGTAGCTGTAGCCATCCCCGAGGCCGTAACGCAGCTTGATGATCTCGCGTTCGCGGTAGCTGAGCGTCTTGAGGACCTTGTTGATACGGTTCCGCAGCATGCCCTGCGTGGCCCCGATGGCCGGATTCTTGGTAGTCGAATCGGGCAGCAGATCGCCGAAATGGCTGTCTTCGCTATTGCCTACCGGACGGTCGAGACTGATCGGATAGCGGCTCATGGCCAGTACGCGGCGGGCTTCGTCGACACACGTTTCCGAGGCGTTGGCGATTTCCTCGATCGTCGGCTCGCGGCCGCCCGTCTGTTGCAACTTGCGCGAGACGCTCCGCACCTTCGACATCGTTTCCACCATGTGGACCGGAATGCGGATGGTACGGCTCTGGTCCGCCACCGCCCGGGTGATCGCTTGGCGGATCCACCACGTGGCGTAGGTGCAGAACTTGAAGCCGCGGCGATACTCGAACTTATCGACGGCCCGCATGAGGCCGGCGTTGCCTTCCTGGATGAGGTCGAGGAAGCTCAGGCCGCGATTGCGGTACTTCTTGGCGATCGACACGACCAATCGCAGGTTTCCTTCGGAAAGCCCTCGCTTGGCCACCTGGTAGCGGTGGTAGACGTCGCGGAGGAAGCGGACCCGATTTCGCAGGCTGGTGGGCGATTCCTGAGTGCCGCGGAGAATATTGCGGAATTCGGCCAGCCACGGCTCGCGTTGCTGCGGGCGGCCCTTGTTCTTGCGATGGTCGTCAATGCGGGCCTTGAGTTCGTCCACCCGCCGGCTGAACTCCTCCAATGTCTTGATCATCGGCTCGATCCGCTGCGTCCGCAAGCCGAGTTCCTCGATCAGGCGGACCGCTCGGCGGCGACGACGGCCGAGCCGACGCCACGCGGCGCGGCGCTGGGCCGGCGCCCGCGAGCGGCTGGTGGCCAGGTTGTAGTCGTGCTGGTTGCGCTTCAAAAGCGTTTCCAAGGTGCGAAGATTCGAGGGCAAACGGCCCAGAATCTGGTTCTTCTCCAGTTGGTCGGTCACCGAGACCTGGACCGTCCGATCAAAAGGCAGCTCCCCTTCGTGGACCCGCCGCAAGACCTTGACGGCCAACTGCATGACATAGTCGCAGGAAAGCACGTGGCGGCGGAACCTGGCGCGGCTCTCTTCGATCTGCCGTGCCAGGGCCACCTCTTCTCGCCGGCTGAGCAGGGGAATCTCTCCCATCTGCGTCAGATACATGCGCACCGGGTCGTCGGACCAGGTTTCATCCTCGTCCACGCCTTCCAACAGGCCATCGACGTTGACGTCCAGATCGAGTTCGTCCAACTCGGCCACGAGGTCGGGAACGTCCCGCATCAGGTCGTCGTCCACGTCTTCGAACCCGGCAACAGCGTCATCGGCCAAATCGTCGATCACTTCATCCGAGCGCGAGGTCGCGTCGTCATCCAGGTCGTCTAGCAATGCATCGTACAATTGCAATTCTCCTCCATCAAACGGTCCAGGACCAAGCTCTCCCCCAAAGTAACATTATGCCACATGTCGGGGCCAAAAGCCACGAAATTCTACCACTGTTTTTTCCTGATGTTTGCTCATCAGGATATTTGGCAAGGGATTCCATTTACGAAGAAAATAGGTGTGCCAGAAAAGTTTTCCAAGGGTGCCGAAATTCTCCAACCGGCACGGTGGAGAGACCCTGCTGAGAACCGAGTCGACTTCGTTGATTCGCTCGGAGCATAGACAGCCTTATCGCTCCCTTGTCAAGCATCCCAATCATGCCAGGGTGATTTATTCTAATTGCCCGCGTCCGTTAGTCCAGTGTTTGTTCCGTTTAATTGCCGGATTCTCGGAAATCTGCGGGGGAAAACATCGAAAAACATGCGACAAATCATTGCCAATTCAAATGTTTTTTGTGTCTTTACATTCGCTCCTGTCCCGCTACGGAAGGGGAGAGTTTGCCTATCTTGAAACGGTTTGTCACGTTTGCACAAGTGTCTAACTCGCCAGAAACCAAGCGAGCCAGTACAATGAACGCTGAAACGTCGGCATGGTTCAATTTGCAAGCCGTATGCGTAGCAATGCAGGGAACGCCGGGGCACCCGCTGCGCGAGTGCCCCGGCGTTCCCTACAGAATTCCGGCCGGCGAAATTGGAATTGAACCATGCCGCAAAAAAAGGTCTCTACGCGAAGCGATAGTAACCGCCGTGACTGATCGAAAAGTGACTTATCTGCTCCCCTGTTCTTGTGGTCGAGGCATTGCCGTCGAACCACGGCAGGCTGGCGAAACTGTGCGTTGCGAGTGCGGGCAGGCTTTGACGGTGCCTACGATGCGCGAGGTTCAGAACCTTCGCCCTGGCCCAATCGCTGACGCCATGCCTGCGGCGAGGGAAGGGGCCTGGGGGAAGCCGCAGAGATTTATTGCAACAGGTCTGGTCGTCGTCCTGCTCGCTGCGATTGCGGCAGCCATTCTTTACAACCAGTTTCCCACGCATTTTGCCGGCATGCGATCTCCGGAGGCCGAGCGGCAGTTCGTCAAGCGCTTGTCGACTCGGCAAACGAAAGAGTACTTTCACCGCTGGATTCTGCCCGGTATCGACGTCTACGAGCAGTCGGAGGTGCAGGGGAAACGCAGCGAGGTTTATATCGGCATGGGTATCCTGGCGGGCGTGGGGGCCATCGGATTGATCCTGGTAGGAATCGGGATTGCGGGAATTGCCCGGCGACGGACTCGCGCGCCGTAGGGTGGACTTTAGTCCACCCATGCGGGCTGAAGTCCGCGCTACGAATCATCCATGTGGACTAAAGTCCACACCACAAATTATTCCCGCAGCACGTAGGCAAATTGTGCCGGCTCGACTGCCGCCCAGCGATGCGAGAACCGGCCGCCCGTGGCCATGTGGCGAAGTTCGAGCGTCTCCTTGTCCACGACCACCAGCAACCGCTTTAGCCAGCCTTTGGCAACCAGCACGTAGACCCGTGAAGTCTCGCCCATCCGCCATCGTCGCCAACGGTCCAATGTGGGGTGCTCATGGAGCAGTCGGGCCATGCGCGGATCGGCCTTCTTGACCGATTTCAATCGCCGGCATGCCTGGCACAAGTTCCGTTCCACGACTTGAGGGCTGACTTGCTGACGGCAGGCAGCGCACTGGACCATCTCGGTCCGCAGCAAACGCCGGTTGCTAACCGGGCAAATCTCGACTAGTTCCGGACTTACGCGGCGACCCGTGGCCGCGCAGCGGACCAACTCTGTGCTCAGCAGGCGGCGGCCCGTCGCGGCGCAGACCTCGATGCGCTCGGCGGCTGCGATCCGCCCGTCGTCGGTGGCGGCCAGGCGGAAGGTCGCCGCGCCGGTGTAAGGGCAGACAAACGGCGGCGGCGAGAGCGTCCGCGTCCAGCCGGAAAAGGCTAAATCGAGCGAGACGCTGCCGATCGTGAACCGCAGCTTGCCATCGACATACTTGCACCAGATTGCCCGGCAACAAGCCAACTCGATACTGACGCCGGGGGGCAAGCGATCGCCCGCAAAGCGGCAGCCAGCGGCCAACAATCGCTCCAGATCCGCCTCCAGCCAGTCAGGCGGATTGGCCCGGGGAACTAGTTTCATGGCCCGATCCTGGGCGAAAGGCTGGCCGTCGATCTCCTTGCCTTCGGAGTTCAGAAAGACGTCGATTTGCTGACCACCGGCTTCATAGACCAGCTGCAAGACCAGCCGGTCCTCCAGGGCACAGCCCGCCAAGCTGACTCGGCCCTCACTGACCGTGTATGCAGGAAAGAGGATTTCCGCAATTTCGGCAACGCTGGCCGGCTGTTGAGCGGGCGCAACGTGAGTTGGAGGCGGGTGGGACACGGAAAACCTCTAAGGTCACCCGGCAGGAATAATCTGGGCTACTCGTGCTCGGAGTGTTTCACAAAGGGCCAGTAAAGCTGGAAGTTGAATTCCGGACTGTTGTCCAGATCGTGGCACGACCAGCAGTTTTGCTTGGGCGAACGGGGGTTGGCCGCTTCCTCCTTGGTGATCACGACCGTCTTGCGGGCGGCAAGTTGTTGGGCCTTGGTGCCGTGGTTCTCGGCCCAGACGTGCATCTGCCCGGGGCCGTGGCAGTCTTCGCAGCCGACGTTGGTCAGTTTGGGCGTCTCCTCCTCACTGAGATACCCGCTCTTGTAGGGGAAGAACTTCGTGGGATTCCAACCCACTACATGGCAACTGATGCATTCTGGATCGAAGTCCCGCGGCGGCTTGGCTTTTTGCAACGTGGCAAAGGCGTGGGAGTGGGCAGACTTCTTCCAGACCTTGTACGATTCTTCGTGGCACTTCGTGCAGGAATCGGTGCCGGTAAAGTCGCCGTTAAACTTCTTGAGCGGGTGATCCAGCGGACGAATACCCAGCCCCTTGAGGCCCAGATCTTTGAGTTGGTCCTGGTAGGCAGACATCAGAGCGCTCATTTCCTGCGAGGGCGGGAAACGCGAGTCAAGCGTCACCCGCTGGTAGATGAACGGCCGCTGGGGATTGTCGTACAGGCCCAGCACTACGGCGTACATGCCTTTTTCGCCCACCTCGATCAGTTTCGTGCCGTTCTTGACGACCTCCTCGGCCTTGTTGGGTGGCTCGGCATTGCCATCGGCGCAGACCACCAGATCGAAGTCCGGATATTTCTTGGCCAGGGCTTTCGCCTCCGCGCGGGTCGTCTGGGCCAGCAGGATCAGGTAGTTGGCCTTCGCCTTCTTCAAGAGCGGCAGCGCCTCGTCGAGCAGCTTCTCGGGATCGATCATCACCAGATTATTGTTTCCGGCCAGTTTCGCCATTTCCGTCTTTCCCAGCACGGCGGTCAGGCCGATCGTCTTGAAACCGGCATGGATCAATTGTGTCCGCGGCAGCAGCGATTCATTGAATTTGAACAGGCCGACGTTGCCGGAGACGAACATCGTCTTCTCCTTGTCGTTGGCCGGCATGACCAGGGCCATGACCTCGTCGGTAGGCAGGTGCAGGTCGGTTGCTCCCAGAGTAGCGGCGTTGTAGTGCATCGCGCTCATGGCGTTGATGGCGATCTGGAACTTCAGTTCGGCCTGTTTGCCAAAGCCCTTGGCGATGTTGCCGACGTCGATGGCCACAACCGGCCAGCCGTCCTTGGCTAGTTGGGCAAAAAGCGAAAAGCGACGGCTCATCCCGCCCTTCATGCGTTCCAGACCTGCACAGCCGCACGGCTCCAAATAACCCTCTTGATTGCCCGTGATCACCAGCGCCAGCTTAGGCTTGGGCCAGTTCTCGAAGATCTTTCCGTTCACCGCGATCGGATCGAACGGTACGCCGCTGTTCTTGGCGGTCCGAGGACCGGTCGCAGCCGGTTCCGCACTATGCTCCTTGGGCTGCGGTTTTGTTTCGGCAGGCGGCGTCACGGGCACGGGCACGACAGGCGCCGGCGAGACGGGAGTCTTCGGTGTAGCAGCGTCGTCGGGCTTGATTTTGATGGCCAGTTCCGACTTCTGCGCGGGCTGCTGCGGAAGGATGGCCGGCGTAGGCTTCACAGGCGTCTGAATCACAGGCTCCGACGGTGTATCGGGTTGCGGCGGGGCTTCTGGTCGCCCGGACAGAGGGGCCGTGGCCGGATCGCGAAGCGGGTTCCCGGCAGGCGGATCTTCGCTTACCGGCGCGTCAGGCCGGACCGGTTCGACCGTGGCCGGACCAACTTTGGCCGGTTCGATCTTGAGAGGGTCGATCTTGACGGGACCAGCAGTCTTGGGCGGGGCATTGATCGGATCGGGATCGAACTGGGGACCGGTCGCCGCCGCCAACGTTTTGTCCGGCTCTACTGGCCCGACAGCCGGCTTGCTCGCGGTTGGCGCTGCGGGCATCTCGACGTGGTTCCCAACCGCCGGCACAGGCGCCGACGCCGTATAGCGCCCATCGAGATCTCGATGCGTGCCGGCCACCGGCTCGTTGGCCGAAGCCTTGCCCGACTGTATTACGCCCGGCAAAATCGTCTGCGCCGAGACTGAATCATGCACGGGAGCTGTCGAATTCGCGGCCACCAGTGTTGAACGGGGCTTCCAAGTATGCTTGAACCCAAGCTCGTCGGGTGGATTTGTCGCCACGCTTTTTTCCGCTGGCCGGGCTTCAGCCTTCTCTGGCGACGATTGCTTGACGGGCAGCGCTGCACCGCTCCCTTGGGCCGCTTGATGATCGGCATCTTGTTTGACGTGCGAATCACCGCAGCCCGAGGTCAACCACAACAGCGCAACGAGGCCGATCCAGCCAGCCATTCGCCCACGCATCCGTGACTTGGTTTTCATCTGATTGCACCTTACGCGGTTTGCAATGCTGCAAATCGCATTATTTTCCGCCCTTCGCGGGATCAACTCCACCAACCGCGAAGCGAACGCGAATCCGCACCGAGTGAAGTTCGGGGTTATGGGTTTCCAGGAGAATTTCACCGAGCTTTCCCTTCTCCGTACCCAGGTAGTTCACTGGCACTTTCTTCCCCAGTACCCTGCTCTCGGGGATTTCAATCGACAATTCAGTTTGGGAAAGCGTACGCGTTTCCGACACGCTTGTCTTGCCCAGTTTCACGTCCAAGAAGTCGGGATCGACGCTGACGACCTTGAACTTCATGGTCTTGGCATCCGGACCACGGCCCAGGACGATCAGCCTCCGCTGCGTTACGCTCCGTCCGTCAACCGCGCCGATGTCCAGTACGCCGGTCTCACTATTCCACCCCGGTCCGACGAGCGAGACTTCGCCCACGGTCCCAAACAAGGGCAGATCGATCTCCGGCACGGACGGCACGTTGGTGTTGAGCGTGATTCTCTGTTGAAATCGTCCTAGAGGCAACCCCGGTTTTGCCGTGACACGTACCAGGACCCCGCTGACCGCCCCTATATGTTTACGAAGTTCATCGGCCCCCAGGGGCACGCGATCAACCTGAAAAAATTCCTCCAGGGTGGGATCCGACATTTGCTGGCCTGGAATCTCGATCTTCATACTGGGAAAATTACACAGAATACGTGTTTCGCGTGTGACGGGTTTGTTTCCGGCAATCTGGCCGAACGTCAACTCGTCGGGATCGACATAGACCGACCGCGTATATTCGCCTTTGATCGTCAGGGTAACTTCCGTTTGTAGCGGGTCACTGGTAATGATCGTCACGTGTTGCTTGAAAGGCCCAACACGTCCCTTCGACTTCCACGAGACCAGCACCTGGCTCGATTCTCCCGGAGCCAACTCACCCTTAGGGATTTCGCTTACGGTACAGCTACAGGAGGTCGAGCCGCGACTGAGCGTGAGGGTTTTATCCCCACGATTGGTGAACGTGAACTCATGCTTGCCTTCTCCATGGTTCTCGTGGGCATCCATTTTACCGAAGTCGAACTCCTCTTCGGCCACTGCTACTTGCCCGCTGCCGTTGGACAACGGAGTTCCGATACCACCGACCCAGGGGTGTTGACGGATTTTCCATACGCCCGCCCCGGCACCTAGACTTACACCACACGCCACCGCCACAAGGATTGCCATGAAGATTCTCATTCTCATATTTTATCGAATCGGAGCGGGGGATGCCATATTTGCCACCAAAGGAGTGTAAACAGCTTTTTTCCCCGAGTATTCTGAATGGAAAAGACATTCGCCAAGTGTATATTCCGGCCCGATGCACGGTCGGTTTCGCCAAAAAATGCCCCAGCAAACGGCGCTCTTGTCCAGAAACGTGGCGGCAAATCGCCCTGGACATTTCCTCCGTTTTTCGATAACCTCCCCACCTCTTGTCGAGTTCGTCGCCGTGGCGGCGGCGGGAAAGGTTGGCAATTTGGGCAACCATGCCCTGGCCAACGGTTTATTCCTATACGTAGCGTTTCCGGAGAAACGGATGTCGTCCGGGGTAGCGTCAACATCGCTGGTGCCTGCCAGCCGCGGCGCGCGGCTGCAAGATCTGGTCTTTCCCGTAGGGATTGTGGCCAGCGTGCTGGTGATTTTGGTGAAGCTGCCTCCTGAGCTGATGGACGTGCTGTTGTCGGCCAACCTGGCCGTCGCCGTGATCATGCTGCTGACGACGATCTACGTCCGCACGCCGCTGGAATTCAGCATCTTTCCCTCCCTGTTGCTGGCCACCACGCTCTTCCGCCTGGTGCTCAACGTGGCCACCACGCGCTTGATCCTCACGCGGGCCGCGGCCGATGGGCTGTTTGCGGCCGGCGGCGTGGTGAAGACCTTCGGCGAGTTCGTCACGGGCGGCTCGACCGGCACCGACAAGATCGTCGTGGGCCTGATCATCTTCGCGATCATTGTCATCATCCAGTTCGTGGTGATCACCAAGGGCGCTACGCGGATCAGCGAAGTGGCCGCCCGCTTCGCCTTGGACGGCATGCCGGGCCGGCAGATGGCTATTGACGCCGACATGAACGCCGGGATCATCGATGAGCGCGAGGCCCAGCGCCGCCGCAAGGAAATCGGCCAGCAGGCCGACTTCTTCGGGGCTATGGACGGTGCCAGCAAGTTCGTCCGCGGCGACGCCATCGCCGGCATTATCATTACGCTAATCAATATCGTGGGCGGGCTGTTCATCGGCATGATCGAGTCGGGCATGACCCTGGGCCAGGCCGGGGCGCTCTTCACCACGCTAACCATCGGCGACGGCCTGGTCAGCCAGGTTCCGGCCTTCTTGATCTCCTTGGCGGCCGGCTTGCTGGTTACTCGCAGCAGTACCGATAGCAACCTGCCGAAGGATTTCGTGCAGCAACTGTTTTCTCGTCCCCAGGCCCTGGCCGTAGCGGGCGGTTTCCTTTCGATCTTGATTTTTACCAGCCTGCCGCGGATTCCGCTCTTGGGGCTGGCGGCCACGTGCATTGGCCTGGCAATATCGATGAATCGTCGCGGCACGGCCACGCAGGCGGCCAGCGAGGCGAAGAAGCAGGCCGAGGCCGCCAAGCCGGCCGAGACCCGCGTGGAAGACTACTTGAGCGTCGATCCGATGGAAGTCGAGATCGGCGTGGGGCTGATCCGCCTGGCCGATCCCCGCCGCGGCGGAGACCTGCTGGAACGCATCCAGCGGGTCCGCCAGAACGTGGCCGGCGAGATCGGCATCATCCTGCCCAAGGTCCGCATCCGCGACAACATGCGGCTGGACCAGCACCAGTATCGCATCAAGATCGCCGACATGCCGGTTGCCGAGGGGCTGGTGTATGCGGCCAAGTTCCTGGCCATGGACTCCGGCGGCGGGCCGCCCGGCGCGCCGGGGCGCGGCAAAGTGCCGGGCATGGCCACCCGCGAGCCGGCCTTCGGCACGCCCGCCATCTGGATCGAGCCGGCGCATCGCGACCAGGCCGAGTTGAACGGCTATACGATCGTGGAGCCGGGCAGCGTGATTGCCACGCATCTCACGGAAACCATCCGCCGCCATGCCGACGAGATCCTCACCCGCGACTCGACCAAGCACCTGATCGACGAGTTGAAGCGGACCTCGCCCGTGGTGGTCGACGAACTGGTCCCCGGCGTAATGAAGCTAAGCGAGGTGCAGCAGATCTTGCAGATGCTCCTGCGCGAGGGCGTGCCGATCCGGCAGCTTGGCCCGATCCTGGAGACCTTGGGCGATTACGCGCCGCGGACGAAGGAGCCGATCCTGCTGACCGAGTACGTGCGGCACCGCCTGGCCCGCTCGATCTGCACGCGCTACCGCAACGCCGAAAACCGCCTGTTCGTGGTCACGCTCGATCCGGCCTTGGAGGACCGCATCCGCGCCGGTTTCGAGCACAACGAGCACGGCCTGTTCGTGCGCATGTCGCCGCAGGCCGTGGAGGCCATCTGCCGGCAGTTATCGACGAACATCGACCGCTTGACACTGGCCAACCATCCGCCCGTGGTGCTGGTGAGTCCGCAGATCCGGGCTGCCTTGCGGCAGATGACCGTTTCGCACCTGCCGAACCTGGTGGTGCTGAGCTACAACGAGATCACGCGCGACACGAAGATCGAGGCCATGGCCATGGTCTCTGATGCGAAATAGCCGAACAGAAAAAACAAAATCCGAAATCCGAAGTACGAAATCCGAAACAAGATCCAATGACGAAATCGGGAATGAAAGAAACGGGAAGAGGCAAAACGCGGTAAGGCCCGTACTGACTCACCTAATCAATCCTTAATCCTTAATCCTTCATCTTTCATCCTTCATCTTTCATCTCAAATCTCAAACCCCTAATCCCCCACACCTGCAATGGAACTCAAAACCTATCGCGCCCCGACCATGTACGAAGCGTTGGCGATGGTCCGCCACGACCTGGGCCCCGAGGCGGCCGTGTTGCATACCCGCGAAGTTCAGTCCCGCCGGTTCTTTGGCTGGCTGAGCGGGCCGCGGGAGATCGAAGTCACCGCCTCGCTAGGCGTGGCCGTACCCAGCCGCCTGCCCGGGCGGAGCACTTATGAAGAAGAGCATGAGGGCAACGGCGACGTAGTACTGCGGCACGATGGGCCGCACCCGCTGCCGAGTGGACCTTCGCGGCCGCAGCCGGAACCGTCGGGCGCGGTGCAGAACCAGTTGACCGAATTGCAGGAGATGGTACAGGAGCTTTGCCGCCGCAGCGACACGCCGCGGCACGGCATGCCGGAAGAGTTGTTCCAACTCTTCACCGACCTGCTCGACTCCGACCTGAGCGAAGACCTCGCCCGGGAACTGGTCGAGCGCGTGCGGACGGAGACCAAGGGCTCGCACGTGGACGACCTGTTGATGGTCAAGGCCCGCTTGGCGCGGATGATCGAGGCGGAGGTGCGTGTGGCCGGCCCGATCCAGGTCACGCCTGGCCGCCGCCGCCTGGTGGCGCTGGTGGGACCGACGGGGGTAGGCAAGACGACGACGATCGCGAAGTTGGCGGCCAATTTCCACCTGAAAGAGAAACGCCGCGTGGGACTGATCACGGTCGATACCTATCGCATCGCCGCCGTCGAGCAGTTGCGGACCTATGCCGACATCATCGATCTGCCCATGCAGGTGGTATCGACGCCTCGCGAGATGCGGGAGGCCGTGGGCCGCATGGAGAATCTCGACCTGATCCTGCTGGACACCGCCGGCCGCAGCCCCAAGGACGAAGTCCGCATCCAGGAACTTCGCGCGTTCTTGACCGAGGCCGACGCCGACGATGTGCATCTGGTGCTCAGCAGTGTGGCCGGCGACCGCGCACTGGTGCAAACGGCCGAGCGTTTTGCGGCGGTGGGAACGACCTCGCTGATCCTCACCAAGCTGGACGAGGCCACCGGCCTGGGCAATGTCCTGCCGCTGGTCCGATCGAGCCAGTTGCCGCTGAGCTACCTGACCAATGGGCAGAACGTGCCCGATGACATTGAAGTGGCGGAGTCGATGCGGCTTGCACGGTTGATCTTGGGGATGGAGGGGAAGTAAAGAGCTTAGTACTTAGTACTTAGTACTTAGTACTTTGAAATCAGAGGCAACCACTAAGAACTAAGATCTAAGAACTAAGAACTACACCACCATGGATCAAGCCACCGATCTTCGAGCCCTCGTCCACCAGGTTGCGACGGCGCATGCACCTGCCGTGCCCCGACCGCGGCGGATCGTGGTTTTTGGCGGCAAGGGAGGCCTGGGTACGACGACGATCGCGGTGAATCTGGCCGTGGCCTTGGCCCAACAGGGAACGCGGAGCCTGCTCTGCGACGCGGCCGGCGGCGACGTGACGTTGCAATGTGGTTTGGAACCGCAGTACACTCTGGCCGACGCGCTGGCCGGCAACCGCACGGTGGCCCAGGTTGTGCTGCTGGGTCCGGCGGGTGTCCAGGTCCTGCCCGGCACACGGGATTTGGCCCGTTCGCAGGAACCGGCGGAGCATGCCTGGAACCGCTTGATGACACAGTTTCAATCGCTGCGCGACCGGCCGGAGACGGTGATTGTCGATGCCGGCAGCCGGCCCGATCCCGTGACGCGGCAGCTTTGGCAGGCGGCCGATCGGGTATTGCTGGTTGCCAGCGTGGAGACCTCGGCGATTATGAATGCCTATGCTTCGGTCAAGCTGCTGACCGACCTGACGCGGCCGGTGTCGATTGCCCTGTTGGTCAATCGCGCGCCCCGGGAAGCGCTGGCCGAAGAGGCGCAACAACGGCTGGCCCAGGCCTGCCGGCGTTTTCTGGGCTTGGCCCTGCGCAGTGTGGGCCACTTGCCGGAAGACGGCGCAGTGCCGCAATCCGCCGCGCGGGGCGAACCGTTCGTGCTGGCCAAGCCGGCCTGTCCGGCCAGTTTGCACCTGCGGCAAGCGGCGCGGGCGCTGGGAAACTATGCGCCGGCGCGGCAGCCCGCGGCGGCGTAGGACGGGATTTCAGCAAAAACCTAATCCAGAGAAACCAGGAGAACGATGCGGAAGTGACAATTGGCGGCACGGAGCCGCGCCCGGCGTTAAATTTGCCGCGGATTGCCTAACCCGCAAACAAAACCTAAACCTCAGCCTCAGTGCATCCGATATAGAGGGACAAGCATCGGTAGTCGATGCGCTGTCAAACTGGCCTGGTCAGGCAAAGTTTGACGGCAGTCCGGAGGCGCACTCGTGGCTCGTCAATACGCTGGAATTCTTGGCCTCTTGGCACTGATGGTTTCGCTCATGCGAGGCATCCTTGCCGGCGGCGTAAGCGAAGCGACGCTGTGGACAGCGTGGCTTGGCTTCCTGGCGTTTACGGCCATCGGTGCGGTGATCGGCTGGCTGGCCGAGCGAATCATTCGCGACTCGGTGAGCAGCCAGATCTTATCGGAGTTGCAGGAAAAGAAGTCCGCCCAGCCCTCGGCCCAGCCGAAGGCCGCATAGTGCGGATAGAGAAGGATCTTACCAGGCGCCGCAAGGCGCGCCATCACGGAGGAACGCATGGCCACGACTGTCGCCCCAGAAGACGTTGAACAAATTTGGATCGAATTCAAGCAGGACCTCAACAATCAGGACTTGCGCAACCGGCTGGTCGAGCTGTACTTGCCGTTGGTGAAATATAACGGCGAACGGATCTGGTCGCGGCTGCCCGAGGGCGTGGAACTCGACGACCTGATCTCGGCCGGTGTGTTCGGGCTGATGGACGCCATCGATGCCTTCGATCTCACGCGCGGCGTCAAGTTCGAGACGTATTGTGTGCCCCGTATCCGCGGCGCTATGCTCGACGAGCTGCGCACGATGGACTGGGTTCCGCGCCTGGTCCGCTCGAAGGCCAGCAAGCTCAACGAGGCTGTCAAGGGTCTCGAGGCCCGCTTGGGCCGTCAACCCAATGAGAACGAACTGGCCGAAGAGATGCAGATTTCCGTGCCCGAGTTGGAAAAGATGGTCCTGGACGCCAACGCGGTGAACCTCATCAGCTTGAACAAGAAGTGGTACGAGACGGATAGCTACAAGGACGTTCGCGAGATCGACATTCTCGAAGACAAGAAGGGCGAGGACCCCACGCGGCGGATCCAGAAGGCGGATCTGATGCGGTTGGTGACCAAGGGCCTGAACCGCAACGAGCGGCTGATCATCATCCTCTATTACTACGAGGAACTGACGATGAAGGAGATCGGCGCCACGCTGGACCTTTCCGAAAGCCGCGTCAGCCAGATGCATAGTTCGATCGTCGATCGGCTGAAGAACCAGCTCGGCCGGCGAAGGCCGGAATTCGGGTCGTGAGGCGGGCGGCCGCGGGGCTGATTGAAATGCGGTGGAAAAGAAGATGGGGGAAAAGAAAATGAGTGCGGACTTCCCGCCATCCTCTTTTCCTCACTCTTTCTGTCAAAGATCTTTTGACGCGGCGTTTCTGCCAGAAGATTCTTCGGCTCGTTCCCGCCACTGCCCATCACGCGCCGTTGCGCGCCGCCATCAACGTCGGATGCCGCATGATTCGGCCTTCAACGAGGTACACCACGTCTTCGGCAATGCTCGTGGCCAGGTCGGCAATCCGCTCGAGATTGCGGCTCACCGCCAGCACGCGCAATAACGAGCCGACCTTTTCCGGCTCCTGCTTGATGGCCTCTTCGATGCCGTCGCGGATGACCGCCTTCATCTGGTCGATTTCGTCGTCGCGGTGGCAGATGGAGGCGGCTTCGTAGGCGTCCAAATTGAGCAGCGAGTCAATGCTGTCGTGAAGCAGAAGCTGAGTCTTCTCGCCCATTTGCCCCAGTTTACCGGCAAGCTCCGGCCGCGGATCATAGATCAGCCGACGGACCTTGCGGGCGATATTTACGGCCAAATCGCCAATCCGCTCCAGGTCGTGATTGATCTTCAGTGTGGAAACCACAAACCGCAGATCGATGGCCACCGGCTGGTACAAGGCCAACGTCTTCAGACACTCTTCTTCCACTTCCAACTCGCGCAGATCAATTTCCGCGTCCAGCCGCTCGACCTCTTCGGCCAACTCGTCGTCGCGCAACTGGACCGCCCGAACCGCCATTTCCACCTGGCTTTCAACCTGGGTGCAAAGCGACAGGACCTGCTGCTTCAATTTACTGATTTCCCGCTGAAAATGTATTGCCATCGACCAGACTCCCAAGTGGATGTCCAATTATACCTAACTTCCCTCCCCGCCAAACAGCCATTCCTTTACAGAGCCTAGGGAATAGGGGATAATCTTTCGATTGTAAACCACGAATGTTAGGAAATGATGAATCTCGTCCTTGTCGGCTACCGTGCTACTGGAAAGACGACCCTTGCCCGACACTTGGCGGAGCGATTGGGCTGGGACTGGATCGATGCCGACGTGGAGATCGAGCGCCGCGCCGGCAAGTCGATTGCCCGTATCTTTGCGGAGGACGGCGAACCGGCCTTTCGCGACCTGGAATCCACGGTGATCGCCGCTCTCTGCGGGCAGCCAAGGCTGGTCGTGGCCGCCGGCGGCGGGGCGCCGCTGCGGGAGGAAAGCCGCCGGACGATGCGAAAATCCGGGCAGGTAGTCTGGTTGACCGCCGCACCTGAAACGATCCTGAAGCGTATGACGGGCGATGCCACGACGGCCGATCGCCGCCCGGGGTTGACCAACCTGCCGCCGCTGGAGGAGATTGTACAACTATTGCAACGCCGCGCACCGATTTATCGCGAGTCGGCCCACCTGATTGTCGACACGGAGGGCAAGTCGCCCGAGCAGTTGACAGAAGAAATCCTCGCGCAGCTTAAATTTTCAACGTGACCTTTATCCTATCCATCCCGATTGAAGTCCGCTTGGCGGTGCTTTTCATTTTGGGCTGCTGCGCGGGGGCCGTGGTCAACCTGGGCATTTACCGGCTGGCCTGGAGGCAGCGGCCGATCGGCCCGTGGATACGGCCGGATGCCAAGGCGCCTCCACGGCAGTTGTGGGACCGCGTGCCGGTGATCGGGTGGCTGGGGCTGCGGCGGGAGGCCAACGTGCATGGCGCTGGCTTCTGGATCCGGCCCATGCTGCTGGAACTGCTGGCAGGCATCGGTTTCGCGCTGCTGTATTGGTGGGAGATCGCCGGATACGGCCTGGTACCGCCGTTCCCCGAAGTTTTTGTGCCTGTCGGCGTCTTCGACCCCGCCAAGATAAAGCTGGCTCTGGCAGCCATCCGACACGAGCAGTTCATCTGCCACGTCGTGCTTTTCTGTTTCATGCTCGTAGCGTTCTGGGTGGACGTGGACGAGATGACGGTCCCCGACGGCGTGACGATCCCGTGTACTCTCGCGGGGCTGGTGCTCGTGACGCTGTGGCCCTATGCCCTCTTACCGGACATTATCCCCCGGCAGCCGCCCGCCTTCAATATTTTGACATCGGTTTGGCTGACCTCTCCGCTGAACAGCCACCCATGGCTGGCGCAGGGTTTGACCGGCCGCCCCGCCTTGGCCGCAGCGATTGTCGCCTTCTGCGGCTGGTGCCTGGCCCTGGCGGCGGGAGGCTGGGACAGGCGATTGGGCTGTTTGCACGCCGTCCGCTATTATTCCGTGCGCATCGTGCGCCAGTGGACGACTTACGCTCTGCTGGGCCTGGCGGTTGTGGGTTCGCTGGCGATCGCCAAGGTCTGGTCGATGGGCGGCCCCGCTTGGGCCGGCCTGGTGAGCGGGTTGGCGGGCGTCGTTATTGGCGGGGGAATGGTCTGGCTCGTCCGCATCTTTGCCAGTGTCGCCTTGCGCCAAGAGGCGATGGGTTTCGGCGACGTCACGCTGCTGGCCATGATTGGCGCCTTCCTCGGTTGGCAGGCGACGGTCATCATCTTCTTTCTGGCTCCCTTTGCGGGAGCGATTATCGGCTTGGTCCGATTGATTTTCCGTGGCAAAACACAGATTCCTTATGGACCCTTTCTCTGCTTGGCGGCCGCAGCCACGGTGCTGGCGTGGTGGCGCATCCCCGGGCTGGACTGGAGCATTTGGTGGGACTTCTTCCGCCCCTATTTCTTTCTCGGCTGGTGGTTGTTGGCAGTCCTGATTGTCTGCATGCTCCTGCTGGTTTTGCTTCTTCCACCAGTTCGGTGGGTGATGTCAAAGCTACGACGCAATAGCGGGTGAACAATTTTTCCGCTAATTGTTGACTATGGGTTGTGTTTTACTATGATCGAAAACATCACCGTGATGAAGGCTTTGACGATCAACAACGGCGCAAGTTGCCCTCAGCCTAACCCTCTCCGGGGTACCCGGGGTACCCGCTTGCGGGTCGCGAGTCGCGGGACGTGTTGAGGAGACTTCTCGGATAGCCTCTCACAACCGCGAGCAGTAGAGTTACGGCAGCACGATCATCGACTGGCTCTTCACAATCGCATAGTCATCCGGGAAGGTGTGAAATGCCTGGATGAGCATCTTGCGGCTGCGCAGCTCATAATTGATGTAGCTCAACGCTCCCATGGCCATGCGGCCGCTGGCGTCGAACCTATGGAACACACCCTTCCGCAAGCCGTCTTCGGCCAACTCCTGCTGGAAGGTCCAGAAAACCTCGGGATCGACAGGTTCGAGTTGGAAGTTCATCTCGTAACGGACGCCGCCGCGACACTCGACGCGGTCGCTCCGCTGGCCCTTGAGCGAGTAAGACATCACCCGCCGCGTCTGCGGCAAGGGATGATGGGCCGAGGCGGCCACCTCGGTGAGCGTCATCCCCCCGCAGCGCCACGTCACTACGTGGCCGGCGCTGGTGATGTCGATCCGAGCTTCGTAATCCCCCCGCGAGACTCGGCGGGAGTGATACACCTCGAAGAGCTCCGGGTGCAGCGGCCGTCCGTAGAGCTGAAAGACCAACTCCGCGACTTTGGGTCGAACAGTCAGCACTTTCACAATTCCTTTTGCTATCGCATTGCCCATGCGTGCCTGGCAGAAAACCGCTCGTTCCCCGCGGCGGGAGTCGGATCGTCGTCCGATCCGGCGCCGTGCAATCCCGGGGCTTGTGGTCTTCAGGTCAGGAACGCTTGGGCGGAATGAATTCCTTTGTATCTCACGGCTGCATTATAGCGAGTTCCTCGCGGTCATCCAAGGGAGTTTTCCGGAATCTTTCATGGCGTTTTTCAGGTACTCTTGACAAAGCGCCGGCGCAGAGTTAGCCGCCGGGCGTGCTGCCTTTGCTAGCATCATCGCGGCTGCCCGGCGATCGTCGTCAAGAACACGAGCACGTCGTACAGCGCGTGCGTGCCGGCGGCGATGCCGAAGCCCCGAAATCGCAACAGCACGGCGAAAAATACGCCGGCCAGGAAACGGAATACGAATGTCCGCCAGGAAAACAGATCGCCGTAGGGACCGACGTAATGGGCGGCCGAGAACCACAAGCTTGTCAGCACGACTCCGCCCACTACGCTGGCCCTTGGCCCGGCGCGCATCCATGCCAACAGCCCGATCACTGCATTCAACAGAATCAGGCGAAAGAGCAATTCTTCGTAGATGCCGGCTCCCAAATAACTTACGATCGTCGCCAGGAAACCGACGATGGTCTGGCCGGCCGTACGCATCGCCGCCGGAAAGATAAATCCGACGAGCAACCTCCAAAAAAGCCAAAGGGCCGCAGCCAGGCCGAAACACTCGGCGGTCATGCCCAAAAATACGGCGCGGCGGACGTGCCACGGTTGCCGCAGCACGTGATGCCAGCCCAAGAGAATGCCGACCGTGAGGGCCGGGAGCAGAAAATAGGCGTTGAAGCCCAGCAGTTCGAGCGTTTGCCGCAGCCAGGCGTCGGCCCCGTTGCGCATGGCGCTGGGGCCAAGGCAGACCAGGCCGGCCTCGTAGATCGCCAGCAGCGGCCCGGCGAAAAGCAGGCTGGCCAAGGGCCGCCGCGACTGCGACCAGTAATCGCTGCCCACGTTCGGGGCCTCGGCCGGAGTGATTTGCTCATCCATGCGTTTTGCCATGCTCATTCCGGTGCTACAATAGATGCTGCATTTTCCCGAAAGTCTACCATGAGCATCGTTTTGCGAGAAGTCTATCAGCAGTTGCTCGACGCTTTTGGCCCTCAAAAATGGTGGCCCGGCGATACCCCGTTCGAAATCATGGTTGGCGCCATCTTGGTGCAGAACACGAACTGGCAGAACGTCGAGCGGGCGATCCGCAACCTTCGCCAGGCCGATCTGCTCGATCCGCAGGCCTTGTACGGCGTGCCCCCAGAAGAACTGGAGGAACTGATTCGGCCGGCCGGCTACTACCGCATCAAGGCCAAGCGGCTGCGGAGCCTGCTGAAATTCCTGATCCAGCGGTACGACGGCTCGATCGCGGCGATGTTCCGCATGCCGCTGGCCCGGCTTCGCGAGGAGTTGCTGGGCGTCAATGGCGTAGGGCCGGAAACGGCCGATTCGATCCTCCTCTACGCCGGCTCGCTGCCGACTTTCGTGGTCGATGCCTACACCTACCGCATCTTCAGCCGCCACGGATGGATCGACTCGGAGGCGGATTACCACCAGATCCAGGAGTATTTTCACGATCATCTTCCGGCCGACGCCGCCATGTTCAACGAATTTCACGCCTTGCTGGTCAACCTTGGGAAGCACTTCTGCAAGAAGAGCAAGCCGCTGTGCAGGACTTGTCCACTTGAAACAATGTTGCCCAAAGGAGGACCCATAGGAAATGACGAAATCCGAATGACGAATGGGGAGTAAAATACGAAATTCGAAGTCCGAAATACGAAACAAATTCAAAATACAAAGCAGGAATGATCAAAGGTTTCGAATTTCCACCTTTGGTTTTTGAATTTGTTTCGGATTTCGACATTCGGATTTCGGATTTCTTTTTTCTGTTCCGCCAGGTGCTGCCATGTCTTTGTTCGCTGCTTCTGAAGAAGAGAACCTGCGTGCTGCTCAGCCTCTGGCAGCGCGGATGCGGCCGACGAAACTCGACGAGTTCGTCGGTCAGCAGCACTTTCTTGGCGAGGGCAAGTTATTGCGCAGGCTGCTGGCGGCCGACCGGCTCGGCTCCGTGATCTTTTACGGTCCGCCAGGCACGGGCAAGACCACGCTCGCCCGCCTCTTGGCCCGCGAGAGCCGCAGCCATTTCCAGCAAATCAGCGCCGTAGCCAGCGGCGTGAAGGAGCTGCGCGAGGTGCTTACCGAGGCCCGCGACCGGCTCTCGACTACGGCCCAGCGGACGCTGCTGTTCGTCGACGAGATCCATCGCTTCAACAAGGCCCAGCAGGACGTGCTCCTGCCGGGCGTGGAGGAGGGCGAAGTGATCCTGGTGGGGGCGACGACCGAGAACCCCTTTTTCACGGTCAATAGTGCCTTGGTCAGCCGCAGCCGCATCTTCCAGTTCCAGCCGCTATCCAGCGACGACATCAAGTCGCTGCTCCGCCGGGCCGCGGAAGACGCGCGTCGCGGCCTGGGCCAGTACCAGGTACGGTTGCACGACGACGCCTTGGAGTTCCTTGCGGAGACCAGCGACGGCGATGCCCGCCGGGCACTTTCGGCGCTGGAAATCGGCGTGCTCTCCAGTCCCCAGCGGCCGGTGGAATTCACCCGCGCGTTGGCCGCCGAATCGGTGCAGCGCAAGGCCGTCCAGTACGATCGGGCCGGCGATGCGCACTACGATTCCATCAGCGCGCTGATCAAGAGCATTCGCGGCAGCGATCCGGACGCGGCCCTTTACTGGCTGGCGCGGATGCTTGAGGGGGGCGAAGACGTCCGCTTTCTCGCGCGGCGGCTGGTGATCCTGGCTAGCGAAGACGTAGGCAATGCCGATCCCGCCGCCCTGCCGTTGGCCGTGGCCGCCGCCCATGGTTGCGAGTTGGTGGGACTGCCGGAATGTCAATTGACGCTGGCCCAGGCCGTGACCTACCTGGCGTGTGCGCCCAAGTCGAACGCCGCGACGGTGGGCATCGGCGAGGCCCGCAAGGACGTCAGCGAGGGCCGCCTGCTGCCCGTGCCGGTCCACCTCCGCGACTCGCACTACGGCGGCGCGAAGCGTTTGGGCCAAGGGCAAGACTACCAGTACGCCCACGACGCTGAAGGGGGCATCGCCGCACAGGATTACCTGGGTGTGCAGCGCGAGTACTATCGACCGGTCGAGCGAGGATTCGAAAAGGAACTAATCGAGCGGTTGAAGGCGATCCGGGCTCGACTGCGCGGATAGCCCCTAAGCATGCCGCGTTACCGGCCGGTCAGCTTTCTTGGCCCGATGGTGCGACACAGGCCAGAACAACTCGCCATACAACCCCCGGATGAAAAACGCACGGCAAAAGATAGCCAAGAGAATTGCGATCACGACCCACAGACCGATATCGCCCGGGGCAATGAGCATAGCAAGTGCCAGACCGACAACCAGTCCGAACGCCGAAACCAACGCCTGTTCAAAACGATATCTGGTCATCGTCGACCTCCTGAAAAAGACGGAGGAGAACTCAATACATCTTGATTCTAACGATTTTCGTGGCGCGTGCCATGCAGCCAACGGGTTATAAGACCAATTGCGTGCGGCAAGATCTTCCGGCTGAAAGGCACGACTGTGGCACGGGCATCCTGCCCGTGTCGCGTTCCACGGGCTGGAAGCCCGTGCCACGGGACGGCCACCCAGGCCGCTTGCATCTGCCGGGCTGGGAACTATACTCAAAGGGCGTCTTGTGAATACCTCGAACCCGATTCCCATGGAGCCCAAAATGCGACACACGTTCCAGATCCAGATCTATGTCATGGCGGTCTTCCTTTCCCTGGCCGCGGTCCTGTCGGCCCAACAGCGGCTGTTTTCCGCCGAACCGGGCAAGTCCCCCGTGGCCAAGCCGAACACGCCTTCATCGCCGCAAAAAACGGCCACAACGTCATCCGTATGGACGACTATCACCGCGACTACCCCTGCATCGCCGCAAAAGACGGCCACAACCGCGGAGAAACTAAAGACCCTGGGCGCACTGCTGCGCGGGGCGCTCGATGTCACTGTGGATCTGCTGTCGGGCAACGAAACCGACTTGCTCTCCAAGAATCACACGGCACTGCTCTCCGGCAACAATCCGAAGGTGCTCTCGGGCAACTCCGCGAAAGTGCTCTCGGAAAACCAGACTCCGATTTTAAGCGGGAACAGCTTCTCGATGTTCTCCAACATCAAAATCGAAGTCCACATCCAGAACAGCGGCAATACCATCAGGCCCGGCGCGGCTCAGCCGTCCCAAGCTCCGGCGGCAAAGAACTCGGCACGGACCCCGCCCCGGTAGATTCGCCGCTCTCGTCAGGAAGGACTTGCTTCCTCGGCCGTCTCTTTCAAGATGGCCGAGCCGCGGGGCGTTATGTAGTACAAGAACTGCGGCCGGCCCCGCCGCCGCTGGTCGTTGCGTTGCCTGGTGACGGATTGCAACTGCATCAGGCGTATGACCCGGTTGCGAATAGCCGTCAAAGTAACGCCAAAATGGGTGGCAATCTCCGCCAAGGTGCGGCCTTGCTCGTCCGCAAGGAAGCGGAGAACATCGTTGTTGCACATGAATTGCCGTTCAGGAGTCATATGCGGGTTCCTTACTCGAAAGTGTCTAAAGATCCACGCCGGGAGGATGACTTTATTCTAGCATCTTCTTGGCCGCATAGCAGCCCCTTTTTTCGCAACTCCTCTTATTGCGGGAATCCACCGGCCGCTCACGGATCTTCCGCAGCCAGGCTGGCGCAGACCAACTCGCGATCATTGCGGGCAAATATGTGTTTATACGCATAGGCGGGATGCGCCCAGCAAACACCCCCCCTCTGGTCTAACTGAACGGTTGTCGGGACTATGAGCTTTGTGCGACTGATCTCGTGAAAGCCCTGCGGAGAAAGCATGCCGATGACCAATTCTCCGCGCTCGTTGAACATCCACGTTCGCCCGCCGTTGCGGACCATGTGGATGGTAGCCCAGCGGGCCTTGGGCACGGCCGTCAGATCTTCCCAGATGCGGTTTCCAGTGCGCCCGTCCAGGCACCGCAATTCGCCGTAGCTGTCCACGCCGTAGACATAATCACCATCCATGTAGGGCGTGCTGATCATGGCGTGCAGCGCGTCGGTGTGCCGTTCACTTTCGCC
Organism: uncultured Planctomycetaceae bacterium; assembly: GCA_964615095.1. Classification (GTDB taxonomy): domain Bacteria; phylum Planctomycetota; class Planctomycetia; order Pirellulales; family Thermoguttaceae; genus JANXQG01. The sequence goes on along the minus strand of CAZTPX010000001.1, from coordinate 288,356 downwards.
TATCCGCCGCCAGAGTTTCTCCACCCGCGGCTCGTCCTGGTCGAGCTTGAGCATCAGGGAACCGTCGTAGAACCCCGTGAGGAAGAGTCGATTGCCCGAAACCACCGGCGTGGGAACATTGATGACCATCTTCGCTGGCGGGAAGGGATACTTCCAATAGACGCCGCCCGTGGCCGGATTGAGCCCGACCACGTTATTGCCCGTCCAGCACACCAACACTCGCCGGCCGGCCTGCTGAATAATAATCGGGGCCGAATAGGAGGCCAGATCGTTCAGCGCCCGCCAACGCTGCGCGCCAGTCTTCTTGTCCAGGGCCATCAGGCAGGCCCCCTCAGCGCCGAGTTGGACGATCACCAGATCGCCATCCACCAGGGGCGCTGAGGCAATGCCCCAGATCGGCATACGGATCTTGTAATCGACACCCGGCTGCTTCTTCCAGAGCACCTTGCCTGTGGCGGCATCGAGGCAGTGCAGATGCCCCATGGTCCCCAGGGCATAGGCCCGGCCGTCGTCGATCGAGACGGCGGCCCGCGGCCCCGCCACGTAGCCCACGTTCTTATACGCGCAGTCGTAGGCGAACGTCCAGAGGCTATGGCCCGTTTTCCAATCGAAACAGTGGACCCTTTCCGCCATTCGCGGTTCGGTCAACAGGTCGGTGACATAGACGCGGCCTTGGGCCACGGTCGGGCCGCTGTATCCGCTGCTGATGGCGGCCCGCCAGCGGATAGGAAGCTGCGGAGCGGAAAACTTCTCGACAATACCGGATTCCTTCCACACGTCATCGCGCGTCGGACCGCGCCATTGGGGCCAGTCGTCGCCCACGAGTTTACGGCCGCAGGCCGCCAATCCAATCATCGTAACTAACAGCAGAATAACGCGATACGACTTCTTCATGCTTTGAAAGAACCTGGGAACTTTAGCGGCCAAATGTAGGATGGACTTTAGTCCGTCAGTGACGCCATAGCTTGCGCGAGTGGAAACGAGCCGTCGGAGTTCCGCCTTTAGGCGGCGAACCCGGCAAGATGCCGGCTAAAGCCGGAACTCCAACGGCTCATTTTTGTGCCCGCTCGCGGTATATAGCCCATCCTACGTGAAGTATTTCCATATCGAAGCGATATCGCCCATTGTCGTCGCCGCAGAGGAAAGGTCAAGAGTTACGCACTAGCAAACATCGGGTTTTGGTGGCAAATCGGCATGCCCCATGTTAGGCTAGTAATAGCAGCGACATTTCCCTGCCGCACCATACTTCCATGAAAGGCGCCTCCGATGGCAAAGAAATCCGCGTCCTCGTTCCTCGTTCCGCCGGGCGATAAGATCTCGCTCAAGAAGGACTTCGATCCCGCCTACACCGACAACTACCCCAGCAAGAAGGAAGCCACCAAGAAACTGCAAGCCGACATCCAGCGGCTGGCTGAGTACCAGGACATGCTCTACGCCCAGAACACCTATGCCCTGTTGCTGATCTTCCAGGCGATGGACGCGGCGGGCAAGGACGGCACGATCAAGCACGTCATGTCGGGGGTGAACCCGCAAGGCTGCGACGTATCGAGTTTCAAGGCCCCGTCGACCGAGGAACTCAACCACGATTACTTGTGGCGCTGCGTGAAGCGGCTGCCGGAACGCGGACGGATCGGCATCTTCAACCGCTCGTACTACGAAGAGGTCCTGGTCGCGCGCGTACACCCGGAGATCCTCAGCGCCGAGCGGTTGCCGCCGGCCGTGCAGGACAAGCACATTTGGAGCCGCCGTTTCGAGGCCATCAACAACTTCGAGAAGTACATCTCGAACAACGGCATCGTGGTCCTGAAGTTCTTCCTCAACATATCGAAGGGAGAGCAGAAGCGACGGTTCCTGGAACGGATCGACCGGCCGGAGAAGAACTGGAAATTCTCCGCCAGCGATGCCAAGGAGCGGGCCTTTTGGGACGGCTACCAGAATGCCTACGAGGACATGTTCAACCATACCAGCACCGATTGGGCGCCCTGGCACGTCATTCCCGCCGACCACAAGTGGTTCACGCGGCTGGCGGTCGCCGACATCGTGCTGGAGGCCTTGAAGAAGCTCAAGCTGCGCTATCCCAAGGTGAGCAAGGAGCGGCTGGCAGGCTTGCGCGAGGCGCGCGAGGTGTTGGAAAAAGAGTGATCCCACGATCTCACTCTTTCCGCTCCTCCCAGGCCTTCTTCTTGGCCTTTAGCAACCGCTCGGTATACGTCTCTTCTTCCTTCTTCTCCGGGGTCAAGGCCGGGCCGGGCGGGCGCGGCCCGGCAGTCGGTGGCGGCGCCAGCTCGTCCAGCGGCTGCACCTCAAGCGGCGTTTGCGAGGGCAACTCGAACCGTGTCGTCGCGCGGAGTTGTTCCAGGTGATCGGCCACCTCCGCCTTGCGGCTCTTCAGCCGCTCGATAAACTGTGGCTGAGGCGGGGCGCCCTGGCGGCGGAGGACGAAATCGCGCGTGCGGGCCAACAGCGGCGGCAGCCAGGCAAAACTCACATTCACGCGGCGGATGAACACGTCGGTCAGGAACACGCAACTGGCCATGAGCACCAGCCAGTGCCAGGCCTCCTGGCTGCTGCTGGCCTTCGGCAGGTCGTGGCGGAAGGTGTTGAACTCCAGTAACTTGTTGGTCGGCGGACTTGGCGTTTGAGGTTCAGGCTCGGCCGGGGCCTCGATCAATTGGCCCGGCGGGCCGTCCTTGGGCTGCACGGCGACAAGCTGGGCCAAGAGGGCCTCGTTGGCCTCGCGGTCGCGGAACTCGTCGGAATAGGGCACGTTCACGCCCGTCCGCAAGGGCGCCATGCCGCGGCCGGGATTGATCGTCACAAAGTAGCTGCCCGCATCGCGGATGGGGAACGTACACTCGTAACGACCTGGCCGGGTCTGCACGATCTCCAGGTCCAGCGGCTTCTTCAAGTCCGGCCCCACAGCCGTGCCGGTCATCGTGAGGAAATTCATGAACTCGTTCTTGTCGTCCAGGGCCGTGACGACGACCCGCATCTTGCCTTCCAGCGGCTCGAAGGTCGCGGTCAGCCTGCCCGTGCCGCCGGAGGGCCGCATCGACCATTGAACGATCTTGGCGAAGAGCTTGTCGGCCGCCGCGCTGCTGGCCCAATTGGGCGTCCACTGCAATCCGGCATCGGTGGTGAAGGCCACCGCGCGGCCCAGGCCGTAGTTCCAGCCCGCCAAGACCGTGGTGTTCTCCTCGCCGCCCGGTTTGGTGGCCAGGAGCACGGTTTCCACCAGGGGGTTTTCCTTCTTGCTGGTGAGCACATAGCCGCGGACCGGCGGCAACTCGCTGATTCCGGACATCATCTCATGTTCGGACACCTGCTTCAGGGGAAACGGATTCTGCGATTCGTAAACGATCGGCCGGGCGACGCGGCGGGCCTCCTTCTGAAAGATCCGCGGCAAGGCCTTGGGGTTGTTCACCGAATAGTATTTGCCGTTGCCGGCGGCGGCGATGTTCGCCAGGTTCTGGCTCTCGGACGTGCCGTGGGCGTTTACCGCCACCGTAGAGATCGTCACCTTCATGGCCTTCAGCCGGTTGATCGTCGCGGGACTCGGCGGACCTGGGTCGCCGTCGCTGAGCACGATCATGTGCATCACGGCCACCGCTTTGTTCTGCAGCCCGATGAACCCCTGTTCAGCCAGGAGCATGGCCGGTTCGAAGTCGGGCATGTCTCCCGGTGTCATGCGATCGACGGCCTGCAGCAGCTTGTTGCGGTACTGGCCAATCTCCACGAGGCCCTGGCCGTAGATCCAGACCTCGTTGCCGTTCCACTGCATCACGCCGCAATAGTCCTGGGCGCCGAGGGCCTTGATGGCTTCCTTGGCGATCTGCTTCTGGATGCCGTTGCCCTGGGCGATCTCGCTGGCATGCATCAGCAGCACCAGCGCGCCGCGGGGAACCACTTCGGCATTGCGGATCTGGAAATCGACGGGCATGGCCTTCTCCAGCTCCGTGCCGGTCCAGCCGCCGGACCCGAAACTCTCCGGTCCGCCGAGCATGACCAGCCCCGCGCCCATCTGCTGCGTATTGCGTACGAGCATGTCGATCTGCTCGTCGCTGAAATTCACTTCATCGACAGTGGCGCGGGGCACGTTGGCCAGCACGACGGTGTCGAAGATCTGCAATTCGGCCAGGCTGGAGAAGAGCCGGTCCGTGCCGCGGACGACGACTTCCAGGCCGTGCTCCCGCAGCCGCTGGGCCAACGGAGCATAGTCGTTGAGCCGCTGCTGGCCGACGATCAAGAGCACCTGCCCTTTGCCGGCCACGTGGGTGAAGGCGGTCGCCCGCTTGTTTTGCGGCGTGGCGTTGTCTTCCGCCCGGTCGGGGACGAACCTGGCTTCATAGGTGTAAAAGTTGGCGGCGTCGATCGATTGCCGCAGGTTGAAGACCTTCTTGCCCGGCGGGAGCGTCACCACCTGCTCCGTGCGATCGACCGGCTGATCGTCGACGATCTTGGTAACGATCAGTCGGCCGGGTACTTCACCCTTGTCGCCCGGCTTGGGTCCGCAATTGTTGGAGAGCACGACGCGGAGGTCGAAAGGCTGGTTGCGGCGGACTTCGCCGGGCACGATCAGGCGGTCCACGGAGACGTCGGCCCGCGGGCGGTAGCGGACGGGAACGACGTCGATACCGATACCCGCCGCGGCCGCGGCCTGGGCCTGTTCCAGGGCATTGCCCTGGTTCTGGTTGCCGTCGCTCACCAGCACGATCCGCCGCGCGGCGTCTTCGGGAAAGGTGGCCTGGGCCAGTTTCAGGGCGGCGGCGATGTTCGTGGCCTGCGGATCGAAGTGGCTTTCGACGGCATTGCCCATCTGCAGGTCGTCGTCGAACGGTGGAAGCTCGATCGCGGCGTCGCGGCCGAAGACGATCACGCCGGCGCGGTCCTGGTTGCGGCGATGGGTGCGGACTTCGTCGCGGGCGTACTTGATCATCGCCGCGCGCTGCGATTCCGGGATGCTCAGCGACTGATCCAGCAGGTAGATCACCGTGAGATGGTCGTTGGTCCGCACGATCTGCAGGTCGGCCGCGGCCATGACCAGCAGCGCAACCGCCAGCGTACGGAACAGCAACGCCAGCCAGCGCCGCAGGCGGCCCAGGCCCACCAGGCGGCGATAGCCATGCCACCAGAGCAGTGGCAGGAGCAGCAGGAGTGCCAGGTAGGCGGGGGCGGCGAAGGTGGCGTGGTAGGAAAACATGGCTGGCGTGTCGGGGCGTAACTCACTCCTGGCAAAAACCAATGCGTCGCTTCGTCGGCCCGGAGGGCGGATTCATAAGTTGCCGGATGGCCTCGAAAACCAGTACGAATTTCTCGTCGTGATCGCCGAGCTTGCGTTCCAACTCGTCCAGCTTGCGCGACAAGTCCTTGTGCGAGGAGAGAATCTCGCGCAGCCGCACGAACGCCCGCATGATCGCGATATTGACTTCGATGGCACGGTCGCTGTTGAGCACGCTGGAGAGCATGGCCACGCCTTGCTCGGTGAAGGCATAGGGCAGGAACTTGATGTTCTGGCCACGCTTCAAGGTCGCAATTTGCGACCTTGAAGCTTTTGCTTCTTCAGACGTCAGCCGAAACATAAAATCATCAGGAAACCGCGAAAGGTTCCGCCTAACTTGCTGATTCAGACTCCCTGTCGAAACCTCATACAGATCCGCTAAATCCCGATCTAGCATGACCTTATGTCCACGAATTAAGAGAATCGCTTTCTCGATCCGCTCGATTGGAACCAAATCCGCTTTGGGCATAATCGATCCTCTTTTACCTCGTGCGAATGCCTAGGCACATCGTTCAAGATCACAAATTGTGATCTTGAACGATTCGTCTACCACAAATCTCGCGATCGCAAAACTGGGCATCACAAATTGCGATCTCCAATAGTAATACCTATCCTTCGAGGCATGTAACCTGTCTACTCCACCCCCACGCATTGTACCCGATTATTCCCGGTATCCAACACATACAGCTTGCCTTGCTTGTCCCGCGCCAGGCCCCAGGGGCTGTCGAGCTCGCCGTCGCCCCGGCCACGGCGACCCCAGCAGCCCAAGGAGCGGCCGTCGCGCGTGAACTTCTGGACGCGATGGTTGCCGTACTCGCAAACATACAGCGTGTCATGCGGGGCCAACACGATGTCGTAGGGATAGTAAAGCTCGCCCGGCTGGCTGCCTTGCGTTCCCCAGGACTTGAGCAACTTGCCCTGCGTGTCGAACACCTGGATGCGATGATTGCCGGCGTCGGTCACCCAGAGATGATTGTCGGCATCGAAGACGATCTTTTGCGGACGGACGAACTGGCCAGGCTCAGAACCGTGGCCGCCCCATTGGAGTAGAAAGCGGCCGTCGGGCGAGAACTTCTGAATGCGGTCGTACTCGCCATACTCGGATACGTACAAGTTGCCTTGCGCGTCCTGGGCCGTGCCGGTCACAAAGCCGAACTCGCCCGGCTTCTCGCCGTTTTTTTTGCCCAGCGTGCGGAGCAAATTGCCTTCCGGCGAGTAAACCAGCACTTGGAAATAGTGCGTGTCGGCGACCATCAGGTTGCCGTCACGATCGAAGCTCAGGCCGGTCGGCTTGCCGTTGGCATGGTCGGGCGTGGACCAGGAGCGGAGAAATGTGCCGTCGGTCTTGAAGACCTGGATGCGAGCGGTCTTGTCGACGATATAGAGCTGATCGTCGCCGTCGACGGCAATGGCGCGGGGCGTTTGGAAGCGACCATCCGAGATGCCCGGCCGTCCCCAGACCGCCTCGACGCGACAGATACTGGACTCATCGTGGTCGCAGCCGGAAACGAGGAGCAACAGCGGCAGAAGCCAGCGGGCCGCCAGGAAGCACGGAGTACTGAGTACCGAGTACCGAGTACTAAGTACCTGTCCAGAAACAACTCCCCTCGCCCGTACGCGGGAGAGGGGCAGGGGGTGAGGGCAGATGCGGCCAAATCGCGGAGTTGCTTCTGGACAGGAACTAAGTACTGAGTACTGAGTACTGAGTACTGAGTACTCCGTACCGCCTCGCCCCTGATTCGCAGATCCTGCCCCTTGTCCCATCTTGCCGCCTATCACCGGTTTTGCACCCAGCTATAGTTTAGCCGAATGCAAAACCGCTTGCACGGCAGGCAACCTATTCCGCGGGAAATGCGAGGATCAGACCGCAGCCAGCTCCGGAGGGGCAGCCGGGGCAAGAAGTTCTTCCCGCCAAACGGCAACCTCCCGCGGGGCCTCGATCCCCAGGCGGATGCGGTCGCCCCGGATTTCTACGATGGTCACTTTGATCTGGCCGTCGATCACGATGGCCTCATTCTTGTAGCGGCTGAGCACGAGCATGATTATCCTCCTTGACAAAATGTGGTTAAACGGCGACTGCGGGCGTCTGCACAATGGCGATGCGGATCTCGGGAAAACGGGCCTGGTATTGGGCCAAAAGCTCGGCCAGGATCGTACCAATAGGTTGCGGCTCCCCCCGGTCCCTTTGCCCACTGTCCTCATTCCCCAACTGGCTAATACGGTTTTCCATAATGGTTCCTCCTTGCGAATGCCCGGCAAAGCCGATTTCCGCCCCGATTGGGCCAATTCCGGCCTTGCCAGGCCCTCAAAACATTCTTATTCTACCCAAACAGTATACGTTTGTCAACTATAGGTGGTTCAGAATTATTGTTTAGAGAATGCTAAAGTTGGGTAAAATGCGCAGATTCGCAGATTAGTTCCGTTCGGCTCGGAGGGCAGGAGAACCGCAAGGTCGTTCGTAGACCGGAATTTATTCCGTTGCCTTGCGTATTTCGGGGAAACGGAATGAATTCCGTTCTACGTAGGTCGTTGCCTACCCTGGCCGTGGCCGGTAAAGTAGATTGCCCAATCCCAGATTATTCATGGAACGGCGTGGCAATGAGCACCAACTCAACAAGGCATCTCATCCTGGCACTGCTCGCAGGCAGCGTGCTGGTTGTCCTGTGCTACTTTTTTGTCGATCGGCCGCTGGCCTGGTTCTTGCATACGCACCGGTTCTACCCGGACGAGTTCCTGCGCTGGCCAGAGCGCGCTTCTGCTGGGCTGGCCTACTGCGCGATCGCGGGCATGGCCGGCGTTGTGGCGTGGCGGATCTGGCGGCCGGGCGGATACCTTCAGAGACTGCTCCTGGTAATCGCGGCGAACCTGGTAGCGACGGAGATCCTGAAAGACTTGCTCAAAGGGCTGTTCGGCCGTAGTTGGCCGGAGAACTGGATCAAGAACAATCCCTCGTTGATCTCCGATGGCGTCTACGGCTTTCACTTCTTCTGCTTCGACAAGGCTTACGCCTCATTTCCCTCCGGACATGCCGCCGTCGCTTTCGCCGTGGTCTCGATCCTCTGGATCTGTCAGCCACGCTGGCGCGGGCTGTACGTGGCGGCGGCCGGAATGGTCTGCCTGGCCCTAGTCGGGCTGAATTTTCATTATCTCGGCGACGTGATCGCCGGCGCAATGTTGGGCTCGACCACGGGACTCTGCGCGATCCGGATCTTCGGTTTGGCGCCGATCAATCCTTCACCTTCAGCTTGATCTCGTCGGAGTTCGCTTTCAATTCCGGCGCGTACATGGCCCAGGCCCGCGTGGGCAAGGCGCTAAACCGCCCGGGCGTCTCGGCCCGCATGCGATAAGCCACGCTATGCTTGCCGCGGGCCAAGGTCCGGGCGAAGAACACCACGCGGTTGTCGCGATACTCGACATAGGCCCCCAGGTCGTTGCCCGTGTAGCCGCCCTGCTGATCGACCGGCTCGAATCCGGCGGGCTTCATGTCCTCGAAGACCAGGTACTCGTAGTCGTTCTTGCTGTCGATCTCCAACTCGATCTCCACGAGGTCGCCGCTGGTGAGCGTGGCCAGGTTCTCCAACTCCCGGCGGTCGTACTTCTCGACCTTCTGCCGCACGACCTGCCCCCGGCTGCCGGCGGCGCCGATCGACTTGTCAACCTTGACGAGCTTGTAGTACTTGCGCTGGACCTTGATCTCCAGCCCGGCCTTGGTGATGAAATCCTCCAGGGTGAAGTTCGTCTGGTATCCGTTGTAGTAGAGCGGCCCGGCGCCCGTTCGCTTGAGTACGACCTCGTGTTTGCCGGCCGTGACGGCCTCGCCCTCGAGGACAAACTTGTTGTCGAAGGAGAATACGGTCTGCGGCGTGATCTCCACGGCCTTCTGCTGCTTGCCGTCGTAGAAGACCTCGACAGTCATTTCCGGCCGCGACTCGCCGCTGGCCTTGACGTACTCGGCCATGGCCTCGACCACGATGGCCGTGTCGCGGGTCGAGTTCCAATAGCTGGCGTTCTTGCGGTTATTGAGCAGGTACTTGACCAGCCGCGAGGCCAGTTCGCCCTTGGGCTCGCTGCGGCAGAGGAGCTTCAGGTAATAGGCCTCGGCCTCGTACTCGCTGCCGTACCAGTACCACCAACAGCCTTCCGGCAGATTGAGCCAGGCAGTCTGGTTCTCGTTGTCCTGTTGCACGTACTGGTTGATGTTCTGCATGACCATGGCCAGTTTTTCCTTCTCCGCTTCCTGCTGCAAGGCGATGCCGAACATGGCCAGGCCGTAGACGGCGATCTTCGTGCGGTCGCGATAGAGGAAATCCCGCATCTCGGCGTTCTTCACGCCGGCGGCGACGAGGATCATGTCATCGAAGGCGTCCTGCTCGTCGGCATGTTCCTTCCAGCGGAGACCGTCGGGCTTCTTCTCGATGGCCGCATTCTTCAGCCACTGGACCTGCTCGTCCTGGTAGCGGCGCAACCACTCGACTCCTTTTTCGAGCATGCCGGGCACCAGCGCCACGTCGTTGGACTTGGCCACCTGCAGGCCGTGGACCACCAGGGCCGTGGTATGCGGCGACGAGTACTCGCCGAAGCCGGAGAACCAGCCCCAGCCGCCGTCGCTGAGTTGCATTTCGGTGAGGCGGTTGACGCCGTCCTTGACCATGCGGCGGACCTCGTCCTCGTCGAAGACTGGGTTGCGGTCGTAACGCTTCCACTGCTTGGCCCGCTCGCTGTCGTCGCCGATCTCCTGGGCGTTGAGGTTCGTGCGCTTCTTGTGGATCTCGGCCAGGTTGAGCTTCATGCCCAGGAGCACTTTCTGCGTGATGACTGTGGGCAGGAAGCGGTTGAGGGTCTGCTCGGTGCAACCGTAGGGATAATCGACCAGGTAGGGCAGCGCGTCGACCATGGCCCCAGCCAGCGTGGGCGAGTAACGAACCTCTAGCCGCGACTGCGTGGGCCGCCGCTTCTCCGGCACGTCGAACGTCATTGCGCCTTGCATTTGCTTGCCGCGGATCACGCCGCTGCGGGCCTCCATCTTCAACATGCCGTGGATGTAGCAAGGGAACTTCTGCTCCATGGCGTCGGACTCTTCATCCGTGAGGGCCTTCATGCGGATCGTGGCCTGTCCTTCGTCGAGCACATGGACGCGCCAATCGACGCGGGCTTCGCCGCCGGCCGGAACCTCGACCTGAGATGTTCGGGTCCACGGATCGCCGGGCGGGAATATCGGCGACTCGGACTTCTCCAGGATCGGCTGCAAGCGGGCTGATCCGTTGCGGCCCGTTTCCTCGCACGAGACTTCGACTTTCTTGCCCGTCTTCAGATAGTTATGCACGACGGCCGAGAGCACGACTTCATCGGTCTGGACGAAGAACCGCGGGGCCTCCAGTCGCACGATCAGGTCCTTGCGGGTGACGACGTCGGTCTGGCCCTGGCCCACGCGCGTGCCGAAGCCCATGCCCCAAACTTTGATCCGCCAGGTAGTGAGGTTCTCGGGCATGTTCAACTCGACCTCCGCTGTGCCGTTGCTGGCGGTCGTGAGTTGGCCGACCCAGAGGGCCGTGTCAGCGAACTTCGTGCGCAGGGTGGGCTGGACCATGGGAAGCGGCTGGCCAGCAGGTGTGGGGGCGGGGGATTTTTTCATCGGTGCAAGCGCCATGGGGACTGCCGCCATGGCATCCATGGGTGCCGCCGCGCTTTCCGCCTCCATGACTCCCCGGTTTTGCATCGCACCTTTGCCGCCGGCGAACCCGCCCAGCATCATTCCGCCGCCTCCGCCCATTCCGCCCGGCCCGCCCTGCCCGCCCTCGTCGGCGTCATTGGCGGCGGGCGCGTTGGGATCCTCGGCCACGCTACCGCCAAAAACGCCCAGATCGTTCATGGGCAGCGCATTGCGGGGCACGATGTTGCCAAAGTAACCGCCCAGGTTCGATTCCGTGGCCGGGTTGTGAGAGCGCCGCCACTTCCAAAAGAATTCCTTGATTTCCGGCACGTTCGAGCCGCCGGAGATGTACTCGATCGACTTGTCGTAGATGGCAATCACGGTCGAACCCACAAACGGCTTGCCGGCATAGTCGGTCAGTTTGAGCTGCACCTTGGCCTTCTGGCCCGGTTTGAACTCGGTGGCGGGCTCGAACTTAGCGCCAGCCGCAGTCGCAACGTCTTCTTTACCAGCAGGCGGGACGCCTGCACCACGTTGCGCTAGCGGCTTGACGTCGATATTCAACACGCGGTTCTCCGGCGGGACGACGATCTCGCGGGTTTCCGTGTAGACGCGGCCGTCGGCGATGGTAACCGCCTCGACGAAGAAGTTGGGCATGTCGCGCTTCACGACCTCGATCTCGCGGACCGTGCTCTTGCCGTCCAGGTGAATCAACGTCGGCTTCAAGTACACACCGTTGGTCGGCCGCGCAAACAACAACACCGTGCTGTCGGTTCGATCGGTGTTGATTTGCAGCTTCACCTTGTCGCCGGGGGCATAGTCGGCCTTGTCGGGCACAAGCTCCAGGTGATTGAAGCGGAACTGGGCGCTGTCGAACCCCTCACCGATGATCGTAAAGACATAGCCGCCTTCGATCGTATGCGTCCCCTCTCCCTCCGGGAGAGGGTTAGGGTGAGGGCCTTTCGTCCCCTCTCCCATCCTGCTGAGTACAGCAGGCGGGCGAGGGGAGACGCGGTCGGTGACTTTGTAGGAAAGCCGGTATTGGCCCGCCCGGCTGGCCGTCAACTGCTGCTGGGCTTGGCCCTCGGCGTTGGTGTCGAGCTTCCAGGTCTGCACGGGCGTTTCCAACAGCTTGCCCTGCTTGTAGGAAATTTTCAAGAGCGTCAATTCGCCGCGGCCCTCGACCGGCTTGCCGTCGAGCCGGCGGGCGGCCAGGCCGGCATGGATCGTATCGCCCACGCGGTAATAGCCGCGATCGACCCAGGCATGGACCGCGAACGGCCTGCGCGCGACCAGTACGTTGCCCGAGCCGACAATCGTCCGCCGCGAGGCGTCGACCACTTCGGCCGTGATCGAGTAGCGATGGTCCTGGTCGCCGTGGATCGCCTTGGCGACGGCGGTGTCGATCTCGACCTTCACCGTGCCGTCGGCCCCGATCTCCACTTCCCGCTCGGCAACCAGTTCCGGCGGCAACTGTGCCCGGGGCCACCAGAAGGGGACCGGCCGCCAGCAGCCCCACCTGTGCCAGCCGGGATACCAGTCGTAATCGCAGGCAAACCACCAGTAGCCCTCGCCGTACAGCCAATCCCAGGGGGCGGGCGGATACCAGCGCTCGTCGGCCGCGGTGCGCTCGATCTTGTATTTCACCTTGGCCTTGGTCACCGGCGAACCGAAGTAATACTTGGCCGTGATCTTGGCTTCGATCTTCTCGCCCAGCATGACCGGCTCGGCGGGGGCGTCGACCGTCACCTCGAATTCCGGCTTCTTGTACTCCTCCACGCGGAACGTGCCGCCGCCCAGCGTCTCGTTGGAGTTCATTAGTGCCGACATAATACCCTGTCGCTTGATGATCACGCTGTAAACGCCCAGCGTGGCGTCGGCCGGCACTTTCCACTGGCCGTCGAATCCGCCGTACTGGTCGGCCTTCTTCGTTTCCGCCAGGACCTTCTCGCCCTTGGGATTATGGATTTCCAACAGGAACGAGTGGCCGGCGAAGGCCGAGGCCTCTTCCGACAGATCGTACTTGGCATAGTCAACCCAGAACTTGTATTTCACCGGCTGGTCGGGGCGATAGACGGGCCGGTCGGTGATGGTGTAGACCTTGGTCTCGTTGTAGGTGGCGTCGTAGCGATTCGCGTACCAGACGCCGGTGAACCCCAGGTAGGCCAGGCGTCCTTGGGGCGTCGTGGCGATGATCAGCCACTGGTAGTCGCCCGGCTGCTTGCCCGCGTCCATGATGAGTTGGCCCTCGGCGTCGGTGAACTCGGCGAAATCCTTGACCAGGATCTCGACGCGGTTGGGGGCCTGCCAGCGCTGCTGCCAGCCGAAGAACTCGACATTGGCTTTGGGCACGGGCGCGCCCGTCACGGCGTCGGCCACAAAGTACCAGGCCTTCTGGTCCAGCGCCTTCTTGGCAATGGACGTGTCGTTGAGCCAGAGAATGACATAGCTGGTGTTGCCGCCAACCATCTGGGCCTTGACCAGATAGGCCCCCGCTTTTTGCAGCGGCGTGGCGACCGTCACCCGCTTGTCGAAATGTTGCGGACGCGGCTTGATCTCCATCCGCCATGAGGCGACCTTCTCGCCCAGGTATTCCTTTTGGTTCTCGATCACCAGGCGATAGCCCAGGTCGCCGAGATTCATCTTCTGCCAGTCCAGTTGCTGGGGGCGGCCCTTGATGTAGGCCTTCACGTCGTCCAACAGCTTGGAGACCTTGATCTCGTGGGCCTCCAACTCGACGGCCGTGCCGTTGCGGAATCGATACTCGACCGTCGCCCCCTGGCCCGCCGGCTGCGTCATGACCGGCTCGAAGCGGCCCCAGTTGGACTCGATCTGTTCGAGTTGCCGTTGCCAGTCCTTGACTTGCTTGGCGTCGGGATAGGCCTGGATCAACCGCCGCCAGTAGTCGGCCGCCTTGGGATATTGCCTGCGGTTCTCGAAGATGCGGGCCAGGCGTTCCAAGGCCGAGGCTCCCACATCGCTCTTGACGGCATCGTCAGCCACCTGCTTGTAGATGGAGATGTAATTGAACTCCTCCGGCAGCTTGAAGCGTTTGATGCCGGTCGCCAGGCGGGCGATCGTTTCATCCTCGCCCAGCGACGTTAGGGCGAAAACACCCTGCTCCTCTTCCTGCGAATCGTCGCTCGCTTCGCGGCCAAATCGCCAGCCCGAGGCGGCCATGGTCTGCACGCCGAACTGGTCATGGAGGAAATCGGCCAGCGACAGGCGGATGTCGTTCTTCAAAGCGGGGTTGAACTCAATGGCCTGTTCCAGGCACCACCGCCAGCGCTGGCCGTCGCTCTGGGCGGCTTCGAACGTCTTAGGCACGCTGTAGAAGACCGGGGCGCCCTGCTCATCGACCGGCGCGCCTTGCGTCTGGCCGCCGCGGCCACCCCAATAGTAACCCCAGCCATCTTCGTAGTCGGGCAGGACCGCCAGATCGGTCTTGGCCTGCAACCGCCAGGCTTCGGTCTGCCCATAGCGGCCGGTCATCCACATCTGGGCCATCGCCTGGAGATAGCGCGCCACCTTGGCATGGTCATTGTCTTTGCGGGCGTCGGGCAGGGCCTGGACCATCAGTTGCAGGGCGCGGACCCGATCGCGATCGAGCGTATTGACCATCCGCCCGCCGCCGCGATGCGGCCCGCGGGAAAACTTGCCCGCCACGATGAAACCCTGGTGCTGAATCTGATGATACTGGTTGGCCACGTGCCAGAGGAACCACCAGCGCGCCCGATCGCCCTGGTGCGTCTTGACGGCCACTTCCAGCAGTTCGTCCGTCTCTGCCAGGCGGTTCAGTCGCTGCAGCGAGGCCACGGCTTCATTCAGGTCCTGGGTGGCCGGCACGACCGATTTATCCAGCAGCAGACCCCGCAAGGCCTCGTAGGCATCGCGGAAATTGCCTTCGTGGAAGGCCTTGCGGGCCTTTTCCCGCCGCTGCCCTGCGTCTTCGGCGCCCATGGCGGTTGACATGGCCAGTCCTCCCAGAAAAATGCTCGTCAGAATCGCAGAAAGGACGAATGAGGTCTTCACGGCTAAAGCTCCAGGTTGGTTTTAGACTACACAGGAACGGGAATCTGACGCTTACAGCGGCCAAGAAGTTCCTTTTATTGGTCTGCTTGACAGATGATGTCACGGTTCCACACGCAAGCCGTACGGTGGGACTGGCCGGCGCAAAATCGACCTGACCGAGGCCATGCGGTTTATCTCGTTTTTGTTCCATTCGCTGTCGGGCAGACTTGGTCCGGGCACCGTGCGCAGCATGGTCGGCGACCGCTGACGGTAGCCGTGGGTTTCAACCCACGGACAACGAACACGCCCAAGGATATTGCGTCGCGTAGCGACGCCTGAGACTTCAGCCGTCGCTACGCGACGAACGGAAATCTGCGGGTATCCCCAACCGTGGGTTGAAACCCACGGCTACCATCATAGCGTCGCTACGCGACGAGTTACAGATGCCACTTAGGGAACAGAACCAGACCGTTCAACCCGCTATCAAATTCCCCCCACCAGCCCACTATTGCGCAGGCGAGTCCCACCCTACAGTCCTATCTCTGACATTATTTCTGAAACGGCTTACCTATTTCTTCTCTTCCCCCCAGGGCCATTTCTCGCAGCGGCGGATCTCGGCCTTGATCAACTCGACCAGTTTGGCGTCTTCCTCCATGGCCAGCGGCAACGCGCGGCGAAACTCGCCCAGGGCCTCGTCGACCTTCGCCTGTGACTCCTGCCGCGCCAAGGCCAGGCCCAGGTCGAAGCGGATCCTCGCGCTGCCGGGCTTGAGCGCCACGGCCTTGCGAAAACAGTCCTCGCCCTCGTCATATTGGCGGCGGTCCAAGAGCGCTTTGCCGAGATTGTGCAGGCCGTCGACATAGTCTGGTGCAATCTCCACAGCCTGGCGAAAATGTTCGAGAGCCTCGTCCTTCTCGCCCGTGCGGTCCAAGGCGACGCCCAGGTCGGAATGAGCACCCGGAAGATTCGCATCGAGACTCAACGCCGCTTTGTAATGCTCGATGGCTTCGGGCATCCGTCCCTGTTTGGCCAGGACAACCCCCAGCCCATAGTGGTTGGGAGCGTTGTCCGGATCGATCGCCAGCGACTCCTTAAAATGCTCGATGGCCTCGTCGTAGCGAGCTTCGTCCAAAAGCGCCATGGCCAGCAAGGCATGCGCTTCGGCCGGATTCAATTTATTCCACTTGGCGGGGATCAGGTGCAGCCCGGACGAATGCCACTGCAAGGTCCCGGCGACGTTGGAGAAATCGTCGGTCCAAACCGGTCCCGCGTCGCACGCCAGCGGCTGCCAGCGGCGGTCGGCCACCAGCGCGCCAAGTGCCGCGGGCCCCTCGCCCATGACGACCCAAGCCGAGGCAAACTTGCCCAAATGCACTTCCGTTTCGTTATCCCGCCAGAGGCGCGCCGTCAACCCGGCGGCCCGCGCCAAATTACCCAAGACCGGCTCCAGGTTGAAATAGCGGCTGGACATATGGACCACCAGGATCCCGCCCGGATTCAACCGCTTGCGATAGATCTCGAAGGCCTCGCGCGTGATGAGGTGAACGGGCACGGCGTCGGAGCTGAAGACGTCGAGGATCAGCAAATCATAATTTCGCTGGGGTCCGTACTTGAGCGAAAGCCGCGCATCGCCCAGGATAACATCCACCTTGCCGCGGCAATCGGTCAGGAAGCTGAAATAGTCCGGGTTCCGCGCGATGCGTTCCACGGCCGGGTCGATTTCATAGAACGTGAACCGCTCGCCCGGCTGGGCATAGGCCGCGATTCCGCCCACGCCCAGGCCCAGGATGCCCACCTCAGCCAGTGGCCGGCGGGGCCGGAGAATCTCGAAGATCCGTCCCAACGGCCCCGTGCGATGATAATAGCTCTGGGGTTCGTGCCGCCGGCTGGCGGCCAGACTCTGCTGACCGTGGATCGTCGTTCCGTTGAGCAACTGGTTGACGTTCAACACGGGATCGTGCTCCACGCGGAGGATGCCGAAGAAACTGCGGTCGGCATAGCGCAAACGCGTGCCCGTTTCCAACGACCAGAGGCTGATCGCGGCCAGCGCGGCCACCGCCGCCGCGAACACCGCCGGCCGGCGGCGGAGGAGGAACGTGGCGAAGGCCGCCACGCCCAACACGGCCACGTGCATTGTGGGGCTATCCGTAAATCGCCAGCCCGAGAGGAAGCTGTCACCGCGCAGTCCCCAGGCCACGACCAGGCAGAGCAGCAGGGCCGTGGCCGGCAAGGCCAGATGTTCGCGCCAAAATAGCAGGCACACTCCGTGTGCCGTCAGTCGGAAGCCGCCGGCTTCCGCAAGAGGAATCTGCGGCTGAAGCCGCAGGACGGACGGCACACCGACCATACAAGCATGGTGCCCGGTGCCTGCTACGATGCGCGGCCGCAGCAGGCAGGCGGCGGCGATCATCAGCGGATACTCCAGCACGCTCTTGAAAATCACGGGGGCCACCAGGGCGTTGAACAATCCACCCACAACTCCACCCAGCGACATCCAAAGATAGAATTCGGTCAATTGGCTGGGCGCCGGGCGGTCGGCCGCCAACTGGCCGTGGCAGACCATCGCCGTCACGAAGAAGGTTGCCAAGTGTAACGTCCCGAAAATGGCAACTTCCAACAGCCCCGTGCCAGTGCATAGCAATGTGGCGGCCACCGCCACAACCAGCGGTGGCTGCAAGCGGAGCATCCACCTCAACGGCAGGATCGTCCGCTGGGCGAAGACCAGCACGAACGTCAGCAGATACAAGCCCAAGGGAACAATCCACAGATAGGGCCTGGGCGGAAGCTCGCTGGAAATGTACGTCGTCACGCCCATCAGCAGGCTGGAAGGCACCAGCGAGAGGGCCAGCCAGTGCAGCCGGCGGCGCATGTTTAATTGGGTGGGCTTTAGCCCGCCTTCTTCCGTTGAATCACCGGCACAAGTTACGGCAACGCGTGCGGCCTTTCCGCGCACATTAACCTTCCGCGTCGTCCAGAGTCGTGCCGCGCAGGCCGCCACCAGCGCCATGAGCACCGCGTAGCCGATGGCCCAATCGCCGCTTTGCCGCGAGAGAGTCGCCCGGCCCTCGATCACTAACGGATAGGCCAGCAAGGCCAACAGGCTGCCGAGGTTGCTGGCGGCATACAGGAAGTACGGGTCGCGTGCGCCCTGCCTCGAGGTCTGCGCGAACCAGGCCTGCAGCATCGGCGCGCTGGCCGAAACCGCCAGGAAGGGCAGGCCCAAGGATACCGCCAAGAGCAGCCACAGCCAGGGGGCGGGGAACGTCGTGGCCGGCGGTATCCAGCCTTGCGCCACGTGGATCGGCAGAACGATCCAGGCCAGGCTCAACAAGCCCATGTGCAACACCGCCTGCCGACGCGGGCCGAGCCATTTCAGCGAGAGGTGGGCATACAAATATCCGGCCAAGAGGGCCGCCTGGTAGAAGACCAGGCAGGCGTTCCACACGGCGGGCGCACCGCCCAAGAGCGGCAGCACCATCTTGGCGAACATCGGCTCGACGACAAACAAGAGCAGCGCGCTGATGAATAGCGTCAAGGAGAACAAGGCCGACTCGCCCAGGCCGTAAGAAGCGGCCAAAACCGGTCCTTGCTCATACGGCGCGGCCGGGGCGGCCGACGCGCTCGCCTTCCTCAGCAGCTCGACTCGTTTCGATTTCCTGCCCATGACAGATTGCGGTGCCCAGAGTCTTCCTGACGTGCTCGACGATCCGTTATTTTATCACTTCCCCCCGTTTTCCGCCATCTTCCTGCACAAATATCGCACGAAGGCCCAGAGGCCGGCGAACTTGTAGCCCGGATCGACATAATGCTCGATCACGTAGAAGGCGAAGTAATAGGCCCGGGCGAAACACCAGATGGCGATCCCCAGCAACAGGGCGACTTTGAACGTCGGCTTCTCGACAAGAATCAGGCCCGCAGCCATCATGCCGCCCAGCACGAACAAGGCGCCCTTGGCGTAGAGCAGCCGCGGATTTTTGATGTCGCTCATGGTGGACTGGGGGCCAATCGATCAGGCCGGCGATGCACATAGTGCAAATTATGCGATCGGATCGCATGATTTGCAAGATGCGACATAAGGGCAATAAAGCAAACGACTTAGAACCTGCAGAAAAATAACTTGCAGGTCTGGGTGGCATGCCTAAAGCCCGGCGTTGCCGGGCTAGGCATGTTGTGTCAGCAATCAGTCTACAATTTCTTCACGTATCGAATAATGCGCACCTCTCCATCGAACTCGATCATAGCCAACTCATCCTGCATGATTTCCAGTGCCCGCTCGGGCTTGCCGCCACCGCTGCCGGAGCCGATCAAGGGGAAGGCGATCGAGCGATAACCGCGCTGGGTGGCCAGTTCCATGGCGTTGCGCACCGAGTCGCGGATCGACCGCTCCGAGGATCGCCAGAGCATGTTGATGCCGGCGACATGGACGATCGCCTTGTGCGGCAAGTGGCCGGCCGTGGTCTCGACCGCGCCGCCCAAAGGGATCGGTCCCAGGCGGCCCAGTGCCCGGAAAGGTGCGTAGCCGGCCCGTCGTTTGATCGCGCCGGAAACTCCTTGGGGCAGGAGCAGCCACCAGGGAATGATGTTGCGGTTCCAGGCGTTGACGATCACGTCCACGTCCTGGTCGAGAAGATCGCCTTCAACAATGGACAACTTCATCGAGCGAACTCCTCGCTACTCCGTCTTCGTGGCTTCGTAAACTGCATTTACATTGTTCGGTGGATTGCCGATCAATGCGGCGACCGTGGGATATCGTGCCCGAATCGACTCAGCAGATTGGCCTTCGAACCGAGCCCCCAGGCCATCGCCTATGGCCAATCCCAACAGGCAGCCTTGAAATCGTTCACGTGTCGTCCTCCGATGTTCCATGGTCTATCGTGTCCCGTCGCAGTACAACCGAATTGCATTCACTTCGTCATTGATTGCCCGAAGGCTGCCTCAACCAACCGCGGCAGCAGCGTTGCCGCAGTCCCATGCAAGCAAACATCACCCTCGCCGCCGCCGGGGTCGATCGTAATCACCTTGGCCCCCGCTGCTTTTGCCTCGCGCGGAAGTGTGGCGGCCGGCATTACCGTGCCCGACGTGCCTACCTGGATCATGCCGTCGCACGAGCGGGCTGCCTCCAGGGCAAGGGACCAACCCGGTTCGGCCATCGCATCGCCGAAGAGCACGATCCGCGGCATGTGCAGCCCACGCAGGCCGAGGCCCGCCATGGGACGGATCGCCAGGAGCACGCGCGGCAGGACAAACCAACCTCGCTGCACCCGATCAAGGCATTCGGCCATGCGAAGCAATTGCCGCCGCGAGAGCAGGTGGAGAAAGCGACCACGCCGCGTGACCACTTCGAATAGCGAGCCATGAACCTCGTGGACGATGGTACTACCGGCATCCTGGTGGAGATTGTCGATGTTCTGGGTGACGACCGCCACGCCGACATGTTTCTCCATTTCCGCGATCGACCGGTGCCCGGCATTGGGCTTGGCCACGGAAATCGGACGCAACACAGCATGAATGAACTCGGCCAATCGCCGCGGTCGTCGGATGGCCGTGCCTACAAGCCCTTTCCAGGTGGCGAACTCGTCAACGGGAAAGTGCTGCCAGAACCCCTCGTCGTCCCGAAACGTGGGGATGCCGCTCTCGGCCGATATGCCCGCGCCGCTGAACACGACGACTTCGCGGGCCGACCGGAGCCAGGCAGCAGCGCGATACAAGGTATCTGGATGTTCAACCATGGCATTGTTTAGCGATTCGACTATGTTATGATTTCAGTGTATCGAGCGATTTCGTATGCTTCATGGGCTCTTCTCCGTCTTGATATGTTCGTGGTTGCGGAGGTGCTCCATGCAGTAGCCGCGATGGCCATCGCACTCTTGGCAATAACGGAAATCCGCCTGGGGATGACTTTGATCCGTAATGCCGCAGACCGTGCAGCGGTGGAAGTACGGTTTCGGCCTTGCACTGATCCGGCTCGCCTGCAGCGCCATGTGCCGCTGGCCTCTCTGCAGGCGGTAAAGGATGTCCTTGCCGAAGAACAGCAGAAAATTGCAGACCGACGCCAGCGCCGACAAGCGTGTCGTCCAGGTCCCGAAGACCAGCGTGAGGAAGCAGCCGATCCACGCCAGCAACGCCAGCCACTTGATCTTCACCGGCAGAAGGAAGAAGATTTGGATCACGAAATCCGGGAAGAGAGCGGCAAACGCCAGGAACACCGAGCCCTGCAGGAAGAAGATCGACGCCGGCACATCGGGCGTTAGAAACGAAACGGCCACCGTGGCAAAGTAGCCGACCAACAAGTAGACGTTGTAGCGGAACGCGCCCCAGCTCAGCTCGAGCGCTTCGCCCATGAGATAGAAGAGGTACCAGAAGAAGAAGGCAAAGAGGAGATTCATGACGGGCGGCTCACAGACGAACGTCAAGAGCCGCCAGACCTGGCCTTCCAGCACCTTGTCCGGCACCAGCGCGATGCGATCGATGACCGTCTCCCGCTGCCCACCGCCTGCGCCGGCCTTGAGCAGATCTCCCTGGGCCATGGCATACACGACCACCTGGCAGGCGATCAGGACCATTGTCAGGTGCGGCAGGGCAAAGCGGCCAAGGCGACGTTCGATTTTTTCGAGCAGCGACATGGCAAATCGTCGATTGGGTTCCAGGTTACTGTATTCCGCTCCATCGTACCATAAACCCCGTCGGCGGCCAGTCCTCGCTAGAGGTCCAGGGGTTTTGAAACGGCCGCTCCGTGTGCCGTTGACGAAACACTTTCCGCCCAAGACGGCAAACCACCGCGCCCGCGTGCCCGAAAGCCGAAAAGTACTCGCCGCAAACGGCCAAGTAATTGACCAACGAGGTAATCTGGCGATGCCTGCCGGCGCTTTTATTGGAGTCATCGTCCGTGGGCGCTGTGAAACGGAGCTTCTCGATTTCGGGAGGGCTTCCGCAGGGCTTCCGCAGACCGTCCGCAGATCATCAGAGCTAGTGCAGAGCTAATGCAGCGCACCTTCTTGACACGTTTTCTAAACGGCGATTTAATGGCCGCTGGATGAGGCACGCTGCGCGTTGCGAGGTAAGCTGGTGGCTTTTCTACTAGATATCGCCAAGGAACCACGAAATACACGCAATACACGAAAGGGGAGGGAAGAAGAAATGAGCCACGGATGAAACACAGATCGAACGCGGAAATGAAAATCCGTGTTCCATCCGTGGCCGGAATTCCCCCGCCTTCGTTCGTGTATTTCGTGGTTCCTCCCATTTTCTGTCCCGTTGTTCTTCTGTCTAGATCAGGACACATTACTGATTTTACAGATGCCGAAAGTGCAACTCGCGATTGGGCTTGCGACGCAAGTTCGCTTGCCTCGCGAAATGGGACGAGGTTCGTTGCGTATTATGTGGGTATAAAGCGCGCTGAAGAAGATGCAGGCCAGGCCTGAATACTCGGCGCGTGCATTTGTTCTTTGACAATTTGACCGGCCCCCGGCGTAGCGAACCGGGGGCCATTAGCAATGCGCGGCGCCGACTTGCCCAAGTCGGCGTCCGCGCCGGCGGCTGCGCGGACCTGTGACGCGTGGGTCTCGTGCCTCGACCCGCCGTATGCCCGCGCAACGGTCGCGAACGCCCCCGCGAGCCTTGGCAGCAATTAATTATTTTTATGACACTGCACTTAAATACCTTAAGGAAGATGGCGTGTGCCCGACCCCTATATACTGTACGCATGACCATATTACCAAAAAGTGGCTAGGAAGTGGCTAGGTTGACTACAAAAGTGGCTAGGAAATGGGCCAAAGTGGCCAGGTATTGTCTAGGCATTTCGGCTGTGGCAAGACTATCGTTAGAGTGTCAAACGTTTTTTTCCCCGCAGTTTTCTCCGTGTGAGCAATATCTTTAGCGAAAGCAGAACACACACATGGACGTAGAAAATCGACGCAGAAACGCGAAAAAGCCCCTTTTTGTGACCAGATCACACCACTGCCTGACCCGAAACGGCGGTTTGATCGCGGCGGCCGAGGCGGGGAAATGCCGTTGGAAACACTTTTTTCTAACTCCTCGTTGCCGCGAGCCACCTGTATACCTGCCAGACAACCTGGCCGCACATGGAGCTTTCGAAGCTGTTGACAAGCGTTTCGCGGCTTGCCACAATGTGGCGGAAGCGTCAGCCGTTTCCGCTTGCCGCCTTTGCGCGCAGGCGAAGCAACCGGTTTGCCGCCACTCTCCCTCCCATAACATCCTGCCAACTGAGTGAGGTCTACCATGAAGAAGTGTCTGTGTTGCTGCATCGTTACGTTTTCCCTGCTGGCCGCGTCTGCCGTGCCTCAGGCCCGGGCCGACGTCAAACTGCCCAAGGTGATCGACAATCACATGGTGCTGCAACGCGACCGGCCGCTGCCCATCTGGGGCTGGGCCGATGCGGACGAGGAGGTCACGGTGAAACTCGATGAGGCGGCGGCCAGCGCCAAGGCCGACGCCCAGGGCGACTGGAAGGTCGTGCTCCCCGCGGTGAAGGCCGACGGCAAGGCCCACCACATGACCGTCAGCGGCAAGAACAAGATCGAACTGGACGACATCCTCATCGGCGACGTGTGGATCGGCTCCGGCCAGTCGAACATGGAATTGGGGATTGGGGCCGCCGAAAAGGCCAAGGAACAGATCGCCGCCGCCGACTGCCCCCAGATCCGCCTGCTGCTGGTGCCCAAGGTGCAGTTTCCCAAGCCCGCCAAGGACGTGAAGGCCGAATGGGTGGTTTGCACTCCCAAGACCGTTTCCGCGAACGGCTGGGGCGGCTTCTCGGCCGCGCTGTACTACTTCGGCCAGCGGCTGCACAAGGAATTGAACGTGCCGATCGGCCTGATCGACAGTTGCTGGGGCGGTTCGCCCATCGAGCCTTGGACCGTTGTCGGCAAGGACTCCGGCGGCATGTACAACGGCATGATTGCCCCCTTGCAGCCCTTTGCCATCCGCGGCGCAATCTGGTACCAGGGCGAGTCGAATGTGGGCAGCGGCATGAAGTACTTCGACAAGATGAAGGCCCTGATCGAGGGCTGGCGCAAGGTCTGGGGCTACGATTTCCCCTTTTATTTCGTCCAGCTCGCGCCCTTCTCGGGCTACGGGCCGGGCGCTCTGCCGGCGATCTGGGAAGCCCAGGCCGCCAGCCTCAAGATCCCCGCCACGGGCATGGCCGTGACCACCGACATCGTCCACGACCTCAAGGACATCCATCCCCGCAACAAGTTCGACGTGGGCAACCGGCTGGCCCTCTGGGCGCTGGCCAAGGAATACAAGAAGGATTTGGTGTACTCGGGGCCGCTTTACAAGTCGATGAAGGTCGAGGGGGAGGCGGTCAGGCTCTGCTTCGCGCATGCCGCCGGGCTGAAGTCGCGCGACGGCAAGCCGCTCTCGGAGTTCGAAATCGCCGCCGCGGACGGCAAGTTCGTGCCCGCCGAGGCCGCGATCGACGGCGACGCGGTGGTCGTGCGGGCCAAGGATGTCTCCGCGCCCACTCAGGTCCGCTTCGGCTGGCGGAAGGTGGCGAATCCGAACCTGGTGAACCAGGCAGGGCTGCCCGCCTCGCCGTTCCGGACGGATAACTGGCAAGGCGGAACGGGCGAGTAAGCATGTCGAACCGTATCAACAGGCGGCGGAGTTTGTCAAGGCAAATACGAATTAGCGGATCCCGATTCAAATTTCCTTGCCCACTTCGAAGGCATGGCCCAGCGAAGCCCCGATGCCGTAGTACAGGCGGTTGCCGGGCGAGAAGATGATCGGCAGGATCTTGAGGATGTCGGGCGTCCCGGCGGCATCCAACACCGATTCGTCCGCCTTCACGTCAAGGATCTGGCCGACGAACTGCGTGTGCAACCCCAGCTCGAAAACTTGCAGCACTTGGCACTCCAGCACCAACGGGCATTCCTGGACGTAGGGGGCGTCCACGAGGTCGCTAGGGATCGGCGTCAGCCCCGTGTCGGCGAACTTGTCGGTCTCCCGCCCGCTGACCAGCCCGAAATAGTCGGCCTCCTTGACCAGGCCCTGCGGCGGCACGTTCACCGTGAAGGCCTTCCGCGCGAGCAGGTTGCCGTAGCTGCTGGTGGCCTTCCGTAGCGACACGGCCACACAGGGCGGGTCGGAACAGCAGATGCCGCACCAGGCCGCCGTCATGCCGTTGGGTTTGCCCTGCTCGTCATAGGAGCCGACAATCCAAGCCGGGGTGGGATAAATTAGCGTCTTGGCACCGATGGATCGTTTCATGGATGGTCCTCTGCTATCTGATAGGTGTGATGACGTTTATTGTCGAGCGTATGAATGGCCGGTCAAGGCCCCCCTAAGGACCAGATCCACTGGGAAGATCCACTGGAAAGTCGTGCGCCGCCCAATTACAGTGTAGCGTCGACGACTCGCTGCAACCCCAGATAGAACGAGGAACCCATGATCACCCAAATGGCACGACGAAGCACATGCACCCTGTTCGCACTCCTGGCAGCGGCGGCCCTATCGACAGCGGCCGAACCGCAGCCTTCCAAACCGCTGGTGATCCTCCAGCCGCTGGCCCGCACAGCCTATCAGACCAACGAGTGGATCGACCTCTCCGTGGTCCGCCAGTCGCCGCAGGCGCTGCCGGCCGGCAACCTGGCGCTCACGGTCGCGGGCGACGACGGCAGCAAGCTGCGTTTTACCTTCGCCCTGCCGGCGGTCGCCGTCAACCATGAGTCCATGGTGCCCGGCGGCAACGCGCGGAACACGGAGCATCTGCACCTCAACGCCCGCCTGCTGCGTCCGGGCCACTACAAGATCGAAGCGGCCGCCGACGGGACCACGGCCACTACGGAGCTGGACGTCTACAGCCACGTGCGGAAGACCAGCTACCGGCTGATCAACTGGGGCAACGCGCAGGGGGCGCAGCAGCTTGTCGAGGGCGAGGAGAGCCTGGGCTACAACCTGTTCTACGGCGGCGGGCGTGGCGACGATGAGGCGAACTTCATCCGCGCCGGCGTCGATTTCATGGAGGTCTGTACTATGGGCGGCGCCCATCAGATGGACATGCGCAGCGAATGCGATTGGTCGGATCCCTACGTGACCCGCGGGGGCACGCGACGCGTGGCGCGGCGGGCCTTCGTCGACCGCACCCGGCCGAACGTGCTGGGCGTCCATTTCTACGACGAGCCGGGGCTGACCTGGACCAAAAGTCCGGTCAACGGCGAGTTTACGCCGCACACCGTGCCTTCGCAGTTGCGATCCTACCGTAGCGCGTTCGACAAGGATGCGATCCCCTATAACCAGGTCAAAGCCGACAACCCCGCGGACGCCGCCCGGTGGCAACATTGGGCCTTGTGGAAGCTGGGCTTCATGGACGCGGGCTGGAAAGAGTCGCAGTTCGGCGTTTCCTATGTGCGGCCCGACTTCCTTTCGGCCACACAGAGCCAGTATGCCTGGGGAAATTTCGCCGACGGCTATTACTTCAACGTCGCCCGCTCGCTGCCGGTCGTCAGCGGCCACGGCGGCTATGACGACTACGGCTGCGGCTATTTCAATCCCGCACACTACCTTGAACAGAGCCGGGCGCGAGACCTCGTCAAGCCCTGTTGGTACCTGCCCGTCTGGTTCGGCGCTACGTTGGCAGAACGGCACCGCATGGAAGAGTATCTGTGCTTCATGACGAACATCCAGGGCATGATCACCGGGCCCGAGTGCGACCCCTTCGACCCCGCCAATCGAGCGCCGGCCGAGGGCCTGATCGAGGCCAACAAGCTCATGGCCCGGCTGGGCACGATCTTTACGACGATGCCCGTGACCCGGCCGCCGGTGGCCATCCTCCACAGCCTGTCGGACAACATCTACCATCAGACCCGCAACATGAAGGCCTGCGCCACCTGGGACAACAAGCAAGGCGACCACATGGTCTTCACGTACATGGCGGGCAAGGCCTTGCAGCGGCACTTCATGCCGGTGCTCGACGAAGATGTGATCGACGGCACGCTGGCGGCTCAGCACAAGGCGGTCGTGGTCACGTCGGTCGATTACCTCGATCCGCGGGTGGTTGCCGGGCTGGAGGCCTTTGCGGCGGGCGGCGGGCTGGTGATGCAAACCGCCGATTGCACAGTGAAGATCAAGGGCGCGGTCAACCTGGGCGTGACGCCCGACTGGCCCGACGCACAGATCGTCAGCCGGCTCCGCGCCGCGCGGAACTGGGGCGAGGCGGCCAAGTATTGCACGGTCGGTCACCTGGTAGCCGGCGCGGCCCCCTTGGCCAAGGCCATCAAGACCCAACTCGACAAGGCCGGCATCGCGCCGCTCTTTGAGAGCGACCTGCCGAGTATCGCCGCCACGCGGCAAGCCGCCGGCGACGTGGAGTATCTTTTCGCCGTGAATGCCACCTACAACCCGGCCGAAGGCGGCATGAACGCCATCAAGGCCGCCGAGGCCAACCTCGGCCTGCCCGACGACGGCCGGCCCATGTATGACGCGGTCCGCGGCGGCGCCGTCGTGGAACTGGCAAAGAATGGCGGCAAGCTCACGGGTCACTTCCGCTTCGGTCCGGGCCAGATGCGGGTCTTCGCCCGCACCGCGCGGCCCATCGGCAAGATGGCCGCACTGACGCCCGTCGTCGTCCGCGACTACACCAAGGCCGAACTGCCGGTAGCAGTGGAAGTTGCCGGCGTGCTCTTGGATGCCGCGGGCAGCCCGCTCTGCGGATCGGTTCCCATCCAGGTGCGGCTGGTCGATCCGCTGGGCAATGTCCGCTACGACCTGTATCGGGCGACCGACCAGGGAATACTCAAGCTCTCTCTGCCGCTGGCGGCGAACGACCCCTGCGGCCAGTGGAAGGTCTCGCTACGCGAGTTGCTCAACAACACGGAGAGCACGGCGGCGTTTCAATACACCGCGCCGCCGCAGTGCGGCGCTATGGCGGGCGCGACCCAGCGGGCCGTGGTATTCGGCAACGACCGCGAAAACGTCTTCCGTTTCTTCCGCGTGCATCACGACGTCACACTCGTGCTGGGCAAGAGCGATTACAATCAGGCCGCGGCTCAACGGCTCACCGGCATTCTCAAGCCCTGGGGTGTGCGCTGCAAAACCGTCAAAGCCGACGACGTCAACCGGCCCCGCGAGATCTCGGCGGAAGAGGCGGTCGCCTGGGTCGGCCTGGAGCCTGGCAAGGCCGTGCCGGGCAGAAACAACTCGCTGACCATCGCCGGGTTCGACGTGCAGGGGCCCGTGGTCCTCTTGGGCACGCCGGAGGACAATCCGCTCATCCAGTTCGTGAAGAAGGAGCGGTTCCTGCCCTACGCGCCCGATGCCAACTTCCCCGGCCGCGACCGCGGCATGGTCGCCTGGCAACGCGATGCTATCGGGGCCGGGCAGGAGTCGATCGCGCTGGTGGCCTATGATGCCGCCGGCATGGGTGAGGCGGTGGGCACGTTGTACGAAGCCACCGCGGGCATGGATCCGCTCACGCCTTTGCAGCCGCCGCAGGCCACTTCGATCACGGCCGCCGCGCAGGGTCCGGCGGCCAAGGAAGCGCCGATCGTGTGGCGCGTATCGCTGCCCGACCGAGCACTGGCTTTGAAGGCCGACGGCGGCCAGGTCCGCGCGGTAACGTGGGACGGCTCGCTGCTGCGAATCGATGCCAGCGGGAAGGTCGTCGACCGGCAAGTACTGGGGTTGGCGGACGTGAGCAAGGCCGCGCGGGAGTTGAAGGGTACGCCGGACGCCGCCGCCCTGGCGCTTGCCAAGAAGCACGCGGCGAAGAACCGGATCGTGAAGACGGCCGTCGCGGACAGGGACCTGCTGGCCGTGGCGTATTGGGGCGGCCTGGTGCAGGTCGTCGCCGCCGACGGCCAGGTGCGCACCGCGCAGTTGCTCCCGCACGACGTCAGCGGCCTGGCCTGGCTCAGCGGCAAGCTCGTCGTCGGACTGTCCGACGGAGAAGTGGTAGCGCTGGGCGTGCAGTGAGAGAGCGTGGGGCAGACTTGGTCGCGTAGCGACCGCCGATGGTAGCCGTGGGTTTCAACCCACTGACAACGAACACGCCCAAGGATATTGCGTCGCGTAGCGACGCCTGAGATTTCAGCCGTCGCTACGCGACGAACGGAAATCTGCGGGCATCGCCAACCGTGGGTTGAAACCCACGGCTACCATCATAGCGTCGCTACGCGACGAGTTACAGATCCCACTTAGGGAACAAAACCAGACCGGTCGACCCGCTATCAAATTTCCCTCACCAGCCCACTTTTGCGCAGGCCAGTCCTACAGAGAGAAAGAAAAGGAAAGGAAAATGTTCGCCTATCGTCGCGCACTGATTGCGGCCTTCTGTGTTTGGGCCTTTTGCAGCGGCGCGACCGCCACGGACGTCGCTTTCAACGCGCCGTACCAACCCGATGCCCACACGTACCTGCTTTGCCCCTTCGACGCCGCCAACCTGTCCGATGTCGAAGGCAACGCGAAAGTCGTCAAGAGCGAGGCGCTGGGCGATGCGGCCGTCAAGCAGCCGGGCCGATTTGGCGGAGCGCTGCACGTGCATGGCCACGGGGCTGTGCGAATCATCCCCGCGGTTGGCTTTCCCGGCACAAACCTCTCGATCGAGGCCTGGATCTACTTGGACCGCTATCCGGAAAAAGAGGCCTTCATCGTCTGCCGGCCGGCACCCGGCGAAAAACACGCTGACAGCAAGCTTCACGCCAAGGCCTTCGCCCTCTCGCTCGATTCGCAAGGGGCCTTGCACCTGGAGACGATCAATTCTTCCTACGGGAACAAGACCCGCACCAGCAGCCCGCCTGGCGCAGTGCCGCTGAAGCACTGGGTCCACCTGGCGGCCGTAAGCGACGCTTTTCCCATCGCCTTCCGCCGGCTGTTCGTCGACGGCCGTGAGTGTCAGGCCAAGCCGCTGCAATGGGGTGAAGGGCTGCAAAGCGAGGGCGAGGACGAAACCCACCCGGCCCCGATCTACATCGGCAACAACGAGCGACAAGACGCCGGGCTTGCCGGTGCGATCGACGAGGTGCGAATCCACACGCGGATTGTCAAATTCTGGGCGCTGGATGAAAGCGGACCAGGCCCGGGCGACGGCCCGAAGGAAAGCGGTCCGCCCTATTTCTGTCCCGGCTATGTGCCGCTTGTGCAACTCCCGCTCCACAACGATACCCGGCCGACCGTCAATCGCGTGGAAGGTTTGAAGGTCGAACCCGGCACGGGCGGCCGCATGCTGGCCACGGCCCAGGTCCGCGGCTGGCTGGGACCGTTGACGATCACGGCCTCCAAGCTTCTGGATTTGCGCGAAGGCTCGATCGAATTCTGGCTTCAGCCGCGGGGCGTGAACAACTATACCGACAACAACCGCACTTTTCTGGACGGTCCCTTCGCGCTGTATTTCGTGAACGACGGCGGCGAGTTGGGCCTGAAGCCTATAACTATGTACTTTCCCGCCGGCAACGGTTTGCACTTTGTCGGCGATGGGCTTTCGACCGAGTTTCATCCAGGACGCTGGTATCACCTGGTCATTACCTGGAAGCAGAAGACGATCGCCATGTACGTCAACGGCCGCTTGGCGGAAAAGACGCTCAGCCGCAGTCTGGCCACACCAGCCAACAAGGGGCTTTGCAACCGCGTGCAACTCTCCCCCTACGAACCGATCGGCATCTTTCGCGACGTTCGTCTGTACGGCAAGGCCCTATTGCCTGAGGAGGTGGAAAATGCCTGGGATCGGTATGTCGATCCAAAAGAGCTGAAAGCGGTTGTGCCCCGTTCGCTGGAGATCAAGGCGCACGTCTTGCCCAGCCGCGGCCTGATTTCCTACGAGTGCCTTGCGGACAGCCCGGTGGAAAGTGCCGCGCGGATCCGCCTGACTCTGACCAACGCCCGCGGCAAGACGATGCTCAGCAGCGAAGTGCCTTTTAGCGCCGGAGAACGGGACCTCACCACGGGGGATCTGCCGGATGACGACTACACGCTCACGGCCGATCTGCTGCACGCCGACGGCCACGCGGAGCCGGGCGACCGCTTCACATTCGCGCGAAAGCATTTCCCCTGGGAGAAGAACAACCTGGGGATCAGCGGCGAAGTCTTTCCGCCGCTGGAGCCGGTCCGCGTGGCCGGCGACACGGTGAGTGTCGTGGGGCGGACCTATACGATGAACGGTTTTGGGCTCTGGGACCGCGTGGCGAGCATGGGGCGCGAGTTGCTGGCCGGTCCTATCGCCTTGCATGTGGTCAGCGGCGGCAAAGAGCAGCCCTGGACCCGCAGGGACGTTGGTTGGGTCTATAGCAAAGGCCCGTCTGCCCAATTCCATGCGACCGCCGCCAGCGAGAGCGTGCAGGTCGATACGTGTTCGACGATCGAGGCTGACGGCTGCATGAAAGTCGAGATGCGGCTTGGCCCCGGGCATAGCCCGGCGGAGATCAGCCGGTTGTGGATCGAGATTCCGCTGCGCGATACGGAAGTTCCGTTGATGCATGCAATCGGCGATGGGGTGCGGCACAACTATTCGGGCACGACGCCGGCAGGAGAAGGCGTGGTGTGGGACGGCTCGAAAGCGCCGCGGAGCAACACCTGGCGGAACTGTTTCGTGCCCTACGTGTGGCTCGGCGCTGAAGAAAGCGGGCTGGCCTGGTTCGGCGAGAACGATCGCGGCTGGGTCACGGAAAAGGAAAACTCCAAGAGGCCCACGCATCGACTTGTGCGTCGCGGCGGCGTGCTCGCCCTGGAGGTCTACCTCGTCAACCGGCCGATCGTGCTGCGTGAACCGCGCGAGCTCTGTTTCGGCCTGCAGGCATCGCCCACGAAGCCCTTGCCCGCCGACTGGCGGAAGCGCTTGCCCGATATCCCCGGCGGGCTGGCTGTGGTGCCCTTCGGCGGACTGCAATGTCCCAGCCAAGGTCCGCTCCGCGACGACTGGACGATCGTAGACAAGATCCTGGCCTGTCGCGACGGCAAGCCGCTGGACGCCGCATGGTTGACCGATTATGTCCGCCGCAACAAGCCGCCGCTGGTCCACGGCACGTGGAACTGGACCGATAGCGTCTCGCACTTCGCCAGCCGTGCCCGCGATGTTGGGCTGCATCGGCCGTTGACTGTGTATCACGAGGAGATGGAAGCCGCGACAGCGCGGCCGGAATACGCCATCTTCCAGGACGAATGGGACTCGCAGGGCGACGCCCATGCCCGCACTCCGCTGGACCGCGTCAGCGCCGACAGCGGTTACTGCACCCTGGGCCGGTCGGTCGATGTGACCTACGGGCCGAGCTATCGCGATTTCGGCTGCTGGTTCGCCAACGAGTGGCTCAAGCGCGGTGTCAGCCTGTACTGGGACAACACCTATCCGCGGCTGGCTGTCAATCCGCGGACCAGCGACGCCTACCTTGCCGAGGACGGCGAGATCCAGCCTTGCCTGGTGCTCTGGAATCAGCGGGAGTACCAGAAGCGGGTCTGGAACCTGCTGCAACAATGGCGGCGGAAGCGGAGCGAGCCGCTGGAATGGGTCGTCCACATGACCAACACGCTCGTGCTGCCCTTGCACACTTGGGCTACCGCCGACCTCGACCACGAATTGGCAAACGATCAACCCTTCTCGTCCGAATGGCTGCGGACCGAAACCACCGGGCAGCAGATCGGCAATCTGCCGTTGAGCCTATACGCCGTGGCCGGGTCGGCCAACAAGGTGCTCGCGGGGTTGGGCAGGCGAATGTCGCAGGACGAGGCCCAGCGGTTGCGGACGCGGATCGAGTGGGGCATGCGCACGGTCCATGAGATCCAGCACTCCGGCCCTTTGGAAAAGTACCTGGCCGATTTTGGCTATGGCACGGAAGGCATTGCGATACACAACTATTGGGACCGCCGTCCCGCGCTGCTTGTCAAGCCGGGTCCGGTGAAGTGGCTGGTCCTTTCCAACCCGCGGAAGAAAGCGCTGTTGATTGTGCTGGCGAGTTGGTCGCCCGAGGCGGTCGATGCGGAATTGTCTTTCCGCAGCGACGTCTTTGGGTTTGATCTGCAAGGTTGTCGGCTTAGCGATGCGGAGACGGGAGCGATCATCAGTTCGGCCCTCGCGGGTCCGGCCAGCGTAAAGCTGGCAGGGCCATACGGCGTCAGGCTGTTGCGGGTAGAGGGAACGGAGTCAACCAAGTCCATTCGAGCGACACATTGACGGAAGACCCGCAAAAGATTCCGCACGCGGGCTTCCTCCAGCAACTCAGGACCGGACGATAAACAACTTCCGTGTTTCTGCGAGGGTGGCATTTCTTCCGGACACTCTAAATCGATCAATGCTGCCCCTCGAACACTTGGGCCTGCACGGCGGCCTCATCGGCCTTTTGGTCCTCGCCCAGACGGCGTAGCACCTCGGCCAGGTTCAGGTAGTTCTTGGCCAGAATGCCGCCCAAAACCATCGGCGCCCGGGCATCGTGCTGCCAGACTTCCTGGAACGAGGCGATGCAGTCCTGCAGCGCGGACCGAGCTTCGGTCAGTCGGCCGTGCTCCTGCAGCAGTCCGCCCAACGACTCCTGGATCACCGCCGTCCAGAACTTGTAGGAAAAGTTCTCGGGGAACCGGTGCGCGAGCGAGGATTGCACTTCCAACGCCTTGCGCAGATTGGCCTCCGCCCGTGAAGCATCGTCTTCCCGCAGACCGCGGTTCAGCCGCAAGCGGATATTGACCGAGGACGAGGCGTAATCGGGGATATTGGGATGCTCGGCCACGAGTTGCTCGGAAAGCGCCAAGGCCTTTCCGAGCAGGACGGAGGACTGCTGCGTGGGGTCCTGGCTGGGCCCTTCCAGCCCCGCCGGCTCCTGGTCGCCGAGCATGGCATACGTCTCGCTCAGGTCGTAACGGTAGTCGGCCACGTCGGGTTGCTCCTTCACCAGGGTTTCGAGAATGTGGGCTGCCTTCGTCAGATTATCCGACCCCGAACTCAGGCCGCCGCCAGGCGCCGCGGCAGGCATCTCGCGATAGCAGCGGGCCAAGAGGTGGCGATAGCCGGGCACCTGGGGATGATCGGCCACCAGCCGTTCCAGCCGCTGGACCGCCTCCTGCCGGTAGTGCTCGCCCCGGTTTTCGCCCTCGAGTGGCGGCGGTCCGTGCGCAAACTTGCGTCCGCTTGGCGGCCAAGGGGAATCGCGGTCGAGTTGCTGCCAGAGGGCCAGTGCCTTGTCGAGGGACTCCTCGCCCTCGTGGCGGGGGGCCAAGGGGAAGGGGGAAAGCGGCCCGTGGTGCGGCCCGCGGGGATCGAAAACGAAACCGGGCGGCCCGCCGCGCCAGTCGTGCGGCTCGTGCGGACCATCCAGCCCAGGCGGCGGCCCCACCAGTCCGCCGCCGCGCTTGCCCAGAAAATAGCAGGTGCGCGCCAATTCGTATTGGCAGTCGGGCACGGCCGACGATTCCGCCGAGACCGTCCGCAGCGCCGCCAAGGCGTCCAGGTGCGACTTGCGCCCCGCTTCCAAGTCGCCGAGCGCATCGTAGACGTTGCCCAGTTCATTGTGGATGCGGGCGATCTCGGTCTGCAGGTCCGTGTCGGCCGGCGCGGACTTCGCCAGCCGCGCGTACAGGTCGATCGCCCGCAGGTAGGCGGCTTTCGACTCGGCATACTGGCCCAATCGCTGGCGGATGTCGCCCACGCGGCGATTGGCCTCGGCAACCTTGCGGTGCAAGCGGGAATCGCCGCTCTCCTGCTCGGCCAGGCGATCGTAGAACTTGAGCATGTGCTCCAGCAGTGCGGCCGCTTCCTTGGAGAGCACGGGCTGAACGGGCAGCGCAATCGGGTCTTCCGCGTCGCTCACGCGGAGCGTCGCCGAAGCGGGGGCGGTGCGGTCGGGGGTGAATTGCCGGAAGATACTGTCCAGGGCTTCCAGGGCCAAGGCCGAGGTCTCTTCCGCCTTGTCGCGCTGGATCTTCTCCTGGGCGTTGGCCCGCGCCGTGCGCACGTAGCCCACGCTCGCCACGACCGCCACCGCCACCAGCAGGGCCAGGCTGCACGCAAGCAGCGCGGCCACAGCCCGGTTGCGACGCGCCCAGCGCCAGAGGCGTTCGACAGCGGGTGTGCGGCGGGCGAGAATCGGACGGTCGTCGAGAAAACTCTCCAGGTCCCGCGCCAGCTCTCCGGCCGTCGCATAGCGGTCGCGCGGCTCGCGGGCCATGGCCTTCAAGACGATGGTCTCCAGGTCGCGCGGGACCGCCGGATTGAGCTTGCGCGGGGTGAGCGGCACGCCTTGCACGATCTTGGCCACCAGGCCGCTACGGCTGCTGTCTTCGAAGGCCGGACGCAAGGTGAGCAACTCGTAGAGCGTCAGGCCCAGGCCGTAGACGTCGCTGCGGGCGTCGGCCTGGCCGGAGAATTGTTCCGGGGCCATGTAACGCAAGGTGCCCACCATAGCCCCGCTTTGGGTCACATTGTCCTGCTCCATTGCCTTGGCCAGGCCGAAGTCGGTGATCCAGACCACGCCCTGCGAGTCCAGCAGTAGATTGGCTGGCTTGATGTCGCGGTGCAGCGTGTGATGTGTATGGGCATAGTGCAGGGCCTCGGCCACCTGCTGGCCGATGGTGGCCACGCTCCGCCAATGCGGCGGACCCGAGGGCAACGATCCGTCGCCAAGCGGAGCTCTGGCGGAAACCGGGTCGGCCGCCGCGCCGCGCCCGTTGGCTGTCGTATCGACGTCGAACGAGAACTCCTCGGTGACTGCGGACACCGCCGCCGGGGACAGACTGGCCGTTGCGGGCTCGGCAGCGGTTTTCGCCTGATCGCCGGCGCCTTCAGGGCCAGCGTTGTCGAACGCCTGAAGCGGCCCGAATCGTCCTTCCACCAATGCGCTCGCCAGGCGAGCGACCTCGGTCGAATGCCGCGGATGTGCCGCTACGGCGGTCCGGGTGAATCCGGAGGCATCTTTATCTGGCGTTGTTTGCGGCCGGCTGCCGGAGGCGGGCGGAAGTCGGCTACCCATCTGTCGCAGCGCGGCGAGCACTTCATCCAGGCCCGCACCGTCGATGAGCTGCATCACAATATAGTGGAAACCGTCGTGTTCTCCCACGCCGAACACGGGGACGATATTGGTATGGTGCAGCCGGGCCGCAGTCTGGGCCTCGCGCTGGAACCGCCGCAGGTGCTGCGGGTCGAGCAGCGCCTGGCGGGGCAGGACCTTGACGGCCACGTGCCGGCCGAGCGATTCCTGGAAGGCCTCGTAGACGATGCCCATGCCGCCTCGGCCGATCTCGCGGATGATCTGAAAGTCGCCCAAGCGTTCCAGCCGGACGCCGCCCAGCGAGACGCGGGCACCGCTGCCTTGCTGCTTGTGGGCCTTGACCTGCTCCATTACGGCGATGGTCGGAAAAAGCTCCTCGATATCCGCCGCCAGATCCGGGCGGCGGGCCACATATTCGGAGATCGACGGCAACTCGCCGCGGCGCTGCCGCGCCGTGAACTCGGCTGCCAAGACCTCCAGTGGATCGCGTTCATCTTCGGCTTCAGACATGATGCTCTCCTGCTTACTGCGGCATGAAAAAACGTTGCCCTAATGCTGGACTTCGCTGCCGGGGTAATCAAACAACCCCGGCATCTGCGCAAGGATGGCCCGCAGACGCTTCAGAGCGCGGATGTAGCGAATGCTGGCAGCCTTTTGCT
Organism: uncultured Planctomycetaceae bacterium; assembly: GCA_964615095.1. GTDB lineage: Bacteria > Planctomycetota > Planctomycetia > Pirellulales > Thermoguttaceae > JANXQG01. Next base: position 251,840 of record CAZTPX010000001.1, on the reverse strand, counting down.
GGATGCCCAGCACCTCGGCGACCTCGCTATTGCCCAACTCCTCGAAATGCCGCAGCGCCAGGACCTCGCGGTCCAAGGGGTCCATGCCGGCAATGACCTGTTCCACCTGCGCCAGCGTTTCCGAGCGGACCGCCGCCTGGCTGGGCGAGGTGGCGTTGGCCATCAACTGCGCGGCCAGCGCGGCAGTGGTGGATACGGGATATCGGCAACCGATCAAATCAATCTCGCGGTCGGGGTCGCGCATCTGCGCGCCGAGGTGGTGCCGGTGGATGTCGGTCAGCGTTTGCAGGACGATCAACCGCAGCCAGACAAAGGGCGACGGCGACGCGTCGTCGCGGCAGTGTTCCAAGCGGGCTGCGGCCGCCAGGTACGCTTCCTGGAGCACGTCGTCAGCGTCGACGCGGCCCAACAGCCGGCGGTCCATGCGAAAGTTGACCATCCGCCACAAACGCTCCCAGTGCTGTGAGAAAAGCGCAGCCAAGGCGTTCCGGTCGCCGGATTGCAAGCGCTGCGACTGCCCGTCGGGTTGTTTGATTGTTTCGTCCACACGAGGCTCCCTACCTACTAAAAACGAGAACCGCTCCCCTTATTCTACAAAATCCGAAAAAATACGCGCGAGCTTGTAGAAAAGCGGCGGCCTTCCACGTTTACCATCCTGGCTGAGACGCAAAAGAACTTTCTAATGGAGACAAACGATGCGTGTAATTTATTTTCGACATGCCTACGACATGCGAAAAACCATGGTACTGGCCGGGTTGGCTGGCCTGGTTTTGCTGATGGCGGTCGCGTTGACCCGCGCCGCCGAGGACAAAAAGACGGGAGATCGCGAGGCCGCCGCTGCGCCAGAACCGAAGGCGCCGCCGCCAAGGCCGCGTGACGCGGGGCCTGCCGACGATGACAATAACCCTCCTGGCCCGCCGCCGGATCGTGAACAGAGACAACCCCCTCGGCCCCGGGCCGAGGGACAGCAGGATAGACCCGATGAACGTCGGGACGGCCCTCCCCGCGGTCCCGACGGGCGGCCAGACCGGCCCGACGAGTTTGGACCGGGGCAGCCGCAACGCCCCGGACCTCAGCGGCAAGGTCCGCAACGGGGCGGCCCGCGCCCCGGCTTTGCCCCGATGGAAAGGGACGACCCGGAGATGACCAAGCTCATTAAGGCGGAAAACGACCTGGATCGCCGCACCCAGGAACTGGCCAGGGCCTATCGCGACGCGTCCAAGGACCAGCGGGCCAAGCTCAAAGAAGACCTGAAGAAGGCCGTCGCCGAGCAGTTCGAGGCCCGCCAGCAGCGTCGCAAGCTGGAACTGACCCGCTTCGAAGAGGAATTGAAACGGCTGCGTGAGGTCACCGAGCGCCGCGAAAAGAACAAATCGCAACTCATCGACAAGCGAATTTCCGACTTGCTGGGCGAGGATGCCGAGGCAGGTTTTTAGTCTTGGCACATAAAGTCGCCTTTCGCTCTGCGAAAGTTGCGCAACTTTCGCGGAGCGAAAGGCGACTATTCGGCAGTTATTGATTTTCCGGTCCTTGGTCTTGGATCTTGAACGGTTCTCTGCACCGCCTCGGCACTGCCTGCGTTGGGCAATTGCCTCCGGTGTTCGTTAATCTCTCAGAAGGAGATGTTGGGTGATTACTCGACAATGGAAATGTGACAGATGGCGGCTGGGCGGGGCGGTGATCGCCGCCATGCTCGGTCTGCTGGTCCTGCTGGCGCTCCAGCGGCAAGTGCAGGCCCAGCCTCCCGCCGATCACCAGGCTCAACCGCCGGCGCGAGAAGATGGTGGAAACCCGCCGGACCGGCCCGAGCGGGACAGGGGCCCTGGCGGCCCGCGGCATGCCGGCGAGCGTGGCCCCGAAGGCGCTCCGATGCCTCCCGGACCGCCGCGCGGCCGCGACGACGTACGACGGAACGATGGTCCACCTCCCGGTGGCCCGGGCGCTGGTCCCGCCGGGCGGTCACCACGCAGGCCGGGAGCCGACGGACCGCGCGGTCCCGGCAAACCGGAGCAGAAGTCGGATGCTCCCAAGCCACCGCGGAGGGAAGATGGCAGACGCGAGAGACCGCAACCGGATCGCGGCCCGCAGATCGACGGTCCGCAGGGTGGCCCTGAC
>CAZTPX010000001.1:0-249625 GCA_964615095.1 uncultured Planctomycetaceae bacterium | reverse complement strand
CGCGATGGCCCCATGCCGCCGCGTCACGAGGGCAGACGAGGCGAGTTCGGCCCGCCTTCGCGTGGACCACGGTTTGACGGCCCCGAGAGTGGTCCCGACCGCGATGGCCCCATGCCGCCGCGTCACGAGGGCAGACGAGGCGAGTTCGGCCCGCTATCGCGTGGACCACGGTTTGACGGCCCCGAGGGTGGTCCCGACCGCGATGGTCCTATGCCGCCACGCCACGAGGGCAGGCGGGGCGAGTTTGGTCCGCCTTCGCGTGGACCACGGTTTAACGGCCCCGAAGGTGGTCCCGACCGCGATGGTCCTATGCCGCCACGCCACGAGGGCAGGCGGGGCGAGTTTGGTCCGCCTTCGCGTGGACCACGGTTTAACGGCCCCGAAGGTGGTCCCGACCGCGATGGTCCTATGCCGCCACGCCACGAGGGCAGGCGGGGCGCGTTTGGTCCGTCGCGGGGTCCGCAGGATGGACCGGGCGCTCCGCCGTCGCGCGGACCACGCTTCGACGGCCCTCAAGGTGGCCCTGACCGTGATGGCCCCGATCGGCCGCGACACGAGCGCACGCCCGAGTTCCGTGATGGTCCGCAACAGGGCCCTGGTCCCGACGGTGCCCCGAGGTTTTGATGCCCACGATCTAGCGGCAGCAGGATGGGCCGACGGGCACCATGTCGGGCACCATGTACTCATGGTCGTGGTCGCAAGTCCCACCAGATTCGATCCGGAGCCTGGTGGGACTTGTCAATTGACGGCGTTCCGCCCTATATTGCCCGAAGTCCCGAAGAATGGTTCGACCCGGAAACCCACCGGAAGCCGCGGCTCAAGGTGTACGACGACGAGGACGACATGATGCACTTCGAAGTCTGCTCGCCGGACCGCACCGTGGTATTGATTTACGACCGTCCGGGCCAGAAAACCGAAAAGAGGTGATGATCGAAAACGATCACCCTGCCAACCGCGCCATCGTGGCCACCAGCCCCTTCACGGCGTCGACGCTCTTCTGAAAGGCCGCCCGCTCGCTTTCGGAAAGTTGCAACTCGATGATCCGCTCCACGCCGGCAGCACCCAAAACCACCGGCACGCCGACATAATATCCGCCCACGCCGTACTCCTTGTCGCAATACGCGGCACAAGGAATGAGACGCTTCTTATCGCGGACGATGGCCTCGACCATCTGTGCGGTGGCGGCGGCCGGGGCGTAGTACGCGCTGCCGGTCTTCAACAAGGAAACGATCTCGGCGCCACCGTCGCGGGTCCGCTGAATGATTTGTTCGAGCCGCGTTGGAGCAATCAGATTCGTAACGGGGATGCCGCCCACCGAGGCGCAACTGGCCAGGGGCACCATCGTGTCGCCATGCCCGCCCAATAACATGGCCGAAACATCCTCCACGCTGACGTCAAGCTCCAGGGCCAGGAACGCGCGAAAACGGGCGGTGTCCAACACGCCCGCCTGTCCCAATACCCGCTGCGGCGGAAAGCCGGTCACCTGCCAGGCCCTCTGCACCATGGCATCCAGCGGATTGCTGACCACGATCACAATCGCCTGCGGACTGGTGCGGCGAACTTCGGCGGAGACGGCGCCCACGATGCGGGCGTTGGTGTTCAACAAATCGTCGCGGCTCATGCCCGGCTTGCGGGGAATGCCGGCCGTGATCACCACCACGTCGCTGCCGGACGTGTCGTCGTAGTTGGTCGTGCCCGTGATGCGGGCGTCAAAATCCATGATCGGGCCGGCCTGGAAAAGATCCAACGCCTTGCCCTTGGGCATGTTCTCGGTCTGGGGGATGTCCAAGAGCACGACGTCGCCCAATTCGGCCGCCGCACACCAGTGGGCGGTGGTCGCCCCGACATTGCCTGCCCCGATAATCGTGATCTTCGCGCGTTTCATTGCTGACTCCTGTAAGTGGGGCGGACTTCAGTCCGCCAGAATGCAGTTGTAGGGCGGACTTCAGTCCGCCAAATTATACGATCCCTCACTCCCGGGCAACTACTTGCCGAAAGGATTCTTCGTCGGATTGACGAAAATGCCATAATAACAGGCAGACCCCGATCATGGCTAGTAGCACGAAAACGCCAATGGCCGGGGCGGTGGAACTTTTTTTCTCCTGGGCGGCCGGTTTCCAGAGCGGTGCCGGCCCGATCACCAGCGGCGCTGGCTGCCGTGCCCAGGTAGATCCGGGGCTAGCGTCCTTCTCCGCCTGCGAGAGTTTCACAGGATACTGCCAGGTCTTGAAAAAGAACCCGGTCACGTCGACTTGCTCGCCAGACGATGGTTGCTCCACCAGCGGCATGCCTGCGGGCAAGTCCAGCGTGCAGAATACCAAGGGGTTGCCCTGCGATCCTTCGGCCATCAGATCGATCTCGAAAAAGTGATCGGCGCCCAGGCGGGCCGCCACGGCCGCATCATCGACGGGCACACGGACGACCCGCTGCACCATTCCCGCAAGCCTCACCAGGCGGCCGCGCTGCGCGGCTGGAGCGGAAAACAAGGCGGGCAACCCCCGCGGCGATCCGTCGAGTTGCTCCGCATCGCGCTGCAATCGGGCCAGATCCGCATTCCTCGCCAGCAGCAGCAGATGATAAAAGGCGTCGTGGTCGGCAGCCGTCATGGGCGAATAGTCGCGGATACCCTCCAGCAGTCCAAGGTCCATGCCGAGATTCGCCAGAGGCGAGTCGCCGCGCCGTTCCAGCCGCGGCGCTACGAAGACAGCCATCTGCTCCGCGCCGGTCCCGGGCACGTATTTCGCGAAGAGGCCGTCGAATTCGACCCGCTGGCCGCCAGCGGCGGTGTTTGGTGAAGCCAAATAAACCACGGCCCGGTAAGGACGCTCGGAAAGCGTCACGGTATATCGCCAAAGCGACTCGGCGTCCGGGTCTGCGACTGGTTCCACGGACGTGACTGTGCCTTGGACCTTGAACATCCGCCCGCGCTGGCCCTTGGCCTCGGCGGGCGAGGGGAGCTTTCGATCGGCCACGGAGATTTCCCCTTGGATCAAGTCCTCCAGGCGGCTGGGCGGGCAATCGCGCAGGCGCACGGCGATCGAGCGGATCACGCCCAGTTCCTCCTCGGCTATTTGCCGGTCATCGGAGAATCTTGCCAAGGCTTCGCCGCCGATGCCGCAGGCATGGAAGTAATCCATCAAGTTCGGCCCCGCCGCATCGGCCCTGGAGACGCTCGCCACCAAGACTAACAGGAGCGGAAGCCAGCAACAGCGGCGCGGCGAGATGACGACGTAACAGCGTTTCAGAAAACGGCGAGGGGTGGGCATGTGAGCTATTGCTTCGCCCTACCATAGTCGGCAAACACGGCGTCCAAGGCACTAGTCGCAACATCCTTCTGCTGCCGCCAATCCGAACTGTCCATGCCTGCGGCAGCCAACCACGCCCACGCTGGATTCCCGGCAATCTTCGCTGAGGCTGTTTCCTTTTCCTCCTCGCCGGCACGCGGGAGCGTCAGCGAAGACAGGGGCTTGGCTGTCAACGGTCCGACAAACTGGCTGATAACCGCTGCGTGCGCATCACTGGCATCAGGCGATTTTGCAGCCGGCGACGCCGCAATCGGCTGCGCTGCCGGCTGGATTGCAACAGCCGCCGGCGCCGGAACCGGGGACACCGCCGCCGCGGCGGGTGTATCGACGGCCGCAATGCTGGCATTGGTCGATACGGCAGCCGTAGCGGTCGCAACCGCCGCCGCGGATGGCGTTGCTGTGGCAGCCGGATCAAAGATGAAAACACCTCCCGCGTTGACCGTCAAGCTCGTGCCTGCGGCGATCGCCGATACGGTGGTGATCGTGAGCGTACCGGCGGCGACCGTAGTGCCACCCGTGTAGGTATTGGCTGCCGTGAAAATGACGTTTCCCGGAGCGTCGACCGTGAATTGGCCGGGGCCACTGATTCCGCCGGAGACAGTCAATTGGCTGCCGGCGGCCGGAAGCGCGACGACGTTGCTCTGCAAGACCACCGGGACACCGATCGTGTCCTCGCCCGCGGCCGCCGTGAGCGTCGCCGCGCCGTTGCCGTTGGCAAGCAGCAGCGCCCCCCCGGAACCTTGCTGGACCATGGTATAACCTGTACCGCTGAACGTCACGTCGGCAAAACTGGGGCTTACGCCGTCCAGGATCACGGTGGCCCCGGCTGTTGAATTGAAGTCAATTCCATCGTTGTCCAGCGACCAAGGCGGTGACGGCTGATTGGCCAAGGCCATGCCAAACTGGTCGAGCGCCGTTGCCTGGAACGTGTCAGCGCCATCGGGGTTGAAACCGTTTCCAGGCGCGGCGGCAAGGCTGAAACTGGTGAGCGTCTGGTTCACGGCCACACTTACGCTGCTGGTGGTCGAAAGTCCGGCCGGGTCCGTAATTGTCACCGTGAAAACGTAGTTCCCCGCCTGGCTGAAGGTAGCCGTGGTGTTTTTCGCCGTATTATCGCCATTGTCGCTGAACGTCGGCGGCGTAGCGCCGTTAGGCAAGGTCGACCACTCATAGGTCAGATTGCTCTCACCCGCCGCATCGGCCCCGAGCACGGAAAGACCGACCGTCGTGCCGGTCACGGGATCGAGCGAAGCGACCGCAGGCGTGGCAATGGTGGGCGGATCGGGTGCGATGTTGAAGGCAGCCGAGGTCGCGCCGGCTAGCCCGCCGTCGCTGGCAACCAGGGTGTAGCCGTTGCCCACGGCGGTGATGTCCAACCCGGAGAACGTGGCGACGCCATCGACTGCGGCCACGGTCAGCGTGCCTTGCAGGGAACCGCCCGCGGGATTATTGCCGATACTGAGGGTCACGTCGCTGTTGTCGCTGATGACGATATTGCCCAGGGCGTTTTCGACGTCCACGGTAATTGAAGGAACGATGCTCGCACCGGCGAGCGCGCTGGTCGGCGCTTGGGCAAACGCCAGCATGCTGGGTCCCGCCAATGTCGGGATGAGCACGTTGCCCACCGGGCTGCCAAGGCCGGTCGCCAGGTCATAGCCGGGTCCGGGGTCGTAAAGGGGACTAGGGCCGATGCTCGGCCCCGGCATGGTGTTGTCGGGCGTCGAAATCGTCGAGGTGTCGTAGACAATGTCGTTGAAATCGGCGGCTGGCAGCGCGTACAGTGTGGGCAATGTCTGGCTCGGGCCGTCCAGCGACGGCAAGCCGGCGATCGAGCGCCCCTGGTCGGCAATCGCGATCATCCCCGCCCACAAGGGACAGGCCAGGCTCGTGCCGCCTACCGGGCCGCTCGACCAGGGCGTCGTGCTGCCGTAATCCGTCGAGTCATAAATCGGCACGCCCGTGAAGGGATCGGCGTCGGCCGAGACGTCGGGATACGTCCGCTGGGTCGTGCTGTACGCATTGACGACGCCGCTCTGGTAAGAGGGCTGGCTTTCATAGGAACTGATTCCGCCCCCGCCGCCCCGTGCGGTCCCGCTGTTTACGCCGTTACCCCACGCGGTCTCGCTGGCGTAGCTGTTGCCATTGACATACAAGCTGGTCCCGCCGACCGCGACGACGTTGGGCGAGCTGGCCGGGTATTGGGGCGTGATCGTCGTCGTGCTATCGGAAGAATAGGCTCCGTAGTCGCCGGTGGCGGCCAGAAACGTCACGCCGTTATGGCCCGACGGCGTGGTGAAGCAGGAGTCGGCAGCCGTTTCGTCGGAAACCTCATCGCCGCCCCAACTCATCGAGACGACGACCACGCCCGGCGTGGCGGCGGCCGTCTGCACCGCGGTGAAGAGGCCATTATCGTTGTCGGCGGCTTCGAAGAGTATGATGTTGGCCATGGGGGCCATGACGTGGGCCCACTCGATGTCCAGCGACTCCTCGACTGTCCAAGCCGACGGCACCGTGGTCGGCAGGTTGCTGCCGCCGGTCTCGTCGAGCTTCTGGAACGTGGGCCCGCCCGACACGTTGACTTGCGGCAGATTGAAGTAGGCCGAGAAGGCGTTCAAGTCGCTGGCGGCGTTGGGATCGTCACCGTAGTCTACGATGGCGATCGTCTGGCCGCTGCCATCGCCCTGAATGCCGCCGAACATCACGGCGTTGCTGAGCGCCCCCGTGCTGTCATAGGTGCCCAAGCCGTAGGCCCCGCGGATCTGGTTAGGCGTCAGCGCGTTGGCATTGGGAGTCGAAGACCCACTGGGAGCGAACGCGCTCGGCGACACGATTTGGATCGTGGGCTGCGCCTGCCAGTTGGCCGGCAGCGCGGGAACGACCGACAACAGCCTGCGATCTTCCAATGCCTCGACGCACAAGGTCCGCAAGCGCCGCAACGGTGATGCACAATGTCGGCCCCGTCGAGCAGATCGGACTGGCACGTCGGATCGATTCACCATGATTGCGCTTTACAAGCTGCGGCCGAACTCCGCAAAGACGGCATCCAGGGCCTGGATCGCCGGAAATTGATGACGAAGGTCCAACCCATCGGAACTATATACGGCCTGCCGCATCCAGGCCATGTCCGCCGCAACTGGCCTGGCGGCAGGCCGGTGGACGAGTTGCTCGACCGCGGCAGGCACGGAAACGGCCGCCGGTCCCGCGCCCGATACGGCCGCGCTTTCGGTGACCGTCACGGCCATCGTCGCGCTCGATGCCGCCACCGCCATGACCCCCGACATCGGGCTGGCCGCCACGGAGACGGCGGCCGGGCTCATCGCCGCGGCCATCGTCCCCGCCGATTCCACCGGGCCGGCAGCCGAAGTCGGCAGGATCGGACTGGGAAAGTTGCCGAGGCTGGTCAGGGGCTTCGAACGCATGGAGGTCACGTCGGCCGTGCTCAGCCTGTCGTCGCCGTTGACGTCGTCCTGCCAGGTGGCGGTCGTGTCGCTCCCCAGCGCGATGCTCCGCAACTTGGTGACATCCGCCGTCGAAACCCTGCCGTTGCGCAGGATGGAACCCGCCAACTCATAGAACTCGTAAACGAAGTTGCTCCCCGGCGCCCCGTTCCCCGAACCTGCCGCAAAGCTGCTCACGCTCGTGGTCCAGAGCCCGTCCAGCGTCGCCCCGGCGGCGTCGGTGACCCCCGTCGCGAGAACCTCCACGTAATACTTGTTGGAAGGCAGCGGGCCGCTGAGCGTGAGCTGGGCTTCCGTCGAACTGACGTTGGTCTCGCCCGTGATCGTGATCCCCGAACTCGTGGCGCCGGCGCCGGTGTTGTTGTTGCTGGCCGAGTCGCCCAGCGCGAAGCTCGACAACGTCAGCCCGCTGACCGGCTTGTCGAAAACGATGGTGATCGTGTTCAGGTTCGTCCAGCCGGGGACGTTGGCGTTGCTCAATTGCCCCGAACCGCTGGCCAGTTCGTAGCCCAGCGAACTGCCCACGCCCGCATTGGTCAGGGTGGTATAATACGCCGGCGCCCAGTCGCTGCCCGATACATACACTCCTGTCACCGTGGGGGCCACGTCGAAGGCCACCGTGGCCGTGACCGGCGTGCTGTTGAGGTTGTTGGCGTCGGTGACGCTAAAGCTCAACGTGCGGTTGCCGGTGTTCGTGGTCCCCAGCAGGCTGTCGACGTAAGTCACACTCTCGATCACCTGCTGGTAGTTGGCCAGCGTATCATTGCCGCTGAGCGTGAGTACGCCCGTAGCGCTGTTGTAGCTGGCCGTGATGTTCGTGCCCGTCGTGGTGGCCGCCAGGGTCTCGCTGCCGGCATCCAGCGGCCCGCCGCTGATGCTCACCGTGGCCGAGAGCAGATCGCCATCATTTGCGTCGTCGATCGTCAGATTGGGGGCCACGCCCACCGCCGAACTGCCGCAGATGACGGTGATTGCCCCGGAATTGCCAACGGTTACCACCGGCGGTTGAAGGACCGTCAACGTGGCCGGCGTGCTGGTCGCCGAACTTACGCTGTTGCTGAAGACCGCCTCGTATTGGTAGCCGTTCATCGCCGCCGTGGCCCCAGTGATCGTCAGCGTGTCGGTGCTACTGCCGCTATACAGTCCCCCGTCGGTCAAGTTGCTGAAGCCGCTGCCCGCGTTGACCGCCCACTGCACGGTGGGCGCAGGATTGCCGCTGGCCGCCACCGTAAAGCTTGCCGCGCCGCCCGCAGCGACTGTCTGATTGGCGGGCTCCGCGGTCACGCCGGGGGCGGTATCGACGGTCAACGTGGCCGGCGTGCTGGTCGCCGAACTTACGCTGTTGCTGAAGACCGCCTCGTATTGGTAGCCGTTCATCGCCGCCGTGGCCCCAGTGATCGTCAGCGTGTCGGTGCTACTGCCGCTATACACCCCGCCGTCGGTCAAGTTCGTGAAGCCGCTGCCCGTGTTGACCTCCCACTGCACGGTCGGCGCAGGGCTGCCGCTGGCCGCCACCGTGAAGCCGGCCGTGCCGCCCGACACAACTGTCTGGTTGGCAGGCTCCGCGGTCACACCGGGGGCAGTATCGACAGTCAACGTGGCCGGCGTGCTGGTCGCAAAACTTACGCTGTTGCTGAAGACCGCCTCGTATTGGTAGCCGTTCATCGTAACCGTGGCCTCGCTGATCGTCAGCGTGTCGGTGCCGCTGCCGCTATACACTCCGCCGTCGGTCAAGTTCGTGAAGCCGCTGCCCGTGTTGACCTCCCACTGCACGGTCGGCGCAGGGCTGCCGCTGGCTGCGGCCGTGAAGGTCGCCGTACCGCCCGCGTTGACCGTCTGACCGGCCGGGTTTGTAGTCACGGCCGGGGCGGTCGCGACAGTCAGCGTGGCCGACGTGCTGGTCGTGCTGCCAATGGAATTGGTGAAGACTGCCTCATACTCGTATCCGTTCTGCGCCGCGCTGCTCGTGAAGCTGTAGGTGGTCGAGGTCGCTCCGCTGATGGGACTGAACGTGGCGCCGTTGTTGTTGCTCACGTTCCATTGCACGGTAGGCGCCGGATTGCCGCCAGCCGCCGCCGTGAAGGTCGCCGTACCGCCCGCCACAACCGTCTCATTGGCCGGTTCGACGGTCACGCTGGGAGCCGACTGGACCGTCAGCGTAGCAGCCGTGCTGGTCGTAGCGCCGGCGACGTTGCTGAAGACCGCCTCGTACTCGTACCCGTTCTGCAATGCGCTCGTTGTGAAGCTGTAGGTGCTGGAGGTTGCCCCGCCGATCGGGCTGAACGTCGCGCCACTGTTGTTGCTCACCTCCCACTGCACCCCGGGCGCCGGGTTGCCGCCGGCCGCCGCCGTGAAAGTCGCCGTGCCGCCCGCCACGACCGTCTGATTGGCGGGGTCTGCGCTTAGCACCGGCGGAATTGTCTCCAGGCCGGCAATGGCGGCGGAACTCAGGGCCGTGCTGTAGACCCGCGCATCGGCAATGTCACCGCTAAAATAGGAACTCGTAGTGCTGGTCGAGTGCTTGCCGCCTGACGTTGCCGTTGCCGCCCCGATGTCCCAGTCACCCGACGGATTGATGAGCGCGGTGGTATCGGCCGACGACGCGATAAGCTGGCCATTGAGGTAGAGACGCCAGGTCTGGCCATCGAATGTGCCGGCCAGGAATACCCAACTGCTCAGATCCTGTGACGGGACCACCGCCGCGGCGCCGTGGAAGGCCGTGCCGTTGACGAACCCTACTTGAAAATCGTAGCCGCCGGTGATCCTCAGAAAAACGTCGTCCGTGCTGCTTTGCCGATGATCGATGATGTCGTAGCTGGGGCTCGAAGTCGGGCTCGAGCCTTCGCTGGGCATGATGCTCGCCGGATCGATCCATGCCGATAACGTGATATCCGTAAAGGTCGCCAGCTTCGTCGGAGTGCCCAGGGCCACGACGGTGCTGCTGCCGTTGAAGTTCAAGGCGGGCACTCCGTCGATTCCGTCGGCTGCGGACAGCCAAGTGCCTTTGGAGATCGTGCCGTTGTCGGCCGTGCCGCTGCCCGAGTCGTTGGCTGTGGTGAGCTGCCCTTCATTGAGCTTCCACCAACCCAGCGGCGCGGCGATCGTAATGCTGGCTGTGCCACTCGCGCTTCCACTCTTGGCCGTTACAGTGTCCGACGACCCTGACGCCGGCGTCGTGTACAGTCCGCCGGCGGTGATCGTCCCGCTGGCGGCCGTCCACGTCACGTTCGACGGCGTGCCCATGACATTGCCGAATTGGTCGAGCTGCGTGGCCGAAAACTGCTCCTGCGAGCCCGCCGAGAGCGTCACTGGACCAGGTGTTACGCCCAGCGAAGTCAACGTCTGGGTGACCGTGTAGCTCACGCTGCTGGCCGTCGATAGGCTGCTCGTGTCGGCGATCGTCACGAGGAAAATATAAGTGCCCGCCGCGCTGAAGGTGGCCGTCGTTGTTTGGGCCGGATTGGCGCTGAAGGTCGGAGCGGAAGCGCCGCTGGGCAGTGAGAGGAGCGACCAGGCGTAAGTCAGCGTCTCGTCCTGGGGATCGGCGCCGGCCACGGAAAGGCTGGCCTTCGTGCCGCTGAGCGACGACGCATTGGCCGGCGCGCTCACGCTTGGCTGGTCCGTGTTTGCCGAAATGTTGAACGGGCTCGACGTGGCGATCGTGTCACCGCCGTCCGAGGCCACCAACGTATAGCCGTTGCCCGCGGCGGTGATGCTCAGCCCCGTGAATGTCGCCACGCCATCGGCCGCCGCCACGGTCTGGGTTCCCAGTAGCAATCCGTTGGATGGGTTGGCGCCGATGCTGAGCGTCACGTTGCTGCTGTCGCTCGTGAGAACATTGCCCAAGGCATCTTCCACGTCCACGCTGATCGACGACAAGCTGGCGCCGGCGGCCGTATTGCCCGGTTCCTCGGTAATCACCAGGTTCGGACCGGCCGCCTGGGAAGCGAGCAATTCGGGAATCAGCGCAGCACACTTCGGGCTGCCCAGTCCGCTCGCCAGGTCGTAACCCGTCCCGGGCGCATAAGAAGGCGCGCCGCTGCCTGATTGGCCGATGCTGCTCCCCGTGGTGATGTCGTTGAAATATGTGTTGTAGGAGCTTGCCGCCGCCATGTTGTACAGTGCGGGCAAGGTCTCTGTGCGACCGTTCAGAGAGCCTAGCCCTTCGATGGCGCGGCCTTGGTCGGCCACGGTAATGATGCCCGCCCACAAGGGGCACGACAAGCTGGTGCCGCCGACTTGAAACCAAGGGTTCGTAGTGCCGAAATCCCACGTGTCGTAAAGCGAGACGCCCGTGTTGGGGTTGGCGTCAGCCGACACGTCGGGATAGACGCGGTGCGTCGTGCTGTACGTGTTGTATTGGTTGACGACGTTGTTTGGCGCGGGCGGCTGGGTTTGAAACGTAGGTTGGCTTTCATAGGTGCTGATGCCGCCGCCCCCACCGCCCTCGGTCCCGCTGCTCGTGCCATTGCCCCACGTGCTCTCGCTGCTGTAGCTGTCGCCACTGGGGTATAGACTGGTTCCACCGACGGCAACCACGTTGGGTGAACAGGCCGGGTATTGCGCGGTAATGACCGTTTCCGTTTGGGTCGTAGACCCATACGCGCCCTCGTCACCGGCCGACGCCAGAAACGTGACGCCCCCGGCCAACTTTGTGCCGCCCATCGTCGCCGAACCGCCGAGGTGGCCCGACGGCGTGGTGAGGTCCGCGTCGTCGCTCGTCTCGCCCGAGGACTCGTTGCCAGCCCAACTCATCGAGACCACAACCACGCCCGGCTCTGTGGCCGCCGTTTTCACCCCTTGGAAAAGGTCGCTATCGCTCGCGCTGTTGGCTTCGAAAAGGATGATGTTGGCCATGGGGGCCATGGCGTGGGCCATCTCGATGTCCAGCGATTCTTCGATCTCCCAGGTGTCATTGCCCGCGCCGGCGGGGTCGGTGCCCGGCAGCGAGGCGCCGCCGTACTCGTCAAGTTTCTGAAAGGTCGGATCGCCCGCGGCGTTGAACTGCGGCAGACCGTAGTAAGCCGAAAACTTATTCAGGTCGTTGAGGGCAAAGGGATCATCGTAGACATCGACGATGGCAATCGTTTGGCCGCTGCCGTCGCCCTGGATGCTTGTGCCCGGAAATGTCAGTCCCGAGCCGTAAAGGCCCAGGCCATAGGCGCCGCGGATTTGACTGGGACTCAAGCCCGTGGGGCTTGCAGACCCAGTGTAATCGGACGCGTTGAGCGGTACATACGTGGGGTGAACCTGCCCCGCGGCCGACACCGAGGGGACGAGCGACAACAGCCGGCGATCTTCCAACGGCTCGAACCGCAAGGCGCGCGTGCGTTGCCGCGACCGCGCGGCGGAATCGTCGCGTCGCCCCACCCTGCCTGTTCGTGACCGAGAATCGGATCGCTTCGCCATGATGCTTTTCAGAGGTTCCGACGCGTCGATGACAGGCCTCACTCCCGGCGCCTCCGGGAAAACTCATTCCCGGAGAAAGGAGACGACAACCGAATTGCTCAACGGGTGGTTAAGGTGCCTAGCCGCTCCGTCGAAAGCTCGAAGAAGCTTCGTGCAGGGTGAATTGCCCGAAAACCCCGCATTCTATTGTTATATTTACTTTTCGGAAAAAAGCAAGTTTCCGACGAAGATTCCCCCAAAACCCCGTCTATTGGGCCAACCAGCCGCCGTCGATCACGATATCGGCACCGGTAATGAACCCTGCCGCCTGCGAGCAAAGAAATACGGCCAGCGCGGCAACCTCGTCGGGCCGGCCCCAGCGGCCCACGGGAATCCGCTCAAGGAAGAAACGCGTGAGTTCGGGGTTCTCCATGAGTGGTTTGTTGATTTCGGTGGAACAGGGACCGGGGCTGATACCGTTGACCGTAATCTGCTCGGCCGCCAATTCCAAGGCCAGGGCCTTCGTAAAGCCCAGCAGCGCCGCCTTGCTGGTGGAATACGCCGTGCGGCCGGGCAGCGAAACGTGGCTCATGATCGACGTCATATTGATAATCCGTCCGTAACCATGCCCTTTCAGGTAGGGAACAAACGATCGGCACATGAGGAACGCACTAGTCACGTTGGTGGCCTGAATTTGGTCCCATTCCGCCAGCGTGAAATCGGTGATCGGCTTACGAAGGTTGATACCCGCGTTGTTGATGAGGATATCGATGCGGCCGCGCCGTGCGGCGACGGCCTTTTCCAGGTCCAGGACCGCGTTTTCATTGGAAGCGTCGGCGCACAGGACTTCGGCCGCTGCGCCGCACTGCTCGACTGCGGCTGCCGTTTCCAGCAAGAGGTTTTCATCCCGGGAGACCAGGACCAGATTGGCGCCGGCCTGGGCCAAGGCAATCGCCATGGCCCGGCCCAACCCTTTACTCGCCCCGGTGATAATCGCCGTTTTTCCGGTTAGCTGCCTGTTATAGTTTTCATTCATGCCAGTTTACTCCACCAGTTCTCACATTGACGGAAAGAAACCCTGCGATAGGGCACCCGAATATGACGATTTTCTCTAGGAAAACTGCTGTTGACAACGGGCCACACGCGTTATACTGGTGTGACACCTCGTCCGCCAAATCGTCCTAGCAACTTAGGCATGGCAAATAGACCATTTCTGGGCATTTTTATAATAGGCGCTCGGGAGTGTTTGATAAAATTTAGGGCAAATGCAATATCTGCACAAGGGCGGCGGGGCCAGTTAGGGCCGCCCGGGGTATCTATCTCTTCTGAGGAACTGAGACATCATGTTTTTTCAAGAACGCGGTTCGAAAAAGCGTAAGGCTTCGACCCGTCGGCAGACTGGTCATTCGACCGGGCGCGGAAATCGACGGCTGAGCGTAGAGCATCTGGAAAATCGGGCATTGCTTAGCGCGAACCCAATCGCCGGGCAACTCGGCATGGGCCATTCGCCGCCGGGGATCTATTCGCGGTATTCCAGCACCGCGACCCAATACGCAATCATCGCCCCGCCCGCCGCCCAAAGCGGCGTGCAGACGATGATCGAACTGGTTGCCGTGAACGCCAACGGCCAATTCTCGCCCAGCTATAATGGCACGGCGAAACTGACCAGCACGGATACTTCCACTTCGGCAGTTATTCCGGCCACCGCCACGTTCCAGAACGGCATTGCCATGGTCAACGTGACGTTTGCGACCACGGGCGACCAGACGATCACTGCCACGGACACCACCACGCCGAGCATCACCGGCAGCGCGGTGGTCGACGTGACCAACCCCGATGTGGCCAATTCGTTCTACATCGCCATCAAGCCAACCGTGCAGAGCGGCGTGGCCACAACGGTTCAACTATACGCCCTGGATGCTGACGGCTATGTGGTCAAGAACTACGACGGCACGGTCGGTCTGACCAGTAGCGACGCGGGTGCGGTGTTCTCATCGGCTGGTTCGACCGTGACCGCCGCCACTGCCACGACGCCCGCCACGGTCACCTTCAAAAATGGCATGGCGACGGTCAACGTGACCTTTGCCACGGCCGGCCAGCAGACCATTATTACCACCGATCAGACCACGAAGACGCTCACCAGCACGTCCACGCCGGTTACGGTGGTTGCGCCGGAAGTCCCGACGCAGTTCTACCTGGCCGTCAAGTCCACCGTGCAGGCCGGCGTGCAAACGCAGGTCCAACTCGAGGCCCTCGACGCTTATGGCAACGTAGTCAAGAATTACGACGGCACGGCCACGCTGACCAGCACCGACGCGAAGGCCGTGTTCTCCTCCACTTCTTCGTCCACCGTGACGGATACCAGCGGCGTGTATTCGGTGGTCTTCAAGAATGGCCTGGCCACGGTCAACGTGAGCTTTGCCACGGCCGGCCAGCAGACCATTACCACCACCGATCAGACCACGAAGACGCTCACCAGCACGTCCGCGCCGATTACGGTGGTCGCGGCGACCAGCGCCGAGAGTTACTCGGTCAGCATACAGGCCGCCAAGGTCGGTTCGGCAGTGACCGTGACCTTGAAGGCATTGGATCCCACGGGCCACGTCGTCACAAGTTATGACGGCACGGCAAACCTCTCCACAACGGACAAAAAAGCCACGATCCCCGGCACGGTTACGTTCACCGGCGGTGTGGCTACTTTCCATGTCACCTTCGAAACGAGCGGGTCGCAGACGGTGACCGCCACGGACAGTCTGATTTCGACGTTGACCGGGTCGGCGACGACTGTCGTTTCGTCGAGCACTACGCCCACCAGCCCCACATCGCCGACGACTCCGACAACCCCGACCACGCCTACGACGCCTTCCGGCACGGGAATCGTTACGACCACGAGTTCCAACTGGTCCGGCTACGCGGTGGCAACCAATCTGAACTCGCCGCAAGCGGATTCCGTCACGGCCGTTTCCGGCAGTTGGACGGTGCCCACGGTTACGGGCACGGGCACGGCCTACAGTGCCGTGTGGGTGGGGATCGACGGATACACGTCCTCGTCGGTCGAGCAGATCGGCACGGAGCAGGACGTCGTGAGCGGGCGTGCTGAGTACAGCGTCTGGTATGAAATGTATCCGCTCGGCTCCGTCACGATCTCGAGCATGAGCGTCTCGCCGGGCGACAGCATTACGGCGTCGGTGCAATATCTCACCTCCGGCACGCACTCTGGCCAGTTCGAGTTGATGATCACCGATACAACGCAGAAGAACGACACGTTCACCACGTACCAGAGCACGTCCAGCGCGCAGCGGTCGTCGGCAGAGTGGATCGTGGAAGCTCCCTCGTCGGGCCAAGGTGTCTTGAACCTGGCCAACTTCGGGTCGGTCACATTCACCGGCGCCACGGCCACGATCAACGGAGTTACGGGGCCGATCGATAGTGGGAGTTGGCAGATCAGTGCGATGAACATCGCCGCCGGCCGCAACTCGATCGAGACCTCGGTCTCCGCACTGACCGATAGCAACGGCGCGTCGAGTTTTGTCGATACGTTCGAGGGTAGTTCATCGAGCAGTACGACAACCGGCTTCTCTCCGGGTGGTTTTCAAGCGGCCAATAGTTCAGCCGCGTCCTCGACCAACAAGAGCCCGAATTCCGTGGCCTTGGACGATCCATTTGCCGCGCGCGATCATCTCTTCGCGACGGCGGATTGGTTCCGCACATAGCCTGCCGGTGCGGTCCCGTCCGATTCGCGTAGTGCTCGCGGTCGGGTAGACTGCCTGCGAAAAATAGAGCGACACGAGCTTCTGGTTTTATTCCAGAAGCTCGTGTTATTTGTTGGCAACAGCGTTGTTGGAGTCCCGCCTTTAGGCGGCGTTCTCAGGCATTCCGGCTAAAGCCGGCACTCCAACTCGCTTATACCTTCCGAACGCTCCTACAGATCGCGTAAACCGCGTAACTATCGTCGTTCAAGCAATCTGTGATTTCACGTCGTGCTTTCATCCGACCAAAGAGATATCGAAAAAGGCCTCTGGGCGGCACATCAACTCTGATCATGCCGCATGGCAGAGCGGACCAAGGAATCTCGGAACCTGTGGGACCACCGAGTTTAGAAATGGAGCGGCCATGAAACGAATCGTCTTGCTGATCGTTATCTTGCTTGCGGTGGCGAGCGTTGAGGCCTATGCCCTGCCGCCATTCCTGGGAAACGCCGACATGCAACGATATGAACAGAACATGGCCCAGCGGTTCGATCCATATCCCTCGGTCGGGATGGGGCCGGAGGTTGTCGGAGGTCGCCCGCGGGAATACCTGGATCCGCCGCCGCCAGTCCTTCAAGTCCAGCCTCGGTTGCCGCCCGGAGCGGTGCATCGGCCCCGCCTCGGACTGTTCTTTCGCCGGGCTTCGTAAGCCGGTCTCCGTGTAACACAACCGCAGCCGGAAATCGCAGTCTGTCCTTGGAAGTTGTTTCAAAACCGGATTCGGGGAGCTTATTCTGCCGTCTTGAAATGGGGTTTGAAGCAACTTCTTAGGATATTACTCCGGCAAAATTGGTCAACGTGCTTGCTGCTTTTCTCGCGGCACTCCTGTACCCCGCCTCCCAGTGCCCCGTCTTGCTATTGCCACTGTGGTATGCAAGAATCAAGGGGTGGTGTTTCCCTGCTGATTTTATCACGCCGTGCCGTCATGGGCTGGCGGAGGAGGTTGATCATGCCCCATACGGTTACCGCGGCCCAGGTCCTGGACCGGGAGTTTCTCACGATTCGCTGCAAACTGCTGGAGGTGGCTGCTGCCTTGGACCGCATCGAGCGCGGACAGGGTTCGGCCGCCAGCGACCCGCGGATGGAAAAAATCCGCGCAACGCTTGCCGTCCTGGGCAAGGACGGGGGCCAGCGGGCCGAACAACTACAATTGATCTTTTCTCTGCCTTACGAACCCGCCTGGAGGGCCTGACCGTGCAATTCTTCGATCCTCATATCCACATGGCTTCGCGGACGACCGACGATCTTCAGGCCATGGCCTTGGCCGGCTGCGTCGTCGTGGGCGAACCGGCGTTCTGGGCCGGCTTCGATCGTTCCGGGCTAGACAGTTTTCGCGATTACTTCCGCCAGCTTACCGAGTGGGAGCCGAAGCGGGCGGCCAACTATGGCATCCGCCACTACTGCTGGCTGGGCATGAACGCCAAGGAGGCTGAAAACCGCGCGATGTCCTGCCAGGTCCTGGCCTTGCTGCCGGAGTTCCTCGACCGGCCCAACGTGCTGGGCGTAGGCGAGATCGGCTTGAACAAGTGTACGCGCAACGAGGTGGCGACACTGGCGGAACTGATCAAGCTCGCCCTGGACCGCGGCGAGCAGATGCTCTTCCACACGCCGCACCTGGAAGAGAAGTATCGCGGCACGCGGATGATCCTCGACCTGCTGCACGCCGACTCGCGCACCGACCGTAGCCGCGTCTGCATCGACCATTGCGAGGAGCAGACAGTCCGCGTGGTGTTGGACGAAGGCTATTGGGCCGGCGTCACACTCTATCCGACCACCAAGGCCACGCCCGAGCGGGCGGTGGACTTCATCGAGCGCTTCGGACCGGAGCGGATCATGGTGAACTCGTCTGCCGACTGGGGACCGTCGGATCCCATGGCCGTGCCCAAGTTCATCTTTCAGATGCGCCGCCGCGGACACAACGACGAGGAGATCCGCCGCGTGGTCTACGAGAACCCGCTGGAATTCTTCAACCAGAGCCGGAATTTCCAGTGAGCGGGAAATCCAAAATCCGAATATCGAAATCCGAAACAAATTCAAAGGAGAGAATCCAAAGGCTCCAAACCAATGGGCCTGCGCTCCCCATGTCCTCCAAGGATCGGCGGCCAGACGCCGACATCACACTACGGAAAAGAACCACGAAAGACACAAAATAAACGAAAAGGAAGAGGAAACGCGAGTTCAATTCAATTAGCGCAGGTTAGCGTAAATTAGCGTTTCTTCCGTCTTTTTTTCGTGTCATTCGTTTATTTCGTGGTTTCCTTGTTTGATCATTTTATCCTTTTGAACTTGACTTTTGTTTCGGATTCGTGTTTCCGTTCGCCAGTGCCGCGGTCCGGCCGATCTACGGCCCCGCCTGCGCACTTTCCATCAGCGAATCGATAACACTTTTCAGTCCGTAGCACGTATCGGCATCGAGTTGCGATTGGACTGCCTGCACGAATTCCTGCTCCCACAGTACGCCGTTCATCGTCGAGGTTATGTGTATCCAGAGCTGGAGCAGGCATTGCAAGGCGAGGATCAGGTCGGTGGTGGTCAGAATGCCGCAAAGGTGCCCGCCATCGACCACCGGCAGCGAGGAAATGCCCGCTTGGACGATATGTGTGGTTGCGGGGCTGATGAGTGTATCGCTCGATATGGTCTGCACGCGCGAGTTCATCAATTCACCGGCCGTGTTTCCGCGCTTGCCCTTCAAATCGCGATCGCTCACGACTCCGAGCAACCGTTGTCCGGAATCACAGACGAGCAAGTGTCGAACACGGGATTTCCGCATCAATTCGTCGACGTGTTGCCATGTGGCTTCGAGAGGCACAGTAATCATGTCCGTCGTCATCAGATGCCGCACGGCGAGTTGATTCTTGAAGAGGATGCCAGGATCTTCTGAGAGCAACCGCAACAAGCGCTGTCGTTTTGTGCAGAACCGTTCGGCAAGATCAGAGAGTTCGCAGTCATCTTGAGGAATCGGCTCGTGCGCGCGGCCGCGCCGGTGACGCCACAGAAAACAGCCAATGCCGATTGCCCCCACAGCGAGAGATATGCCCCCCCACAACACCGGCCTGAATCGATTTCCACTCTCGGTCGTCACCTTGATTCGCGACGCCTCGGTGCCGGCCAGGCCCCCTGTGTCGCTTGCGTTACTGGCGGCAGAACTTGTCGGCGGCTGGCCGGTCGTTGCGCCGGCAAGGGGCGATAGAACCTGCATCGTGGAAACGCCGAGCCAGGCTGCGCCTCCGCTCACTACCAGCGTCAAGAGACCCAGTAGAAACACGTACTCCACGGCCGAATAACCGACTTGGCCATGAAATAGTTCGCGCACACGACGCCCCGGCATTGTGCTACCCCCCACTTTGCCTATAACACATACACCTTATTTGTACTCTACTTTGCAGATGCAAAAAAGCAAGTGAGCAAATTCAAAAGCAAGCAAGCCACAACCCATGAGGGTAGTGGTTATTCTGCGGTCAGGGCGAGCAAGCAGGCAAATGGCGAGGGTCACCGAGCTCGACCCTGCCCGACATCTGATTATTCAGCTTTCCGGATGGCCCCTTACAGCTTCCAGCCTTCCCGGTATTGCCGCCGCACGTAGGCGTTGGCGTCGGCGTCGTTGGTGACTTCCATCTTCTCGCCGTTCCAGAGCAGCTTGCGGTCCGGATAGCGAACGGCCAGATTGCCCATCAGCACCATTTCCGACAAGGGGCCGGAGAAGTCGAAATTCGAGCTGGAGGGCTTACCGTCCTTGCAGGCGCGGAGCCAGTCCTTCTCGTGCCCGCCTTCGCCGCCGGGAATCCGCGCGATCGTCGGTTTGGGACGCTTGTACTCCTTCATCTTGGTCGCCGGGATCAATCGCGGACTACGGCCGTAGCAGCCGCACATCAATGAGCCCTTGTCGCCCACGAACAGCACGCCGCCGTCGGAGTCGCCCATATGCATGCCCGGCTCGAGTTCTTCCGGCCGCGGCGGCTTCATGCCACCGTCCCACCAGGTCAGTTTCACCTCGGGCATGCCTTCCCGGGCAGGAAACGCGTAGCGCACGATCGTCGAGCGCGGGTAGTTCTCGTTCTTGGGCGGGCAAGGTTTCCAGAGGTCGTTCCAGTAGGTCGAGATGCAGCCTTCGACGCTCGTGGGATATTTCAGCTTCAAGGCCCAGAAGGGCGCGTCGAGGATGTGGCAGCCCAGGTCGCCCAACGAGCCGGTGCCGAAATCCCACCACGCTCGCCAGTTGCCCGGGTGGTACGTGGGGTGATAGGGGCGCATCGCGGCCGGCCCGATCCAGAGGTCCCAATCGAGCGACGTGGGCACGGGCGGCGTTTCCTTGGGACGGCCGACTTCGATCCCTTGCGGCCAGACGGGCCGGTTCGTCCAGGCATGCACCTCGCGGACGGCGCCGATGGCCCCGTCCCAAATCCACTCGCAAATCAGCCGCGTGTCCTCGGTGGAATGGCCCTGGTTGCCCAACTGCGTGGCAAGTTTGTGCTTCCGCGCCGCCTCGGTCAGCAGCCGGGCCTCATAGACGCTGTGCGCCAGCGGTTTCTGAATGTAGACATGCTTGCCGTGCTCGATGGCCGTCATACCGACGATAGCGTGCGAGTGGTCGGGCGTGGCCACGATCACGGCGTCAATATTCTTCTGCTTGTCGAACATCACGCGGAAATCTTTGTAGACGGCCGCACTGGGATACTTGGCGATGGTGCCGGCGGCGTAGCCCTTGGCGTCCACGTCGCAGAGGGCCACGATGTTCTCGCCGCTGCAAAGCTCCACGTTGTGGCCGCCCATGCCTCCCACGCCGACTCCGGCGACGTTCAGCTTTTCGCTTGGCGGCGTGTCGCCGCCGGCCAGGACGTGCCGCGGGAGAATGCTCACGCTCGCCGCCGCCAGGGCGGCACTGCCCAAAAACGCGCGGCGGGTGGTACGGGGCGGTTTCGTTCCGGAACGGCGGTCGGGATTCGTCATGTTGGTCCTCGCTCATCAGGGGGAGTAAACGGATACGGCAATTCCTTTGATAGTAACATGGCGGTGTAGTCCGTGTCGAGTGGCGGCCCGACAGTGGCGGCTCGGCGGCATACTACCCCGGCACGAAAGATTCTCAAGTACGGCGAGCGAACGGTAAGTGTTGTAAAGACTCGTTGCGTCTATTAGTTCCGGCAAAGAACTATGTTCTGATCAAGCGATTCGGTTCCAAGGCAGAGAAACGACGATTGACGACCGCTTGCCTTCTGAAAGTGGCATGCAACAGGGAATCACGAAACTCGATTTAGCGAGCCGCCGGCTTGAGCCATGGCGCTGCCGCTGCCCATTGTCCGCCAAAAACAAACTCACCCAGCGGTTTACGAGTGCGGGAGGCAAGATCGCGCTGCCTGTATGCATCCGGCAGCGAATCGGCATCGCCATGGTAACCGATCGCCAGCCCGGTCAGCGGCTGCACGCCCTCGGGAACCCGATACACGGCCCGGACCCGATCGGGCAGGATGCCGATCATCTGGTGAACGAACAGGCCGCGGGCCGTCGCCTCAAAGACCAGGCTGGCGCTGGCCAGGCCCAAATCGTGCAGGGCGGCAGCGTTGGGCTTGCCATTGAGGGCGAAGTTCAGGCTCGTACAGCCGATCGCCAGCACCGGCGCCGCCTTGGCCCACGGCTGGTTGCCCTCGACCAGGCACGACAGCAACCGTTGGAACTCGTCAGGATCTGCTTTCGTGGCTACGATGTAACGCCAGGGCTGCTCATTGTAGGAAGAAGCGGCCCAGCGCGCCGCCTCGAACAGCGAGCGGAGATCATCGTCCGCAACCGGCCGGTCGGCAAACGCGTAGGGACTCCAGCGACTTGCCAACATTTCGTAGATTGTGTGGTCGGTTTTCGCCTGCTTGTGTTCGTATGCGTCTTTCCTCTTCAAGTCAGCCACCTGGAGAGAATCTGTCCGGATTGCCTCGATCATCATAGCGTCTCCTCAAAAGGGATTGATTCACTACAATGTTAGGCAAAGGACCGAGAGCGGCGAATAACCTAAGTGGGGTAGCGAACGCATATCAGACGGGGATCGGCTGCTTCGCCGCCCAGGCTTCGAGTATGGCCACCATGCGCTTGGGATCGATAGGCTTGGCGACGCAATCATCGCAACCGGCGTCGAGGCACTTCTGGCAGTCCCCCGCCATGGCGTGGGCGGTCAAGGCGATGATCGGCGGCTTATAGCCGGCGTTTCGCAGCCTCCGCGTGGCCTCGTATCCGTCCATCACGGGCATCTGCACGTCCATGAGAATGATGTCGAAGGGATTTCCCGCCTGCCGTGCGGCCAACGCCGTATCGCAGGCGATCTGCCCATTTTCCACCACTTCCACTTCGGCCCCTGCCTTGCGGAGCAGGAAGACGATCAAGCGCTGATTGTCCAGGCCGTCCTCGGCCAAGAGGATGCGGCAGGCAAGTTTTTGCCGCGCAGGGCGGGCCGGCGCTGTTGCCGCTGGCACTGGATTGGCAGCCATCCCACCCCCCTGCTCGATCTGGACACTAAAGCTGAACGTGCTGCCTTGACCGGGGCGGCTGCGAACGGCGACGTCACCGCCCAGCATTTCGGCCACCCGCTTGCTGATCGCCAACCCCAGTCCGCTGCCGCCGAAGCGCCGGGTTGCCGAACTGTCGACCTGCGAAAACGGCCGGAACAGCAAGGCCATCTGCTCTTCCGACATGCCGATGCCCGTATCGATCACGTCGAACACGAGCTTGGGACCGTCGGCGGATGCGTCGTCCATGCGCATGACCAGGCGCACCTGCCCGACTTCGGTGAACTTGATTGCGTTGCCCACAAGATTCACGAGGATTTGCCGCAGGCGTATGGGGTCGGTCTGGACTTCCGCGGGGACCGTTCCCCCACACTCCAGCGTGAGCGGCAAACCTTTGGCATCGGCGCGCACCGTCATCAGCGCCACTACGTCGCCGGCGATCTGGCGGGGCGAACACGCCAGGCGCTGGACCTCGAACTTGCCGGCCTCGATCTTGGACAGGTCGAGAATGTCGTTGATGAGGCTGAGGAGGTATTCTCCGTTGCGCTTGATGGTCTGGGCCGATTCGAGCGCCTCGTTCCGGCTGGGATTGTCCAAGAGGATGTCGGCAAAACCGAGGATGGCCGTCATCGGTGTGCGGATCTCGTGGCTCATGTTCGCCAGGAAATTGCTCTTGGCCTGATTGGCGGCCTCGGCCGCTTTCTTCCCCGCTTGAATCGCCTTGTTCGCCGCTTCCAGGGACGAGGCGTAGTCCCGCAATTCCTGCTCCGCGCGCATGCGTTCGGTGACGTCTTCCGCCACGCCTACAAAAGAAACGGGGCGGCCTTGCTTGTCCTTGACCAACGAGCCGGCGGAATGGTGCCAGCGCCAACTCCCGTCCTTGTGGCGGATACGGTAGGTGCGGTGTTGCGGCTTGCCCGTGAGTAGAGTTGTCTGGATGGCGGCCTGGCAATCCGCCAGGTCTTCCGGATGGAGGAACTGGACGATGCTCCGTCCTTCGACTTCCGCAACCTCGTGGCCGAGCGACTGGGTCCAGACTGGGGAGACGAAGGTGAAAACTCCGTCCAGCGACGCGGTATAAATGGTCTCCGCGGCATTGTTGACAATACTGGCCAACCTCTGCTCGCTCTCCCGCAACGATTCTTGCGCGCGTTTGCGGACGGTAATGTCGTGCGTGATTGTCGACACGCCGACCATTTTGCCGTCGGCATCCATGATGCTGGAAAGTGTCACCGAGACGTCCACGAGCGTGCCGTTCTTTCTGCGGCGGACGGTATCGTAATGTTCGACGCGCCCGCCGTCCTTGAGCCGTGCAAGGAGCGTTGTCGTCTCACCGGCCCGCTCGGGAGGCAGGAGAGTCTCGATCGACCGCCCCACGATTTCTTCCGCCGAGTATCCGTAGAGATGCTCCGCGCCCGGGTTCCAGGAAGTGACGATCCCCTCAAGGGTTTCACCGATGATGGCGTCCTGCGAGGAGTTGACGATAGCCGAGAAGTGGGCCAGGGCCGCCATCGCCTGTTCGCGTTCCCAGCGGCGTTGGTTTTGGGCCTTGCCAATCAAGACAATTGTAATCGACCCTAGCAGCCAGATGCCGCCGAGAACGGCGAAGACGCTGTGGGCCTGCTGTCCCTCGGCATTCCAGAGGGAGTCGACCGCTACGGTAACGCTGATCCCGCCGCGCACGTCGCCCACTTTATACCCTTGCGTCTCGTGGCATGTCAGGCAAGAGTTTTCCACGTAGAGCGGCCGTATCAGCCGCACCGAATGTTTTCCATCCTGGTGCAAAACGGCGCTTTCCTCCGTGTTGCCCCGCTCAAAGCTGCGCAGGGCCTGCGCCTCCCACTCGTCGGGACCATTGTCCGGATTCACGAGATTGAGACTCGTGATGTGAGCCTTGACGCTGTCCGTGTCCGCAGCAAACTCGCGGATTTGGCCGATCATGGAGGCAGCGTTGGGCGGCGCGCTTGCATGGCCCGCGGGGGCCGCGCCCACCTGCGGGGCGGTTGGAACGCCCGCATGGATCTGATAGCCCTGCGACACCGATACACATACGCCGTCGTGGGACGCGTTCCAACGGCGATAGATCACGTCCTTCTCGTGGCACGCCCGGGCATAGATGCGGGCCATTTCCGCCAGGCTGGCCGCATGGTCGACATCATACCACCAAGCCAGCCCGCCGATGGTTGCCGACCAGACCAAAAGGGCGGCAGCCACGAGGCGTCGATTTGTCACGGCCCGCTTTGGGCAAGCGGTCACATCCATTTTGCCAACACTCCAGGTTCCCAGCACTACCACAGGGCTTCCCAAAAAGATAGGTCGCAGATTCCATGCGGTTTGTCATAAGACTCGCGAAATTCCGAAATTCCAGTTTCCAGCGTGTCCTCTTGTTGCCGGCGAAACGGCCGCTTATAATCAAAGTTTCTCGGTCTATAGCAAACACCCCCTTATTAGGTTTGTTTGGCCGGGGGAGCATGGGAATTAAACGTATCATGCAGCCATCCTTTGAGCCGCGATACGTTCCTCAAGTGTTTGGTAGATAAGGACTTGCCAGCGTAGCTTCAATCGGCAGAGCACCGCATTCGTAATGCGGGGGTTGGGGGTTCAACTCCCCCCGCTGGCTCTTACAGAACCCTTTACTTAGTAAAGGGTTGTGTCGTTTTGGCGGCCTCCGCAACCGTCCCCGGCCAGGGGCAACGGCACTGAAACGGCACTCGATTGCCAAAGGTCTTCGGCAATCTCGTCGCAATCCAGGTCGACGTAGACCGCCATCGTCGTCTGGATATTCTGGTGGCGCATCAACCGCGTCAGCACGGCCGGTTTGACCAGCTTCGCCCATCGGCTACCGAACGTCCGCCGCAGATCGTGAAGGCTGGCGAATTTAACCCCTGGGCGGCTGGACGGCACGGTGCGGTCCGTAGCCGACGCGGCGGGAAGGGCGGGAAACAGTCCGCTGCGGCGACCGGCTGGTGAGAACGTCGCCTGCCATACAGCGGTCGATCATGAACTCAGGCCGCGCGCCGAACTGCGATTGTTCGCTGGGTCGGCTGTGAGGGGAACGATAGCAGGGCCGGAGCTTCATCTTCACCGGACGCGGTTGCTAACCTCTTCATCCGTCAGTGTGATGTTGCATTTCGGTTCGGTGTCCCGCAGAATTTTCTTCGCAATTAATTCGTTCTCCGGCG
This sequence comes from uncultured Planctomycetaceae bacterium, assembly GCA_964615095.1. GTDB lineage: Bacteria > Planctomycetota > Planctomycetia > Pirellulales > Thermoguttaceae > JANXQG01. Next base: position 224,058 of record CAZTPX010000001.1, on the reverse strand, counting down.
CAAGGACAGTGAAGTGAACGACCCTCGCCTGAAGGCGAGGGCTTCAAAGGCAACGGGATGAGCTACGGACTGAAGTCCTTCGCACATCCCGAATTGAATAACCTGACACAAAGAGCTCACAGTTCGAGCCTTTTCGAGAAAACACATAACCACAAGACGGAATTCCCTCGCACAACAACGTCTAACGTATCCTAAAGGTTTCGCCTGAAGGCGAGGGCTTCATTCCCTCCCATCGAGAGACAGTGAGTTGCTCCCTCCGCCTCGATGAAATGCAGGTTGGCATTTTTCGACTTGTTCGCCATCAATTGGAGCGACTTGATGTTGCTTGGCTTTTCAGTTCCTTCGATCACGAAAGTCGGCTTCTTTACTGAGGCGAGCCATAGAATCGGTGCTGTGGCACCTTTGCAGGTGGATTGCTGCCCTGAGTCTCGTTGTCCGCGACGAGGATATACGGTGTGGGAGTTCCCGATGTGGCACGCGACTGTTGCGATCAGCCGGTTGCCGGGATCGCCCTTTCGCAGTTCAGACAGTGGAAGATCGCGACGACAGCGAGCCACGCAGCAACAATAAGTTTCATACTGCACCAGATTTGCTGAGGATTAGACGCATGTACGAGGTCCGTCCGATTGGACCCGGAAAACAGGGCTTTGTCAACATGGCCCCGGCCATCGGCAACGGGAAACAAACGCCATTAGTTGCGGCTAAGTTCTGGGCAATCGGTACTACCGTGGTCCGCAATCTCCGCGGTACGAAAGGGTTCCGTCCCGTCGCAGCGCAGCCACTTGGCTGCCGCGACGCTGGCCGGAGATCGAGCGTTGGACCGTTTGCCGATGGCGGGGCCGGTGGCCCGACCGCCGCGAACACGGCCGCCAGGGCGGGCCGGTGTTGGGCAAGGGCGAGGATTCAGAGGCGACTGCTAGCGGTGGTAACTGCCGCCCCAGCCACCATGCCAGCCGCCGCCGATCCATAGCCCGCCGACACTAACGGACGGGCCGTAGGCATACGGATAGTAGTACGGTTGTGGAGCCACGACGTAGCTCGGGTAGGCGTACACTGGGGCAGCGGCTGGAGGGGGCGGGCTGACCCACTGTCCGTTCACGTAGTACAGCCAGCGACCGTCTGGCATCCGATACCACCAATAGCCATTGTAGAACTGTGGGTTCGGTGCTGGAGCCGCCGTGCCCGTGGCACCCGGCACAGGGGTGACAACTGCTTGGGGAGGGTCTGCCTTGACTGCGCCGACCGACAAAGCCGTCGTGGTCGCTACCACGAGCACAAGGATGAACCATCTCATTTTCCCTTCTCCTCTTGACTTCCGCTCCCGCCAGAATCGCAGCATTTTGCCCTTCTTTTTACCAGCGTAGCAAAACGACTCCCCTGATTCCAGAGCAGTTCGTGGCTTCCAAAGCCGCGGTGAACGGTTCAACCCCAGAATCCAGACGAATAACCGCCTTGTCGCCGGGGCTGACAGAAGGCGGTTTGCCTATCTTGCCAACCCCTTTTGGTAGTAGGGGAAAAAGGTATTGTTACCGAGTTTTGGTTGAAGTATCCTTGCCAAAGCAGGGATCGTAGGCCACTTTCCGGCGACAAACAGAGGGGCTAATGGAAGCACGTATCGTTGTCCACTTTACGGCAGAGCACAAGCGCATTTCCGATCATCTCCAACGGATAGCATGGGACGTTGAACGCGGGCTGACGTTCGGGGCAGGATGGTGCATGATCGTTGGAGACGCGTGCCCCGTCCCTGCGAACAACCGTACAGGTTCGCCGTGCCACGGCGATGTTTCGCTTTGCCGAAAAGTTCAACCGACAGATCGTAGCCAACTCCCCACGCTGGGCTGATGGGTTTAAAGTGGGTTGGGGCGGCCTTGGGGCGTTTGCCAAGGCGGGGCCGAAAGGCCGACCGGCGCGAACACGGTGGTCACGAGGCTGGCCCGTTCGTCCATGAGCAGCTCGGTGTCGCAAGCATCGAGCATGGTATCCTGAATCTCTTCAAGCCATTCGACTTGATTTCGAGGCAGGCAAGCATAGTCTATTTGCGAACCGGATGCCCCTACTTTTCCTTCCGCTTCAACTTGCTGTCGTTCTCTTTCATAAACTCCTTGATCTCGTCGGCAAAACCAAGGAGCCGCTCCCACTGTTCGACGTAGAGCGTGACCGGCATCCGTTGCAGTCCGTAGACGCTGATCGCCCCTTTTTCGCTGACCTTACAATAGAGCGAACCCCTTTTCGGTTGCTCCAGCTCCGCCAGCATCTTGGAAGCCGCCTCGACTTCCAGTTCACCGGCAGCCAGTTTTTTCAGGATTTCTTCTTTGTTCATGGCTCCTGCTCACGGGTTTGGAGATGACTGTTCTAAAAACAGGATACCGTTCCTGGTGGCAATAACAAGGGGGTGGCGACAGGACTGCATCACCCCCTGCCTTGCCGCTGCCGTTGCCATCAACCGCTTCTGGACGGTGCCCTCCTCCCTACCAGTCGCCCGTTCGATTTCACGCAAGAAGGCCGGATCTCCAAGCCGTTGGGCATATTCGCGGGCCAAGCGCGGGGCTGGTGGTGGCTCGGGGGTAGCTTTTCCCCAGGACGGGGCCGAAGGCCCCACACGGCGCGAACATGGCGGCCGGTGGCGGCCAGGGCGGCCGTTTTTGCCCCAACGGAATCAAAACGGCACCAGAACCAATTACGGGCTCGCTTTAGCCCCCCTTTATTCCCGGCCGGAACCCGGTTATAATGCCTAAAAATAGCAGCGAGGGAGCGGCGATATACCCCATGTGGTGCTTTCGTAATGCGGGGGGTTGGGGGTTCAACTCCCCCCGCTGGCTCCTCGGCGGGAACCCCGTAGAATTGACGAGGTTCTCTGATTTTATCCCAGCGGTGCTTCAGCCTATAGGCCGCGCGGAGCGTCAGGAGAGAAAAAAATCGATGGTTACGACTGCGGAATTCGACGTCAAGCAGGCGATCTTGGTAAATGGTCCCTTCGGCCCCACCGAAGTCAAGCATATTCGTGAGGCAATAGGCAAGGACCACGCGAATTTCCAGCGTCTCCGCGATGCGGTCAATGAGCTGCAATCCAAGGAGGAGCAAACCCCGGCCAGCATGGTTCGGCTAGGTGTGGCGCTCTATCTGCTGGGCCGCTATTACCGGGCCATTGAAGTGCTCAAGCAGTCCGACGGTGGGGCGATGGCCCGCTTCTACCTTGCCAAATCGCATTTTGCCCGCGGCCAGTTCGTCGAAGCGGTCGAAAGTTATCAGTCGGCGGAAAAAGCCGGCTATGACCCCGGTCAGTCTGCCCTGGGAAAGGCCGAGGCCCAGCGAAACGCGGGCAACCCGCAGGCCGCGCTGGCCGTGCTGGACAACCTCTTCGGCCCGGTGGAACACACGGCCGAGTATCTCTATCAGCGCGGCGCGACGGTGGCGGCTGTCGGCGGCAACCCCACCGAGGTGGTCGCCTTGTACGAGCGGGCCGTTGAGGCCGACCGTAGTCATCCCGGCGCCCTCTTCGGCTTGGCCCTGGAAAACGATCGTTACGGCAACGACGACATGGCCCTGGAATTCTACAAGCGGGCCGCCTCGACATTTCCCACGCACGTCGGCTCGCTGCTGAATTTGGGTCTGCTCTACGAAGATCGCGAGCAGTACGAGAAGGCCGCCCAGTGCTACCAGCGCGTGTTGGACGCCTATCCCGACCATGCCCGTGCAGCCTTGTTCTTCAAAGACACGGAGGCCACGCACGAGCAGTTCTTCGATGACGACGCGGTCAAGAAGCGCGATCGCATGGGCCAGGTGCTCAGCATCCCCGTGTCGGACTTCGAACTCTCGGTCCGCAGCCGCAACTGCCTGCAGAAGATGGGGGTCAACACTCTGGGCGATCTCTGCCGCACCAGCGAATCGGAACTGCTGGCCAGCAAAAATTTCGGCGAAACGAGCCTGGTGGAAATCAAGGAGATGCTCGCCTCGAAGGGGTTGCGGCTGGGCCAGCTCGCCACGGAACGGCCGGTGGCCGAGGTCTTCGAGCCGGAGCCGCTCTCGGCCGACGAGCAGGCCCTGCTGGCCAAGCCCGTTTCCGACTTGAACCTCTCGGTCCGCGCCCGCAAGTGCATGATCCGCATGGGCATCAACGTCCTCTCCGAGTTGGTCCGCCGTACCGGCGACGACCTGTTGGAGTGCAAGAACTTCGGTGTCACGAGCCTCAACGAGGTCCGCGAGAAGCTCACGGCGCTGGGCTTGAAACTGCGGGGCGAATAAGCCGCCGTGGCGTTCTCTTTCCAACTCCGCCACATCGACGCAGCCACCGCCGCACGGCGCTCGACTTTCACCACGCCCCACGGCGCGGTGGAAATGCCGGCCTTCATGCCCGTGGGCACCTTGGCGAGTGTCAAGGGCCTGGAAATCCAACAGCTTCGCGCCACCGGCGCCCAGATGGTGCTGGCCAATACTTATCACTTGGCCCTGCGCCCGGGCGAAACGGTGGTGGCGGACCTGGGCGGGTTGCACGCCTTCATGGGCTGGGACGGCCCGATCTTGACCGATAGCGGCGGTTTTCAGATCTTCAGCCTGGCGCATATGGCGAAAGTCGGCGAACAGGAGGCCGTCTTCCGCTCGCACATCGATGGCCGGCTGCTGGCGATTTCGCCCGAGCGGGCAGTGGCCATTCAGGAGGCCCTGGGCAGCGACGTGGCGATGGTCTTGGACCACGTCGTGCAGTTGCCCAACGAGCCGGCCGTGGTCCGCGAGGCCTGCGAGCGCTCGGTCCGCTGGGCCGCCCGCTGCCGCGACGCGGCCCGCCGCAGCGACCAGGCCCAGTTTGCCATCGTCCAGGGCGGGCTCGATATTGACCTCCGCGGACAATGTGCCGCGGAGCTCAGGAAGCTCGATTTCCCCGGCTACGCTGTGGGCGGCCTGAGCGTGGGCGAGGAGCCTTGCGAGATGTATCGCATTCTCGACGCCACCGTGCCCGAGTTGCCCGCCGATCGGCCGCGCTATCTGATGGGCGTAGGTCGCCCGGAAGACTTGTTGGAGGCGGTGGCGCGGGGGATCGACCTGTTCGACTGCGTGATGCCCACGCGGAACGGGCGGAACGCGATGGCCTTTACTGACGCCGGGCCGATCCGGCTGCGAAACTTGCAGTACGAGCGCGATCCGCGTCCTTTGCAGGATGGTTGTCCCTGCGTGGCCTGCCGGCGGAGCAGGGCCTACATCCGCCACCTCTTCATGGCGGGGGAGATGCTCGGTCCGATCCTGCTCTCGATCCACAATCTGACTTATTACCAGCGGTTGTTAGCCGGGGCCAGGGCGGCAATCGAGTGCGATGGCTTTGCCGCCTATCGCGCGGAGAAGATCCGCGGCTGGCAGCAAACGTAGGCCGGAACAAGCGCAGCGCAGTTCCGGCATGGGCTATCAAGTAGGTCTCTCTTGCCGAGAGGGACTATTGTGTCTCGAACCGCGGGAAGAACTTCGCATTGTTCGACCGGTCGGCGCACAATAGTCCTTTCCGGCAGAAAGGACCTACTGTGCGTCTCTCTTGCCGAGAGAGACCAATGTGCTACGCGCCGTCGGGAAACTTCGGGGCTCCGCTAACCCGCCTTTCACTGTACCGACCTGGCGGGCGCCTTGATCTCCTCTTCCCATTCCGAGTATACGAGAAACGGCTCCGCCAAGCCAATTTCCGCGAGGTAGCCGCCCAACCCGTCGTCCATCCGCAGGCAATATTGCGGACCTTGCAGCCAGCTTCGGGAATTTGGAATAGGAAAGCATTGGGCGTGGTAATCGCCATACTGGTCGTGGACCGACTTGTACGACGGCCAATTCCAGGGGACTTCCGCCCGCCACAGAAGGGTCACCGTGCCCTCCTTCGTGACATGCGGGCGGGCGACGACGCGACCGAAGTACAGCCCGACATGGGCATCCAAAAACTCAGGGTCGCCCATGTAAAACGTCTGCGAAGAATACATCTCGTCTATGCTCCCGCGCTCGGCATAGTTCACCATGATCCGTTGCTTCAGCGATTGCATTACCTCCTGGACCGGGCGGCTGTTGACGAATATGCGAGGCGCCGTACGAAGGTTGCCGCCGCTCTTTGACAGGTAGTGCCGCATGAACTGGCCGGCTTGGCGAAGGACGATGGTAAGTTGGCCGCCCTTGCCGAAACAAGCGTAGAGGTTGCCGAGAAACGCCTTATCGTCTTCCGTAGGAGGCAATCCGGCGATTGCCTTGGCTTCCAGTTGGTCCACGCGGTTCTGAAGCCCCGAAATGCCGATGCCCGTTGCCAAAGAAAAGGCGATAGGCGTTTGGCGGCCCGGGAATATGATCAAGAACGCGGCGACAAGAACGGCAAGCAAGCAGAAATGCGTCGCCGATAATGATGAGACCGCCATCGCAAACAGCGGCGGTCATTTCTTCCGTTTGGACGACTTGTTGCCAATCAGACCAGCGCGAACCGTGCGGACGAGGCCCAGGCAATGTTTGTGCGGCTTGTCCGATAAGGCCCCTCGCTTGGTCCGGCAAAATGCCCTTGACGATGCTGTAGCGTATTCGGTTTGACATTGCCTCGACCTCCGGGCCGCAATAGGCACACCGTTGGCGGTTACCTTTCTATCTTGCAATACGGCCATGAGCACGGTGAAATCGTGCGACAAAAGTTCACGGACGGTACCGAAAAACCTTCGTCGAACCATTAACTCTCCCAGCCCCCAGCGTCTGTTGCACGTGGCTCCATTTTAACGCATCTGACCGGGATGGGCCAGAGAGATTGGCTCCAACCACTCCCGCTGATATAACAAGAAAAATGCAAGCACGATTGCCTCAAACCGATTCGATCCAGGAACTGGCCAACTTCTGGGACACCCACGATGTCACCGAGTTCGAGGATGAACTTGAGGAGGTCCGCGAACCCGTTTTTGAACGCGAAACCGACATTAGGGTCCGCTTGGAAACCGGCGACGCACAGGCGGTGCGTGAGATGGCGCGATCGCTCGGGATCGAGGACGCAGAGCTAATCCGCCAGTGGGTGCTCGAGCGGATCCATGCGACGTGAGGCATTCAGGAGACGCTTGATGTCCCTGCCGGAAACGCGAGCCTTGAAAATCACTCAGCCTCGCGCTAAATGACCTTTTGCGATTCTGGGCTACCGGGTGGCTGGCGGCAGAGCCACGGTTGCATTCCCGTTTCTGCGCATCGATGAACCGGCAAGATAGCACGAATCGTGCAACAAACCGCCGCGGAGCGGCGTAACTCGAATAGCCTGGGGTGGAGCGCAGCGGAACCCCAGGTCGCAAACAGAAACAAACAAGAGCCGCGTAGCGTCACGATCGCGTCCGTCGGGCGATTGTAATGCCGCTACGCGGCATCGGTCGCACGATTTCGATTCCAGGGGTTCCGCTGCGCTTCACCCCCGGCTATTCACATTCTGCCGCTCCGCGGCACGGCCAGTGATGGCACCCGACGCAATGATGGGAATGCACCCACCAGCCACCCCCGCTGCTAAACGTCTCAAAATCGCGTAAGGTCAATTAGCAGGACCGCCGCGCCCGCCAAGGGAATGGCGAAAAGAAGCGTTACGCGCAGCCATAAACGCCAGCCGCCCAGGATGCCGGCAAGAACGGCCTTCGAAACCATGTTGGCCATGACGGCCAGCACGATCAGCCGCCAACCCTCGGCGGCCACCGTGGGATCGGCGAGCGACAACCGCGCAGTCGAAAGCGTAATGGCGTCCATTTCCGTCAGGCCCGAAAGGCCGGCGACGACGTAGAGCCCGTGGTTGCCCAGGCAGGCCTTGGCCGCCGCCAGGGCCAGCAACACGCCCGCATACATGACGCCAAAGACGAGGGCCGCCTTCAGTTCGGATGGATTCTCCTGCGGCGGCATGCCCGTCTGCTGCATGCGATTGCGCAGCCAAAGCACCGCGGCCGGCACGAACGTCAAGAGCAACACGACCAACATGGGCGGCGCGACCGTGACCAGGAAGGCCTGCGCAACGACGGCGATGGCAACCAGGACGCGGAGGCACGAGACCGTCGAGGCGATCATGATGACCGCCGCAGCCGTCTTGGCATACGCCGGATCTTTATGGACCCTGCGGGCGTAGCTGACGGTAGTGGCGGTGCTGGAAATCGCGCCTCCCAGGATGCCGCCGAAAAGGGTGCCGGCGTCCTGTCCCACGAACCGGTAGACGATGTATCCGGCAAGGCTCATGCCTACGATCAGCACGACCATGAGCCAGATCTCGAACGGATTGAGCACGTTCAAGTAAGCGTAGCGTGGATCGGGCCAGATCGCCAGGTTGTGCCGCGGCAGGATGGGTAGAACGATGCAGGTGATCAGCACGAACTGCATGATCGCCCGCAGGTCCTGATCGCCCAGGCGCTTGGCGAAGCCGTGCAGCTCGGGCTTGAATTGCAAGAGCACGGCGGCCGCCCCGCCGACGGCCAGGGCCACCGAGATCGGACCGGTCACCAGCATGGCCCCCACGCCGTACATCAGCAGCATCGTGACATCGGTCGTGGTGCCATTGCCAAGTTCCCCCGTGGCCTTCCCGCGGAATACGGAGGCGTGGGCGACAATGAGCATGGCGATCCCCAGCAGGCCCGCCGCAATGATCCAGCCGCCAAAGTCCGTGGCCAGGACAGCCGCCACCGAGCCGAACAGGGTGATCAAAGGGAAGGTCCGCATGCCGGCGATTCCCGCCGCGGCGTGTTCCCGCTGCAACCCGACCAACAAGCCCAGCAACAAGGCAAGGCCAAACGATTGAAACATCGGCTCCATAATGCACCCTAGAGAAGTTTAGCACGCCAATTAACGCATGGAGGACCATTCGGCTGTTGACAACCGACTGCCGGCCGTTCACAATCACGACTAAGGGAGACAAATCATGTTGCTCATGCTCGTAGGGCTTTCAGCCAGTTTATGTTATGGCGTCGTCGGCACTAGCACTTTGCCTGCCGGGGACCTTGCCGGGGCGAACGCCGACGTGGCCCGCCGCGCCTTGCGCTGCGACGAGTTGCTGGTGATCAAGCAGCAACCAGTGATGCCCAGCCACGTCTATACCTATCATGTCGAGGGGTTGCGCCCCGGCGGCGGCTTGTATCGCTACCGGCTACCCCGCAACGGCGGCCCGGGCACCCTGACTCAACTCGTCAACGCCAGCGAGGGCGTGATCCTCGATTGCGAGTTGTCGTTCGACGCCAAGACGGTGCTCTTCTCCTGGAAGAAATCGATGCAGGAGCCGTTCCAGCTCTTCACCATTCCGATCGAGGGCGGCCAGCCGCGGCAAATCACCTCCGGCGAGCATCACAACTTCAACGCCTGCTGGCTGCCCGACGGCGGCATCGCCTTCCTCTCGACCCGTAATCCGCAGTTCGCCTACTGCTGGAACTCGCCTGTGGGCGTGCTCCATCGCATGAACGCCGAGGGCGGCGACGTGCGACGGATCAGCGCCAACTACTTGAACGACTTTACGCCCACGGTGATGGAAGACGGCCGCATCATCTACGGCCGCTGGGAGTACGTGGACCGGCCGGCGATCCCTATCCAGAAACTGTGGACGATCCATCCCGACGGCACGATGCTCTCCGGCTATTTCGGCAACCGCGTGCTGGGTCCGGCGACATTCATCGAGGCCCGCGCAATCCCCGGCGGCGAGGGCCGCGTGCTCTGCACGATGACCGGGCACAACGGCCGCTGCAGCGGCGCGATCGGGATCATCGATCCCAGAAAAGGCAGCAACGCGCAGGAGGCCATCGCCAACGTCACGCCGGAAGTGGATATCGGCAAAGTAACGATCAGCACCAACGGACCCAGCAGCGGCCCGTACCAAAGCCCTTGGCCGTTGGACGATCGGCATTTCCTCGTCACCCACTATCCTCAGCGGCAGCGATTCAGCAACGGCACAGTGCAACTGCGGACCTTCGATGGCAAGCTGAAGCTGGACCTGCTGCCAGGGCAAGGCGAACTGACCTGGGTCTGCGCTCAGCCGGTGCGGGCCAGGCCGCGGCCGCCGGTCGTTCCCTCCACGCTGCCGCCCACGCCGCAGCCCGACGCTCAAGGCATTTCCTGGGCGACGATCAACATGCAGGACGTCTATCAGGGCCTGGAGCCTACCGTGAAACGCGGCGAGGTCGTGCGCATCGCCGTCGTGCAGGAGATCGCCAAGCCGGTCCGCGTGGACCCGAATCTGCGGGCCTTCGGCTTCCAGTTCCCGGTGGTCTCCTGCGGGGCCACCTACGCGCCCAAGAAGGTCTGGGGGTTCGTGGGCGTGGAGGACGACGGCTCCGCCAGTTTCCAGGCCCCGGCCAACGTGCCGATCTACTTCCTGGCCATGGACCGCCAAGGCCGCGCTGTGCAGCGGATGCGGACCTTCACGCACCTCATGCCAGGCGAGACACAAGGCTGCATCGGTTGCCACGCGGACCGCAACTACGCGACTTTTTCCCGCACAGGCTCCGCCGTATTGAAATCACCAAGGCCTCTCGTGCCGCCGCCCTGGGGAGCGCGGAACCTGGACTATGGCACCGTGGTCCAACCCGTGCTGGACAAACACTGCGTGCAGTGCCACAACCACCTCGAGCGGCCTGCCGGGCTGGACCTCTGCGGCGACCGCACCGAGTTCTTCAACGTCTCCTACGACCAGTTGGTCAACATGGGCGAAGACCCTACGGGACGCGGCAGCAAGTGGGTGAGTTGGATTCCGACCATGAACGGGCAGGAGTGGAACATCCTGGACGTCCGGCCCAAGGCCTGGGGCTCGCCCCAATCGCGGCTGGCGGAAATCGTGCTCAATGGCCATCCGGACGCCCACGGCAAACCGCAGGTGACGATGGACGCCGACCAACGGCAGGCCATCCTCACCTGGATCGACTGTGACGTGCCCTATTACGGCGAGGGCCGCTCTTCGCACATCCAGTTGCGCGGATGCCGCCAGGTCACCTATACGCCGGAGTTCCAGAAGCTGTTTGCCGAGACGGCCGCGCGGCGTTGCGCCGAGTGCCATAAGGGCGGGCCACAGGGCATCCCCTGGCGCGCGAAGCGAATCACCAACGTCGCGCACAACGACATCCTCATGGCCCCGCTGGCCAAGGCGGCAGGCGGCCGCGGCACCTGTGGCAAGGCGGTCTTCGCCAGCACCGCGGACCCGGATTACCAGGTCCTACTGAAGGCCCTGGAAGTGACCGCGGACGGGCTGGCCACGCGGCCCCGCACGGACATGCCCGGCTGCCAGATCGACCCGGCCTCGAACTGCTCGTGCAAATAGGGCGAAGGAAACTGCTGCATGCCGGACCATACTTCTGACAACTTGCGCCGGAACCCGTCCATCAAGATCGGCTTCGTCGCCTTCTGCGCCGTGGTCGCCGGCATCGGCGGCTTCCTCTTTGGCTATGATACGGCCGTGATCAACGGGGCCAATACGTTCCTGCAGGAACATTTTCAACTGGATCCGGAAAAGGATTCCCTGTTGATCGGGCTGGCCACGGCGGCTGCCATCATCGGCTGCATCCCGGGCGCGATGTCCGCGGGATTCATCAGCGACAAGTTCGGTCGGCGGCGCGTACTCTTCTTCTGCGCCGTGCTGTACGCGGTTTCGGGCATTCTCTCGGCCGTGCCCGAACGCATGGCCCTGCTGACCAACCTCTGGCACGAGATTGCGGGTCCTGCCGGTCGCGAGTCGGACGTCTTCATCCTCTTCATCCTGGCACGGATCCTCAGCGGCGTGGCCGTCGGCGTCTCGTCGATGATCTGCCCGATCTACATCGCCGAGATCGCACCGCCCGCCTGGCGCGGCCGGCTGGCCACGCTCTTCCAACTGGGCATCGTCACCGGTGTCTTTTTGACCCTCTTCATCAACCAGCGGATCGCGGGGCTGGGCAGCCCCGCCTGGGGCGCGGATTTCGGCTGGCGGTGCATGTTGGCGGCCGAGTCGCTGCCGGCCCTGCTCTTCGTCTGCATGCTGTTGGGCATCCCCGAGAGCCCCAAGTGGCTGATCCAGGCGGGGCGCGAAGAGGAAGCCCGCGTGACTCTGCTGCGGATCGGCGACCAATCGTATGCCGACGGCGAGGTGGCAGCGGTCCGCGAGGTCCTCGAACAGGAGGAAGGCACGTTCGCCGAATTGTTCTCGCGCCGCTACCGGCTGCCGATGATCATCGCCTTGGTCCTCATGGTCGGCTCACAGTTCAGCGGCATCAACTCGATCATCTACTACTCGACCGATATCTTCAAGAAGGCCACCGGCGACGCCCACGCGGGGTTCAACTGCTCGGTATGGATCGGCCTGGTCAACTTGCTGGCCACGCTCACCGCCATCGCCCTGGTGGACAAAGTGGGGCGAAAGCCGCTGCTGCTGCTGGGCAACGCCATCCAGGTCGTCGCCCTGGGGGCGGTCGGCGTGCTTTACGTCAGCGCCCCGGACTCGAAGGCCCTGCTGGGTTTCGTCCTCCTTTATACGGGCGCCTTCAACCTGGCTACGGGGCCTTTGTCGTGGGTCGTCTGCTCGGAGATCTTCCCAGCGAAGCTTCGCGGCCGGGCCATGTCGGTGGCCACGCTGGCGATCTGGAGCAGTTGCCTGGCCGTCGCCCAGTCGTTCCCCTACCTCGTGCAGCATCCCAGCATCGGGCCCACGCGGACGTTCTGGATCTATGCCGCCTGCTCGGCGATCACCTGGGCGCTGATCCTCGCGCTGCTGCCCGAGACCAAGGGCAAGTCGCTGGAACAGATCGAGTTGGACTTCGCCAAAACTCGTAGGGTGGGACCAGATAGGTAGAAGCTGTCACTCGTCGCGTTGCGACGCTATGATGGTAGCCGTGGGTTTCAACCACGGACAAAATCCCTCCACGCTTTCCCCAGCGCGTAGCGACGGATGAAAATCAGTCGTCGCTACGCGACGGGGCAATACGTGCGCATCGCAAACCGTGGGTTGACACCCACGGCTACCATCGGCGGTCGCTACGCGACCAAGTCAGCCCGACAGCGAATGAAACGACAACGGAATAAACCGCATGGCTTCAGCCAGATCGATTTTGCGCTGGCCAGTCCCACCCTACATACTTTCCATAAGGATCTTACCATGCCCCACCGCCTCTTCTCCCTTGTCACAATTCTGACCCTTTTGACAGCCCTGGCCACGACGGGCCAAGCGGAAGGATTCCGCACGACGGTCTCGCTGGACGGCACCTGGCAGATTGCCGACAGCAAATCGGCCGAGACTATCCCGGCGGCCTTCGAACATACCGTGCCCGTGCCGGGACTGGCGAATCTGGCCACGCCGCCGTTTGCCGACGTCGACGCCTTCATCAGCCGTGAAAATTTGGCCAACCGCATTCGCTCCAAGCTCTCGCCGGCCTCGTGGCTCAAGGAGTACCCCAACGGCAAGGTGGACCAGGACCGCAACTACTTCTGGTATCGCAAGACGTTCCGCGCCCCGGCCCGCCGCGAAGTGGCCTTGCTCAAGATCAACAAGGCCCAGTTCGGCACCGCCGCCTGGCTCAACGGCCGAAAACTGGGCGAGTATGCCGGCTGTTTCTCGGCGAGCTATTTCCACTTGGACCGCGCCATCAAGTGGGATGCCGAAAACACGCTTATCGTACGCATCGGCGCGCATCCGGCCGTGCTGCCCGACAACTACCCCGTCGGCTCGGATTTCGAGAAGAAGAAGTGGACGCCCGGCATCTACGACAGCGTTTCCCTGATCTTCTGCGACAATCCGGCGATCGAGAGCGTTCAGGTTGCGCCGCGGATTGCGACGGGCGAGATTGTGGTGCAGACCCGGTTGAAGAATTCCGCCGCCGTGCCCCGTACGGCTTCCCTCGCGCATGTCGTCAAGACCTGGAAAGGCGGCAAACAAGTCGCCGCCGCGCCGGCGCAACCGATCCCGCTCGCGCCGGGTGAGGAAAAGGTAATCACTCGGACCATCAAGATCCCCGCCGCTCATCTCTGGTCGCCGGAGGACCCCTTCCTGTACGTCGTCGAGACGACCAGCGGCGGCGACTCGCTCACGACCCGTTACGGCATGCGCGAGTTCCGCTACGACGCCGCCACGAAACGGGCCTGGCTCAACGGCAAGATCTACTATATTCGCGGCTCGAACATCACGCTGCACCGCTTCTTCGAGGACCCGCTTTGCCGCGACTTGCCCTGGCAGGACGCTTGGGTCCGCAAGCTCCTGGGGGATCTGCCCAAGAAGATGCACTGGAACTACTTCCGTTTCTGCATCGGCCCGGTGCCGGACCACTGGTTCGACATCTGCGACGAGGTGGGCCTGCTCATTCAGAACGAGTTCTTCGTCTGGACTGGCGGCCCGGGATGGTACGAGGGCTACTCGCGGAGCTATGACGCCGACGAGATGATCCGCCAGTACAAGGACTGGATGCGCGACAACTGGAACCACCCCAGCCTGGCCGTCTGGGACGCCAACAACGAGACCAAGAACGACATCTTCGAGCGCAAGGTCATCCCCGCCGTGCGCGGGCTGGACCTTTCCGACCGCCCCTGGGAAAACAGCTACAACACGCCGGCCGGGCCGAACGACCTGGTGGAAGACCACCCCTACCTGATGATCAGCGGCTATTTCGGCAAACAGACCTTCAAGATGACCGACCTGGAGAAAATGGACGGCAAGCCGCGCGGCAACCTGCCTTCCAACAAGCATGCCACGATCATCAACGAGTACGGCTGGCTTTGGCTCAATCGCGACGGTTCGCCGACGCTCTTGACCGAGAACGTCTACGCCCAGTTGATGGGCCGCAACGTCACCGCCCGGCAGCGGCTCGATATGTACGCCTACTTGCTGGGAGCAAAAACCGAGTTCTGGCGTGCCCACCGCCAGTACGCGGGCATCGTCCACTTCGTCTACCTCACGTGCAGCTACCCGGGCGTTTATACGGCCGACCACTTCCACGACGTGACGAAACTGGAACTCGACCCGGCCTTCCAAGACTACATGGGCGAGGCGTTCAAGCCGTTGGGAGTGTATATCAACTTCTTCCAGCCCTCGCTGAAGGCCGGAAGCACGCGCGATTTCACCATCATGATGGTCAACGACGAAGCCAAACCGGTCCACGGGACACTGATCCTCTCGCTGGAGACCAAGTCCGGCCAGTCGCTGGCCGGCACGGTGCAAGGGTTCGCCATCGAGAAACTCGGCGCGAAGACGTACCAGGTCTCGCTGGATGTGCCCAAGAGCAAGGGTGATTGCGTTCTGAAAGCCGTGGCCAAGCCGGACGGAAAAGCCGGCGAGGCCACCCTCTGCCGGCGCTGGACATCTGTGGTAGAATAGTTGATACCATGAACTACCGCACGTTAGGAAAGACCCATGTGAAGGTTTCCGCCTTGGGGTTCGGGGCCATGCGCCTCCCGACCACGGGCGAGGAGACTGAGGTTGACGAGGACCAGGCGATCGATATGATCCGCTACGCCCTCGACCACGGGGTGAACTACATCGACACGGCCTACGTTTACCACGGTGGCAACAGCGAAACGACGGTCGGCGAGGCCCTGGCCGGCGGTTACCGCGAGAGAGCTTACGTCGCCACGAAGTTGCCCATCTGGAACGTCGCGAAGATCGAAGATTGCGACCGCCTCCTGGACGAACAGCTTGCCCGGCTGCAAACCGACCGTATCGACTTCTACCTCATCCACTGTTTACAGGAGAAAACCTGGCCGAAGCTGCGGGACCTGGGCGTGTTGCCCTGGGCGGACAAGGCCCTTGCGGACGGGCGGATCCGGCACCTCGGCTTCTCTTTCCACGACACTTACGACGTATTCGTGAAGATTCTCGACGAATACGATTGGGCGTTCTGCCAGATCCAGTACAACTTCGTGAATGAAGACGTACAAGCCGGGACCGCGGGCCTCTGCTACGCAGCCGCCAAGGGCCTGGGCGTGATCGTGATGGAGCCGTTGTTCGGCGGCACGTTGGCCAACCCGCCGCCGCCCATCGGGGAAATCTGGAACAACGATCATCAGCGCCACCGGCCCGCCGATGTGGCCCTTCGCTGGCTGTGGAACAAGCCCGAGGTATCGCTGGTCCTCAGCGGCATGAGCAACCTGGAACAGGTGCGGGAGAATATCCAGAGCGCCTGCCACTCCGGCGTGGGTTGGCTCGACGAGGACGAGGCAAAGGTGGTTTCCCAGGTGCAACAGGAATATAAGAGGCTGTCGCCTGTCCCTTGCACCAAGTGCGGCTACTGCCTGCCCTGCCCTAACGGCGTGAACATCCCCATCAACTTCGAGTATTACAACAGCGCCACGGTGTTCCAGGGCAGCAGCGTCATGCTCTGTCGGAACCTGTATAACATGATGCCGGAATCCCAGCGGGCCGGAGCGTGTGTGGCCTGCGGAACGTGCGAAGAGAAATGCCCGCAAGCGATCGCGATCGGAAGCATCATGGCGAAGGTGCGGGAGCAGTTCTCGCACCCGGGTTGACCGCCGGGTATAATTACTCGTATATTGATCGGAATTCTTGCGTGGATTCCCTACGCATCCCTGGGGGTGTCGTAATCCTCGGGCAGGAATCGCGGACATTTATCCCAGCCCTTTTTCCGCGACCAGTTGTCATCTATCAGGTCGTTTAAGCATGCCAGCCGTCGTGATTGATCTCCGACACGCAGACGATTTGCGCGACGTAGTTCACCAGACGGTCCAGGCCCTGGTGGAAGGCAAGGTCGTGGCCTTCCCCACAGAAACCGTTTATGGCCTGGCAGTCAGCGCCCTGGACGAGCAGGCGGTCCAGCGCCTGGCCACGATCAAGGGCCGCAAGCAGGGCCATCCGTTGACCCTGGCGATCAAGAGCGCCGACGAAGCCCGCGACTATGTCCCCGATATGAGCCCTCTGGCCCAGCGATTGGCCCGCCGCTGCTGGCCGGGGCCGATCACGCTGGTGGTCGACGATTCCCATGCCGACAGCCTCGTGCGGCACCTGCCAGGCAAGGTCCTGGACTACGTCTCTCCGAGCCGCACGCTGGGCCTGCGGGTGCCCGGCCACCAGGTGCTCCTGGACGTGTTGCGGATGATCGTCGGCCCCCTGGCCCTGACCAGCGCCAATCGTACGGGCGGGGCGGAAGCGATCGACGGCCGCGAGGTCGTCGAGGTGCTGGGCGACGAACTGGACCTGGTGATCGACGACGGTCCCTGCCGTTTCGGCGAGCCGTCATCGGTAGTCCGTGTCCGCGGCAACCGCTACGAAGTGCTCCGTGCGGGCGTGGTCCCGGAAAAGACCTTGCAGAGGCTTTCCAGTACGATGATCCTGTTCGTTTGTACGGGCAACACCTGCCGCAGCCCCATGGCGGAACTGATCTGCCGGCAAATGCTGGCCAGGCGGCTGGGCTGCGAGATCGGCCAACTGGAAGACCGCGGCGTGCTGGCCATGTCGGCGGGCGTAGCGGCCATGCTGGGCGGCCGCGCGGCCGCCGAGGCGGTCGAAGTGCTGGCCAGGCTGAACCTGGACTTGTCGGACCATGAGACCCAGCCGCTGACCGAGCCGTTGGTGCGGCATGCCGACGTGATCTACACGATGACGCGCACCCATCGCGAGGCGATCGTGGCCCAGTGGCCCGCGGCCGCCGAGCGGACTTTTCTCCTTTGTGGCGACGAATCGGAGATCTGCGACCCGATTGGCGGACCGGCGGAGCGCTACCAGCGTTGCGCCGCGCAGATCCGCGCGGAACTCGAACTACGACTCGAACAAATTCAATCCTTACTGGACTAAGATGCACATTATTGTTGGTGTTGACCACCGCGGTTTTCCCTTTCGCGCTCGCATTGTCGATCTCGTGCGGCGATTGGGGCACGACGTGGAGGACGTGGGCACATTTACCTGCGAGGCCGTCGACTACCCCGACATCGCCGCCAGCGTGGCCCGCAAGATCAGCCGGGGCGAGGTCGATCGCGGCATCCTGATTTGCGGCACGGGCCTGGGTATGTGCATCACGGCGAACAAGTTTCCCGGCGTCCGCGCGACGCCCTGCCACGACGAGCTCACGGCCGAAGTGAGCCGCCGCCACAACGACGCCAACATCCTCTGCCTTTCCGCCGATCTGCTGGGCGAGCAGTTGGTCGACCGCATGGTGGAAATCTGGCTGAATGCCGCTTTCGAGGGCGGCCGCCATGCCCGCCGATTGGCCAAGATTTGCGCTATCGAGGCGGAGGTCCGCGGGGAACCAAAGTAGGTCCCTTTTGCCGAAAGGGACCAAGGCGTCCTGGCTACCGGGCAACGTTGAGTCCCTTATACGGTTTGAAGCATAATGGTCCGGCAGAAAGGACCTGCGGCGCTTCAAACTGGACTAAACGTGCGGACTGTATCGGCCGGTTCCTAAGAAAATCAGCGATTTTGGCCGTTTTGGGTGGGACAATTATTGGAGTTTCGCGGCCGTCTTGTTAAATTAGCGCTTATGCGGATCTCGTCCGCCGCGATTTCGACGCACTTTCCCCGCCGCGGAACGCCCTGCGGGGAGGAACGGCACGGAGTCCGTTCCCTACAGGAAAAGGAACGGGACGGAGTCCGTTCCGTATAGCAAGACTGCCGATTTGAGCCGCACAAACTACTAGATCTTCCGACCATGCACGATCCTCAGCCGTCCCAGCCCAGCGAAGTCGACCAATTGATGCGCAATGCGGAGCTCCGCGACGAATTGGAGCGCTATGTCGACGAATCGATTACGCGGGTGAATGTCCAGGAGTTGACCCTCGCCGCGGAAAACGATTTCCTGGCGAGCATGCTCGCCTGGGAACAGGCCCCGATCCTGCCGATCTATCGCTGGTTCGAGCCGGAACTGCGGGCGCCCCGGCCGGAAATGCTCAGCGACGCCAGCCTGGAATCGATCCTCTGGGACGTCATCCGCAAGCTGCACCAGAAGCGGATCGTGCTGAACTTCACCGATCACTTGAGCGACCGCGAGCTGTATTGCCTGATCTATCGCGACATCCTGCCCGCCCGCGAGAAGAAGCTCGACCACATGAACCACTACCTGCACTGGGATTGCACGGGTCCCAGCGGCGATCCGGACATCTGGCTGAGATTTTACGCCAGCGAGGAAGAGCGCGAGGAATGGGCCGATTGCTACAGCCAGCCGCTGCCCGAGCGCGAGGTGCCGCCCTATCCGCGAATCCTGCCGCGCGACATGGGGCCGGACGATAAGTAATTGCCGTGTTTCTGCGAGGGTAGCATGCCTTAAGCCTTCTAGGCTAGGCATTTCGGCGGCAAACATGCCTAGCCTAGAAGGCTTAAGGCATGCCACCCAAATCCGGAAGTTATTCGTCGGTGCCCCATAAAGGTCCCACCGGCAACTCAAAACAGTCGCCCCTGCCGGGGCTTGCCCAACACGTGCGCGTTGTAGCCGAGGTCCAAGAGCCGATCGACAAAACTCTCCGGCCCGTGCGTGCAGTAGACGGCCTGCGGGCCGACGCGGTCGATAGCCTCGATCAACTCGTCGTAGTCGGCGTGGTCCGAGAGGGGAATGGCATGATCGACGCGCAGGCGATACTTGGCGCCGGCGTCCATGGCCCATCCGGTCAGGGCGAAACGCACCTGCCGCGGCAGGTCGGCGAGCGGTGTGCCCGGCGGCACGATGACGGCCCAGCCCGGTTCAACCCGACCGTGGTAACGCTCGAAGCGGCCCAGCGGACAGCCCAGCGACTCGTACATGCGGCTGACCTCGTAGATGCTGCGGTGCTGCAGCACAGGGATGCCGGCATCGGTCAACACGCGGGTGACCTCCTGGCTCTTGCCCAACACGTAGCCTTGGACGACGGGCACCCGCTCGTCGGCGAGCGTGCGGCGGACCAGGGCCAGGAACTCGGCAAGGCTCTCCGCCTGCGGCGGCAGCCGATAGTCGGGATGCCCATAGGTGCTCTCGATCACCAGCGTATCGGCGTGCGGCAACTCGGCCGCTGCGGCCGTGAGCGACGGCCGCAACTTGAAATCGCCCGTGTACAGCAAGGTGCGGCCCTGGTCCTCGGCCAGCAACATGGCCGAGCCGAGGCAATGCCCGGCCGGATAGGTCGTCAAGCGCAGCCCGGCCCACTCGATCGTCTGGCGGTAGGGCATTTCCAGGGTCCGCCGCGGCCCCAGCCGCAATTGATACAAGGCGGCGGTCTGCGGCGTACAGAGCGCGAACTCATGCCGCGCCATATGGTCGCTATGGGCATGGGAAATGAAGGCCCGCGGTTGGCGACGGCGAAAATCGATCGCCAGGTCGGCGGCAGTTAGCTTCAGGCCGTTTTCCCAGTGAAACAAGCGACCGCTTAATTCCCGAAATCGATATTGTAATCCAAGGTCGCGGCGGAGGGGACGAAGCGCCGCTCCATGGGCAATCCGGCGGCCCGCCAAACCTTGTCCATAGCCTCGCCGACCTGCTTGACCACCAGGTCGCGGCGGCGGCTCTGCAGCATAGAACGCGAGGGACGCGGCGTGACTGGCCCGTCGTAACCCACCGACTTGAGATAGACCAAGAGCGTGGTGATGTCGATCCGCGGCTCGTCGCCGCCGGGCAACAATCGCGACTTTTCGTCGATCTCGCCGTTGCCGCCAGCCGGCGGCAGGTCGGCCACCTGTACGGCCACAATCTGGTTGGGGGGTAGCTTGCGAACGCTGTCCAGCGAGCCGCCGGCAACAACGACGTCCCAGATGTCCAGCAAGAGGCCGATGTTCGGCGCGGCCACCATGTTCACCAGGAGCATGAGGGCGTCCAGGTCATGCACGAACTGGAATGCCTGGTTCTTTCGCAGATATTCGGCCGCCTGGAAACCGACGCCGAAACGGACGCCGGCCGGTTCCAACGCCTTGCAGATTTCCTGAAAGCGCCGCTTGTGGAACTCGAAATTCTCGTGGTAGGGCCGCGTGTCGTTCGCCGGGGCCAACGTGGCAGTGCAGCGTGTGCAGCCGGCGGCAACCGCCGCTTGGGCATAATCCGGCAGCTTGGCAAGATCCTTGGCGAAGGTCTCGTCGCTGGTATCCCAGTCGAAAGGCAGGGCGAAACTGCCCATCTTCAGCTTGGCGCTATCGATCAGGCGGCGGGCGTACTCCACGCCCTTGAGCCGTGCCCGCGTGGCGAACTCGATGACGTTCAGGTCCATGCCCCCGAAGCCATAGGTTAGAACCAACTCGATGATTTCGCTTTGATGTCCGGTAACACCCAAGGCACCTGGGTTGAGGTTTTTAAACATGGAAAAACTCCGTGGAATTAAAAAATTCCTGACAATGGATATCGCGATTCGCCCGGCCGCTCCCGTGGGCCTCTTGCGATGCAGTTCGTAGGCGAGAATCCCTTATTATGCCAACCTGCGCGAACTTTTCCAAGGGGGGAGAGACTCTAGGCGACGCACGGACCGCCATATCAACCAGGAAGAAAGAGAAAGGTAATCACGAAAGCCCGAAAGTACGAAAACACGAAAACACGAAAATACGAAAAAAGGCCGGAGTTCGTGGGAATGTCTGCTCGCAGCCGCATCCCCTTTCGCGTTTTCGTTCTTTCGGGCTTTCGTGATTACCTTTCTTCTTTCGTTTCCAGGTAATCGATGGCCTTGAGCAGCACGCGGTCGGGTACTTCCGCGCCGGCGGCCTTCCCGCCGCTGACGAGGGCCAGTTCGCGTTCCTGCTGCCAGGCCAACAGGCGGTTGCGCTCGTCGTCGTCAACCGACACATCGCAGCCTTCGCTGGGCGAGACGCCCCAAGTGGCCCCTTGGGCGTCTTCCTTGGGCCGATTGATGTTCTGGCCGCTGGGCCGCCAGTAGGTGGCGATGGTCAGTTTCATCGCGCCGCACTTGTCGCCCAGGTCGACCACTTCCTGCACGGTGCCTTTGCCATAGCTTCGTTGGCCGACAACGATCGCCCGCTCGTGGTCCTGCAGGCAGGCGGCGACGATCTCGGCAGCGCTGGCGGTCGTGCGGTCGACCAGCACGGCGATGGGGAAATCTGTGAAGGTACCCCGACCGGAGGCCCGAAACGCTTCCCAGATGCGGCCCTCGCGGCCGCGAATGGTCACGATCTCACCCTTGGGGATCAGCATGTCGCAGATGTCCACGGCGGCCGCCACCGATCCGCCCGGATTGTCGCGAAGATCGAGCACAAGGCCGCGGAACTCCTGGCCGCGCAGACTGTCCAACGCCGCGCGAAAATCGGCCACGGTGTTCTTCCCACCGTGGTTTGTGTCGGTGAACGCCTTGACGCGGATATAGCCGATCCGCCGTCCGCCAGGCAGCAAAAAATCCCAGCGGCCTTCCGCATCGCGGGCGACACCTTCCACCGTATCCTCGTGGACCATCTGGCGCACGACCGCCAGATCGACGGGCTGGGCAGCCCCACGGTGCAGGACCGTGAGCGTCACGGAAGTGCCCGGCTTACCGCGGATCCGCTTGACCGCATCGGCCAGCGCGAGGCCCTGCGTGGCCTGGCCCTCGATCTTGACGATGCGGTCGCCCACGCACAGGCCCGCGACCGCGGCCGGACCGTCGGGCAGGGCGCTGAGCACGAGAAATTCCTTGCTCTTGGGATCGATGGCGGGGCGGATGCCAATACCCACGAACTCCTGGTTGAGGTCTTCCTCGAAGGCCGGTTTCTTCACGACCTTGACGTACTTCGAGTGCTCGTCGCCGAGCGTTTCGAACATGCCCGACATGGCGCCTTCAAAGAGGTTCAACTCATCGACCGGCAGGTAGTAGCGGTGGTTGACTCGCTCCAAGGCATCGGCCAGCACGCGGCTGTAGCGGCTGCCCGGCACCTTCTGGTAACAGGCCGCGAAGAAGAGCACGATCAGCAGCAGGCAACGGAGGTTACGGCGCGGCATTCTTAGGTTTCTTCTGGCCCACGGGCGGCAGAGGCGCGCCCTGGCGGGCGCCCCACTTGTCGACAATGTCCTGCAGGATGAACGGCCGGGGCAGGTCCCGGTCGTCCTGGTCCAGGCAGCGTTCGTAACGGCGTATGATGTCGACCAGGTCGCCGCCGAAGCTGACGTCTTCGATCAGGGCCTTGAACTCCAATGTGTCCAGCACCTTGCGCCAGAGCTCGAAACTCTTTTCATAGAGCGGCCGGGCGCGGATCATGTCCCCCTTGGAGTAGGCCCGGTCGCCGTCGTAGGCGGCCTTCCGCGCCGCAATGCACTCGGGTGTCTGCTCGGCCCTGGCCCGCATCCGCCAGAAATCGAAATTGACTTTATCCCGTTCGTTCTTCGTAAAGCGGGCCAGTTGCTCGTCCGCGCGGATCTCGTCGGCCAATCTCATGGCCTCGTCGTAATGGACTTGCGGGGCCCGCCGCGCAATCTCGTCCGGCTGGGCTTCCGCGCGCTCTCGCAGGCCTTGGTCCAAGCTCGGCTGCAGCACCGGAGCAGCGGGCTTGCCGCTTTGCCGGTCCTTCCTCGCCTTCTTGTACTTGGCCAGGTCGTCCCGGTACTTATCCCAGACGGCGCGCTCCACGAGCTCGAGCTTGGCGCGCTTGCCCCCCTTGCCGTCGTTGCCGTTTTCCAGGTTCTCCCGTTCGCCCGGGGCGAGGGCGTCGAGCCGGTCCTTCTTCTCTTCGGCCCGATCGACCAATTCTTCCCGCCGGTTCAGTTGCAGGGGGATCTCGTAGGACGTGTCGACCGGGCGTTCGCCGAAGGCATACCACTCGTTTTCCGCGTCGCGCCAGGCCTTCTCCGCCTTCTGGCCGAACGTACCGTCCTTTTCCAGGTTGTCGGCGTAGTAGAACTGGCAGGTGGGGGCGTCAGAATAGAAAATCACGGTGGCCATGCCGCGGACCGGATAGCGGGGCGGGTTGATCTTGCTCTCCGCGGCCAGGAACCAGGCCTTGCCGACCTGCCAATTGTCATCCAGCTTCTCCTGGTCCATCCAGGAAGGAAAGCCGCCGGGCGGGACGAAGCGCTCGCGAAAATCCTTGACGTAATCGGGTGGCTCCTTGCCGTCGGGGCCCCGTTTGCTGCTGAAGAGGCGGCGGTAGTACTTGGCGGCGTCATCGCGGCCAATCTTGTTGGAGATGAACCAGGCCATGTCCCAGCAGAGCCGCGGCTCCTTGTCGTTCTCATGCACGCCCTCGAGCATGTACTTCAGGCCCTCGATCACCCAGTAGAACTTGTCGTGGTAGTCGTCGAAGGCCACGGAGACGTTGTAGGAAAGGTTCCAGGCCTGGTAGCGCCAGACGTGAATCGAGTGTGGCTGGAGCTTGATGCTCTGGTCGAGCGTGGCCCGCAGCCGCGTCCAGTCCTTCTTCATCTGGTAATCGATGGCCTTGATGCCCAGCATCGTGCTGGCGAAACCGCGCATGCCCAGCGTGGCCAGGCGGATAGTCTCGCTGGTGGGATCGATCTGGCCCAGTTCCGTCTGGCTCAGGCCGTGCTCGTCGCGATATTGGGCCAGCACGCCGCCCGCCTGCCCTGGGGCGTCCTTCGTGTCTTTCGTCGACGGACGGCTCAATTCGAACAAGGTGACGATCAGCGCCATCATCAACAGGACGTAGATCCACTTGCGGCGGCGGGAACGCTCCCGCGCGCTGGGACCCGGCGGGTCGAAGCTCCTGGCCGCCACGCGCTGTCCGCCCGTCTCGTCGAGGTTGGAACTCATTGCGCCACCTCCCGTTGTTTCAAGCATATGTAACCTAAAAGGATCACGGGCAGCAAGTAGGCCGCCTCGCACAGGAAACATCGCGTCAGCAGGTCCGGCCCCACGTCGAATCCGCAGGCCACGCGGTCCACGAAGTCGTTGTTGGAAACGTCCGGCACCACCGCCGCGAAATACCGCAGCATCAGCGACGTCACCTGGTCCGCGGCCTTGATCACGTTGGTCTGCATACCCGGCGCCATTTGCGAGGTCATGTTGTCCTGGGTCATGATCCGCGTGATCGATTCGAACGGCCCGCCTCCTACAATGCTACCACCAGCCAATTGCACAATGTAGCTGCTGAACAGCCCGCAAATGACCACGAAAATGGTCGCCAATAGGGCCACCGGGCCGCTGAGGAAGGTGCTGAACATCACGCCCAGGCCGATGACCAGGGCCATTTGCAACCAGATGCCCAGGTAGCCCTTGCAGAAATTCCAGGCGAACGAGCTGTCGGCGGCGCGGATATACAGGTCGGGCTGGGCCATGCCGAAGTACTGCTGCGGCTCCAAACATTGGATGATGATCCGCAGGCCGCCGTCGCTGCTGACCATGTCGCGGAACAGGTCGATCGTCTCCGCCCGGCCGTCGCTGCCGGCGACCACGAAGCTGCGGGGGATGATCTGCACATCGGTGGCAAACTTCTTGGCGGAAAAATTCCGCAGAAATACCTTCTTGCTCGTCTCGGGATTCTCCAGCGAGATGGTGCCCGCCACGCCCCTTTCCTGGTCGCCCTTGTAGGTGCGGAAGACCTCGAGGGTCATTTCCACGGGGATGCCGTTGGGAAAACGCGACTCGGGAAACATATCCTCCCGCAGGCCGCTGAAGGTCCAGATAGCGGCGGCGTTGGTCCGCCCTTCAATGAAACTGCGGTAGGTCCACTCGTCGCCTACGTTGATCCCCTTGTCCTTGTCCGCGCCCGTCTTGTCGTGGAAGGCCAGCTTGCCGTAGATCGGCACGCGGGCCTGCAACTGGCCCACCGGCGGACCCAGTGTGTAGACAGCCGTGTCGCCGCTGCCGGAAACGTACAGGTCGTGCGTGTGATCCTTGCGCGTCTCCACGGTGGCATCCAGCCGATCGGCCCAGGTATTGCCGCTCCCGCCGGCGGCCTGGCCCCCTGACGCCGACTTGGCATTGCCCACCGGTTCCGCGGCGGCGCTGCCGTCGGGGCGGACGATGATCGTCACTTCGTGCTCGTGCGCGTGCGACTTGCTGGTCGCGCCCCGCAGCATCGTGCCGCGGTGGCCCGGCAGCGTTCTGGCTTCCAGCTTTTCCACCGTCAGTTGGTGCGTGTGGCTGAGGCTCCGCACGGTGAAGACATAGCTGATCACGCCGATGCCGGCCAGCAGGACCGTGCCCACAAAGACGAACCCCAGCACGCGGCCCAAGACAATCTCCAGTTTGCGCACGGGCTTGGTCACTACCGTATGCAGCGTGCGGTCGCGAATGTCGGCTGGCAAGCTCAAAGCACTGAGGATCCAGGCAAAGAGCATCGCCAGGCCGATCGTGAAGTTCAACACCACCTGGATGTAAAGCTGCCCGGGATGGAGGCTGTCCTTGTTGATGAACAAGGCGGCGAAAAGGATCAAGATCACGAACACCACAAAGACCACCACCACGCGGCGGCGAATGGACTCACGCACAGCCAGCCACGCCAGGGCGAAAATGCGGCGGAGCGAGATGCGGGCGATGTCGCTGAAAATGCCGACCACGGCCGCGCCGCACTGCCGCGTGCCCACAAGCGGGCCGCCGACCACGATCGCAGAATTCCAGCAAACGGCATACACGATGCCGGTCAGGCCAGCGGCCACGGCCAGCCAGGTGTACAGCGCGCCGCCGGACCACTCGGTTCCCAACAGCGGCGCCAACACATGGAACACCGGATTGGCAATGTAATCAGTGAGAAAGGCCCGCGTCTGGGCCGTGGAACAGAGGGCCACGGCCGCCAGCACCAGCAGCGACAAGACTCCGAAGAGGCTGCCGACCCACATGGAGACTGCCTGCCCCGGCGTGTCCGAGCTGCGCCGCAAGATTGTCAGTAGGCCCAGCCCACCCACGGTCAGCAAGATCGCCAAGACAACGATGCCCGCCGTCTGCCACAGGAGGCCCTGGTGCCAGCCCGCGCCGAGCAGCCACTCCATCAAGGGCGTGATTTGCAGATTCTCGACAACCATGGCCTAGCCCTGTTCTCCGTCGGAAAGCTCGACAAACTGTTCGCCGCGGACGCGGCGGCCAGGATGGGCCTCGCTCTCCTCGATCACCCGCACGAACAACTCCTCCAGCGTGGTGGTCGGATTGCCGATGCTGTGAACTGTGCCCTGGTGCTTGGCCACGACCTGCCGGATCTCTTCCTGGGCCGCAGGACTCAGGCCGGAGGTACGGATCTCGGTCACGTCGCGGACTTTCAAGAGGTTGTCGACCCGCCCCAGTTCCTTCAGTTCGCCCTGGTGCAGGATGGCGATGCGGTCGCAGACGTCCTGCACGTCGGCCAGCAAATGGCTGCACATGAGGATCGTCTTGCCCTGCTCTTGCAGGTTACGGATGAGGATCTTCATCTCGTGCGTATGGATCGGGTCCAGCCCGCTGGTCGGCTCGTCCAGGAAGATGATCTCGGGATCGTTGATCAGGGCCTGGGCCAGGCCGATCAGGCGGGTCATCCCCTTGGAATACTCCCGCAACTGGCGGCGGCGCGACTTGGTCAGGCCGACCATCTCGATCAGGTCGGCCGTTCTCTGCCGCCGCTTGGCCCGGGGCATGTCGAACAGCCGGCCGTAGAAGTCCAGCGTTTCCTCAGCATTGAGGAAGCGATACAGGTATGACTCCTCGGGCAGGTAGCCGATCCGTTCGTTCTTGGCGACCTGCGTGGCATCTTGGCCCAACACCAGGGCCTGACCGCTGGTGGGGTATAGGAGGCCCAGGAGCAGCTTGATGGTGGTGGTTTTTCCTGACCCGTTGGGTCCTAACAATCCGAAAACCTCGCCGCGGCGGACCTCGAGATCGAGGGCCTTGAGGGCGCGGACCTTTTGCCGGCCCCAAAAGTCGCGGTAGACCTTGGAGAGATTTCGCGTTTCAATGACAACTTCGGGCTGCATGCCTCAACTCACGTGAAGGGAGCGATAAGGAGGCCACTATCGTTACGATGGATAGTCACCTTCGGTTCAACAGAACATTCACTATAAACGGCTACGGACGGCCCCGCAAGGTAAGGCCGCCCTAGCAGAGGAAAAGGGCCGGGCAATCCCCACAAGGAGGGAGTGCGGCGGGCGGACAGAAAAATGGGGAACAGAAAAATGGAGCAAAGAAAGCGAAATTTGAGCGGGAACGGCTGCCATAATCAAAACGTAATCAGGTTCTCAGCAAAAAGTCAATCACGAAATCTCAAAGGAACGAAAGCACGAAAGAAGGCATGAATTCGATGTCTGCGATCAGCCGATCGCCTTTCCTCGTGCTTTCGTTCTTTCGAGATTTCGTGATTAACTTCCATACTCGGCCGCGAGAAACACCTGCTTTCGAGTCGAGTCTGATCCGCTTCCTTCATATTCTTTTCCCCCATCTTCTTTTCCTCAAGTCTTCTGCCTTCCCTTTGCGCCTTGGCGCCTTTGCATGAAGGGAGGGGAATAATCTCGCTTGATTTCCGAGAATCTTCTCACGGCGACGTTATTCTTTGTAACAGATCGGGCCTGTGCCCGTTATCTTCTTGGCAGCACGCTGGCGAAAAGGACGAATCATGGCCAATCCGGGAGTTCGACGGCAGTGGCTGCTTGCGGTTCTGGATCGCTATGAGGCGCCGTTGGTGCGCTATGCGGCCCGGCTGTTGGGCGATGGAGACTCCGCGCGGGAGGCGGTGCAGCATGCCTTCTTGCAGCTTTGCCAGTCTTCGCCGCAGGAATTTCATAGTGGCCGCGAGGCCCCCTGGCTGTTTCGGGTTTGCCGCAACAAGGCGCTGGACCTGATCCGCCTGCGGCAGCGGCAGACGGGCGACAGCGAGGCCGATCTGGCCGCGCTGGCTGGCCGCGAACCGGACCCCGCGGATGAGGCCGAGCGGCAGGACCTTTGCGGGGAGTTGGCCCGGCAGGTGGCACAACTCCCGGCCAGCCAGCGTGAGGCCATCGATCTGTGGTGCGAAGGATTCACGTATCGAGAGATTTCCGCGATCGCCGGCCGGAGCGAGGGCAACGTCCGCGTGCTGGTGCATCGGGCGATCAAGAGCTTGCGGGAGAGTTTGAGCGTAAGGAATTAGGGTGCGCGGATTGTTGAGCAAGCGGCATTTGCCCCAGAGGGGCAGTTGAGAATAGCCCAGCAATTCATTGCTGGGTGGCAGAGGCAATCGAGTCCGTCAGTCCCGGGACGTTTGAAAGCCGACGACGACGCACGGTTCAATCGTCCCTCCGGGACTGGAAAACGTTGTCGGATTTCCTTTCCCAGCGATAAATCGCTGGGCTATTTTCAAACATCCCTCCGGGACTAGTTAACGACCGTTAAACCGCACCCCATCGCATAATCGCCAATTGGTGGGACTCGTGTTACTCGGCCCACCCTACCGCTAACCCATCGGAGACCCCATCATGTCCACGAACCACCAATACGACGGCGAAGACGAAATCCAGGCGGCAAGGCGAACGGCCTACGCTCTGGGGCAAACCGAAGGCAGCGAACGGGCAGAGGTGGCGGCCGAACTGGCCGCCTCGCCGCAGGCCCGGCAAGAGGTCGAGGCGATCGAGGCCCTGGCGGCGCAGTTGAAGGAAGCAGCCCACGAGGCCCCGCTACCCCAGCCATCGCCCGCCTTGCGCGAGGCGATCGAGAAGCAGTTGGCCGAGCTTGAGCCGGCCGTCGGCAGCGCCGTACCCCGCGCAGCCCGGCCTTGGTGGCGGAGCCGCCTGGCCGCCCTCGCGGGCGTCGCCGCCTGCATTGCGGCCATTGTCGTGCCGGTCCTCTGGGCAACGCATTTGATCGGACCGGTGAGGGAACGTACCGTGGCGCAGCAAGACTTGGGAGATGCGCCTGTTTTTGAGTCCACTGCACCGATGCGCGGCAAGTCGCAGTCTGAGCCGGATAAATTGGATAACATCAATATCGGCCAACTTGAAGTAAATCCGCCGGACTTGAAGATGGAGCCCGGTGCATCCATTGTGGTACCAAAGCCGGAAAAGAAGCCCAGTGATGCGCGGACGGTTCCCGAATCGCCGGCGCGGGACGTGGAATACAATGACCACGGCCAAGTCGTTCTACACGAGGCGGCTAGAGGTGGGTACGGCGGTGGTGGCTCAGGCGGCGCCCCAGGACCAGGACCTGGTACCGGGCCTGGCCCCGGTCCCGATTCGGGAACTTCGCCCGACAGCCCTGTTTCTCCGCCGGGTGATTCAGGTCAAAACTCGAGCGGTGACAACAGTAAAAGCGGCAATAGCAGTTCCAGCGGTAATCACAAATCGAGCGGCGACAACGTAACAGTCGACGATCCGGGGAATGCGGTGGCTAAGACGATAGGACGCAACCCCGATCATCGTCGCGGCGCGGCTGGCGACGGTGATGAGGAAAGCCCTGGGAACTCGTCGCACGACGGCGCAAGAAGCGGCCGGCCTCGTGAGCAACAAAAGGAAGAAAACATTGCTCCGGTTTCTGGGGATTACGGCAAAATGGAGGCGAAAATTAAGAGCATTGGGGAGGAGTATCGTGCAGCACAAGCATCGACGACGGAAGAAAGAGAAGTCGTCGTTCATGATGATGTTGTTCATCTTCAGCCAGCTAGAGAAGGTGGCGACAGAAGGGCCGATGGCAGAAGCGGCGGCGGCCAACCCGATTCCAAACCGTCCACGCCGTCGCCGGGCCCATTATACATCGCGGCGGGCGACGGTGCCGCCCCCGGCAAGGTCAATAAGGTTGATTCCACTGATGGCCGGCTCGTCGAATCCAAGCAATTGCAGGACCACAGCAATACGCCTGTACCGGTCCTTAGCGCGCCCACGCGCCGACAAGCAAGTGAATTTCCAAAGCCCGCCAAGAAACCCCTGGAAACCTGGAAGCCGGCACATGTCGTCCCCAACTCGTCGCGGCTGATGGTCGGCGAGCGGGAAGAACTGCCGCTGAAGGGCATGCAGGTCGATGTCCGCGTCGACGGCTTCCGCGCCCGCGTGCTGATCGACCTGTATTACTTCAACGACCGCCCGCAACAACTTGAGGGCAATTTCCAACTGCGGCTACCCGACGAGGCCTCGCCCTATTTCTTCGCCTTCGGCCGCACCGTCTACCAGGCCCCGCAGATCACGCCCAGCGACTCGATGTTCTTCAAGCCGCAGCAGGTTTCGCAAGGCGATACTACGCCGGAAAAGATCCTGGCCCTCCGCGGCAATAGTTGGGAGCAACCCAAGGTGGCCCGCATGGTGCCGCGGGAAAAAGCCGCCCTGGCCTATCGCGACACGGTCCGCCGCCGCATCGATCCGGCCCTGGTCGAATGGTCCGGGGCGGGCGTGTTCCAGTGCCGCGTCTTCCCCTTGGCCCCGCAGTCGCTGCACCGCGTGACCATCGGCTACGACGTCGATCTGCTCCGCGTGGGCGAGGACCTGGAAATGCGGCTCGACATGCCCAGCGAGACACCCGCCACGATTGTCGATCTGAACATCGCCGCCGGCGATGCCCGACAGGTGAGCCTGGACGCCCCCGCTACCGCCTCACCCGACGGCCAACGGCTTAGCTACCGGCTGGTCGATCCCAAAGACCGGCCGCTGGCCGTGCGGCTGCGGAAGCCGGGTACGCAGATGCTCGTGGGGGCCGACGAGGCGACGAACAGTTACTTCGCCACCCGTGTGGGCCTGACGCTGCCCGAGACCCCTTCGGCCGAGCGGGCCAAGCAGGCGATCTTCCTGGTCGATACATCGCTCAGCGCCGGGCCGCAGTTCCCGTTGTGGACCAAACTGCTCCGCGCCACGCTGGAGAACAACCGCGACAGCATCAAGGAGTTCGCCGTGCTGTTCTTCAACGTGGAGACCTTCTGGTGGCAGGAGAAGTTCGTGGCCAACACGCCGGAGAATGTCGAGGCCTTGTTGGCTTATGCCGATGGCCTGGCCCTGGAAGGCGCGACCGACCTAGGCCACGCTTTGAAAGAGGCCGCTGCGCCCGCGTGGGGTAGGGTGGGCTTTAGCCCGTCTCCCGATCTGTTCCTGCTCAGCGACGGCGCTGCTACCTGGGGCGAGGACCGCTGGCCGCTGCTGGCAAGTGCCCTCACCCCCGGCCCCTCTCCCATCCTGCTGGGTACAGCAGGCGGGAGAGGGGAGAAAGATGCCCTCACCCGTAGCCCATCCTCCGCAGGGAGCGGGGTGAGCGCGCTGTTCGCCTATCGCACGGGCCTGGCGGGCGGCGACCCGCGGCTGCTGGCCTACTTGGCCGAGCAGACGGGCGGGGCGGTCTTTTCACTGGTGGGCGAGGCCGAGATCGCCGCGGCCTCGGTGGCCCATCGCAATCGGCCCTGGCGGCTGACCGGCATCGAAACGGCCGGCGGACATGATTTGCTGGTGGCGGGACGGCCGCAGTATGTCTTCCCCGGCCAGCAGTTGCTGATTGTGGGCAGGCTTGAGCCTGTAGGGAACGCCCTCCGTGGCGTTCCGCAAAACAGTGGTGACGCCCAGCCCTCGTTGGTCTTCACGTTGCAACAGGGCAAGGCCAACCAGACGATCACGGTCAAAATGGACCGCGTGCTCACCTCGGAACTGGCAGCCCGCACGTTCGGCCAAGTGGCCACCAGCCAGTTGGAAGACGTGAGCGGCGTGGCCGCGGCGGCCGAGCCGGTGGCCACGGCCTACGCCCGGCACTTCCGCGTGACGGGCCGCACCTGCTCGCTCCTGATGCTGGAATCGGAGCAGGACTACGCCCGCTGCAACATCAAGCCGGAAGAAGACAGTTTCGTGGTCAAGGACCGGCCTGCCGATTCGATCGTGGCCAAGGCCATCACGGAAACGCTCTCCGCCATGAGCGACCCGAAGGTGAATTTCCTGGCCTGGTATCGCCGCGTCCGCGCGTCGTCGGAGGTGCATTTCGATTTGCCCGCCTCGCTGGATGTCGCCCTGGAGGGCCTGCCGGCCGAGACGTTCGCCCCCAGCCTGCCGCCGCTGCAATGCAAGCTGAGGCTGCGCAAGGATCTGCCCGAGAACGTGCAGCAGCCTTGGCAGACGGGCCTGCCGGACTACGAAACGCTGGCCGCCGAGGCCGAGCGGCGCTTGACGGCCTATGGGGCCGACGACGCCCTGCGGGGCCTGAGCTCGCTGGTTGAGGACCGGCCCGGCGATACGGCCCTGGCCCGCGACCTGGCCTTCTCGGCCATCCAATGGCAGCGGCCCGGCGAGGCCTATCACCTTCTGCGGCGGGCCAGCACGGCCCGGGCCTTCGAGCCGATCACCTTCCATGCTATGGCGCATTGCCTGGAACAGATGGGCCGGGCTGACCTGGCGATCATCTACTACGAGTTGACCTGCGGCGGGCAGTGGGACGGCCGCTTCGGCGACATCCACAACATCGCCCAGTTGGACTACTTGCGTTTCCTCCGCCGCGTGGCCGACGGCCGCCTGAAGCCCAGGCTGGCCGATTATGCCAAGGCCCGCATGGCCACGCTCTCCGCCCTGCGACTGCGCGACACGGCCGACGTGGCCGCGCTGCTCTTCTGGAACACCGACGGCACGGACGTCGATCTGCACGTGATCGAACCCAGCGGCGAGGAATGCTTCTACCAGCACACGCAGACCGCCAGCGGCGGGCAGATCAGCCGCGACGTGACGACCGGCTACGGACCCGAGCTGTACGTGTTGCCCACCGCCCGCCCGGGCAACTACCAGATCAGCGCCCATTACTTTGCCACCGATGCCAACCGGGCCAGCACACGTACGAAGGTCCTGGCGTTCGTTTACGAAGGCTGGGGCACGAGCGACGAGAGAGTGAGTATTAAGGCCCTGGCGCTCACCGGCCGCAGCGAGAAGCACGAGCTGGCGACGGTGAAGAGGTAACAAGAGTGGAAGGTCACCTCGTGACGCTGGCGACAATTGATGAAACCAATTGGGAAGTGTGAATCGTCTAGCGAACTGAGTTTGCCCCGGAGGGGCACTTGAGAATAGCCCAGCGATTTATCGCTGGGATGAGAATTCGCTGATTCCTTTTTCAGTCCCGGAGGGACGGCTGAGACGTACGGACGTCGCGCAATTTCAGTCGTCCCGGGACGGGCAAGCGGGCGTTGAGCCTTGAATTCGTTTCATCAAGAACGGCCAGAGTCTCTATTGACCGGCCCCACCTGCGAACATCAACACGACCGCCGTGGCGTTGAAGGCCATGTGCAGGACCAGCGATGGGGCGATGCGGTGCGTGCGCCGATAGAGCAGGCCGAAGACCAGGGCCAGAAAGAACAACGGGACGGGATCGGGCGCATAATCAATCCCCGTCGATTTCACCAGAAACATGAGCGCTGCCTGGAAGGTCAATATCGGGCCGATCACGGCCAGCAGGGCCAAGACGCCCAGCTTGGCGTCGGCGCCGAGTTTCGCCGGTTTCCAGCCCAGGTCGGCCGCAGTCGCCCGCGCGCCAAACCGCAAGAACAGGATCGCCAGTCCCAACGCCGCCAGTTCGGCAATCATCTGCCCGATCTGCAATCCCAGCAGGTACTGGGGCGCATGCGGCGGTTGACTGGAACGGACGTGTACCAGGGCGAACAGCGCAGCCGGCAACGCGACCGGGATCCACGAAGCCGGCGCCGCCCGCAATTCCGCGTGTTTCCTCCGCGCGCGGCTCCAAATGGCTTCCAGCCAGCCTTGCAACAGAACACGAAAGAGAAACTCCTCGACCAAGGGCGCAACCACGACTGCCGCCACGGCGGCAACGGCAACTGCCGCCAGATCGCCGCTCCGCAGCATTTGTTCGGCCGGATGGGCCAATTCGGATTTCCCATCATCCGCTTGGGCCCCGGCCTCGGGCGCCACCCACGCGTGAACGACCCGCGAAGCGGTGATGACCAGGAAGATGCCGATGACGAAGATCATCAGCAGGTCCTGCGCCTGCCAGGGAACCGGTCGTCGTCGGGCCAAGGGGATGATCGGCTGGCCCCGCCGCCGGCGCAAACAGATCCCCGCCCACATTGCCGAGCTGACGGCCAGCAAGGCCGTGAGAATCGCCACGGCCTTCAGTTCCGCGCCCGGCAAGGTTGCAACTAGCGGCGTCATGTGTCCGAGGCGTCGGCGTTGTGCTTGAGAAGCTTATAGGCGATCCAGACGTAAATCGCCCCGGAATAAACGGTGATCAGCACCGTGGACCAGATGGAAACGACGGTGAACCAGTAGACCCACTGCGGCGCTGCGGACCGCGGGGGCAGCAGGCACTGGAGATAAACCAGAGCCGAGCCCGCCGCCACGCATTGCAGCACCATCTTCAGCTTGCCCGACATGTTGGCCGAGAAGTCGCTGCCCCGCTCTTCCAGGAAACTCCGCAGGGCGGTGACCAGCAACTCGCGGCCCACGATCACCACGACCATCCAGGCCTGCAGAAGAAGCGGATCCTTACGCATTCCCTCGGTGGTGATTAGGAAGATGAACGTGCCGCAGACGATGACCTTGTCGGCGAACGGGTCGAGGATCCGCCCCAGCGTCGTGATCTGGTTGAAACGGCGGGCGTAGTAGCCGTCCAGCCAATCTGTGCCCACGGCGATGAGAAAGAGCACGAAGGCAGGAATATAATGCTCGCTCGCGATCAGCCCGAACAGCACCACCGACAAGAGCAGGCGGAGGCTAGTCAATTGGTTCGGCAGGTTGAACACCTTGCCGAGCGCGAGCCGAGAGGGTTTGGTAGATGGCATGCTTAACTTCCTACGGCGACAGCGATCAGATCATAGCCCCGCGCGGCGACGATCTCGCAGGGTACGATCTCGCCGGCCGCCAGGTTCTCGCCGCTCACGTAGGCCGCGCCATCGACCTCGGGGGCGTCGGCGTAGGTGCGGCCCACAAAGGCCCGCGGCTCGCCCGGCACGGGGCTGTCGAGAATCACGTCCATCCGCCGGCCGACCTGGGCCTGGCTCCAGGCGAAGGTCACTTTCTGCTGCGCCGCCAGGAGCTGGTCGCGACGGGCCTTTTTGACCTCGTCGGCCAACTGGCCCGGCATCGTGCCCGCGGGTGTGGTCGGCTCCTGGCTATAGGCGAAGGCCCCCAGCCGCTCGAACTTCCGCCGCTGGACGAATTCCAGCAGCCGGGCGAACTGCTCTTCCGTCTCGCCGGGGAAGCCGGCGATGAGCGTGGTCCGCAGCACGAGTTGCGGGATCCGCGCGCGGAGCCGATCCAAGAGGGCCTCGGTCTTGTCTCGCGTCGTCGCCCGCCGCATGCGGCGGAGCACGTCGTCGTCGATATGCTGCAAGGGGATGTCGATATAGGGCAAGATCTTGCGGCTGCCGGCGATTATATCCAGTAACTCGTCCGTAATATACATCGGATAGAAGTACATCAGGCGGATCCAATCCAGCCCGGCGAGCGATTCGAGTTGCCGCAGCAAGTCGTCCAAGCGGGGCTTGCCGTAGATGTCCATGCCGTAGAAGGTCGTGTCCTGGGCGACCACGATCAGTTCCTTGGCGCCGTCGGCCACGAGTTCCTGGGCCTCGGCTACGACCTGTTCGATCGGTTTGCTGGCATGCTTGCCGCGCATTTGAGGGATGGAGCAGAAGGTGCAGGCCCGATTGCAGCCCTCGGAGATCTTCAGGAAGGCCAGGTGGCGGGGCGTGATCCGCAGTCGTTGCGTATCGGCCAGTGCCCGCGTGGGGGCGGGCCGAAAGACGGTCCGCTGTTCGTGCAGCCCGGTGATCAGTCGCTGGGCGGCAGCGGCGATGTCTTCGCGGCCGAACACGCCCACAAGCTGATCGACGCCGGGGTACATCTCCAGCAGCTTTTCTTTCTCGCGCTGGGGCAGGCAGCCGGTGACGATCACGCCGCGGGTGCGGCCGTCTTTTTTCAGGTCGAGCATTTCACGGATCACGGCGTGCGATTCGCTGCGCGATTCGGCGATGAACGCGCAGGTATTGATGACCACGAAATCGCTGCCTTCCGGTTCGCGGACCATTTCATAGCCGTCAAGGCCCAGTAGGCCAGCCATGCGCTCGCTATCGACCAGATTCTTGGGACAGCCGAGCGTGACAAGGGCGTAAGTAGGTTTGCTCATGCGTTGGGGAAAAGTGGCTAATTCATTCCGGCGATGGGCCTGAGTTCCAGCGGTTCGAGCGTTTCCATGAGCGTCAACGACACGTCGATCCAGTGCTGAGGTCCCTCTGGATCGCCTTCACGCACTTGATACACACGTACGGACGAACGCCCCACTAGGATCATCTCGGGGTGACGAATGTCATAAATCTGCCCGCTTGCCATTTTAATGCGGAACGGCCGAAAGGGCTCCGCCGAGACGTACTCAATAATCTTTGCACTTGTCATCATGATACTTCTGGCACAGATTATCCACGAAGCGAGTCGGCGAATCGGCCGCGGGGTTCAAAACCATTCATTGTCGCGAAATCGGGAGATCTGGTCAAACAAGAAATCCTACCCGATTTACCCGTTGCCGGTAAGAGGCCGCGAGAAATCACACAAACTTCGCTCCCCGGATTGACTTCGGCGGCCTTTTCCATTAAAAATAAGGGTTTCCGGTCTGTGGAACAAGCTGCGCCAACTCCTAGCCGGAAGTCACAAACTGGTTTACAGCAACGGTTTAGGTGTTGACATGGCACATAAGAAAGGTCAAGGATCAAGCCGCAACGGGCGGGACTCCAACGCTCAACGTCGCGGCGTGAAGCGATTTGGCGGTGAGCAGGTCCGGGCCGGAAACATCATCGTGCGGCAGGTTGGCACGGTCTTCCAGGCCGGCAACGGGGTCGGGCAGGGCAGCGACTATACGCTCTTCGCCCTGGTCGATGGGTTCGTGAAGTTCGATCGTGGCGGTCGCCGCGTACACGTTGTGGACTCCGCGAATTAGCATCGAGCATGACTGCAATCCTCCTGGACGGCAAAGCGTTGGCCGAGAAGATCCGCGCAGAGATCGCCGTGGAGGTGTGCGAATTCACGCGGCGGACAGGTGTCAAGCCATGTCTGGCGGCGGTACTGGTGGGTGAAGATCCCGCCAGCCAGGTCTATGTTCGCAGTAAGCAGAACGCCTGCGAAAAAAACGGCCTCGCGAGCCGCCTGCACCGTCTGGCAGCAGAGACGTCGACCGATGATCTTCTGGCGTTGATCGGCCAGTTGAACAGCGACGCGACCGTGCATGGCATCCTGGTGCAACTGCCGCTGCCCAAGGGGATCGATACGACCCGCGTGCTGGATGCGGTTTTGCCGCACAAGGATGTTGACGCGTTCCATCCGGAAAATGTCGGCCGTATCGTGCAGGGTCGTCCCTTGTTCCTGCCATGTACCCCGCACGGCATTCAACAAATTCTCTTGCGGCATCACATCCCCACGGCCGGGGCACACGTTGTCGTCGTCGGTCGCAGTGAGATCGTCGGCAAGCCGATCGCCATGATGCTCGTGCAAAAGGGGGCTGGCGGCGACGCCACGGTAACCGTCTGCCACAGCCGCAGCCGCGATCTGCCCTCGATCACGCGCCTGGCCGATATTCTCATCGTGGCCATCGGCCGGGCAAAGTTCGTCACGGCCGAGATGGTCAAGCCGGGGGCCACAGTCATCGACGTGGGGATAAATCGCACCGACCAAGGGTTGGTTGGGGATGTCGATTTCCAGCCCGTCAGCCAGGTCGCGGGGTACATCACGCCCGTGCCCGGCGGCGTCGGGCCGCTGACGATCACCATGCTCTTGCAGAACACGCTGCTGGCCGCCAAGCTGCAAACCGTGTAAGTGATTCCTCTTGCAGTGGAGTGGTGCAAGCATTAGAATCCGCAAACTCTGATGGGGGGCACGGGGCTGATTCCGCGTGCTTCCCGCGGCAACGTGGCCTTGTTTTCGGTCCTATCTCGTTGGTGGAATTGAGCTTATGTCCGCGGAAGGGAAGCCGCCGACGGAATCCTCGCTCTTGGGGCAGCCGCTGAAGCTCTTAACAGTGCTTGTGGCTCGATTCCCCATTTCCGTCATTATAATCTCCGCACTTCTGGTTGCGCTCTCCCTCACGGGCGCACAGCTCAGCCTGGGCTTTCGCACCAGCCGCTCCGACCTGCTCAATCCGGCCAGCGAGAGCAACCGCCGCTGGGCAGAATACACGCAAGAGTTCGGCGAGCCGGACGACGTGACCATCGTGGTACACAGCGAGAATCCCCAGGTCGTGCCACCGATCCTCGACGATCTCGCCGCGCAACTCAATCGCCAGACCAGGCTCTTCCACTCGGTCTTTCACAAGATCGACGTCGAGAAGTTGAAGTCCAAGGGACTGTATAACGATCACGTCGACCTGCAAAAACTCAATGACATCAGCCGTTTCGTCGATCAGTCGCGGGGCCTGTTGCAGGGCGATCTGGACCGCGGCCTCACCTCGCTGAACATCGGCGGACAGATCGCCTGGTTCGCCGAACAAGTCGATCGCGGCGATCCCCGTCAACTTGCCGCCTCGCTCGGCGCCGCGCAGGAGCAAATGCAGCAGTGCCGGCAGATCCTCACCGCGGCCCTGGGCCAACCCGGGTCGTATCGCTCGCCGCTGGCCGAGTTGTCGTCCCTAGCGGCCGGGCAAGGCAATCCCTTCGGCTCCGGCTACAAGTTGCTCAACCAGGGCCACATCGGGCTAGTGGTTCTGAACCTGGGCAAGAATGACAAGAACGGCAGCTTCACGGAGTACTCCGAGGGCCTGACCGAATTGCGGCAGATCGTCGCCGACATGAAGAACCGGCACCCCGAGGCCTGGATCGGTCTGACGGGCCTGCCCGTCATGGAAAACGACGAGATGGAGTCGAGCCAGGCGGCCATGGCCCAGGCCGGCGTGCTGTCGTTCATCGGCGTGGCCTTGCTGTACGTGGCCGGCTTCGGCTGCGTGCGGCATCCCACGATGGCCCTGGTCGCCTTGCTGGTGCCCATGGGCTGGTCGTTCGGCTATATCCTCCTGACGGTCGGCCACCTGAACATCCTCAGTAGCGCGTTCGCCACGATCGTGATCGGCCTGGGGAGCGATTACGGCGTCTACCACATCGCCCAGTATCTCCGTTACTGCAGCGAGAAGATGTCGACTTTCGACGCCTTGCTGGCGACGACACGGAGCATCGGGGTGGGCCTGACCACCAGCGCGGTGGCCACGGCCTTGGCCTTTTTTTCCATTGGCCTGAGCGATTTTCCGGGCATCGCCGAGTTGGGCATCATCGCCGGCGGCGGCATCCTCTTGTGCTGGCTGGCCGCGCTGACCACGCTGCCCGCCTTGATCCACTGGTCCGATGCCCACCGCGCGCCTTGGCTGGTGCCCGCGCCGCTGGACGTCTTCGCCTGGCTGGGGCCGCTGGTCCGGCGGCCGAAACTGGTCGTGGCCGGCTATGCGCTCTGCACCATCCTGATCTGTTTCGGGCTGAAGGATCTCTGGTACGACTACAACCTGCTGAATCTCCAGGCCGAAGGGCTGGAGAGCGTAAAGCTGGAAAAGAAGCTGCTGCAAAGCGATTGCGGGGCCTCGTTCGCCGTCGTGGTAGCCAAAAGCCGCGAAGAACTGCTGCTGCGGAAGGCGATGTACGCCAACCGGGAACTTTGCCCCATGGTGGACTCGGTAGAGGAGATCGGCACCTACGTGCCGGCCGGCACGGCGCAAAAGCGGCCGCTGATCCAGCACATCCACGATTGTCTTGTAAATCTGCCGCCGCAGATGCCCAGGATCGACTCGCACATCCCCGTCGTGCCGTGGGAGCAGTTGGAGCAGTCGCTGAAGAAGCTGCAAGGCCTGATGACAGCCATGCGACAACCTGCGGAGGCCCAACAATTACAGAACATTCGCGACCTGATCTTGAATCTGGGGCCGGAGGAATACTATCGGCGTCTGACCACCTTCCAGGACAACCTGGCGGCGGACACGCTGCGGGCGCTCTATGCTTTGCGGAGCATGTCGAATCCCGAGCCGCCCGCCCTGACCGACCTGCCCGAAGGACTCGTCGCGCGGTTCGTCGGCCATAGCGGACATTTCTGCATCCAGGTCCATACCAAGGCCGACATCTGGAACATGACGGAAATGGAGGAGTTCGTCCGTCAATTGCGCAGCGTCGACGACAATCTGCACCGCATGAACCCGGCGATCGACACGGCCGTGACCGGCAACCCGGTGCAGGTTTACGAGTCATCGCGGGAATTGATCTGGGGTTACGAAAAGGGCGCGTTCTACGGCATCATGATCGTGATCGTGGTCGTCTGGCTCGATTTCCGCAACATCCGTATGACCCTCCTGGCCCTCTTGCCGCTGATCACTTCCAAGCTGCAGTTGTTCGGCCTGATGGGCCTGCTGGGCATCCCCCTCAATCCGGCCAACATGATCGTTCTGCCGCTGATCTTGGGGATCGGAGTGGACACGGGCGTGCAAGTTGTCCACGACTATCTGCGCGAGCCGCATCCTTACCGCATGAACCCGTCCACCTCAGCGGCGCTGGTGATCAACACGCTGATGAACATCG
Organism: uncultured Planctomycetaceae bacterium; assembly: GCA_964615095.1. GTDB lineage: Bacteria > Planctomycetota > Planctomycetia > Pirellulales > Thermoguttaceae > JANXQG01. The sequence continues at coordinate 182,927 of CAZTPX010000001.1, read as the reverse complement.
TGGGCTTCGGCGCGCTGATGATCGCCTCGCATCGCGGCCTGCACAGCCTGGGACGGGTGCTCACGCTGGGAATGGCCTGCTGCCTGTTGAGTTGCATGGTCATGCCCAGCCTGTTACAATTGCTGCCTGACATGCGTCCCAAGCAGCGACGCGACGAGGAAACGCCCGCCAAGATCGACGATGCGGGAATCGATCTGGCCGCCCTGGACGATCGCCACTACGCGCAAATCCCGGTGATCCGGCGGAAGTCCGCGTGAATATCGAGTACCCATCATGAAAATCCGCCTTCGCTCCGTTTTATGCCTTCTTCCGCTGCTCGTTGCCGCCACAAGCCAGGCGGCCGAGAAGGAACTCCGCTATCTCCTGGCGAATGCGGTCCGCCCGGCCGTCTTGCTGCCGCCGCCGCCCTCCGTAGGCTCGGACGAGTACAAGGCTGAGATCGATCTGCTCCTGGCGCTCCAGGCCACGCGTACGCCGGTCCAGATCCAGCGATTCCTCGCGCAAGACGCCGTGGGACTGGCGTCGTTTACGAGCGTTCTGCCCAACCGTTGCACTCCGGAAAATCTCCCCAAGTTGAACACGTTGCTCAAGGCAGCCGTCAGCGACTCGAAATACTTCGGCAATCTGGCCAAGGATTACTTTCAGCGCAAGCGTCCCTATCGCGAAGACAGCCGCGTTCAGCCGCTGGGCCAGCGTGACGACGAATGTGCCTATCCCAGCGGGCATGCCACGCGGGGGTTCCTCTGCGCCATGATCCTTGTCGAACTGGAGCCTGGCCGCGCCGGCAAGTTGCTGGAGCGGGGGCGGGAAATCGGTTGGGATCGCGTGATCGGCGGCGTGCATCATCCCAGCGACATCGCCGCCGGACGCGTGCTTGGTCTGGCCGTCGCTCGGGCACTATTTAAGAGCCCCGCGTTCCAGACCGATCTGCAAGAGGCCAAGGCGGAGTACGAGGCTTTGAAGAAGTCCGACACGCGCCAACCGGCGCTGACGCACTGAGCGGTAATGGGCCCAGTGACATGAGTCTGGAAATCCGAAAAACGAAGCACGAAATCCTAAACAAATCAGAAATCGTAAGGCCGGAAATTCAAAACGGCCGTTTCTTGCCTTTGAATTTTCTGCTTTGAATTTGTTTCGTATTTCGACATTCGTATTTCGTATTTTCTTTCTGCGCTGTTGGGAGTGGAGTTCCCTGGCGCGCCCCACGGATTGCCCTTGCCGCCGCTGCCGATCCCAGCCATAATCTGGCCCTCTTCAATCGCACGGTTCGTGCCGCAGGGATGAGCAACGTGGAAGTGTCGCCAGGCAAGGATGATCCGAACAAAAGTGTCTTGCGGCTCCCGGCCATGGGCCGGGCGCTTGCCCATCGCAATTTCCGCCTGTTTGTCGTCGGCCAGGGGATTTCGGTGCTCGGCACCTGGATGCAGCAGATCGCCACGGTATGGCTCGTCTACCGTTTGAGCCAATCGTCGCTACTGCTGGGCGTGACCGATTTCGCCGCGCAAATCCCCGCAGCCCTGCTCCTACCGTTGGCCGGCGTGCTCACCGATCGCTGGAACCGCCATCGCACGGTGCTTGCCGCCCAATCGCTGATGATGGTCCAGGCCTTCGCCCTGATGACCTTGACCGTGACGGGCATGATCAGCGTCTGGCAGATCCTCGTCCTCAGCGCGTTTCTGGGCGTGGTCAGCGCCCTGGATGCGACGGCCCGGCAGTCGTTCGTGATCGAGATGGTCAATCGCCGCGACCTGGGCAACGCCATCGCCCTCAACTCCTCGGTCTTCAACGCCGCCCGGCTGATGGGCCCTGCGGTCGCCGGGATCGTGATCGCGTTGTGCGGCGAGTGGCCATGCTTCCTCCTGAACGGCCTGAGCTATCTGGCGGTCTTGGCTTCGCTGTTGCTGATGCGGGTCCAGCCGGCCGCCAGACGAGCGGCGGACGCCGGCATCGTGGAAGGTCTGAGCGAGGGCATTCGTTATGTTGTCCATTCGATGCCCATCCGTACGATCCTGGGATTGCTGGGCATCGTGAGCATGATGTCCGCGCCGTTGACGGTGCTCATGCCCCTGTTGGCCACGCAAGTTCTGCACGGCGGCCCTTACACACTGGGCATGCTCACCGCGGCGCTTGGCGGCGGGGCCTTGGCGGGCAGCCTGTTCCTGGCCGCCCGCAAGAGCGTGATCGGCCTGGGACGGGTGATTGCCGTGGCGACTGCCGCCTTTGGCCTGGGGCTGGCCGGCCTTTCCGCCTCGCACTCGCTCGGCTTGTCGCTGGTCCTCATGGTGGCCACCGGCTTTGCCATGGTGGCCGAGATGGCCGCCAGCAACGCCGTGCTGCAAACGATCGTGGAAGAAGAGAAACGCGGACGCGTCATGAGTTTCTACACCATGGCCTTCTTCGGCATGGGGCCGCTAGGGAGCTTGTTGGCCGGCGCGCTGGCCGGAACCATCGGTATCCTGCCCACTTTCCTGACGTTCGGGGCCATCTGCCTCACGGCCTCGCTGGTCTTTGCTACATTGTTGCCGGAGCTGCAGCGGACCATCCGACCGATGTACGTCCGGGCCGGCATTCTACGCGAGACGATCGACGCGCTTCCGGCGGGCGAATCGGCCCTCGCGCCCGCCACTCCGCACTTCTTGCCGCTTCCTTTGCCAGCCCCACAAGCCGTCTCGCGGCAGCGGGCCGCCGCGTAAGCGGGGGGGTCGAAACAGACGCAGCTAGTTCTCCTTGTTCAACGCCAGTCCTAGGCCCGGCGGACGACGTTTGCCGTCAACCCATTCCGCTCCACGTAGCGGCAGACCGTCAGCAAGTGCTCGTCATTCCTCGATGGGAAAGCTCTTGTGTCAATACTAGCTGCGTCTTTTTCGACATGCAATTCTTGGTCGCTTTGTAACGACTATTCAGAAAAAAATTCTCCCACATTGACTATCCGGATTTAACGCATAACATTCTTTCAATCTTCGCACGTTTGAGACTTTACAAACCAACTCCCATGTAATTAATGTGGAAAGAAAGTTGCAAAATACGCATCGTCCTCAGTTCTCCTCTTTTACGGAAGTGTTGCGGTATTTCTCATGGCACACGGCATGTCGACTCCGGGATTATCCGACCTATGGCGGGCGGTCGCTCGGCACAAGAGGAAGTCGTTGGCGACCTTTCTGCTGGTGACTGTGCTAGCGGCCGGCGCGGCGATCTTTCTTCCTAAGAACTACCATTCCAACGGGATGCTGCTAGTCCGGCTGGGCAGAGAAAATGCCACCCTCGACCCGACGGCCACCATGGGCCAGGAGCCGGTGGTAACCGTTCCGGTGTCTCGCGATGGTGAACTCAACTCCGTCGTCGAAATCCTCAAGAGCCAAGCGGTTGCGGAAAAGGCCGTCGACCGGCTGGGCAGCGACTTCGTCCTGCAACGCCAGGCGGCCGGCGATGCGGCAGACCGCCCTGGCCGTGCGGCACGCGCAGTCGAGCAACTTCGGCAAGCTTGGGCCAGGTGCAAGGACTGGGTCCACCGCCTGGAAGGCGCCGCGGAATTGAGCGATCGCGATCGGGCCGTCGCGACGCTTGCCGCGGCCTATAACGTAAGCTCTGCCCGCAAGTCCGACCTGATCCAAATCGACTGCAAAGGCCCGTCGCCGCAGTGGACGCAAGAGGTCGTTGCCGCGCTGATGGACGTCTACCAGTCGGAGCACATGCGACTGAACCGGCCGGACCGGTCGGTGGAGTTCTTCACGGAGCAGACGCAACGGGCGGGTCGGGAGCTCGCCGCCAAGCAAGAGGCCCTCCGCGATTTGAAGACGGCCAGCGGGATTTTTTCGCCGGCCGACCAGCGCCAGACTTTCGCTGCGCGCCTCAGCCGGCTGGAAGAGGACCTGTTGCAGGCCCGGGCGGCTGCCAAGGTATCGGAAACCCGCGTGGCCGCACTGGGCAGCCAGTTGCGTTCCTTGCCCGCCGAGCAAGTGGAATCGGTGACCACCGGCATCGGCAACACGGGCACGGAACAGGTGCGGTCGCAGTTGTATCAACTGCAAGTTCGCAAGGAAGAGGCCGCCGCCAAGTATACGGACGCCCACCCGGCCAAGCAGGCCATCGACGAGCAACTGCAGGCCAGTCGCGCCGCAGCGGAGAGCCAGGAGCCGACGCGGACGCACGTTGCCAAGGGGCCGAGCCGGGTCTACGTGGAGACGCAGGCCGCCTTGCTCCAGGAGCAGACCCTGCTGGCCGCATGCCAGGCCAAGGAGGCGATCCTGGACAAGCAGTTGGCCGCCGCCCGCGGCCAGATGAAGGACTTCAACCAGCACGAGTTGTCGATTGCCGGCCTGGATCGCGACATCGACGTTTGCCAAGCCACCTATCGCAAGTATGCCGCCGGCCTGGAACAGGCCAGGATCGACCATGCCCGCGAAGTGCAGCGGATTTCCAATATTGCCGTGGCCCAGCCGGCAACCTACGAGCCTGCGGCGGTGTTTCCCAAGAAAGGCATGTTCCTGGGATTCGGCGCGATATGCGGGCTGGCGGCGGCCGTGGGCGTGGCCTGTTGGGCCGAGCGCCGCAACCGTTCTTTCCGTGAGCCGGAAGACGTCGAGCGGCGCCTAGGGATCCCGGTTTTGGGGACGATTCCACATTTTGCCGCAGAACACTCTGCGGCTGCCAGCAAGACGAGGATATGAGAGATGATTACGGGAGCAACCGATAAAGCCGTGCAAAACCGGTCGCCGGCATCGTGGACCGTGGCGGGATCGCTGGATGATCATTGCCAACTGGTGCTCAAGCGGTTGGGCTGGCCGAAGCCCGACGGCAAGCATCCTATCCGCACGCTGGGCGTGACGAGTTGCCGCGATGGCGAGGGCGTAAGTACCGTGGCCGCGCACCTGGCGGCGGCAGCCGCTGCCCGTCAGGAAGGCAAGGTGATCCTCGTCGATGCGAACTTGAGCCGGCCCGCCGCCACGCGGATTTTCGGCGTTCCCCATGCGCCCGGGCTGTTCGAAAGTGTCGTCGAGGAAGAGCCGGTCTGCGATGCCCTGCACCCGACGACGATGGAAAACCTTTACGTCCTGGTTTCGGGCAAACTTCGCGGTAGCCCGGCGCGGGTCTATGACGCGGAAAACCTCCTGGACGTGGTCGCCGATTTGGCGGGGAACTCGGTCTTGACGATTTTCGATCTGCCGCCGGTCCGTCAGGCAAGTTGCGTCAATCGCTTGAGCGCGGCGCTGGATGGCATCGTGCTGGTGGTCGAGGCGGAATCGGTGCCCTGGGACATGGCCCTGCGCGTGAAGGAAATCCTGAATCATGCGGGGGCCAAGATCGTCGGGGCAATTTTGAACAAGCGCAGGGAGCTTTGAAAGAAACCCTTATGTGGTTCGGCAAGTTTTTCAAGAGGACCGGCAAAGAGGACGAATGCCACCGTCTTTATTCGGCAGACCGCTTTCGCGCGGCCCTGCAGCGCGAGCGCGCCCGGGCCGATCGCTGGGAGCAGCCGCTGTCGCTCTTGTCGTTGGGCGTCGCTAGCGCCCAGCACGGGGAGGACACCCTCAAGACCGTGGCCCGGATCCTCGCGCAGCGATTGCGGCTGACCGACGAAGCGGGCTGGCTCGACAGTCGCCACATCGGCATCCTCATGCCCAACACGCCCGGATGGGGCGCCTGGACCCTGGCCGACGAGATCTGCCTGGAATTCCCCGATTCCGTTGCCCTGCCGCAGTGCAAGGTCTATTGTTACCCTTCGAACTGGTTCTTGGGCGAAGGCAGCCACTCCGGCGAATTGGCGGATGAGCCGGCCGAACAGGGTACGACTGAGGCCATGGAGCCGTTGTTTTTCCAGCGGCTACCGCGCTGGAAGCGGGCGGTGGACATCCTCGGCTCCAGCCTGTTCTTGTTGGTCCACTCTCCCCTCCTGCTAGCCGTGGCGGTGCTCATCCGGCTCACGTCGCGGGGGCCTGTTTTCTTCTGCCAAACCCGCGCGGGCTTGGGCGGCCGCCCATTTACGATGTACAAGTTCCGTACCATGGTGGAAAACGCCGAGCGACTCAAGGAACAAATCCAGGAACTGAATGAACAAGAGGGTCCCGTTTTCAAGATCAAGAACGATCCCCGCCACACCACGGTGGGCAGGTTCCTGCGAAAGTTCAGCCTCGACGAGTTTCCGCAGATGTGGAACGTGCTCAAGGGCGACATGACGCTTGTAGGGCCTCGGCCGCCGCTACACGATGAGGTGGCGCAATACGCACTCTGGCAGTGCCGCCGGCTGGATGTCACGCCCGGGCTGACCTGTCTCTGGCAAGTCCGCGGGCGGTCGCAGCTATCGTTCACGCAATGGATGCGGCTGGATCTGCAGTATGTCGCGCGGCAGTCGCCGTGGTATGACGCCAAATTGCTGCTGGAGACGGTTCCCGCCCTTGTTACCGGCCGAGGCGCTTGTTGAAATCGACGCGCGGCGGCAGTTTCGCGGAACACAGCGTGGGGGATGACATGGCCTCTGACCCGGCAGCATCGACGATTACCGCCCCGCGGGCGGCACTGCCGCGCGTCAAGGCTGTGGTCCAAACTGTGCATGGTGATCCCGCCGCGGGCGCGGTACGCTGGCGGAAAAAGGCCTTCGACGTAGCCTCTACGTTGGCCACTTCCTTCTTGCTCGTGGCCATCACGGTTGTGCAGGCCAAGCTGCTGGCCGACGCGTTGGGGCCCGCCGGACGGGGCGAGTTTGCCGCGGCGGTTTCCTACACGCGCCTGCTGACCTACATCGGCCTGCTGGGAACCAACTACGTCATCACCCGCCACGTGGCACGCTCCGGCCTGGCGACGGCGTCCATTTCGCGCTCGGCCGTGCGGATGGGCGGACTGACGGGCATGTGCGCGATGCTCGTCGTCATCGGCCTGTCGCTGGTTGCCTTTCCGGCCGACAAGCAACCGCTCGCCTGGCTTTCGATCGTTTGCGCGATGACGCTGCCGCTGGAACACGTGCGGCTGAATCTCAATGCGGTGGATCAAGGAAGCGGCCGCATGGGCCGCTTCAACGCCGGCCGCATCGTGGCGGCTGCCGCCTTGCCGATATTGCTGGTCTTCGCCTGGTTGACGACCAGTATCTCGGTCCGGCTTGCCGTAGTGCTGTTGATTCCGGCCACGCTCCTGGGCCTGGTTTTCCGGCTGGTCTGGAGCGACGACTACCATCTCTGGCGGGCGGGTTCGCCGCCGGTCAGGACTTTGTTGCGAGAGGGTCGTCCGTATGCGCTTTCGGTGGTGGTTACGGAGGTCTTCAACAATCTCGACGTGCTGCTCATGTTGTGGCTGGCTAGTTTTACTCAGCAGGGGCTTTATGCGGCGGCCCTGCCTGCCGTACGGCTCCTCTGTGTCGCCCCGGAGGCCTTGGCCGTCTTTGCTTTCAATGCAGGGGCAAAGCAAACGCGCCCACTCGGCGTGGGGCGACTCATGGTGCTGGCGACCGGCACGCTCCTGGTTCAGGTCCTTGCGGCAGTCGCCTACTGGACCGTGCTGGGTTTTCTGATCATCCTCGTCTACAGGCAACCGTTTGCCGACGCGATCGTGTTTGCCAACCTGCTCCTGCCGGCCATGGTGTTTCAGGGGGGCACGATCATTGCCGACGGATACATGCGCGGGCAAGGGCAATCGAAGGTCGGTGTCATGGCGCGACTGGTGGGCGCGTTGAGCATGCTTGTGGCCGCCTTCGTGTTTTACGCTCCCTACCATGCCTTGGCCGTGCCGCTGGCGGCCTCCGTGGGAAGCGGCATCGCGGCCCTCTGGCTCTTTGCGGCAATGATCCGGCAGTCTCTCGCACAGCAGCGTTCACCGGCCGCTATGGCCGACAGCCTTTAGGGACCGTGCCATGAATACACTTCACCACGACCCGTACGAACTGCCGCCCAGCGCCGATAGGCCACAAGACGATGCTCCGCTACAGCGGCGGCCTGCCACGCCGCCGGCCGTGCTGGCCGGCATTCTCGTGGCCGCGGTCGTTTTTGTGAACGAGGCCAGTTTCCGCGTTACCGATCCGGAGAATTTCTCCGTCGATTGGCAAGTCCTGCTGCGTCTGGCCGTTTGCGGAGGCTGCGGGCTGTATGCCTGGAAGTATTTCGGCGCTGCGTGGGCGGCGCTGGAGCGGTTTCCGGCGGCCTTGATAGCGATGCTGGCGATCTGGTGCGCGGTCACCGTGCCCTTTGCCGTCAACGTACCCTATGCGGCGGCTTCCTGTGGCGCCCTGTGGTGCATAGTCCTCTTTGCACCGGTCGCCCTCTTGCACTTGGGACCCAAGCGATTACTGTTGGTTGTCTTTGCAACGCTTGCGGCGTTTGCCCTCATTTCCTGGCTAGTATATTTTGTCGCGCCCACGTTGGGCGACATGGAGTTCACGACCATCGACGGCGACGTCAAGTCGCGCGTGGGCGGGCTCAGTCATCCTGTCGGGCTAGGACGCCAGATGGCGATTATGATTGTGGCGGGCTTATACCTGGGCAGCCACAAACTGGTACGGTGGCGGAGCCTGGTGCCCGGGCTGGTGTTGGCCCTGGTCACGATCTACTGCACCAACAGCCGGACTGCGATGTTGGCTGCCGCGGCGGCCACAGGGTTGCTGGGCCTGCGGATCGCGTTCGCCCGCGGGACGGGAGGCAAGGTCTTGGCGGCGGCGACGCTGACTACGGCAATCGCGGCCGCGGCCCTGGTCCAAGGCAGTTTCCAGGTGGACGACGTCCTCGCCGCTCTGTCTCGCTCGGGCGACTTGAACGAGATGTACAGCGTCAGCGGACGCACGGATATCTGGCGCTATGCGGCCGCCCGCATCGCCGAGTCACCGGTAGTCGGCTACGGCTGCGGCTGTTGCCGCTTTCCTATGTGCCAGTTCGAAGGATTCGCCATCAACCACGCGCACAACCTGTTGCTCAACGTGATGATCAACACGGGCGTGGTAGGCGGATTGCTGCTGGCTGCCATGCTGCTAACCCAAGTCGGGCAGATGTTTCTCAGGCCCAGCGCGTTTCCCGACATGCTGGTCGTGATGATCCTGGTGCTGGGCTTCGCCGACATCCCGCTGTTGAGCGTCATGCCGGACGCGCCCACGTTGCTCTGGATCATCGCCGCGGTGTGGCGCCCGTTGGCCGATCCGTTGCCGCGGCCGATACCGGAGGCAGTCGCATGAGAATCGATGTGATCCCTGCCGGTCGCCTGAGCGACGAACACGTAAAGTGTTGGCTCGATATCCGGCGGGACAACCCGGAACTGCAAAGCCCGTTCGTTCATCCGCTGTACGCCCGCGAGGCGGCGGCGGTCTTCGGCAACGTCGAGGTGGCGGTGCTGGAAGAAGGCGGAGAGCCCGCCGGATTCTTTGCCTTTCAACGGACCGCGCGGAACGTGGGCGTTCCCGTGGGCGGATCGCTCAACGATTTTCAGGGCGTCGTGGCGCGGCCGGGATTCGCGTTCGACGCCGCCGAGTTGCTCCGGGGTTGCCGGCTGTCCGGTTTGCGGTTCACGCAGTTGCTGGCATCGCAGCAGCCGTTTCAGTCGCATCATTGGTTCACCAGCGATTCGCCCTCGCTGGATCTCCGCGGGGGATTCGCGGCCTACTGCCGCCGCCGCCGCACGGCAGGCAGCACGTTCATTGCGCGGATTTGCGACAAGCGCCGCTTGGCGGTCCGCGACCTGGGGCCACTGCGGTTCGAACAGGTTGCCCAAGATCCAAGCGTCATGGAGACCTTGATCGACTGGAAAACGCGGAAGTACGAGCGGATCCGCGCCGCCAACCCGTTGGCCCAGCCCGGCACGCTCACTTTCCTGCAACGCTTGCTGGCCTTGCAAGGGAGCGACTTTCATGGCGTGCTGTCCGCCATGTATTTCGGCGACCGGCTGGCAGCCGTACATCTAGGTTTGCGCTGCGGCCACGTCTTCCACATCTGGTTTCCCACCTACAACGACGAACTGGCCAAGTATTCGCCGGGAATGATCTACTTCGTGGAGCAGGCGGCCGCCGCCGAATCGCTGGGCATCGAGCGCATCGACTTGGGTTGTTGCAACGCGGATTTCAAGGCCCGCTTTCGCAGTTTTGGCACGCAGGTCGCGGAGGGGGCCGTGGGTTTAGGTAGGATCTTGACTTCCGTCCAACGTACTTGGCTTGGCACGAAGCGTTGGGTCCAAGCGTCCCGCTTCCGGGGACCGGCCCGGGCAATTGTGCGCGGCATTCGGGGGCTATTTCTCTACGGGTTATACCATGATTTCAAGTCGCGAAGATCCTCGTGATCGATCCAACCATTCGATTGCCGCTTTGCGCCCCGGGATTGCCGCGGGCGATGCCGACGTTTTTTCGCCGCCGGAGTGGTTTCCGTCGACCGGGGACATGGACTTTCCTTTGAGCAGTTTTTCCTTGGAGAAACACGATTTTGCCTCCTCGGCAAACGTCGTGGCGATGAAGACGGCCGGGTGGCTGGCGGTTGGCCTTCGCCAGCTTTTCGGCCCGCGGTCCCGCGGCCGGCCGGGCATTTTGACCTACCATCGCGTATCGCCGGTCATCCGTGGACTTCCGCCGCCGACCCATAATGTGCCGCCCGACCGCTTCCGCCAGCACCTGACGGGATTGTTGGATCGCGGTTTTACGATCCGGCCGCTCCGCGAGTTGTTGCGTCGCAATGCCTCGGGCGAACCGCTGCCGCCACAAACGATGGCCCTGACGTTTGACGACGGTTTCCAATCGAATTACACGGAGGCCTTTCCCGTCCTGCGGGAGTTGCGCGTCCCGGCTACCATTTTCGTCGCCACTGGATACCTGGACGGCACGACGCCGTTCCCGTTCGATGCTTGGGGCCTTGCCCACGGCAAGTCGTTGCCGCCGGCCGCCTACCGCCCGCTGACGGTCGTTCAATGCCGCGAAATGCTCGACAGCGGATTGATTGACATTGGCGCCCATACCCATACGCACCGCGACATGCGCGGCCGGCCGGAGGAGTTCTGCCGGGACGTGCGGATCTCCGCCGATTTTCTCCGCGCCACGTTCACCTTGAGCGATGTCATGTTCGCCTTTCCCTTCGGGGCCAAGCACTCGGGTTTTGCCGGTTCTGAGATGGCGGCCGCGGCGCGGCGGGCGGGCGTCACGTGCGGACTGACCACGGAGTGCTCGCTGATCGACCCGGGGAGCGACCCGTTCGAATGGGGACGTTTCAATGCGTTTACCTGGGACACGGCCGCCACGCTGGCGGCGAAACTGGACGGTTGGTACACCTGGGCTGCCCGGGTGAAACGCGCCGCACGGCAATCGCTACGGACATAGGTTGCAATTCATGTCGACTACAACAACACAACAAACCGAGTTGCTGCCCGCCGATTTGGCGGGCCGTGCAAACGTCGTACACCTCGTCAACATCATTCATCCCGCCGACCGCCAGGTCTACCTGCGCTTGTCCCAGCGGGCAGGCAAGCTGACGATCCTGGCTTCCTCGCCCTTGGGACTGCACGGCATCGAGCGCAGCGACTGGAACGACCTGGATGCGCGCTTGCAACGGACGGTGACCCTGCGGCGTCCGCAACAGCATCCCCTGCGGTTCCGGGAAATGATCGACGTCCACATCCCTTGGGACACGATCTCGCAGCTCAAGGCAATCCGCCCGGACATCATCCTCTCGCACGAAACGGGCTTCCGCAGCCTGCTCAGCGCGGTTTACACGCTGCGGAACCCCCACGTCCCGCTGGTGCTCTGGGTGGCCATGACCGAGCACACGGAGAAAGGCCGAGGCTGGCCGCGGCACGTGTTGCGCCGCTGGCTTTTCCGCCGGGCCGACGCCGTGGTCGTCAACGGGATTTCGACCGCGCGCTATGTGTCGCGCTTTGGTGTCGCCGCAAATCGCGTGTTCTCCGCTCCCTACGTAACGCTGCCGGAATCTTCCTTTTCGGGTCCGGCTACGCGGGTCTCCGCGGCTGCCCACCACTTGCTGTACGTCGGCCAGTTTGTCGAACGCAAGGGGCTGCTGCCGTTTCTGCAAGTGCTTGCCCGTTGGGCCAGCGCGAACCCCGCCCGGAATGTCGAATTCTCCCTGATCGGCTCCGGCCCCTTGGAAGCCGCGATCCGGGAGTTCTCCTTGCCGCCCAACGTCGCGCTTCGGCTCATGGGACGCCGCAAACCGCCGGAGATCGCCGCCGCCTACGGCACGGCCGGCATTTTCGTCCTGCCGACCCTGGCCGACGAGTGGGGACTTGTCGTCAACGAAGCGATGGCCTCCGGCCTGCCCGTGCTGGGAAGCCTCTACGGCCAGGCCGTCGAGGTGTTGTGCGAGAACGGCCAGACCGGCTGGACGTTCCGCCCGGACCACGCGGAGGAGATGGAACGGGCACTGCACGCCGCACTTGGCACGCCGCCGGAAGTTCTCGATGCGATGCGCGCCGCGGCTCGACAGCGGGTCGCGCATCTCACGGCCGATTATGTCGCCGACCAACTCGTCGACGCCTTGGGCCACGTACTGAAGGAAAGGCAAGGCTCACACGCCTGAGTTTTCATCGATGCGAATCCTGCTGTGCCACAATTTCTATCGCGAATTCGGCGGCGAAGACCAGGTCTTCGCCGACGAAGGCCGGTTGCTGGAAGCACATGGCCACGAGGTGCTCCGCTATACCCGGCACAACGACGACCTGCTAGACATGGGCCGCTGGGCGGCCGTCCGGGCGACGCTCTGGAACCGGCAGACGTTGAAAGAAGTGCGGCGGTTGATCCGGCAAGAGCGCCCCGATGTGCTGCACTGCCACAACACGTTCCCGCTCATTTCGCCCTCGATCTATGCGGCGGCAGGTGAAGCGGGCCTGCCTGTCGTGCAAACGCTGCACAACTACCGCTTGTTCTGCCCCTCGGGGCTGGTACTGCGCGACGGGCATCCCTGCGAGGACTGCCTGGGCAAGGTCATTCCTTGGCCCGGCGTGCTGCACGCGTGTTACCGGCAGAATCGTTCGGCCAGCGCGGTGGTGGCAGCCATGTTGGCCTTTCACCGGGCCAAGGGTACCTGGTCCCGCGCCGTCGCGCGCTACGTGGCTCTTTCCGAGTTTTCGCGGCGGAAATTCATCGCGGCAGGGCTGCCCGCCGACCGCATCGTGACCAAGCCGAACTTCGTCGATCCCGATCCCGGTCCCGGCGATGGGGCCGGCGGTTACGCGCTCTTCGTAGGCCGGATTGCCCGGGAAAAGGGGCTGGACACGCTCTTGGAGGCCTGGAAGCGCGTGGCCCGCTACGTGCGATTGAAGATTGTCGGCGATGGTCCCTTGTCCGCCGACGTGGCCACGGCCGCGGAACAAGATCCGCGGATCGAGTATCTCGGCCGCCGTGCCGGCGATGAGCTTCCCGCGATTCTCGGCAAAGCCGCCTGCCTGGTGTTTCCCTCGGCCTGCTACGAGAACTGCCCCAAGACGATCCTGGAGGCCTTTGCCAAGGGAACGCCTGTGATCGCCTCGGCCGCCGGCGCCATGACCGAGATGGTGGCCGACGGCCGCAATGGATTGCATTTTCACCGCGGAGATCCTCAAGACCTGGCCGCCAAAGTGGAGGATCTCCTGGCCGATCCGGTCCGCTTGGCAGCCATGCGTCGCGCGGCTCGCGACGAATATGAAGCCAAGTATGGCGGCGACGTCAATGCCCAGCGATTGACCGCGATTTACCGGCAGGCGATCGCCAATTTCCATCCAGCCATCTCCGAACCCGCTGCTTGCACCACTGAGGTCTCACCATGAGTCCGCGTACAGGTTCGATCGATCTTCCCGTCGTTCAACCGCCGCTTACGACGGCGGACCCCCAGTCCCCGCCGCTGGCCGGCTCGGTATGTATCGCCTTTACCAGCGGCTGCCCCCGTGCCGAGATGGACACTTCCATATTGTTCCGTTACTTTCGCAGCAACGGCTGGCGGATCGAGCAGGCGATCCGCAGGGCGGACCTGGTGGTGGTGTCGGCCTGCGGTGTCGACGTCCACGCGGAAGGCCGAAGTTTCAAGCTCCTGAAAATCGCCGATAAGAGGCGGAAGCCCGGCTCCCGGCTCGTTGTCTTGGGGTGCCTGGCCGGGATCAACGCCTCGCGCCTGCGCGAGCAGTTCGATGCGGTGCTGGTTCCTCCTTCCCGCCTCGATGCCTTGGACGCGATCATCGCCGCCAGCGTGCCGCTGGGCCGGATCCCCGACGTCCATTGTATCGGGCCGGAACTGCGGCAGGCCAAGCAATGTTTTGGAACGTGGAAACGCTTCCAGGCGCAGTTCGCGGCCTCTTGGAGCTTTCGGCAGAAGGCGGCCTGGGAACTGAAGCAGGCGGCGGGTCGTGCCCTGCGGCACCCCGGCGAAAGCGTCTACAAACTGCGGGTCGCGCGGGGTTGCCTGGGCGACTGCAGCTACTGCGGCATTCGCCTGGCTACCGGCCCGCTGCGATCCAAACCCATGGACCTGGTCTTGTCGGAATTCGCAGCCGGACTGCAAGAGGGTTTTCGGAGCTTCGACCTCGTGGCCGACGACGTGGGCGCGTACGGACAGGACTGCGGCGCGGACTTTGTGGAACTGTTGCGGCGGCTGGCTGCTCACGATGCGGACTTCGTGCTCGACCTGACCGACGTAAATCCCCGCTGGATCATCCAGTACGGCGCGCAGCTTGCCGCCTTGCTGGCGCCGCATTGCCACGCGCGCGTGGGGCGCCTGCTGGTCCCGCTGCAATCGGGCAGTGAGAAGATCTTGCGGCTGATGCGCCGGCCCTATACCGCGGCCGACGCCCGCACCCATCTGCTCCGCTTGCAAGCGGCTGCGCCCGATATTCGCCTGGCAACGCACGTCATTGTGGGCTTTCCCGGCGAGACCACCGAGGACTTTGACGACACGCTGCAACTGCTGGCGGCCCTGCCCCTGCGGGAGATCGGCGTTTTCGAGTACAGCGACCGGCCGGGTACCGAGGCCAGCGGCTTTCCCGATCACGTACACGAAGCCGCGATCCGCGCGCGGATCCGGCAGCTCTTGGCCAGGTTTCCCGGCATTGCCCGGCATTTTTGTTGAACCAATGTCGTAGGGCGGACTAAAGTCCGCCCTACGAATTCATTCCGAGAAAGATCGCCATGACAGCCCCTGTCTCCGTGCTCCGCCGACCGCAAAAGTACGACCTCTTCGGCGTGCAGGTCAGTGCAACGAACTACGATGAAGTGACGGAGTTCATCCTCGCGGCGGCGCGCGAGGGGCGGCCCGCCGTCGTTTCCGCGCAGGCCGTACATGCCGTCGTTACGGCCAGCGACGATCCCGAGTTGCGGGCCAAGGTCAATCGCTTCGACATCATCGCGCCCGACGGCCAGCCCGTCCGCTGGGCGCTGAATGCCTTGCACGGCGCCGGCCTCCGCGACCGCGTGCGCGGTGCGGAAGTCATGCTTCGCGTCTGCCGCGACGCGGCCCGGCAGAACGTGCCCATCTTCCTCTACGGCAGTTCGCCGGACGTGCTCGAGCCGCTCTGCGCGAACTTGAAAACGTGGTACCCGGGGCTGCGGATCGCCGGATGTTGCTCGCCCCCGTTCCGGCCGCTGACCGCGGCGGAAGAAGCCGGCACGATCGAGCAGATCCATGCCAGCGGGGCGGGCATCGTCTTTGTCGGTCTGGGGTTCCCCAAGCAGGACCATTTCGCCGACGCCATGCGGGGACGATTGCGGACGGTGCTGGTCAACGTGGGGGCGGCGTTTGATTTTCATGCCGGCAAGAAACGCACCGCGCCGCTGTGGATGCAGGCCGCCGGCCTGGAGTGGCTGCACCGGCTTTGCCACGAACCGGGTCGTCTCTGGCGACGGTATCTGACGACGAATTCGCGGTTCGTGGTCAAGTTCGCCCTGGCGCTCTTGCGGGGGCCGATAACATGACGCGCGGCGTGTTGCAAATGCAGGACTTCGGCCGCTTGGGCCGCTGGGGGAACCAGATCTTCCAATACGCGTTTCTTAAAACGTATGCCCGCCGGCACGACCTGGAAGTGCAGATTCCCGCCTGGGTCGGCGAAGACCTGTACGGGTTCCGCGACGCGCGGCCCGACGGCGGCCGCTATCCGCTGGTCGTGGAGAAGACCGAGCATGGGATCGACGACACGGTCATTCCCCACCTCGCGCAGCCCTTGGCCGATGTCAACGTCGAGGGCTGGTTCCAGTATCACATGTCCTACTATCGGCCCGACAAGGACTATATCCAGGACCTGTTCGGCGAACCGCTGCCCGCGGTGCGGCAGCGGGTAGCCCCGCCGCTGGAGGAACTCCGCCGCCGCGGCGACACGCTCATCGGGTTGCACATCCGCCGCGGAGATTTCGGCACGGGCGCCGCTTATCTTACGCCGCTGGACTGGTATCGGCGGTTGCTGGAGGCGAAGTTCGCTGCCTGGCCCCGCGCGGTGCTTTTTATTGCCACCGAAGACCTTTCGCTGGTGGAGCAGTTCCGGCAGTTCCATCCGCTGACTGTCGAGGATCTCGGCGTGGATCTCAAGCAGGAGCCGATGGCGAAGTTCATCTACTTGAAACAGGACTTGCAAAGGCCCGACCCTCGCGCCCTGGATTTCTTTCCCGACTGGTACCTCTTGCAGCACTGCGACGTGCTCGTGCTTCCCAACAGCACGTTCGGATTCACGGCGGCGATGACCAGTCGCAGTTGCCGGCAAGTCTTCCGTTCGGACCCGGCGGTCTGCGGCTTTGCCGAGCTGTCCGACTGGTGGGACGTGATGCCCGCGCAGTTCGTCAACCAGGCTGCGTTTCGTCACATTCCCGGGCTGTATCTCGATCGCAACCCGTATTGGGACCGGCTGGCCGGTCTGAAACGCGGTTTGAAGAAACTCCGGCAGGGTTGGCGGTGGGTGCGCAGCCGGCTGGCATAAGTAGGTCCCTTTTGCCGAAAGGGACTGATGCGTCCTGCCCGTCGGGCGACTGTCCCCTCTCCACGACCCGCTGCGCGGGTACCAATGACCAGGCAAAGGGTTGACCTCGCTTGGGCTGCGGATTAGTATGGCGCACGGTGTGCCCTGACGACAATCCGGAGCAAAGCCGTGCAACACGACAGAGATTCTGTGGAAAAACCCGCCGGCCGACTGCCCGACCGCCGCCGCATGCTCGCCGCCGGGCTGGGCCTGGCCGGGGTTGCGGCGTTCGTCGGCGGACGTCCCGCGCTGGCTGCCGATGCCCCGCTGCCCGACGACGGCACGTTGAATGTCAAGGCGTTTGGGGCCAAGGGCGACGGCTCGGCGGACGATACGGCGGCCATCCAGAAGGCGATCGACGCGGCCGCACGACTCGCCGGACGGACCGTCTATCTGCCGCCCGGCAGCTATGCCATCAGTTCTCCCCTGCGGATCGCGGATACCAAGTCGGTCCACCTGCGCGGGGCAGATAAGCGGCTCGTCACGCAACTGGTTCCAATGCCTGCCCTGGCCGACAAACCTGTGGTCTACTTCGAGAACGCCGAGCATTGCGGTTGTGCCGACATGACCATCCACGGCGGCCCGCGGAATGCCGTGCCCCTGTGCGCGGTCCAGTCGCACGTGAAGAACCCCAAGCAGTACACGCCCACGTGCTTGTACCTGACGCGGCTGTATATCGGATATCCGGGCCGTCACTTGCAGTGGGGCGTGCGTTGGACCTGTGAGCCGGGCCAGGATCAGAACAACGAGATGGCCCGCGTCGACGACTGTGCCGTTTCGGATTGGATCGACAACTTCGCCTTCGATATTGGCCACGGCAACAGCGAGTGCCACCAGTTCCAGGCCTGCGACATCGGCGGCGGCAAACGCGGCGCGATCCAGCTTCATGGCGGCAGCGTGCAGATGCTCAACTGCTTCTTCGACAGCCCCGGCTGGCTGTTCGACTTTCAGCCCGGTCCCTACTATCACCAGTCGTTCGTGGCCAACACCGACGCCGAACGCGGGGGCGGTTGGTTCCGCTCGGCCGCCGGGTGCCGCGGCGTGCTCGACCTGTTCGTGGCAAATTGCTCTCCCGCGGCGGGGGCCGAAAATGCCCCCTGCATCGAGTGGCACGCGCCCGATTCGATGCTCAGTTGCGTCAACTGCCGCATGGACCCGTCGGTCCCGGGCAGCTATGCCGACTTCGGCCCCAAGACCCGCGCGAGTTTCAGCCACTGCAAGCTCGGCATCCAGCACATGAAATACGCCGGGCACCTCTCGCTGGTCGACAACCACATCATGTACGGCCTGAAGCTGGAGAAACTCGGCGACGGCAAGCTGTTCACCCAGGGCAACAGCAACTTCCGCTCGCCGGCCGAGGAGGGATGGCGATGATCGGCCGATTCCGTTTTAAGGAAATCTCTGTGAAACAATCCTTGTTGCTTCTGTGTGTACTTTCAGGCGTGGTGTCGTTGGTTGTTCAAGCCAATGCGGCAGATGCCCTGCTTCAAATCCCCGTCCTCGCCTGGGAGCAACGCTCCGACTGGCTGAATGTCAAGACGTTCGGCGCCAAGGGCGACGGTGAAGCCGACGACACTGCCGCCTTGCAGGCCGCGTTGGATAAGCTCAGCGAAAAGCCTGGGGAACCGAACACGGTCTATCTGCCGCCCGGCACGTACCGTATCACGCGGACAATCACGGTCAAGCAGCGCGACGGGATTTCGATCATCGGTTGCGGACGTGCCACGCGGATCGCGTGGGACGGCCCCGGCGGCAAAGGCGACAACGCTCGAATGTTCTGGAGCAACGGCGCGCCACGCAGCCGCTATGTGGGCATCACTTGGGACGGACAACGCAGGGCTCACGTGGGTTTCGACCACGATTCCAAGGGCTATTTCGAAACCGAAATCGACCATCAACACGAGGCCTTTTTCAACTTTACCGGCAGCGGTATCCGCATCGGGCACGACCAGAACACGCCCGGCGCACAGGCCACCGCCGAAACGACCTACGCGAATTGCCTCTTTGAACACTGCGAAGCCGGCCTGACGCTCATGCAGTTCAACGACTATGACCACACGCTCTGCGGCTGCGAATTCCGCGATTGCGGCATCGGTGTCAATAGCATCGTGGGGGCGAATTTCTACCTCCGTGACAGCCATTTCGCCAATAGCCGCGTGATGGACGTCCGCGTCCGCGGCGAGCACGGCATGTCGGTCCGCCGCTGCACCTCCACCGGCTCACGCATGTTTATTGACGAGGCGACTATTGCCCCGCTGACGGTAGAAGACTGCCAGGTGTCGGGCTGGACCAATCCCACGGGCGCGGTCCGGCTCGGTTCCAGCCCGGTGGTCCTCTTCGACTGCGCATTCACCAAGCCACCCTCGCGCTATCCGCCGATTGTCGCTTCCACGGGGCAACACGTGATCCTCTCGGCCAACAAGAGCGACGGCACCGACGGCCTGCTGAAGCTCGACAACTCGCCCCATGTCACGGAAATCCCGGCGGGGAAACTGGGCGGCAGCCTGACTTCGGCCCTACAGACTTTTCTCCAGGATACGGCAGACATCCCCGGCAAGGTGTTCGACGTGAAACGCGACTTCGGCGCCCGCGGCGACGGCAAGGCGGACGACACCGCGGCGATCCAGGAGGCGATCGATGCCGTGCGAAAACACGGCAATAGGGCGATCGCTTATCTGCCGTCCGGCGACTACGTCGTGAGCAAGACGATTGAGGTGGCCGGCCAGGACTATTATCTCGGGGGCAGCGGCATCCGTTCGCGGCTGCTGTGGCGCGGGCCGGACGGCGACGTGCTCGTACACGTACATGATCCCAAAAGCGTGACGATGGAGAATCTCAGCGCCGGCGATGCGGGAACGCAGAAGAACGCCATCGATATCCTGCAAACCGGTTCCGGCAGGGCGTCCCGCATGCACTACGAGCGCGTCTGGGTGTTCGGCATGTACGCCAAGCGGGCGACTACGAAAGGGCTGCAATGCCGTAATCTTCCCTCCGGCACGACGATCGTGGCCGACCATTTCAACGGCAATCTCCGCTTCACCGATTGCGCGGATGCGAATTTGCTGTTCAATACGTCGTTCGAGGGAGCGATCGTTGTCGAAGGCAAGTCGCCGCAGCGCCGCGGCCTGCTCGGTTTCATGACGCGCCTGGCCACGATCAACGTCTGCGGGCTGTCCGTGCGCGACAGCCAGAATATCGTGATGAGCGATTACTACGTGGAGAGCGCCGACCGCCTGATGGAATTGTCTGGCAGCGCCGGCGACCCCAAGGGCCGTATTACGATCGGCATGGCGAAGAGCCATTGCCTGCAGAACCCGGCTATCCGCCTGGAGAACTACGATGGCCGCGTCGCGCTCGGCCCCAGCATGTTCTATCCGGGCGGAATCAATCCGGCGATCATCGCACAGCAGGGAGCGAACCCCTGCGATTTCATCTTAATGGCCTGCGAGGCCTATGAAGTCACGCCCAAGTTCGAGGTCGGCCCCAGCGCAAAGCGAATCTTGGTCGAGAATGCCGGCAAAGGCATGACCAAGAATGAGCTTCCGGCCGGCGATTTGAACGAGATCGCCGCGTCGCTGGACGATCTGCGAAGGCTTGGTGAGCTTGACTTGGCGGCCAATTACTCCATTCTGATATTGGAACCAAGAAGGTAGACCGGAACTGGCCTGCGCGAAAGTACCCAACGTATTAAACGTTGTCTTGTTCCGAATATGTTCCGGCTTTCGATGCAAGTTTCCAGACTACAGCCTCCACACTGGAACAAGTAATGAATGCCGGAACTGCGCAAGCTTGTTCCGGCCTACCTGCTTTGGAAGGAAAACCATGAAAATCTCCACCGCTGCCGTCTTCCTTGCCTGTTTCTTCCCGGTGATTTGTGCCGCGACACAAGCCGCCTCGCCACTCGAACGCAAGGTCTTGCGCCAACTCGAAACGGCCGCTTTGCCCAACCTGTTCGTCTGGACCGATACCTGCAAGGGTGGCAAGGGCCAGTAAAGACCGGCCGAAGAACAACTTGACGGAAGGCTGTAAGACGGATTGCCAATCCGTCCTACAGTCCAATGCAGAAGCTATTCTCGCCGGTCCAAAGAACAGGAGGAACCACATGAAGATCTGCCTCAGTATGATTGTGTCGCTCATTCTCTCCATGCCTGCCCGGGCCGAGCCGGTCCAGCTCGAAGTCGACTTTGCCAAGCCCGACGGCCGCTGGGACCTGCCCCGCTACGCCCTCGGGCAGGGCGGGCTGCAAAGCGACCCGATGCTCGCACCCCACGTCAAGGAACTGCGCCAGCTTCGTCCCCGCACCATCCGGCTCTTTCTCAGCGAGTTCTACCGCATCTATCCGGCGAAAGGGCATTACGACTTTACCCGGCTGGATCGCGAATTTCGCGCCATTCGCGCCGTCGGCGCACGGCCCACGTTGACTCTGGCCATGAAGCCGCCGGTACTCTATCCCAAGGTAGACCATGCGATCGTACATCCCACCGACTACGCCGAGTGGGAGCGGCTTTGCGAGGCGCTGGCCCGCCATTGCCGGGAGGAGAAGTTCCAGGTGGCCGTGTGGGAGGTGGCCAACGAGCCGGACATCGGCGAGATGGGCGGCACGCCCTACCTCTTCAAGGCCCCGGACTATTTGACCTACTACCGGCACACCGTCGCCGGGCTGCTGCGAGGCGACCCGCAGGTCCAGGTCGGTGGTCCGACCGTGGCCAATTCACAGAGCGAACTGGTGGATGCGCTCCTTGAATACTGTGCGACCCAAAACGTGCCGCTGCACGTTCTTTCCTGGCATCTCTACTCCGATTCGGCCGACGCGCACGCCGGCAGCGTCGCACGGATGCGCAAGAAACTGGCCCGGTTCCCGCAACTCAAGGATACGAAGACCTATGTCTCCGAATGGAACATGGATCTCATGCAGCCGAACCTGTCGCCCGGGTTTCAACCGGCCTTCGTGCTGGAGACGGTCCGCCGCTTTGCCGAGGCGGGGCTCGACATGGCGGCCTACTATCATGTTCGCGACTGCTTTGTGGACGAGGCCGACTTCGACTGGATGTCGCCCGGCGGGCGGAATTTCATGGCGCACTGGTGGAACACCATGCCGCAATACAGCGCGCTGTTCGACCACCACGGACGCGTGCGGCCTGCCTGGTACGCGTTCCGCCTCCTGGGGCAATTCGAAGGGCCACGTTTTCCCGTCACAGGCGAGTGGGGAAACATCCGCGCGATTGCCTGCCAGCGCGAACACCGCCGGCACGTGCTCGTGTGGCGCTATGAAGCCGGCGGGCCCGAGGAAGTCGACGTGCGGCTAGTGCTGAGCGGACTGGCGGGCGGCAGCTTCCGCGTCGTGAGCTTGGACGCCGAAAGCGCGGTGAATAATCTGAAAGTCCTGCGTTTCCAGGGCGTACAGGACCTGGTCCAGAGGCCGATTGTGCTGAAACTCCGTCCCTGGGAAATCCGCTGGATTGAAATTGAATAGGCCACTTTTAGCCAACCGTCTGGAATTTATTGCCATAACGGAGATAATAACGGCATGAACGAACTCATCAATGCCAGCCTTAGCCACGACGTCATCCACGGATACATTCCTTTCACCTCGCCCCAGGGATTGCCGCCTGGAGAGGCCTCGGAACAAGCGATTATCGACCATCCTTGGATCCAGCGGCTGCGCCAGATCCACCAGTTGCAGACCGCCTGGTGGGTCTTTCCCACGGCCGAGCACACTCGCTTTCAGCACGTGCTGGGGGCCATGCACCTGGCCAGCCGCATGATCGACGTGACCTACGACAGCCTCTGTCAGGTGTGCCCGGACGTGCCCAGCCGCGGCTACGTCGAATCGCTCATGCGGATGGCCGGTCTCTTGCACGACGTGGGGCACGGGCCTTTCGGCCATTTCTTCGACAGCCATTACCTGGCCCAATACAAGCTCAATCACGAGATCGTCGGCAGCCACATCATCCTCGGCCCCCTGGCCGACTTGATCCGCGGCATACGGCGAAATCCCACTAGCCGCATGGCCGAGGGCGAGAGTCTCGACCCGCAACAGATTTGCTTCCTGATCATGCGGCCCAGTTCCAGCACGGCGGCCGACGGGCCGCAATGGCTGCGCTTTCTCCGCAGCTTGTTCTGCGGACTGTATACGGTCGACAACATGGACTTCGTGCTCCGCGACGCCTACATGTCGGGCTACAGCCAGAAGGCATTCGACCTGGACCGCTTGCTCCGCTATAGCCTGTTCACCGCCCGTGGGCTGACGATCCACGAGCGCGGGCTTTCCGCGCTGGAGCGGTTCATCGCCGTGCGGGGCGACTTGTTCCGCACCATCTATTACCACCGTACCGTGCGGGCCATCGACCTGACCTTGCAGGAACTGTTCGCCGAGAGCAAGGCCGACCTGTTCCCCGGCAACCCCCTGGAGCATCTCGACGACTACCTGCAGTTCACGGAATGGTCGCTGCTGGTCCGTGTGGCCGATTGGCAGCGCGCGACCGACCCACGGCTACGCGCTTTGGGAGAGCGCTGGCGCGGGTTCCTCGCACGGCGGCTGCACTGGAAGATGGCTTGCGAGCGGATGGTCTTCTTCGCGCCCGGGCAGCACGAGGCGGCGAGCGTGTTCAGCGACGAAGAGGTTCTCGAGCGGCGGATCCGCAAGAACCTGCCGCCGGAACTGAAGGACATCGTCTTCCGCATCGACATCCCCCGGCACGTCTATCGGCCCGAGGCCTTGGCCCCCACGGCCGACCAGAATTTTCTGCTCGACCCGGCGACAGGCAAGATCCATCGCTTGAACGAGCGGGAATTGTTCCGGCGGATCGCGTTGAGCTTTCGCATCTTCCGCATCTATGCCGAAGACAGCTCGCACAAGGCCGATTTCGCCCAGGCGATGGACCAGATCGTGGGGCCGACGGCGGTGGATGACGCGACGAACATGTGATGCGGAATCGGCGCGTTTCGCGTGCAGATTTGGTCGCGTAGCGTCGGGAATTCGCACCGCAACGGAAGGGCGCACAAATTTGGCGACGACAATTGGAGGCTTTCATCAGCCCTACGGCTTCGGGTTCGCTTTCCTCGCGCGGCCATTTCGTTTGCGCGTCGGCCTATTGTTTGGTGGCCGGCGCGGCAGGGGTTGCAGCGGTAGCCGGCGGTGGCCCAGCCGTGCGGCCGGCGGCCGGCAGACGGTCGACTACGTCGAGCACGAAACACACATGCTGTTTTGCAGCCCCGAAAGCGGGCGGAACCTGTTGCCTGGCGGCAGGCGCCGGCGAGGTGGGAATCGTGCCGCCAACGGCCTGTGGAGCGCCCCGGGACTGAACGGTGGCGCCGGGCAGGGACTTGAGCCCCTTATCATCGGCCTTGATTTGCCGCTGGTCGGGGCCACCGCCGAGTTGGCCGCCGCGCGGACCGCTGCCGAAGCCGCCCATGCCGCCGCCGGAACCGCTGGAACGGTAGCCATAATCCTTCTGAGCGCCCAAGTTGGATGGTAGCGAAGCAACGACCTCCGGTTTCGAAAAGGCCTCGGGTTTCTCGCCGATCTGCTTGAGGATCACAATCAACTGCTGGGGACCGAGATCGCACTCAAAGTACAGCGGGCCGGAACGGGGCGCGGCGTCCTGTTGAGCCGCCTGCGGCTGGAAGTTTGCGCCGGGCTTTTGCGGCCCGTTGCCGAGCGCCTCTTGGGCTTGAGTCTTGGACGCGTCGCGCAGTTTGGCAGGCGTTGCGGCCGCGTTCCCACGCGGCATGTCGCTGCTGCGACCCTGTTCTGCGCCGTCGCTCCAATCGGCTCGCAGCGAGTAGCGGGCATTGTCCAGGCCTTCGCTCGCCAGCAGGTTCTCGAAGACCTTGTTCTGTACGGCCTCTCGCGAAACTACAAGATGAACGACGGCATCCGCAGCAGACAATGGCGGGGCGGATCGATCGGATAGCGGCGGGCCGCCTTTGCCCTTGGCCATGACCGCTCCGGCAGGCGACGAATTGCCGTTGACCGCACCAAGTGCGCGTCCATTAGAGAATTGCCCTGACGCGCTACTCAGGGCGAGATCCTGCGCGGCGGCTTCGTCCTTCTTGGCGGTGGCCTTGTTCATCACTCGCCTTCCGCCTCCCGCATTGCGCTGCTCGGCCTTGGCCACCATTTCCGCGGCCGGCGCTGACGGCATAGGCAGCGCGGCCGCCGGGGCCTTCATGGCATGCGCCGGCGAGGGGGCTTCAACAACTCGTTTGGCGGCACTCGCGGGGGACTGCTCGGATTGATCGAGAGCGGCCACCTCCGGCTTTGCGGGCATCGGCGCAGCCATCGGCGCTGGCATGGGTTTGGCAATCGCATCGGCCGGCATCGCGGCTTTGCCTTGCGCCGACTTCTTATTTTCTGCGACGACGTCCTTGCTGTCCGCGTCGGTTTCCCTCTCTTTCGCGGCGATGGACTTGTCGGCCGCCTTTCCCTCTTCTGCAACGGCCCCTTCCGCCAGGACGTTTTCCGCTAGATTCTCACTGTCGACGGCTTTCCGTCTGGCCGCGGTGCTCGCCAGTTTTTCGGTCTGTAGCACCCGCGGTCGGCCGGCGGGAACATCCCAACTGCCGGTGGCCGTGGACTTGGCCAGCCGTTTTTCGCCGGAGACGGTTACCTGCGCATTTGTCCCGGGCGGCGCATCGCGTTTGGCAATACTTAGGTTCGGTTTCGGGGGAGAAGTGAAGTTGATAATGAGCGCCGTGACCAAGACCACCGCCGTCCAGACCAAGGCCCGCTTGCTCAGCATGCCGTGCCATGAGATCTCGCGCCAGGGGATTCCCAGCCAGCCGATAGATTCGGTGTCGGAGGCCTTCAACGTCTCTGCGGCCCGCCCGGCCGACGGGCTGTCGGGGGCATCGTCGGGCAAGAGCATTCGCCGCTCGGCGACCGCCAGCACGCGGGCGCTGAGGTCTTCGTCCAACTTCTCGGTCGGCAGTCCTTGCAGGGTGTTGTCCAGGGCGCGCAGTTCCTCCATGAGTTGCCGGGCCGCCGGACTGGTGGCCAGGATTTGCTCCACGCGCACTTGCTCCTCGGCGGTCAATTCGCCGTCGAGATACGCGCTGAACAGTTCTGTTTCGGAAAACTCGTCCATACCTTGGTTCTTGCTCTTCCGCGCTTGTAGTGTGGGCTTTAGCCCACCTTCCTTTGCGTGCGCGGCAAAGGCGGACTGATGCCCACCGTACAACTCGCTCCTTACACCTGAAATAAAAAGGCCATCATTCTTCCACCGCCAGGACTTCCTTCAACTGTTCCCGAAGCTGCATGCGGGCCCGGTGCAGGCGGCTGCGCACCGTGCCCAAGGGCAGGTCCAGGATTTCGGCGATGGTCTCGTAACAACAACCATCCATCTCCCGTAACACTAGCACCACGCGGTGCTCTTCGGGCAACTGCGAAATGGCGTGCCGCACCTGGCGGCAGCGTTCCTGGCGTTCCAGTTGCTCGCCGGGACCGTCGGCCACGCTTGACGGATGCCCTTCGGCGCCCCGCAAGCAGCCTTCGGCCAAGGCAGCTTGTTCGGCCGCGCGCATGGCCCCACGGCGGCGGCGATGCGTGCCTGCCACGTTGAAGGCGATACGGTACAGCCATGTGTAAAATGCGCTGGCGCCCTGGAACGACTCCAACTTGAGGAATGCCTGGACGAAGGCCTCTTGGACCACGTCCTTGGCGTCCTCGGCGTTACCGGCCACGTGGACTACGGTGTTGTACAGCCGATCCTGGTACTTTTGCACCAGTTGCCCGAAGGCTGCCGTTTGTCCAGCTAAGGCCTGACTAATGAGTTGGGCGTCGTCGTTCACAGTTGTCTCACTGTAAGAGACGCGGGAAGGAACCAAGAAGTTCCCGCAGCTTCTATCATCCCTGGATTGGCAGCCGATGTCAAACCCCCTCTTATTTGCGGCACTGGCTATCGGCCTGTTATAATGCGGGCTTATAGCGTTTCCCGCTCTTTCCCGCAAATTCCCATGCTGCTCCGCACGATCATTGCCATATTACTGTTGCTCTCCCTCCTCGTAATCTTACCGCCAAACCCGGCTGAAGCGGAAAAGATAATTGTGGGCGTCCTACTCAGCGGTACGCCCCAAGCCGTGCCCTTTTCGATTTGCGACAGTGGCAAGCCGGGGCCGACGGTCATGGTTACCGGCGGCGTGCATGGCGACGAACCGGCCGGGGCGGCAGCCGCGGAGCGCATGCGGCATTGGCACGTACACCAAGGAAAATTGACCGTCGTGCCACGGCTCAACCCGGGCGGCCTGGCGGCTCAACAGCGAACCATGCCGGGCTTTGCGCCGGACCTGGCCGATCTGAATCGCGATTTCGCCCATGCGAACTCCAAGGGCGAGTCGCCCCGCGGCCGTCCGGCCCAGGAAATCTGGCAGTTCGTGCTCAAGCAGAAGCCTGACTGGCTGGTCGACCTGCACGAGGCCCACACGTTGCACGGCACGAGCGAAGGCAGCGTCGGCAACGCGCTACTCGTGGTGCCGTCGGCCGAGTTGACCAAGGCCCAGCCCACCTTGCTGCAAGCCGTGAATGCTACGATTGCCGACAGCCGCTACCGATTCATCGTCGGTCGCCGTCCGAAAGACACGTCGCTCGCCCGTGCCGCCGGCGAGCACTTGGACATTCACGCCTTCATCATCGAGACAGCCAAGCCCGGACAGCCGCTGGAGACGCGCGTGGCGGAGCACTGCGCGATCATCAAGGCGCTGCTGAACTACTTAGAGATGGGGGTGAAGGAATAAGCCAATAAAGATCGCCAAAAATTGCTCTTGTCCCGAATCATCGATCGCTCTATGATGCGTCTGGAGTCGACAGATATCGTCAAATCGCATGATGCGTCGCTGATGCCAGGTGGCAATCCTGGCGCAGTAGCGACCCTTGATGGATCAAGGGCAATCAACCCGTATTGATCCAGAGGAGTACCCAGCGATGCTCAACGCCGCGATGAACGATGTCCCCTGGCCCACACCCTGGACAACCGTGCCACCCCAGCCCGACCGCGCCCGCCGGCAACGAATTCTTACGGCCCTAGGGCTGCCCGCCGGCCAGGATTTACGCGTCAGCGAGGAGTCGTTGGCCAGCTACTACGATTACCTGGCCACCCATCTCCAACTCCCTTTTTCGGCGTGCTACCCTCGGCCCGCCACGCCAGTTCACGCGGCAGCCGACCGCTGCCAGGTGATCGCGCTGCTGGACCCGCGAACGGACATTTGCGATGAGTTCGACGGCATTTATTGCCAGACCCGCAAAGGCCGTTTCTTAGTAAACCTGCCGCTGGTCGAACTGACGGTTACCCCGCCCGGCCCGAACATCGAATTGCTGGCGGATTACGAGTACTGGTTCTGGCATTGGCGCTATTAGTCGCAGGGTGGATTTCACAACTACCCCCCCTATAAATTCAGCATACATAATGTAGGGGGCTGGATTTCCGGAAAAGCGGCGGTCTCGGGAAGAAGATACTTGATATTTTCCCCGGCAACGATTAGGCTGGCGTATAGCGCCGGATTTTCGTTTTCCACATTCTCGGCTGCCGTTATTGGAGTGACGTTCCTGCAGGAGTCAGTTGCCATGTCTCGGAGTGTTTTCGTTCTGGTCGTCGGATGCGTGCTCGTATCGGCCGCGCCGTTGATGGCCCAAGACGCCGTGCTCAGTCAAGTGTACGGCAAGGGTGTCCATGCCTATTTCGCCCAAGACTATGTGAAGGCGCACGAACAGTTCACTTTCGCCATCGACGGGCACACGCAGGACCCGCGCTGCTACTATTTCCGTGGTCTGGCCCTTTTGAAGATGGGCCGGCCCGAGCAAGCCGAAAGCGATTTTCAGCAAGGCGCCAAATTGGAGAGCGTCATCGATCCAACCCGGGCCTTTAACGTGGCCCGCTCGCTGGAACGTATCCAGGGAAACGATCGCAGCACGTTGGAACAATATCGCCTGACGGCCCGCGCGGCCGTCTTGAAAAAGACGGAAGATGAACGCCGAATCAAGTACGACGAAAGCCGCAAAGAAGAGCGAGACTTCCTGCAAAAATCGTCCGAAGCGACGCCGACCAAGACCATCGAGTCGTCCACCGACGCGACCAAGGCCGTCGAAGTACCCGGCGACTCGAGCAAGGCCACGGGCGCGGTGCCGGCCGATCCCTTCGATGCGGGCAAGCCCGGCGAACCGAAGAAGGAAGATGCCGGCGCTGGCCCAGCCGCCTCTCCCAAGACTGACAATCCAGCGGATGCCCTCAAGACTGATGCGACCAAGCCCGATGCGACCAAGCCCGATGCGACCAAGCCCGATGCGACCAAGCCCGATGCGACAAAGCCCGATGCGACAAAGCCCAACACGGTTGAGCATATTGGCGGTGACGATCCGTTCGGCGGTGGCGACGCGAAGAAGCCGGCTGGCGATGCCAAGCCCGACGCGACCAAGCCTGCCGTAGAGAAACCCGATGCGGGCAAGCCGGTGGGCGGTGATGATCCATTCGGCGGTGGCGATGCCAAGAAGCCAGCCGGCGACGCCAAGCCCGATGCGAGCAAGACGAATCCGGCCAAGCCGGATGCCGGCAAGCCGGCAGTTGGCGAAGCCGACGATCCCTTTGGCGGCACTGGCGCTGCCGCCACGAAGCCCGCCAGCGGTGCTAAGCCCGATGCGGCCAAGCCGGCTGTCGGCAAGCCCGATGCCGCCAAACCGGCGGGCGGCGATGATCCATTCGGTGGTGGCGACGATGCCAAGAAACCGGCCGCCGGCGCGAAGTCGGACGCAGCCAAGCCCGAGAAGGCCAAACCGGACGCGGCTAAGCCGGCGGGTGGCGATGATCCATTCGGTGGCGGCGGCGATGCCAAGAAACCGGCCGCCGGCGCGAAGTCGGACGCGGCCAAACCCGAGAAGGCCAAACCGGACGCGGCTAAGCCGGCGGGTGGCGATGATCCATTCGGTGGCGGCGACGATGCCAAGAAACCGGCCGCCGGCGCGAAGTCGGACGCGGCCAAGCCCGAGAAGGCCAAACCGGATGCTAAGCCGGCGGACGGCGATGATCCGTTCGGTGGCGACGATGCCAAGAAACCGGCCGCCAGCGCGAAGGACGGCGCCAAGGCCGCCGGACCAGCTGCTGACAGCCCATTCGTCGACGAGCCTGAGAAGAAACCGGCCGCTGGCAAGAAGCCGGCGGACGACAAGAAGCCAGCCGATGCCAAAAAGCCGGCTGATGCCAAGAAGCCGGCAAGTGACAAGGACGACCCCTTCGGCAACTGATCTCTCGCTTAGTCCCTCTCGGCAAGAGGAATCTACAGTCGCTGGAGAAGATTCTGCGCAATCTGCGACCACGTGTCGAACGGCAGGAAAGGCTCGCCTTTCTGCTTGAGCACGTCGGCCAGCTCGCCGCAGGCGAAGCGCAAGCAGCCTGGCGTCAGCAGAGCAGCCTCCTCGTCGGGGAAGCCGTCGCCGGCAAAGGCCACCGTCCGGCCTTGCTGCAAATGATGCCGCACGACGCGGGCCTTGTCCACACCCAGCGTAGGCGAGAGATATGGCGAGCCGATGGGCATTTCCATTTGCAGCCCTTGGCCCGGTACGAAGCGGCCCGGATTGGCATGCACCTCCAGTTCCACGTCCGCCTGGGTCAACAGACGGCGGATGTACCAATCACAGCCGGCCGAGGTGACGACTATTTGCCAGCCAGCCCGGCGCAGATCGGCCAGGGCCTGGGGCAAGACCGGGTCGAGTTCCATCTGATCGACCACCGCGAGCACCTGCGCCTCACTGGCGCGGATCTCGGCGAAGTACCGCCGCAGGGCCTCGAAATGCGTGATCCGACCAACACGGTACTCGCTCCAGAAGTCCGGTACGTCTGCCGGGAGCAATTGCGCAATGGCCAGTTTGAAGAAATCGCGGCGGGTCATCGTGCCGTCGAAATCGGATACCAGGACGTGGCTTGCGTGATCTTGGTCCATTGACCCTGGAGGGCCTCGGTTGCCGGGTTGGAGAATAATGGGGTTATTCTGCCATAAACTGAACGGCTTGCCAAGGATGTCGAAGACTCGATGTCGAAGAGTCAAACCATCGACGCGGCGACCAATTCGGTCAAGAGTGAGAAGTGCAGTGACTTGACCATGCCGACGAACCGCTCCGGGTCCAACGGCTTGGGCATGAATTCCAAAGCGCTATAACAGTCACCGTCGAGCAACGTCCGGCAAGTGCTGGCCGTACTCATCACCACGACGGGAATCTTGTTCAGTTTTTCGTCGGCCCGGAATTCCGCGAGGACTTCACAGCCGCTCTTCTTGGGCAACTGCATGTCCAGTAAAATCAGATCGGGACGAGGGGCCCGGGCAAAGATGCCCTGCCGATAGATAAATGCCAAGGCCTCTTCACCGTCGCGGACCAGACTCACGCGGCAACGGACATGTCCCTGATCGAGAACCTGCATCGCCTCTTTGGCGTCTCCCAGATCATCCTCGATCAAGAGGATTTCCATGGCCCTGCCGACAATCGATCTGCCAAAAATAGTCTGCCGCATAGAATCACTAGGTTTGGTTGGAACTTGGTCCCAGCAGTCTTCGTAGAGCGGACTTTAATCCGCCTTGCGATTTGCGCAACAAGAACCCCGCCTGGGAAGCGGGGTCCTTGTGGTTAGGGGTTGTGGAATCTGTCAGAACAACGTCGTCGGAGAAGCGAGTCTAGCCAGCTTCTCCTCCTAAATCACTCGGTGGATCTTGCATCAGTTGCCCTCCATCGGTTGTCTGAAATATTTCCCTCGTTCATGGCGGTATAAGAGAGAGCATACGGCGTGCCAACTCCAATGCGCAACGGGGCGGCCTGCCCTGAGATGCCAGTAACTCCCTAGAAAATTGGGACTTGCGGCGAGCATCGTCAGAGAATTGCCCAGCCACAACGAAAAAGACGATTAGATGCGCAGCAAGAAGTGCTTGCAGGTTAAGCAAAATCACTATCGCGGAAAGCTGCCACCTTGAACATGCCAGCCGCTACTGTCAATAATCCGGCTAGGCCAGATTCAAGCAATCACCAGGTCGCTAGGATCTTCCGAGCTGTCCGTGGTATTGCCGGCCAGCACATGGGCAACGTCGCCTGCCACTTCTTCCAGGCAGAAGGATGTGCTCGAACGAATAATCAGTTGGGAGCAGAGATTCGACACCATCAAGTTCAAGCCTCGGTCTTCACCTGTGCGGAAATCCGTACGGATGCCAATGATCCGCTTGCCTTTGGCCTTGGCATAGCCAATCTCGATGCAAGTGCCGGAATCGGCATCCGCGCCGTCGAGGATTGCCACCACGGCATCGCTGTGATTGATCGCGTCTAGGGCGTAGGAATACATGCGTTCGGGAAAGCCGGCAGCTTCGCCAAGCTTGGCGGCGTGGTCCTGCGGCAAAATCACCATACAGGGAAAAATGCTCCGTTCCAACGCCTTGGCAAACTCCTCATTGAACCGCCGCTCGGCTAGTGAAAACAGTGGACCCGCCAGGTAAATGATCATTTCTCATTCCTTTCACCGATAGTCACGATTTCTCCACAGGCAAACTTGCCTTCACAAGGGGCAGAGGCGGCGGAAAAGAGTCTTTATACCTGGAAATTATTCATTAAAGATAAGATTCGCGTTAAGAATGTGCTAAAGAAGCTACTTCCGCTGGCAGGCCGGACAATAGAACGTTGATCGCTGGGCCTGCACGATTCGCACAATTTGGGCCTTCCCGCAGGCGAGACACACCTGCCCGTGCCGCTGGTAGACGCGGTGGTTGAACTGATAGTCGCCCGGCACGTCGCGGGCAATGCGATAGGTGCCGTCACGCAACGTCGAGCCCTGGTGTTGGATCGCATCGTGCAGCACGCGAAGCATTTCGGCATGGATGCGCTGCCATTGGTCCTTCCGTAGTCGGCGGCAGGAACGGGCCGGATGGATGCCGGCACGATGCAGGATCTCGGAGGCGTACAGGTTTCCCACGCCGGCCAACGCTTTTTGATCCAAGAGCGCGACCTTGATCGGCCGGGTACTGTGGCGCAACCGCTCACGCAGTTCGTCCACAGATACTTCCAGGGCGTCTGGCCCGATTTTGGCAGGGCCGTAACATTCGTCGAACTGGGTGGGCGAGACGAGTCGCACCACGCCCAGTCCGCGCTGGTCCCAGAACAAAATCTGCTCTATGGGCCCGGTAAGCTCGATGATCAGCCGCAGGTGTTTGCGGTCGGGCGGGGCAGCCAGGAGAACGAGGCCCGTCATGCGAGGTTCCATGACGATGCGGTCGCCCGAGTCGAGTTCCAGGAGGACCCGCTTACCCAGCCGGCCAACACGCTCGATTCGACGCCCCACGACATGGCGGCGGAAGCTGCCCAGCGGCGGCTCCATGATGATCGCTTGCAAAGGAGTTGGGGGGCGCGTGATTTTTTCGATTACCGCCCCTGCCGCGGCGGCGATCCCGCGGCGCATGGTTTCAACTTCGGGGAGTTCAGGCATTTCTTACCTTTATCCGATCAGCCGCGCCGCCAATGCCACGGCTGCGGTTTCCACACGGAGGACTCGCGGGCCGAGGTCCACTGTTTGCCAACCCTGCGCGACGGACGCCGCTATTTCCTCATCCGTGAATCCACCCTCCGGACCGATGGCAACTGCGGCGCGAGGGGCTGATGTCGGTGGAGGCGGTGTGGATTGCCCCGGATGTGCCACGAGCCGACACTCGGCTGTCGCGTTTTCCGCGAGGAATGCCGGCCACGTCTTGGGTTCGGCAATCTCCATCAGCCGATTCCGCCCGCATTGCTTGGAAGCCTCGATCACCCCGCGGCGCAGGCGCTCGACGGCACTCGCCCGCGGTTGGGCCACACCGCGCTCGGTTTCCAGCGGCACGAGCCGCGCTATGCCTAGTTCAACCACCTTCTCGACAAGCCACTTCTGCCGATCTCCCTTGGGCAGCGCCACGCCCAAAGTCACCGCGATCGGCGCTTCCCGGTCGACCTGCTGGCGGCCGCCAATTGTCAGTTCTACGCCGTTGCGGCCGATCTGCTCGACCAGGGCGTCGAACTGCCAGCCCGAACCGTCAAAAAGCGTGATGCACGTCCCCGGCCTGGCACGCATCACGTGCAGCAGATGATGGGCCTCAGGGCCAACCAGGACGACGCGGTCGGACACGACCGGCGACTGAACGAAGTAGCGATCGGACACGGGTAAACGACGACCGGGAGTTAGGATTGCTTTTTGATCGCCCGGGCGACGGCTGCGCCCATGTCGGCAGGGCTTTGGGCGACGACGATGCCGGCGGCCTCCAAGGCGGCGATTTTTTCGGCGGCCGTGCCCTTGCCGCCGGAAATGATTGCGCCGGCGTGGCCCATGCGCTTGCCCGGCGGGGCGGTGCGGCCAGCGATGAAGGCGGCGACCGGCTTGGTCACGTGCCGGCGGACGTAGGCGGCGGCGTCTTCCTCGGCCGAACCGCCGATCTCGCCCATCATCAATATCGCTTCGGTGGCCGGGTCCTCCTCGAACATCTTCAGCAGATCGACGAACGACGTGCCGACGATCGGATCGCCGCCCAGGCCGACACACGTCGATTGCCCCAGCCCCAGGTTCGTCAACTGCCAGACGGCTTCATAAGTCAGCGTGCCTGAGCGGCTCATCACGCCGACCGCGCCTTTCTTGTGGATATAGCCGGGCATAATGCCGATCTTGCACTCCTCCGGCGTGATCACACCTGGGCAGTTGGGGCCGATCAGTCGCACGCCCGTGCGGCGGACAACTTCGGCCGCGCGGACCATATCGCGCACGGGGATGCCTTCCGTAATGGCCACCACGGTGCGGATGCCGGCATCGGCGGCTTCCATGATGGCGTCGGCGGCAAAGGGCGGCGGGACGAAGATCATCGTGGCGTCGGCCCCGGTCTTCTCGACCGCCTCGACGACCGTGTCGAAGATGGGAAGACCCTCAAAATCCTGGCCGCCGCGGCCCGGCGTCACGCCGCCGACCATCTGCGTGCCGTAGGCCCTGCAGTGCGTGGTATGGAACTGGCCGGCCTTGCCGGTGATTCCCTGGCAGATCACTCGCGTGTTTTTGTTGACGAGAATGCTCATGGTTCTTGTAACCGCTTCGTGTTGTTCGTGTGCTTCGTGGTCCTATTTTCCCGCCGCGGCGACGACCATCTTGGCGGCCTCGGTCAGCCCGGACGCGGAAATGATGTCCAGCTTGCTCTCGGCCAGGATCCGCCGGCCTTCCTCGACCTCGGTCCCTTCCAGCCGCACCACGAGCGGAATCTTGAAATTGACGGACCGATGGGCCTCCAGCAGCGCGCTGGCGATCGTGGTACAACGCATGATGCCGCCGAAAATGTTCACCAGCACGGCCTGGACCTTGGGATCGGCCAGCAAGATGCGAAAGGCCTCGGTCACCTGCTGCACGTTGGCCCCGCCGCCCACGTCGAGGAAATTAGCCGGCTGTCCGCCGTGGAGCTTGATGATGTCCATGGTGCTCATAGCCAGCCCCGCGCCGTTGACCAGGCAGCCGATGTTGCCGTCCAATTGCACGAAGCTCAGCCCCGCCTCGCCGGCGCGGATCTCCGAGGGCTCTTCTTCGGCCAGGTCGCGGAGGGCCGCCAGATCGCCGTGGCGAAACAGGGCGTTGTCGTCAAAGCTCATCTTGGCGTCCAGGGCCAGCAGGCGATTGTCGGTAGTCAATACCAAGGGGTTGATCTCCAGCAAGCTGCAGTCGCGGGCGAGGAACAACTTGCTCAGCGCCTGCACGAACTGCTCGGCATTCCGCAGTGCGGCTTGCGGCAGCCCCAAGCGGCCGGCCAGCTTGCGGACTTGGTAAGGCTGCACGCCCGTATCGACGTCGAACGGCTCGGTAAGAATCCGCTCCGGCATCGTGGCGGCGACATGCTCGATATCCATGCCGCCTTCCGAGGAGACGATCAGCACCGGCCCGCCGCGGCCGCGATCGATGACGGCCCCGAGATAGAGTTCCCGAGCGATCGAGCAGCCTTCTTCAACCAGCACGCGATGGACGACCTTGCCTTCCGGCCCGGTCTGGATGGTGACCAGCTTATGGCCGAGGATATTGGCGGCCACCGTCTCGGCCTCTTCGCGGCTGCGGACCAGTTGCACGCCGCGCTGGGCTGGGATGTCCTGGATGGTTCCCTTGCCGCGGCCGCCAGCGTGGATCTGGGCCTTGACCACTGCCACCGGAACGGCCAGCTTGACGAATGCGTCCGCGGCGGCTTGGGGGGTATCAGCCACAAATCCGCGGGGCACGGCCACGCCCGCCTCGCGAAGGATCTGCTTGGCCTGAAATTCGTGAATTTTCATGGGGGGAGTCCTCGCTGGAGTGAATGACCTATTTTCGCCTAGATTGGCTGGCATTACAACCGGGGGCGGCCGAAGTAGGTGCCTCTCCCCACCCAGCTTTGGTCCAGCGACCCATATTCCTGCCGGAAAATCTGGCCATGCACAAGGTACGGCAGTCATTGCATCACCGGCTTCTCCTTGTTAAAAGGGGGTATGAGTATCTTAAACCAGTCTTCAAACGATCCGTCTGCCGATGCGTCACTACCAGTAACGGTGGTTTCTGCTGCCGATATGGCGATTGGCGGAACTCCCGAAGTCCATGGTGCGGATGAAGCGGTAGCCACGGAAGAGGCAGCGTTCGCCGAGTTCCTTGAGTACCGGCATGTTCCCTTGCCCACCGCAGGGACAATTCACGTTCGTTATTCTCAGATCCAACCTCTCAGGCCCCGTCGATTCCAGTTGGATGATGATTGATCTGTCATGGCACGTAGCTGGTGGACGCTAACGAGGGGTACCGGCCTGGCGCAAGGAGACCTCTTGCCGGATTGTCTTGTCCCTGACTTCGGCAACATCGTCAGTGTGCCCTTTGCGTATCTGGGGAAGCATACGGACTCTCTCGGTCAGCGATGGAGGCTCGACTCACCGTTCCTGGAGCATTTCTCTCAGGCGTTTGCACGATTCTTCATGCGAGTCGGGCTTCCGGCGGCAATAGCACCGTTCAGGTAACCTTATCTACTCAAGGCTCCAAAAGCGCCACCAAGTTTTCTTGCGCGGAAGGTAAGGTACATGGATTCCGGCTGCTCGGAATAGATCGCGATAGGCTGTTAACAAAGCAACCTGCGCCGTGTTCGCCGTTAGCCCCCTTGCCTGCTCCCCGCTGCCTACAACACTGGCCCGACTAAGCGCAGCGCGTTTTCAAGGAAGCGGGCTCCCCACGAACGCTGCGACCATAGCTGGGGATCGAGCCGCCGGCAATCTTGCATGTAAGACTGTTGCAACGTATGAAGTTGCTCGGCAAATGCGCTGCCGTACACGAACAGGGCCACCTCGTAATTGAGCCATAGGCTGCGCATGTCGAGATTGACGGTGCCGAACATCGATATCCGCCGGTCGGCCGTGATCGACTTCGTGTGCAGCAGCCCCTTTTGATAGAGATGGATGCGGACGCCGATGTTCAGTAGTTCGTCGTAGTAAGAGCGGCTGGCATAGCGCGTCAACAGCGAATCGACCCGTTCGGGCAGGATCATATCAACAGTTACCCCCCTGCCCGCGGCGCCGCGTAGGGCCCGCAGCATCGAATCGTCGGGCACGAAATAGGGTGTCGTGAGCACCAGTTCCTCGCGGGCCGAATTGATGACCGCCAGGAGCATTTGTAGCAATCCGTCGTCGCCTTCGCCCGGCCCTGAGGGAATGACCTGCATATCCTCGGTGCCTTTCGGTCCCATCAGGCTCAACTTCGCGCTGGCGATGATCGTCTCGAGCGATTCGGCCGTTTCCAGGATCCAGTCGCCCATCATGGTCATGGCCAGCGGGGCCACGACCGACCCCTCGAGGCGGACCATGGCATCGACCCACGGCCCCGCGCCGGGCTTGAAGTAGCGGGGATCGACCAGGTTCATGCTGCCGGTCCAGGCGACGCGGCCATCGACCACGACGATCTTGCGGTGCAGGCGGAGATCATTGCGCGAGATGAGGACTTGCAGCAGGTTGACGGGCAAAGCGGGCTGGACCTGGACGCCCGCTTCGCGAAGCCGTTGGGGCTGCCGGCCCCTCCACCAAGGCCTTGCGCCCACGGCGTCGACCAGCACGCGACAAGAAATGCCCCGTTGCGCAGCGCGAACCAGGGCCTCGAGTACTTCGTCGGCAGCCCCGCCTTCGTTCCAGATATAAAACTCGATCAGCACGCTCTCGTGGGCGCTGTCGATATCCTGGGCGATAGTCCGCAGGATCTGTTCGGACTCCGAGTAGAAGCGGGCCGTGCAGCCCGCCACCGTGGGAACGCCCACCAGGCAGGTTCCCAGTCGGTCCATGCCGCGGGCCTCGGGGCGATGCTTGTCCCAGTGGACTTGGGTCAGCCCCTCGTCGATCACGCGCTGGGCCAGCTTGGCATAGTCGCTGCGGACCGCGGCGATCCGCCGGGCGCGGCGCAGGCCGACACGGCGTTCGCCGATCATCAGATAGAACAGAAACCCAACCACGGGCAGGGAGGCAACCAGGAACATCCAGGCCAAAGCAACGCCGCTAGGCGGCCGCCGCGTGATTACCCGCAGGGAAGTTCCCAGCAGGATCACAACGTGCAGGAAGATCCCCGGCACGACCAGGACGTGCAGGAAAGTCAGCAGTGTGGAAATTGCCCAGGACATAGCTGGTCAGTCACCATTCCACCGACACGGGGTCGGTGGGGAGATTTTACAGTTTGCGTCAGTATACATTCACTCCGCCAGTTCATCCACCGCACGGCGAATCACCTTTCGCGGCACTCCTTCCAGCAACTCGATGCGGAAATGCCGCACGCCCAGCCGCCGCAGTTCCGGTACATGGTCCATGAGATTCTGCGGCTGGGCATGGTAGAGCGTATTGCGGCAACAGGCGTCCGACTGCAAGGGATGCTCCACGCCGAGACGGTCGCGGAGGCGGACCGCGTGCTTCATGCAGGCGAAACTGCACGGCGCCGCGCGAC
Source organism: uncultured Planctomycetaceae bacterium (assembly GCA_964615095.1). GTDB lineage: Bacteria > Planctomycetota > Planctomycetia > Pirellulales > Thermoguttaceae > JANXQG01. The sequence continues at coordinate 144,129 of CAZTPX010000001.1, read as the reverse complement.
GTTGCGCCTGGCGGTCTTCTTCCTCCGAAGTTAGCTTCAACTCATTGCGCCGTCCGCCGACCTCGGTGTCGAAAATACAGTGCTCGGTGTGGAACAAGGACAGGTGTTGGTAGACGACGACTTCCAACTCGGCCCAAGGCGCAGCTTCTGCCAGCTCGGCAAGCCGCTGGCGATCGGCATCGTAGGCGGCCGCGACCCGGCAAGCGCCCAGTTCGTGCAACCAGGCCACGCTCCACTGGTTGACCGCGTTGAGCGACATATCCGCCACGAAGGGAATCTGCTGCTGGGCACAGAAGACCGCCCCGCCCAGGTTGCGGACCAGGATGCCGTCGGGCCCCGCATCGGCAATCCGCGCGAAGTGGGCCTCCTCGCCCGGCTTCTGGATCCGCGGCGTCGCCAGGAAGATCTCCGCGTCTTTCGCACGGGCCATCCGCACGGCCGGGGCACAGCGATGCAGTTCGGCAAAATCGCCGATGACGCTCTTCACCCCCAAGGTCAGCAATTCTTCCATTTGCTGCAAATCGCGGCAGAGGACGTGCCAAACCGGTTTCCCTTTCTCACTGGGACTTCTGCGGTTCCCATCAAGTGTGGGACAACCAAGCAACCGCGGCTTGGGCACGGCCACGGCGGCGGCATCCAAGAGGCGGACCAGCTCGTGCCGCAACTGCCCCAGTACGCTCAAAGGAGCCATTGGCTGGCCTTCGATCCGCGCATCCAGCCCTCGCAGCTCATAGACGCTCGTGCCCAAGCGGCCAAACTGCTCGCGGAGCACCTCGGCCGTGAGCGGGTGGCGCTGAGCCTCTTCAAGCTCCTCGGCCGATTCGACGCGGCGCGTCGCTCCCGTGCCGGCTTGGGCGGCGACCCGTAGCTTGCGGCCAACAGCAGCCTCCACCGTCAGATCCAGCCACACGCGCCGCTGGGTCTGGCCGCCGCAAAAAGTCTTCCGCAAGCGGCGGTCAAGCTGCGGATCGTCGGTCTTCCAAAGCTCCTGGCCCGGCTGCAATCGACTGAGATCGACGGCATCGCGTCCAAAGGCCAGATCGACCCGGCCGCCGGCAACCTCCTTGACCGAGAGCTTGCCGTCGAAGATCTCGTAAACGCGGCCGCCCTGGTCATAGGCTTCGCCCTGGACCGACGGAAAGGCGATGCCGTCGCCCCGCCGCAGCGGCGCAGTGAGTTCGACCGCCACGCGACTGCCGCGGACCGCCGTGACCTTGCCCACGCAGATGCCGCGATTGGCCGAGGTGCGGCCGTCGACGATCTGAAGATTCCGCCCAGCGAGCCAGCCTTGCGACAGCCCGCGCGAGAAGGGGCTTTCCAGTTCCAACAGTTGCTCCGGCCGCGCACTGACGCGGCGGCCGGCTAGGCCCTCGTCGATCGCCAGGCGATACTGCCGCGTGGCCGCGGCCACGTACTGCGGCGACTTCATGCGGCCTTCGATCTTCAGCGAATTCACGCCCGCGGCGATCAATTCCGGCACGAGGTCCAAGGCAGAGAGATCCGTAGGACTGAGCAGGTACTTGCGGTCCTTGAGGTCGCGGACCTCGCCGTCGCATACTAGCTCGTAAGGCAGCCGGCATTGCTGGGCGCACTGGCCGCGATTGGCGCTGCGGCCACCCATGCCGAAGCTCGCGTTGCACTGGCCCGAGTAGCTCATGCACAGCGCGCCGTGGACGAAAACCTCCAACTCCAGCCCCGTTTGCTGACGGATCCGGTGGAGGTCGTCGATCGATAGTTCCCGGGCGAGCACCACGCGGCGGATGCCTAACTGCTGGGCCAGGGCTGCGCCCTCGGCACTGGTAATCGACATCTGCGTGGAGGCATGCAAAGGGCAATCGGGTGCGATAGCATGCATCAGCCGCGCCGCGCCAAGGTCCTGCACGATGATCGCGTCGGCACCGGCCTCGACCACGGCCCGGATTGAGCATTCCAGCAGGTCCAGTTCGCTGGGAAAGACGAGCGTGTTCAAGGCCACGAAACCGCGGACGCCGCGAAGGTGCAAGTAGGCCATGAACTCCGGCAGTTCTTCCAGGGCGAAGTTCGTGGCCTTAGTCCGCGCGTTCAGTCCCAAGCGGAGGCCGAAGTAGACCGCATCCGCACCGTTCTCCACCGCCGCCCGCGCACAGTCGAAATCGCCGGCAGGGGAGAGGAGTTCCGGGCGGGAAACCGAGTATGGGGTCGGGCTACTTGCTTCGGTCATAAGCTAAGTACTTCATCGAAGTCCTTGACGTCGAATCCGTCGTCTTTGACCCAACGTTCATAAGCGCGCGTAGGACTGGTGATCCCAAACGTAGCCAGGATCTTGTGTGCTGTCTCAAGCGGTATGCGAGAAGTATTCGGTCCCATTTCTGTGTTACTCCAAACTTAGCGAGAATCGTTACTCTTTAATCACCGCCCAAGCCGTCTCGATATTCCCCAACGGCGCGCTGACCTGGATGCCGGCTACGCGGTCGCGCACGCGGGCCACCGACTCGCGGGCGATCTGGATACCCACGGCAAGCTGCTCCTCGCGAGTGGTCACTGCGGCCATGCGCTCCATCACGGCGTCGGGCACCACGACGCCAGGCACCTCGTTCCGCATGAATAAGGCGTTACGATAGCTCACCAGTGGCCAGATGCCGGCCACGATGGGAATGCCGTGATGCTGCACGTCGTCGAGCATTCGCAGCAAGGCATCGGGATCGAAAACCGGCTGGGTGATGGCGAACTCCGCGCCGGACTCGATCTTCTGCCGGAAACGGTCGATCTCCCGCTTGCGGTCCAGCGCGGTGGGGTCCAGGCCCACACCGATCACGGCAAAGGTCTGCGGATCGATCGACTGCCCGCCCAGATCGACGCCCTGATTCAATCGCTTCTGCACGGCAGCCATGCCGATGGAGTCGGCGTCGAAAACGCCAGTGGCGTGCGGATAGTCGCCCAATTTCGGCGGATCGCCCGTCACGAAGAGGATGTTGCGCACACCGCAGGCAGCACAGGCCAGCAGATCGGCCTGCATGCCGATCAGGTTGCGGTCGCGGCAGCAGAAATGGAGGATCGGCTCGATCTGGGCCTCGCGGAGGATCCGCTCGGCCGTGATCAGCGGCGAGATGCGGGCGCTGGCCCGCGGACCGTCGGGGATGTTGATGGCGGTGACGCCGCGATCACGCAGCGTGCTGCTCTTGGCCACCGTGGAGCCCAGGTCGTAGCCGCGGGGCGGAACGAGTTCGACCGTGGTCACCCATTGACCGGCGGCCAGCCGCTGGCCAAGTTGCGACTTTTCCGCCAGCGCCGCAGCCAGCTTTAGCGGCACTGCCGCGACCGGTTTCACGGTCGGCTGCGTCCGCCGCCGGCTGAGCGGCTTGATCGTGCGCGACATCTCGCGGATGTGCTCCGGGGCCGTTCCGCAGCAGCCGCCCACGCCCGACGCGCCCAGGTTCACAAAGCGCTTGGCGTATTCCGTGAGGTATTCCGGCGAACAGAAGTAGATCCTGCGATTATCGACTTCCTTGGGCATGCCGGCGTTGGGTTGCACGACCAGCGGCAGGGCGATCGTGTGGACCGCCCGTTCCACGGCGCTCAACAGGCCGTCGGGCCCGGTGCCGCAATTCAGCCCCCAGGCAATGGGCTGCGGGCCGTTGTCCGGCAGGGGGGCCAAGAGGTTCTCGATCGGCTCGCCGGCCACCGATTCCCCCTGGTTGTCGAGCATGCAGGAGAGGATGAATGGCACCTCGGGCTGGCGGCGCATGGCCGCGGCACACTGTTCGAGAGCGGCCCGCGAAGGCTGGGTTTCGAAGATGATGAAATCGGCCCCGCCTTCCCAGAGCGCGGCAACCTGCTGGGCAATCGTTTCACAGATTGCTTCTTCCGACGGCCGCTGTGCGCCCACGGGGCCGATCGATCCAGCCACGAGCACCGGTCGGTCGGCCGCATCGGCCACGCGCCGGGCGATGACCGCCCCGGCGCGATTGATCTCGCGGACCTTGTCGGCCAGCCCGTATTTCTCCAGGCCCGGCCGCTGGGCGCCGAAGGTGTTGGTGGTCAGCACGTCGGCCCCAGCCTCGCAGTAGTCGCGATGGATGGTCTCGATGAGCTTGGGGTCCGAGAGGCACAGCTCATCGAACGAGCGGTTCGTGAAGACGTGGTGGCGGTAGATCTCGGTGCCCATCGCGCCGTCGAAGACGAGCACGCCGCGGGCCAGGGAGTCGGTAAAGCCGGATCGGTTCTGGGGCATGTCGTTTACTCGATCTCCGTTACGATCATATCGGGGTCGCTTGGGTAAAGTGACTGCGTTGTACAATCGACCAGAAGCTCCAGTTCTTCGAGCACTTATGATCTTTCCTGGTTCTTCCTGATTCAGCCCCCGCCCAATTATTCTACACTATAACTGGCCGCGCGTGAATCGCTACTATTTGCATGCCGCCCCAGCCGCCTATCCCTCAAGCCGGCGGCGCGAATGGGGCGAGATGTTTCGCGTATTATTGGGCATAAAGCGCGTTGAAGAGATTCCGCCACGCCTGAATACTGGGCGCGTGAATTTGTTCATTGACAATTCGACCGGCCCCCAGCGCAGCGAACCGGCGGCAGTAGGTCCATCTTGCCGAGATCGACGATTGTGCTACGGAGCGCCGCCAGACCGGGCGTTCGGCAGCGGCTCGAAAGCTCAGTAGCCGCTCCCGGCAGGAGTGGCTTACAGGGCGACCTTATATCCCGAAACCGCTGCGATAGACCTTGTGAATCAACGCATCGGCCTCGGGGGCGTTGGTGGCCTTCATTGCCGCACTGTCCCATTCGACCCGCTTCTGCAAGCGGACCGCCAAGTTGCCCACCAAGAGGGCTTCGGTGAAGGGGCCGGAATAGTCGAACCCGGACTTGGCGTCCGCCGGCTTCCGCTGCTTGCAGGCCCGAATCCACTCGGCGCGATGACCGATCGAACGGGGAATGGTCTTCGCGGGCCGCACCATGTCCTTCATTTTGCTCTCCGGCACCAGCCGCGGCGGACCCGACCAGCCGCCGCAAAGCATGACGCCCAAATCGCCCGCAAAGTAAATGCCGTTGTCGGCCAGTTTGCGGTCCGGCTCGAATCCCGCGGGCCGGGGCGGTTGCTTGCCGCCGTCATACCAAATGATCTTCACCGCCGGACGGTTGCCCTGAGCGGCAAACTCGTAGGTGATGATCGTCCAGGCCGGATAGGATTCCTTTTTCAGCGAACTGCTGCGGGCCTCGGTCGCCACAGGCGCGCCGAGGTCCAGCGCGTAAAATGCGGGGTCCATATTGTGAATGGCCATGTCGCCCAGGGCGCCGGTGCCGAAATCGAACCAGCCGCGCCAGGCCTGCGGAATATAAACCGGGTGATAGGGCCGCTGCGGGGCGGCGCCCAGCCACAAGTTCCAGTCCAGGTCCGGCGGCACGGTGGGCCTGTCCGTGGGGCGGTTCAAGTCTTGCTTCCAGAACGTGCCCGGCCGATCGCTCCAGCAGTGGATCTCGCGGACCGCGCCGATCACGCCGGCCTGGATCCACTCGCGGATCAAGCGCAGTCCCTCGCCGCCGTGCCCGTTGTTGCCCATTTGCGTCACCAGGCCGGTTTCCTTGGCCACGCGGGTCATGACGCGGGCCTCCTCGATGCTGTGGGCCATCGGCTTCTCCACATAGACGTGCTTGCCGGCCCGCAAGGCCGCCAGGGCGATCGGCGCGTGCATGTGATCGGGCGTGGCGATCATCACCGCGTCGATGTCCTTGCGTTTCTCCAGCATGACGCGGTAGTCCTTGAAGACTTGGGCCTTGGGATAGTCCTTGAAGGTGTGGGCGGCGTACTTCCAGTCGACGTCGCAGAGAGCTACGATGTTCTCGCCCGCCATCTCCCGCAGATCGCCCGCTCCCTGGCCGCCGACACCGATGCCCGCGATGTTGAGTTTCTCGTTGGCCGATGGTTTTCCGTCTCCCCCCAGCACATGGCGAGGCACGATGGAAAAGGTAGCAGCGGCCAGCGCGGTGCGGCCCAAAAAAGTACGTCGGCTTGTGCGTGCGCCGCTCGGCGCAGGACAATTGGTTCGTGTGGTCATGAGAAGTTTCCTTGTAGGCAGGTCAATGCTGGACGGCGCTTGCTTGGCGCCAAGCGGGCGCGATAGAGCCGATTGTCGTTACTGCCGTCCGAGTTGTCAACTGTCAAATGTTGGCGTCGAAAGTCGGCGTAAGAGCGTTCGGAAGAAATGAGCGGGGTGGCTGGGGATACGGGCACCATGTACTCATGGTCGGCGGTGCCCCAGTCACCCTCCACAGCGCAGCACGCCGTCACTTCTTCCGAACGCACTTGGTCGCGATCGTGCAGGAGAGGCCCAGCCCCCGGCAAAGAAGCTTGGCGAACCGAAATGGCAGCCGTTCAAGACTTGGCTCGGACAGGCGTTTCAGCCCGATCAGGCCGCGCCCGCACAAGACCACTTGCCGCGGCACGACAAGCAAGGGAGTCGCCACGTCTTTGAAACCCGCGCGGTGAAGCATGTCGCTGACTTCGACGAGCGTATACTCCTTCAGATGCAAACCTTCGGCCTCGCTGCGCGGGGGACAAACCGCAGCCGTCACATCCGACGGCCGGCAATGCCAATTGGGAGTGATGGTGACCAGTTGGCCGCCGGGCGCGAGCATCGCGTGAATCCGCAGGAGCCAGTCGTCAATTTCATCGGGCGGGATATGCTCGAAAACGTCGTTCCAGTAGACCAGGCTCCAGGGACCCTCGGCCAGCGGGGCTTCACACTTGAGGAACTCGCCGAGATGCAGGCAGTTCGCATATTCCCGGCCGATCTGTTCGACGGCCTGCTGGCGCATTGATGCCGCAATTTCAATCCCCGCGAAGTGGAAGCCGGCTGCGGCAACGATCTTCAAGAGCGATCCCGTGCCATAGCCGATTTCAAAGAAACGGGCCGTTTGTCCCTGCCGTTGCTGCCGCCGCAGGATGTCGGTGACGAGCTTCCCGTAACGCGGGTGCATGCCCATGATAAGCGGCCGGTCCGCGTTTCCCTGAAGGCGGGCCAGAATCCGCGTGACCGAGTCGTAGGCCTGGCACGTCACGCGACTGCGCGCCGCCGAACCCTTCGCCGCCGCCAGGATTTGTCGGGCGAACTCCCGTTCCTGCTGCCATTGCAGGGTCAACAGCTCGTCCCGCGCCAAGGCCGCCAGGTTGCGAATCGAACCGTCGGCAAGTACGATCTCATTGTCGGCCGGTCGCCATATCGCCCCGGCGTCTGCTCCCTGCCCGCCCACCAGTCTCATCTCGTGTGGCTCCGTTGTACCAAATCCAAATCCCCTTGGTACTTACGTCATCCACGCCGATTGTCAAGTCATTTTTTGCCCAGCCGCCGTTGCTGTTGGAAGAACTGCGAGAGAATCTGGCCGCATGGACCGGAAAGAACGCCGGGCACGATCTGGCAGCGATGGTTCAGGCGGGGATCGTCCAGCAGGTTGTAAAGTGTGCGTACGGCGCCGGCCTTGGGATCGGCCGCACCATAAACGACAGTGGAAATCCGCGCCAGCAGGATAGCGCCGGCACACATCGGACATGGCTCCAAAGTCACGTACAACGTGCAGCCGTCCAGACGCCAGCACTCCCGAGCGGCGGCCGCCTGCGTGATGGCAATCATCTCGGCGTGGGCCGTCGGATCGTGCAATTGCTCGCGCTGGTTGTGCGCCGCGGCGATCACGCGGTCGTCAAGCACGACGACGGCACCAATCGGCACCTCGTCTTCCCCTAGCGCCGCCCGCGCCTCGTCCAAGGCCAATCGCATGTAGTCTTCGTGCATCGAAAAAATTACTCTTCCACGACAATATCCAACGGCGGAGCAACGACGTTCCATTCATCGCCGACGCCGACCACTTGCAAGCGGACCGGTCCCGGGCCAAAGACGTCCGCCGGAATCTCGATCTGGCCTTCGTCGCCCGGGATTGTGCGCAACGGCCACATGCCGCGAAGGATCTGGATCCGCGTCGCCTTGGGCGCCTTGGCCGTGATGATCAGCGACTTCTTCAGCGACACGACTTTCTCCGGTTCACAGGTGACCTGGATTGTGTGTTTATGATTGGAACTGGTAAACGGAATGATCTTTTCACCGCGTGCCGGCACGAGACCCTTCGACACGGCCACCACCCGCAGCTCGTGGGCGCCGTCGGCATACAGGGCCGTATCGGTTTCCAGGGGCTCGTCCGGCGAACACTGGCGAACCTTCAGACCGTCGAGAATCAACTCGAAATGATCGAGCTTCACGCCGTCAGCAAAGCGGACCTCGGGCCTGAGCTTGATTTCGTCGCGGACTGTCGCGTTATCCGCCAGTCCGGCGACCGTTATCTTGGGAATATTCGCCCAGGGACGACAAAGCGGATCGCCTACGATCAGCAATTGATAAGGACACAATACGGCCTGGTAGAACGACTCGGCGACGGTGCAGCCGCGGGCGTAGTGTACTTGCACCATAGGCGAGGGGAACTTGTTCGGGATGGCGTAGGGTTCGGTCACGGTGCCGCTGGCGGCCGAGGCCCCGTAGCGGAGCCACTGGGAAAGCGGCGTTTGGCCGGCAGCGGACCGCAGGTCGCCACCGAAGCTGGTGAAGTGCTCGCAGATGGCGCCGGGCAAGATCGTACTCTGCGAGGCCTTCCAGTCGAAATCGGCCACGCCCAGCATCGCCCCCTGGACGTCGCTTTTTTTCTCCGGCACGTTGCCTTCCAGGATCTCGGCGGCCACGCCCAATGTACGCAGTTTCTTTACCGCGTCCGGAAAACCACCCTTGCGGACCTTGGAGCGAATGTCGTCGTTCTGCACGAAGTAAATAGTACCCGGAGGATGCGTGCCGTCGGCTTTCACACTGCGCTCCAAATAATGGAGGGCTTCAGCCCGCGTGTTGCCCCGCCCGGACGTCACGGCCAGCATCATCGACAACAAGAAGTGGTGGCGTCCCGGACCGGCTCCCACTTCGCCATGCGGCCCGAAGGCCATCGCACTGGAGAATCCCAAGGTCGGCTCCTTGGCCTGTTCTGGCGCTCCGGTGCGGGCATACCAATTGCATTGCGGGTGGACGTAGAAGTTGTTGGTTATCACGGGCTCCCACAGGTAGGTTAGCCCATTGATCGAGGCCACCGGCGTGGAATAGTTCGTCCATGCCAAGGATCGTGCGGCGGATTTCGCCGCTTCGCCCTGCTCCGATTTCTCCAGGACGGCCTTGAACTTCTTGATGTCTTCGTCAATGTGAATGCCCCAGGGAAAACCGCTAGAGTAGACCACATAGTCGATCTGCCAACCAGCAAGCGGCCGGCCGGAAACCGGTTCTTTCACGGCTTGGATCACGGGCCAGAGAATCTGCTTGCGGAACGTGTCGATGTCGGTATCCTCTCGCTTGGGGTCCCAATCGATAAAGAGGAAATTGCTGGGCGGAATGTGTCGCCAGTTGGCGTAGTGATTGGCAATGCACAACGAATCCGTGCTCCGCGAGTTGACCACTAGCAAGACGTTTTCCGGTCCCCCTGTCGCCCCCACACGGCTGCCGGCCGCCAGGAAAATCGCTAAGCTGGCCAACGCAGCCGATAAACGCAAGACCCGTGGGAGATACCAAGGCCGACAAGAGGCGAAACCGTTCATATGGGACGCGCAACTAGTATTACAGTAATGGCTTCCGGGCGAGAATAGCGACAGATGCCCAGCCTCTTGATCATACGACCGGTTGGCGGCGTTGGAAAGTCCCGGCAATGCACGGAATCTATGTCGTAGGGTGGACTTTAGTCCGCCCATACATTGTAGAGTGGACTTTAGTCCACCCAGGCGAGGGCGGACTAAAGTCCACGCTACAGACCGCACTTACCGCACGGCAGGCGCGGCCTGACCGGCAACCACCGGTTGGGTGCCGCCCGGCGGTGGCGGAAGCGCCAGCGGTTGCCGGGCCATGGCGGTCTGCAAGGCGGCGACGCGGGCCGCCACGTCCGCCTGTCCGGGATTGAGTTGTAGCGAATGCTGATAGTTGGCCAGCGCCTGCGAATAGTCGCCCGACTCTTCGCGCAGCTTGCCCAAGGCGGCCCACTGCCGGGGATCGTTGGGACTCAACGGCACGGCATCGGCCAACGTATTGATTGCCGCTTCCTTGTTGCCGAATTCGGCGTACAAACGGGCCAGTTCCACGCGCGGCTCGGGTAGCGACGGCGATTGGGCAGCCCAGTTCTGGATCAAGGCAAATGCCTCGGGCGTGCGGTTCTCTTCGATTAACAGCACGGCAAGTCCGCGGTGGCAGTCGCGGTGGTTCGCGTTACGTTCCAGGCACTGCCGATAACACGTCTCGGCCCGGGCCAAACTGTCCGTCTGATTGGCGGGGCGGAGTCGGCCAAGGCGATGATAAGTTGCGCCGAGGTTGTAATAACCGTCGGCATTGTTGGGATCGGCGTAGGTTGCCTCCTGGAACTTCTGCAAGGCATCCTGGTATTGGCCGCGCTGGAAGAGCGTCACGCCGTCGGCGTTGCGGCTATTGGCGACGAAGTTGGTGCAGCCGCCAGCCATGGTCAGGCCGGCGCCAACCAACATCACAGCCATGCGCAAGGATCGGTTCTTCCCCACGGTTTCGTCCGCCTCAGCCAGGTTCAAGTCCGGCGGTCCGCACACGCGTATCGCCTAAACCACCACAATCCGTGGGGGAAAATAGCGATTCCCGGCCGTTTACGCAAGAGAGATTTGCGCGGTTTTTGCCGCTCGTTTAATTCGGAACCAACGGCGACGACGAGACCATTTGCACCGTCGCCGTTGGCTCCGGGTTAAACGAACGGCAGATAACCCTCAAACCGCCTGCTCGTTAGCCAGGGAGGTGGCGACTAGGATCGGGGCTGTAGGCTGCGCGACGCTGGGCAATTCGGCCCGTTTTTCATAGCCCAGCGACATAATGACTTCCAGAATCTCGCTGCATGTGGGGAACATCCGACCGCTACGGCGCTTATAGTCGTCCAGAGCGCTCATGAATTCGACCTCGGCGGGCGAATAATCCCGCTCACAGGTGGTCGGGTCGATCTGTCGGCGGCGATTTACTTTCGCCCGGCGCGGGCCCGAGCGTCGCTCGACTTCGACCGGCGCATCCTTCTGCCGGCGATCGCCCTGGCGGCGGTCCTTGTTGGAGCGGGCATCCATGACCTGCGTTGGTTGCTTGGCGACGGCTGACGACTTGCGTTTTGTGGCATTGTCGGCAGAGACCGCGGTCTTTTCTTTTGCTTTGGCGGCAGGCTTCTTGGCGGACACGGACATCACTCTCCTAAGGTCAAGTGCTTTTTCGGCTGCTGGTAGGTTGGTGAAAATGCAACCCCGTTGAAAAATAGCATCGGAAAAGCGCGCAGGGAAAGTTGACGGCCTGGGAAAAAGGTATGATCCTAGTAATTTGATCGGGTTTTATGGTTAATTCTATGTGCGCAAAGATAGCGGGCATTCAATGCAAGAAATGTCCGCCGTGGCATTCGGAAAGAACGCTAGGAACGTCATGAGCACCCGCGTTCCCGACAGCGGTGTTCTAAGACAGAGAACCTACTTGCCGTGCTTTTCCCGCACTTCCTCACAGATCTCGCGGAGTTCCTTGACCGAGGCGTCCTCAAGACGCTTGCCTTGCCGGTCGAGATGCTCGTTGATCTTCACCGCAGTCTCCTGCATGACAGCGTGAGTTTCCTGCGAACCGCCGACGAGGACGAAGTTATCCCCACGGGTCAGGCGAGTATGGCCATCGTCGTTGTCGAAGGCGACGCCCAGCAGTGCCGAAGATTTGGGAGCGGGATTGGTGGCTTTCACAGGCCGGAACTCGTTAGCGCGACGCGAAATCGCTATTGGCGGGGTTTGAAGAACTGCTTGAGCACGTCAGCCGCGGCACTTCGGCTGCTCTCGGCCACTGCCTTCTTCGTCTGACCGGGGGTAGCCAAGGGATCGATCCGCGCGTGCTGGCCGCTGTCGGCCGGGGCTGTTTCAGCCGGCTTTTCCTTGGGCGGAACGACGGCCGTTTTGCCCAGTTTCACGTTGATCGTTTCGTCGTCGGCTTCCTCTTCATTCAGCCAAGCGTCGATGTCGCCCTCGGAATCGCGGGGCTTGGCCGCCTCAACCGTGCGGGCCGCCGCCTCCTGCACATTGTGGACCTTGGGCTTTTTCTTGCCGCTGACTGTCGTGCTCAGATGCACCTCGAACTCTAACGGGCCGACTTTGATCTTTTCGCCGGTGCGAAGTTCGTGCTCGCCAGTGATCTTATTGCCATTAACCAGGGTGCCGTTGCGGCTGCCCAAATCGCGGATGGTGGCCTTGCCTTCGGCAATGGAAATCATGCAGTGCCGACGGCTGACCATGTCGCTGTTGGGACGCAACTTGCACTCCGGCGCGCGACCCACGAGGAATTCCGGCCCCGGGACGGCAATTTCCTGTCCAGGATGTTTCCCACTGAGAACGACCAATTTCACGTCCATGACACACTCCAAAAAACAACCGCCTACGCCCTTACCACCCCTAGACTCTAATCTATCAAGAGCCATCGGCGGCGTCAAAGCGATTCTTGATCCTGTTGCACACGGCGGCCACGGCTCCTTGTCCAATTTTCCCATGCATAGCGAGATTCGACAAGGACTTCCACCCGGTCAACCTCCATTTGCTGCAAGTCGTCGGACTGCCAGTCAAGAGCCAATCGTCCACTCAAGCGGCCAAGCCAGAGATCGGCCACGCTTTCCAACTCTAATGGGTGGGTGGCAAGATCCGCAACGCCGGGTAATTCCGGTGCCGAAGGAGATGTTCGCCAAAGCAGGCTGCCATGTTGTAAAACGGCCCCATTCCGCCGCCGCTGGGCGCTGCCGCAAATTTTTTTGCTTCCTCCCATCAACACGTCGCCCGGCGACCTTCGCTGGAAGCAAAGAAACGGTTCTCGCAAGGCCTCGAGCTTATCGGCCGGCTCACAGAGCCGGGCCGTAATGCCCAGAGATTCGAGGGTTTCGATCAGGCAGCCATGTACGGCTTGGTAAAGCTCGTCGCGATGGGTTGCCAGGGGATGGGCGCCCGGCAAGACAATACTGTAGGTCAATTCCGCGTCGTGCAAGATAGCCCCACCACCGGTCAGTCGCCGCACCGCGGCGCACGGCAAACTGGGCAGATGTCCCTGGCGATCGGTGAACGTCTGAAAGTACCCTAGCGAAAGTGTCGGTTCGCTCCAACCGTAGAATCGCAGACAAGCGGCGGCCTGCTCCTGGGCCGATTCCAGCAGCATCTCATCGACGGCCATATTCCACGCGCCTGGGGCTGGGGCGTGGCGGAGCAATCGGCAACGGCCCGAATCGATCATGCCTGCGGTTTCCAGACGAGCTTGGGCTGCCGGGCCGCCTGGACCTCGTCGGGCCGGCTGACGGGCGTGCTGCTGGGGGCGTCGTGCAATTGCTCCCGCGTCTCGTGGATAATGCACTCCAGCGTGTCCGCGAAAGCGTCCAAGGTGGCCTTGCTCTCCGTCTCGGTCGGCTCGACCATGATCGCCTCTTTGACGATCAGCGGGAAGTAGACCGTGGGGGCGTGGAAGCCGTAGTCCAGCAACCGCTTGACGATGTCCATGGCCGAAATGTCGCGATCCGCTTTGATCCGTGCGGCCGAGGCCACGAACTCGTGCATGCAGCGATCGCCCCGCGGCACGGGCAGGATGTGTTTCACGCGGCTCAAGAGATAGTTGGCGTTGAGCACGGCGTTTTCCGAGATCTTCCGCAGCCCCGCCGGACCGTGGCTGCGGATGTAGCAATACATCCGCACCAACACGCCCACATTGCCGAAGAAACTCCGCACGCGTCCGATCGACATGGGGCGATCGTAGTCCAGGCGGTAGCCGGTTGACTGCTGGACGACAAGGGGTGACGGCAAGTAAGGCGCGAGTTTCTCGGCCACCGCGATCGGCCCCGCCCCGGGACCGCCGCCGCCATGGGGGCCGCTGAACGTCTTGTGCGGGTTGAAGTGCATCAGGTCGGCGCCGAAGTCGCCGGGCCGAGTGATGCCCAGGATGGCGTTCATGTTGGCCCCGTCGAGATAAACGAGGCCGCCCACGGCGTGGACCATCTCGGCGATTTCGGCGATCCGCGTTTCGAAGATCCCCAAGGTGTTGGGGTTGGTGATCATGAGCACGGCCACGCGATCGTCGAGCCGGGCACGAAGATCATCCAGGTCGATCAGGCCATCGTCGCTGCTCTTCACCGGCAGCGTGTCAAAGCCGGCCATCGCGGCGCTGGCCGGATTGGTGCCATGCGCCCCGTCGGGAATCAGCACAACCGACTTGGCAATGCCCGCATCGCGGAAGTAGGCCGCCGCCACCAAGAGGGCCGTCAGTTCGCCTTGTGCCCCGGCCGCCGGCTGCAAGGAAACGGCCGGCAGACCGGCGATCTCCGCCAAAATCTGCTGCGACTTGTAGAGCAGTTCCAGCATGCCCTGGACCGTGTCATCGCTCTGATAGGGATGCAAGTTGGCAAAGCCCGGCATGCCGGCGATCCGCTCGTTCCGCTTGGGGTTGTACTTCATCGTACACGAGCCTAACGGGTAGAAATGCGTATCCACCGACATGTTCAGCGTCGACAGGTTCACGAAGTGGCGGACAATGTCCGGCTCCGACAACTCCGGCAGCGGCAGGGGCTTCTCCGCCAGAACATCCCGCGGCAAGAGTTCCCCGACCGGGCGCAGCGGCACGTCGCAGGGAGGCAGCATCGCGCCGCTACAACCGGGCTTGGAAAGCTCGAAAATCAACTCGGTGGAACGGGTATTACGCATGGTCCTCACTCGCTTAGGATTCCCGCCAGCCTGTCGATCTCGGCCTTGGTTCGTTTTTCCGTAACGGCAAGCAACAGGCAGTCCTTCAATTCCGGATACCAACGCCCCAGCGGCAGCCCGGCGAAAATGCCGGCCGCCTGGGCCTTGGCGAGCAACTCGTCGACGCGGCCATTGCTTGCACGGACGACAAACTCCTTGAACGTCGGCTGCTGGAAAGCGAGTTTCAGCCGCCCGGTGGCCGTCAGCCGCTGGGCCGCGTAATGGGCCTTCTGCAAGCAGAGGTTCGCCACGTCGGCCAAGCCAGTCGGCCCCATAGTGGCTAGGTAGATTGCCGCGCGCACGGCCAGCAGGGCCTGGTTCGTACAGATGTTGCTCGTGGCCTTGTCGCGGCGGATGTGCTGCTCGCGGGTCTGCAGCGTCAGCACCCAGCACCGCCGGCCGTGGCGATCGACGGTTTGCCCCACGAGGCGGCCGGGCATACGGCGGAGGAACTGCTCGCGGCAAGCGAGGATACCCAGGTACGGCCCGCCGAATTGCATCGGCGTGCCCAGCGACTGGCCTTCAGCGACCACGATATCGGCCCCCGCATCGCCCGGCCGCTTGAGCAGGCCCAGACTGATTGGATCGACAACCGTAACCAGCGCCGCGCCCGCTGCGTGAACGATCTTGGCCAGCGTTTCCATCTTTTCCACGCAGCCGAAAAAGTTGGGCTGTTGCAGCAACAGGCAGGCCGTCTTGTCGTTCGCGGCCAAGCGCAGCGTTTCCTCGTCGAGAGTGCCGCCCGGCGTCTCAAGCGTGACCAACTCGACATCTAAGTTGGTCAGGTAGGTGGCCAGAATCTGCCGGTAATCGGGATGTACGCTGCCGGCGACCAACACCCGGCCGGGCCGGCGGGTGACGCTCATCGCCATCAACACGGCCTCGGTCGCCGCGCTGCCGCCGTCGTAGAGGCTGGAATTCGCATAGTCCATGCCGGTCAACTGGGCGATCAACGTCTGATACTCGAACAGGACCTGCAGATTGCCCTGGCTGACTTCCGGCTGATAGGGCGTGTAGGACGTGACAAATTCGCTCCGCGAGGCGATATAATCGACGACCGCTGGAATGAAATGGTCGTAACTGCCGCCGCCCAGGAAACAGATGCCGCTGCCCGCCGGATCGTTCTTCGCCGCCAACTCGCTCATGTGCGAGGTCAGTTCCAGTTCACCCAGGGCCGGCGGCACATCCAGCGGCCGGTCCAGCCGCAACTCCCGCGGCAGCATGGCGAACAGATCGTCGATCGACTCCACGCCGATCGCTTTCAGCATGGCCCTCTGATCATCGGCATTGTTGAGGAAATAAGGCATGGCGTGGAACTACTCCAGCTCCTCGCACTGCTTTTTGTACGTCTCATAGTCCAGCAGTTCCGACTGGCCGCCCGTAACCCGGATCTTCACCAGCCAGCCGGTGCCGTAGGGATCGTCGGTCAGCACGTCAAAATTCACGCTCTTCGTCTTCGGATCGGGCAGGATCAACGCCTGGTTCACGGCAATCACCTCGCCATCCACGGGGCTGTAGAGATCGCTCACCGCCTTGACCGATTCGACCTCGCCCAAGGGCTTGCCCACCTGGAGCTTGCGGCCCACTTCGGGCAACTCGACATGCACCAGATCCGTCAAGGCCTGGATGGCAAAATCCGACACGCCGACAGTCGCCGTCTTCGCGCCTCCCGGCCCATCTTCCAAGTATATCCATTCGTGCGTAGTTGTATATTTTAGCGATTTGGGATCAAGCGACATTTACTAGTGCTCCTTTCAGACTGCCCGGCGATCACACGCGCCGGCGGTCCCGCTGGTAAAAGGGTAGTTCTAACACGTGGGCGGGCTCGGCACGACCCCGCAAGTCAACCTTGAGTTCAATTCCCGGCTTGGCTGCCTCGGGCGCGACAAAACCCATCGCAATCGGTTTCTTCAGCGTGGGCGAGAAGGTGCCGCTGGTCACCTCGCCCACCTGCTGGCCGTCGAGAAGAATCGGATAGCCTTGCCGCGGCACCCGCTGGCCGCACATTTCCAGCCCGACCCGCACGCGCCGCAGCGGCGCTTTCTGGATTTGCAGTAAAGCGTCCCGGCCGGGGAAGTCGTAACCCACCAGGTGGCAGGCAAACCCCAGTCCGGCCTCGAAGGGCTGGATCTTCTCGCTCAATTCATGGCCATACAGGGGCATTCCCGCCTCCAACCGCAGCGTGTCCCGTGCGCCCAGGCCGCAAGGGACGAGGCCCAGCGGCTTGCCTTGTTCGATAATGGCCTGCCAGATGGCCGGGGCGATCTCGGTCCCCACGCTCAGTTCGAAACCGTCTTCGCCCGTGTAGCCCGTGCGGCTGATGATGCCGCCTTGCCGCTGGGCACCGGGGTGCAGCAGTTGCACCCGCGTGCCGCGATAGTAGCGCATCCATTGCAGATCGACGTTCATCAGCGGCTGCAGCACATCGACGCTCTTGGGCCCTTGGATGGCGAACATGGCCCAAAGACGGCTCAGATCGGTGAAGATCACCTCGCGGCCGGGAATTTCGGCCCGCTCTTGAGGCAAGTGGGCGTGGATCCAATCGACGATCTTCTGCCGGTTGCTGGCGTTGACGACGACCACGTAGAACGGCTGACCGTAGGAATCGTGGTAGTAGCCCACCAGCACGTCGTCGAGGATACCGCCCCGATCGTTGGTCACCAGCGAATAGCGGATCTGGCCCAGTTCCATGTCGGCCACGCGGCGGGTGAGCAGTTCGGCCAGGAAGACCGCCGCCCCGGGTCCTTCGAACCGCAGGCGGCCCATGTGGGAAATATCGGTGATGGCCACGGCGTTGCGCGTAGCCGTATGTTCTTCGATGATCGACGTGTACTGGACCGGCATGGCCCAGCCGGCGAAATCTACCATCCGCGCGCCTTGGGCAACGTGCCAGTCAAACAGAGGGGTTCGCAGGAGCGTTGGATCCATGATAGGGTCTAGTAGGGGAGCCGAAAAACACCGGCCATCCAAAAATTCATACTTATATGGGGAGAATGGATTTTAGCAAAATACCCGGCCGTATCCAGGGGTGCGCTCGTAGTCCCGGCTTTAGCCGGTCCCGGCATGCGCAAAATCGATCTGGCCGAGGCCGTGCAGTTAACCCCATTCTTATTCCAATCACTGTCGGGCCAACTTGTTCGCTGGCGGCAAAGATGGCATGAGTCAGAAAAAATGCTTCACGTGGCGTTTCTCCCGCCTGGGTCGCCGAGACCAACCCGCCGTTTCGAGCTAGGCAGTGGTGTGACCTGGTCACAAAAAGGGGCCTCTTGGCGTTTTGGCGGCGATTTTGTACTTCCACGGGTGTATTCGGCTTCCACTAAAGGTATTGTTCACACGGAGAAAACTGCGGGGGAAAAAACGTTTGACACTCTATAGATAGCTTTGGCACAGCCTAAGGCCGTATCCATTTTTGTGCCACTTTGTGCCATTTCCTGGCCACTTTGTGCCATTCTGTGCCACTTTGTGCCAAATCTGTTCATGCGTATAGTATCTAGGGGTAGGGCACGCGTCGTTCTCTTGTAGCTATTTGAGTGCAGAGTCATAAAAAAAATTAATTGTCTTCACGGTAACGGCGGCCATTCGCGACCGTTCCCGGACCGTAGGTTGGGTCGAGGCGCGAGACCCACGCGACACAGTTTCCGCGCAGCCGCCGGCGCGGACGCCGACTCGCGCAAGTCGGCGCCGCGCGTTGTTAATGGCCCCCGGTTCGCTACGCCGGGGGCCGGTTCAATTGTCAGAGCAAATGCACGCGCAAAGTATTCAGGCGTAGCTGAATCTTCTTCAGCGCGCTTTATACCCACATAATACGCAAAGAATCTCGCCACCATTTGCGCGACGGCGCGGATTTGCGCCGCAAGCCCAAGCGGTTGCGGCGTTTCCGCTTTCCGCTGCTAACACTGCTACTCTATTACCCTGGCAGGAAACATCATAACTTCCAGTCGTCCGGCTGTGCCGGCCACGGAGACACGTAGTGCGCGGTTTTATTGAGTTCGACTTGCTTGCAGCCATCCCTTGGCAGGGGTAAAATCAGGGCTACGATTTGGCTCCATCGACTGATGAGCCGAGCTTTACCGGCCCAACACGGGATTCAATGACACGAGGTCTGCAACGATGGCGCTCTCTCTCTCAACAAACCCAAGCTCGATAACCTTGCCGGCGACATCTGGAAATCTGCCGAGCGGCTGGAGTGGACCCACCGCCATTACGTGAAGGATGACGAGTACATCCCGCACGGCAAGGATATCGCCGCCTTCCTTGAGCGCGAAATTGCCAAACCAATTATCCGCTGGGAAGATTAGTTATGAGTGAACCCGACGACAATCCGAAAGCACACGTTGCGGTGTTTCAGAAGCGCGAAATCCGCCGCACGATGCACAACAATGAGTGGTGGTTTGTCATCACGGACATTATCGCCGCCCTGACGGATTCAGCGAATCCTTCCGATTATTGGAAGAAAATGCGCAAGCGGGATCCGGATTTGGGCAAGGCTTATGAGGGGGGGGACAATCTGTCCCCCCCCTTTCCCTGGAGTTCGCGACAGCCGGCGGGCCTCAAAAACTCCAGTGTTGGAATACCGAGGGCATTTTCCGCCTGATCCAGTCCATCCCCAGCCCCAAGGCCGAACCATTCAAACGCTGGCTGGCCCGGGTCGGCAAGGAGCGGATCGACGAGATCGAAAACCCCGAACTGGCCATGGCCCGGATGCAGGAACTCTATGAAAAGAAGGGCTACCCCAAGGAATGGATCGACAAGCGACTGCGGGGCATCGCCGTACGGCAGGACCTGACCGACGAGTGGAAGAACCGGGGCGCCCAAAGCACGTTGGAATATGCCATCCTGACGAATGAGATCATGCCGCACTTCCACTTCGGCGAAACGAACAAGGGGATGCCAAGGCCACACTGATTTTGGCGGCCATCGAATTCGCCCGCCGCCGCATCAAGCCGGAGGGGGCGAAGATCGCAACGCCGGCGGACTTGCTGCCCCACGTCCGGCACTTTGCCGACCGCAAGCAGGAGCATTTCCTCTGCGCCAGCATCAACGGCGCGAATGAGGTTCTGAACATCCGCGTCGTTTCCATCGGGCTGATCGATCGCAGTCCGGTTCATCCGCGTGAAGTCTTCGCCGACCGGGCTTCGGCGATCATCGTGGCCCGCAATCACCCCAGCGGCGACGTTGAACCATCGCCAAACGACGTCAATATTACCGCCCAACTCAAAGCAGCGGGTGCAATTGTAGGCATCGAGTTGCTGGACCACATCATCTTCAACAGGAATGAGTACTTCAGTTTTCTGGAACCTCCCGCCCGATCGGGAGCAATCTCTGTATCGGCACCTCGATCACTGTGAAGCATGCCGCCCTGCCATGGGCGAGATGGCAGGGCTAGGCGTATGGTGTGAGCAAGCAGCCCGCCTCCTTGTCAACGATGAACTTGACCTGGACGTGCCCTCGCGGGAGCCGTGGTCGGAGGTTGACTTCACGGTCGAGTACCTGGAATCGTCCGACGATCCGAATGTGCTCGGACGCTTGGGCGGCTACGACGTGCTGGAGATCATCGGTCGCGGCGGCATGGGCGTGGTCTTGAAGGGCTACGACGCCGACCTGAAGCGCTGCGTGGCCATCAAGGTCCTCTCGCCGCATCTGGCCGCAAGCTCGCTGGCCAGGAAGCGGTTCGCCCGCGAGGCCCAGGCGGCCGCGGCGGTCGTGCATCCGCACGTGATGGCCATCCACCAGGTGCAACCCAACGGACGCCTGCCGTTCCTGGTGATGCCGCTGGTGGCCGGCGAATCGCTGGCCCAGCGTCTGGCGGCCCAAGGCCGCCTGGAACTCAAGGAAACCCTACGGATCGGCATGCAGGCGGCGGCTGGGCTGTCCGCGGCGCACGAGCAGGGCTTGGTACATCGCGACGTGAAGCCGGCCAACATCCTCCTGGAGAAGGGAGTCGAGCGGGCCGTGCTGACCGATTTTGGGCTGGCCCGCGCGGCGGACGACGTGTCGATGACCCGCTGGGGGATCATTGCCGGCACGCCGCAGTACATGTCGCCTGAGCAAGCGCGGGGCGAGCCAGTGGACGGCCGCTCGGACCTCTTCAGCCTGGGCTGCGTGCTCTACGAGATGGCGGCGGGCGTTTCGCCGTTCCGGGCGGACTCGACGCTGGCGACCTTGCGGCGGCTGATCGACGACTCGCCGCCGGCGTTGGCTTCGCACGATCCCGAGTTGCAACCCTGGTTCATCGGCATCGTCGAGCGGCTGCTGGAGAAAGATCCGTCGCGACGCTTCGGCTCGGCCAAGGAAGTCAGCGAACTGCTTGAAGGTTGCTTGGCCCACTTGCAGCAGCCGGCCAGCGTCCCGCTGCCGGCCAATGTATCCGGCACACTCCGTGTGCCGAGGGGCAGCGGCACACGGAGTGTGCCGGATACGTTACTGCGCGTCAGCGACGTACGAAACCGACGCACCATTTTATTCAAAGGGACTCTAGCCATGATCGCCACTTTAGGAATTAGTCTTTTGGGCATGTTTGCCTTGCAGGCCACCACTCCGCCCGACATCTCGGGCAGCCACGGAAGCCGAACGGGCAGTTGCGCGCTTGGTGCTGGAGTACTCCGAAGACCGTTTAAGGCGTACGGTACCCGCCGTCCTGGTCAACGCCGGCAGCCGAACGCTGATCGTGACAACCGGGCCCGCAGTGGTCATTCCCGATGGGGCGCCTCCTGCTGTTGAGCGCACGTATCTAGAGTTTCCGGGACGACCCGTTGCAATTGCGCAGTACACGCCGGACGGTACGAAGGAGCTATTCGTCTATCGCGCCCCTGGCAGACCCACGGGCTATCGACCGGACGGTAAGGTGGTGTTGGCGGTCGGCGATGTCTTATCGGCGATCATTCCCGGAACTTCGCCTGAGCTTTCTGTCGTTTCGCATGCGGCGCGAGTTGCCGCCCTCGGCCGTCAGGCGACTCTGAGGCTCCCAATGCCACTGACGCCGGTTCAACACTACGACCGGTTGGTTGAGATCGACCGTTCGCTGCCGGAGGGGACGCCGCTGTTCAAGGAGGGGAAGCTTGCAGGACTAGTGCTGCTGGGAAGTCGCTTTCTCGGCGAGACGGGCAGCAGATCGTATGTCGTCCCAGTCGACCGCATCGCAGCCCTATGTTCGCGACTCGAAGCGGGCAACGAACCAGCCACCGACAGCACGAAGGTCGTGCCTGGAACGGCTGTTCCTGCCGTAATCCACTCTGTACAGGACAAAGACTTGCCCGTGGAAGTCGCCCAAGCCAAATACAGCGCGGCCCAGGCCAAAGCGGAAGACGACGTCGATATTCGCTACGCCGCCGCGGGCGCGAAGGTCGCCAGGGCCGAGTACGAGGCCAACAAGAAAGCCAGCGAAGAGAAACCCGGCTCGGTCTCAAAGGAACAGCTTCTCGAATTGTCGCTGAAATGCACCGAGATGGATCTGGCGGTCGAACTGGCCAAACTCAACAAGCGACTTGCCGGAGAGGATGCCAAGATTGCGAAGGCCGAGCTCGATTTGGCCCTGCTTCGTCGTGGTCCTGCTTCTCCGCAGGATTTGGCGGCAGCCGAGGCCAAGTGCAACGTGGAAATTGCCCAGGCCAGGTACGATGCGGCCATGGCCAAGGCCGGGGACGATATCGACCTTCGCTATGCCACGGCCAACGCCGCCACCCGCAAGGCCGAATACGAAATCGCCGCAGATCTCGCCCAGAAGTCTCCCGGCGCGGTTGCCAAGGAGCGACTCGACGGACTGTTGCTCAAATGCAAGGAAGCCGACCTGGCCATTGAAAAGACCAAACGCAACCAGCGCGCTTACGTTGAGGCGGCCCGCGTCGCCAAGGCCGAACTGGAAGCGGCCGAGCGCAGCCGGGACAAGCTGGGCAAGCACAGGCTCCAGTGAGCGAACTACAAGCCAAGGTGCGCTTGGGGTCCGGGGGCCAAACCCCTGGCGAAGTTGGAAAGCCTGATCCTTCAGCCCCCGAGAACCAAAGGGGATAAGGACTGACGCAGAAATAAGTGTCGCCTTTCGCTCCGCGAAAGTTGCGCTACTTTCGCGGAGCGAAAGGCGACTATACGACAGTTATTGATTCGCCGGTCCTAAGTTTCATTACTGGCCCCGCTCGCCTTCAGCCCTTGGCCCGGCCGGGCTTGCGCTTTTGGCCGCCATTCTTCGGAGTTCTAGACGCCTCGACCTCCGTCCAAAACTCCTCGTGGTTCAGCACGTCCCCTTCGCGAATCTGCTTGCGGGATGCTGCCACAATCGCCTGTAGCCGTGGCGAGTACGCCATAAGCAGCCGTTCAATCTCGTCCTCGTCGTGAATGCCCACGATGACGGCCACGGGCCTGCCGTTCCTCGTCACGACCACGGGCCCGGCCTCACTGGCCCTCACAAAAGCACTGAATTGGGATTTGATTTCCGCAACCGATGCCATCTTCATAATTCCACCTCCTCTCCGCCAACGATCAGGCGTCCACTTTGTTTCTCGCCGATCGCCACGATCTGCACCGCACGATCTTCCTCGTCGATGTCGTACAGGACACGAAAACGGTTGTCCGGGCCAAAGCGAATCTCCCACTGTGCCGCGAACGGCGCGGGCTGGCGCAGCGGCTTACGGTTCTTCGTTTCCACACCCGGTTCGAACTGCAACTGCTCTTCGATCTTCGCGCGGATCAGGCGGTCGTACTTGGCGTCGATCGACTCCACGTGCTTCGTCACCCCACGGGCATAGATCAAGGTATATGATTGCCGCATCACGATGACTATAATTCTGGCCATCTCATGATGAATTGTCAAGTGCCCTCGGAATCGAGGGATGAGGAATTCACGGCCAGTTCCAAAGATCGGCAGGTTTGCAAGCGCAAGGGGCATAGCCAGTGGCGGCAGTTCGACAGTTCCATCAGGGGAAGCCGGGGAAAGCGGGCGCCGCTCGGCTCGATGGCGCCATCAGCCCCCTCCTGCCGGGACGAGCTGCGAGAAGCCGGGACAGCGGTAAGGGCCCGTGGCGAACAAATTCGCCAACGCCGCTTGAGATGGCGAAACAATTCGCTACAATGAGCGGTGTAGCGAAGGAATTCGCTGCAAATTGCCGCGCGTGGCCCTGATGCCGTGCGGCCCGCCCGAATCGATTCACGTCTTTTTGCGGAGGACCTCTGCATGCCCCGGCCGACCTCGTCGCACCCCACCGAAGTGGAGATGCAAATCCTGCGGATCCTCTGGGAACTGGGCCCCAGCCCGGTACGCGAGATCCATAAGCGGCTCGAAGCCGCCAAGGGAACCAACTATTCCACGACCGTCAAGATGCTGGCGGTCATGCTACAAAAGGGGTTGGTCAAGCGGAA
The DNA here is from genome assembly GCA_964615095.1 of uncultured Planctomycetaceae bacterium. Taxonomy (GTDB): domain Bacteria; phylum Planctomycetota; class Planctomycetia; order Pirellulales; family Thermoguttaceae; genus JANXQG01. The sequence goes on along the minus strand of CAZTPX010000001.1, from coordinate 120,002 downwards.
CGAGGACGCCCAGCCGCATGTCTACCGGCCGGCCCTCACGCGGGCCAAGACCGGCAAGCGGATTCTCGACGACCTCATCGAGAAGGTCTACGAGGGCTCCGCCATGACCCTGGTGTTGCAGGCCTTGTCTGCGAGCAAGGCCACCAAGGAGGAATTAAGCGAAATACGGCGCATCCTCGACGAAATGGAGGGCAAGTAGCCATGTTGCAACTCCTCACACAATCGGCCTGGGCGGACCGCATCGGCTGGGTGCTGGTTCATTCCCTCTGGCAATTTGCGCTGCTGGGGCTGGCGGCGATCATCCTGCGGCGGGCGTTGCAGCGCTGCTCGGCCGGATTCGGCGGATCGCCGGGCGGGAACCGACCCCGCGCGCTGTGGGAGGCGGCAGCATCTTAGGCGTCATTTTGGTTTCACTCGCGATATTCGCCGTCGCAACCTGGTTGCGGTCGCCGCCGGATTCAATCTCGCTTGGCAGGCGATCGGGGAGGATGCCGAAAATCCCAGCGTCACCGTTACGCTGGCCGCCGAGCAAACGGTTCACGGGCGGGTCCTGGATGCCGGCGAAAAACCGGCCGCCGACGCGAAGGTCTGCGTCACAAGCTTCGGCAAACGCGTGGCGCATGATTTTGACGGAATTCAGTGCTGGATGCCGCCTTCACGAGTGCCCTTTTGGCCGCGGCCCGCCAGGACGGATCGCGAGGGCCGTTTCACCTTGCGCGGGGTCGACCGCAGCCAGATACTGGACGTGCAAGTGCGCGACGATCGCTTTGCCATTGACTGGATTCAGATTGGAGCGGCCGCCGAGAAAGACGCGCACGCCACGATAAGCCCATCGGGAGAAGTGGTCCTTTCGCCGCCGCCGGCACAGATTTGCGAGGGCCGGATCACCTATGCGGCATTCACACCGCCACGACCGATGCGGAAGGAGTTTTCGAGATCTCCGACCTGGATATGAGTTTTGGAAAGCCCGTTCCAGTTCCCGGGAAACCGGGCGCGTCCATTCAGTGGTGCCTGATATTGTATGCTCATGCACCCCGTTGTGCGCAGGCAATGGCCACGTTGTCAAAGGTATCAACAATTGGGCGACGGAAGAGTACTGGCAGGTAGAATCTCCGGATGCCTTGTGGCCTGCCGTGGCCGAGGGGCAAACAACCACCGTCGAGTTCAAGGTACGGAAGATTCCTGCCTCGGTAATGGCGCCTGCTAACCGGCAACCAGAGACTCACCCGGCCACAAGACCATCGAACAAGAAAGGAGAATTGCCGCCTCCTCCCAAGGCGAACGATCCATCCGGCAAGACTTCTGCCGCCAAGTCGGCTGATGAATCGTCGCCGGCCACGGACCCAACTGCAAAGAAGGAAGGTGCCAAACCTGAATCGAACGCTGGTCCCGCTCACGGCTTGATGGCGGAACCAAACACCGAGCAAGTAGGCTATGAGCCAAGATCGGAGAAGCTCAAGCTATCCGAAGGCGCGGTCAAGGAGTTGGAGGTAAGGCTCAAGGAGACAAGTGAATCGCGCTTGCGGCCGCGGCAAGTGAAGCCCCCCGTGCCCGAGGACGTGGACAAAGGCATGTTGTTGGACGGACGATCGCTTCCGCAGGGACTGGACCAGAACTTCAATAGCTGAAATATTCTGCGCGCCCGCGACGTCAATACTAATGGCACGTCTTGGCATCGGAAGCGCTTTGCGGATGATGAACGAGCTGGAGGAGAGCCCCACCCTGCGCCGCTCGTTGCGACAACGGCGCGGTGACCCTAAAATAGGGTTATGGCGGCCTATGACAGCAAGTCCGAACGATTGCCCCCTTGACATCACCGACACTTGTAGGTAGAATGCGCCTACATGTGTCGGTAAAACTCCTCGAGGCGCGAACATGGCTCAACTCCATCGTCTTCCCCCTCTTTCGGACGCCCAATTGGAAATCATGCGCGTCGTCTGGGACCGCGGCGCGGTGACCGTCGGCGAGGTCTGGGAGGCCCTCTCCCCACAGCGGTCCCTCTCCCGAAGGCGGCCCATCGCCCGCAACACGGTCCAGACCGTGATCACCCGCCTCGCCCAGAAAGGCTGGCTCAAGCATCGCAAGCAGGGCAGGGCGTTCTTGTTTCGGGCGACGGCCCCCCGCGACGCAACCCTGCGCGGCATGGTCCGCCGCCTGGTGGACACCGTTTTCAGCGGGTCCGCCGAAGGGCTCGTCCTGGCCATGCTCGAGGGACGGGGCCTGTCGCGCGAGGAAGCCGACCGCATTCGAAAACTCATCGATAACGCAAGGGAGAACCCGTCATGACGTCGCTCATCCATGTGCTCTGTCCGGGCGACTGGGCGACCTGCCTGGCCGTGAACCTGTTCGTACAAATCACCGCCGCGGTGCTTGTGGCGGCCCTTGTCAGCGGCGCGCTGCTGCGGCGCCGGCCGGCCGCGCAGCACGCCGTCTGGCTGGCCTGCCTCGGATTCGCGCTGGTCTGTCCGCTGACGGCATTGTCCTCCCAGCGGAGCGGCATGCTGGGGTTCTCCCTGGGGCCGGCGCCCGAGTCTGCCGCGGTCAGCTCGCGGCCCGCCGATCGAGGCGAACCAATGCCCGCCGCGGACGGCGCTTCGGAGGCCTTGCATGAACCGGTCATCGGGCCGGCCGGCGTGGAGCCGCAGGAACTGCTCGACCGGCCGATGCGGCGCCGCGATCCGGCGGTCGAGCCGCGCGGCGAGACCCCCGCGACCCTGCCGGTTCCGGCAGCCGCGCCGACAGCGGACACGGCGCCAACAGCGGTCGCCGAAGCCAAACCGTTTGATTTCCGCGCGCTGACGGCCGCGGCAGCCGGCGTCTGGGTCGCCGGCGTGCTGTTCTTGACGGCCCGGCTGTTGCATGGAGTTCGCGCCGTGAGTACGCTCCGACACACGAGCACGCCGTTGGATCCGTCCGCCCTGGACGACATGATGGTTGACATCCGCCGATCGCTCGGCCTTTCCCGTCTGCCGCCGATCCGTCTCTCCGAGTGCATCACGACGCCGGTTGTCGCCGGGCTGTTTCGCCCGGCGGTCTTGCTGCCGGCATCGCTTGCCGCCGCGATCAGCCGGAGCCGCATCCGCGACGTTCTCCTGCATGAATGCGCGCATGTCGCCCGCCGCGATCCGTGGGTGGTGGTCTTGCAGCGGCTGGCAGCCATCGTCTACTGGCCGCATCCACTCATCCACTTCCTGAACCGCCAGTTGGCCCGCTGCCGGGAAGAGGTCTGCGACAACTGGGTCCTGCGTGTAGTCCGGCCGGCCGACTACGCCGACACGCTGCTTGAGTTGGCGATCCGCTGTCGCGATCGATTCGGCATCGACATGCCGATCGGGCTGTTCGACGTACAAGGGAAAGTGGAGGACCGCGTGCGGCGCCTGTTGGACCGGCGGCGCGACGCCGGCGTGCGACTGCCGGCCCGGGCGCGATGGGGCGTGCTGGCCGCGGCTTCGATCTTCCTGGCAGCCGCGGCCGCGTTCCCGCTGGTCGCCCCCGCGCGGGCCGAGAAACAGCCTCCTAGCGAGCAACCGGCCAAGCCGGCGGCGGCTCCCAGCCTGGAGCAGCCAGCAGCGGGCGACACGTCCGACGCCGACAAGGACCAGACCTTTGTCGAGGGCGTGACCGTGGACTCCGGCGGAAAACCGTTGGCGGGCGTGCATGTCATCGGCGGTTTCTTGGCGTTCAAGAGGACGACCGTGAGCGGACCCGACGGCCGCTTCCGGCTGGCCGTCTCGAAGGACTTTCCCGCGACGCCCCCTCTGTTGGCCGAGAGCCAGGACCACGCGCTGATCGGTTTCTCTGACGCCAAGACGCGGAACATGTCGTACGCCGGGCCGCAAGCGGGCAAGGACGCGGCCGTCCGCATCGTGCTGAAGCCCACGCGCACGGTGCGCGTCAAGGTTGCAACCAGCGACGGGAAGCCGGCTGCCGGCGTCATGGTTCAAGCCCTTCGCGAGGGGCCTGATTTCCCGAACTCCCAGACCGATCAAGAGGGTCAGGCTGTCATTCGGGTCCCGCCCGACGCAAGTGTCCTGTGGGTTATCGCCTGGAAGGACGACTTGGGGTTCGACTATTATGAGAACTATCGGGGTTGGCCGGCCATGCAGCCAGATCCGCTTCCGGCGACTGTCGCCCTGCGCTTGCACAAGGCCTGCCGCGCTCGCGTCCGCACGATCGACTCGGCCGACCGGCCGGTTGCCGGCGCAGTCGTGGTCCCCTGGGTCCTGCGGCTTCCCGGCAAGCTGGCCCACGTCAATTTTGCCGGTTGTTCCCCCGTTGCCGGGTCGTCGGACGTTGGCGGCATTTGCGATTTCACTTGGATGCCGGCGGACGCGGATGGGAAGGTGGGTTTCGGATCGTTTGCGCCGGGCTACAATTGCCCCGACCAGCCCCATTGGGATCCTGCGCAGCCGGAAACCCCTGTCACGTTCCGCTTTCTGAAAGATGCCGAGGTTTCGGGCGCGGTCCGCTTCCCTGACGGCAAACCGGCTGCCGGAATCACCATTCTCGGCGAGGGTCGCGGGGCGACCAACCATTACTTCCGCGGCAGCGCCACGACTGGCGCCGACGGGCGCTACCAAATGAGTATTTATCCGCGGCAATCGACAATCATCGCCGTCGGTGACCGCGATTGGGCCGCCGCCAGTTGCACGACCGTGCGGCTGGAGGAGGGCCAAGCGCGGGGCCACGTCGACTTTGTCCTCTCGCGCGGCACGCGGATCCACGGGCGGATCACGGTCGGCCCCGACCGCAAGCCCGCGGCCGACGAGGTCGTTATCCTTATCGAGCTCGGCGAACGCCTGGGGGAAGACGCCCGCAAGTTCGGCCACGAGGAGGGCAACCTCGTCCGTTGGGCCCAGGTCGATGACAACGGGAACTATGAATTCCGCGTCGGGCCCGGGAGGTTCAAACTGCACTTGCCGAACCGAAACCCCAACGGCGGGCTGATCGATATCACGGTGACCGACCAGCCGGAGCTGGTCTACGGCGACAACGCGGCCCGGCCGAACCAGATGCGCGTCAGTGGCCGCGTGGTCAACGCCGCGGACGGGAAAGCCGTTGCCGGCGCAATCGTGCATGGTGAGCCGATCGGCCCCTCAGGCTATGCCAGGCTTGAGGCCCGTGCCGACGCCCAAGGCCGGTTTGCGATTGTGCGGATGTCGGACACGGAGAAATACGGCTATTACGTCCGCGCACCCGGAACGGACCTCGCTGGCGTGGCGATCGTGCCATCCAGCGCCGGCGAAGTGACCGTGGAATTGCGTCCGGCCGCGACCGTGGTCGGGTTCGTCTACGACACCCAGGGAAAACCGGTCGCCGGCGAGAAAGTGACCGCCATTCTCGGCTGCAGCTCGGAAGGATGCTCGAGCATCAACGTGGATGCGGTCACGGACAAGTCCGGCCGCTATCGTATCCCCGCGCTTGCCGTCGGTTCGAGATGTTCGATTTGTCTCGCGCGCGAACACGTATCGGTCGCCAACATCAACGTAACGCTCGACCGGGCCGGCGAGATTTCCGCCCGCGACGTGGTGCTTCCCGCGAAGGGAGCGGCAGCCGCGCCGGAGGCGGGCCAACTCCACGCGGTCCAGCCGCCGCGGCCCGTCACGACGTCCGACCCGCGGAAAACGCCGGCCGTCGATCTCACGTTTACCGGCACGATCCGGGACGAGGCGACGGGCAAGCCGATCCCCGACGCGACCGTGGTGGTCCGCCGCATGATCCTCAATCCCGCGCCCGGCAAACATAGCGAGATCCTCGAGCAGACGCGACACACTACCGATGCCGCGGGGCATTTCACCTTCACGATTCGCAAGGAGCACGCCAGCGTCGCCGAGAACGAGGCCAACCGCCGCACGTATATCGAGCTCGACGCCATGCACCCGGGCTATGTCGCGAAAATGGCAAACGGTTATTCGCTGAACATGATCCTCAAGAACATCGACATGGGCGAACGCCCGTTCTTCGAAGACTTCCGTCTCAACCCCGGAAAGACGCTCACCGGCGTCGTCGCGGCCCCCGACGGTGCTCCGCTGGCCGACGTTCTCATCCAGTCGTACTATTATTTCACCGATCCCAACCAATTCGGCGATTTCCACGAGACGCAAACCGACAAGACAGGTCGATTCCGCATGACCGCTCCGGCGGCTGGCGGGGCTGCGCTCTGGATCCTGCCCAAGCAGTACGCGCCGATGGAAGTGGTCTCCGAGCCCCGGCAGGCGGATCTGGGCGTGCTGACGACGAAGAAAGGAGTCGCCCTGAGCGGCACGGTCCTCGACATGGACGGCAAACCGGTGGCGAGCCAATGGCTGCACGTCCGCACGGTCGGAGACCGGGCCTACCGCAACTCGCGGCTTGCCAGCGTGGGCACGACACTCGATCGCTTCGCGCGCAGCGACGCGGACGGGAAGGTTACGTTCGACCCGCTCCCGCCCGGCGATTACGTCGTCGAGCCGAGCCAAGGCGATCGCTGGCGGCAAGGCGGCGATAACCCGGTCACTCCGATCCAGGGCGTGTACTATGCCGTGAAGGTGAAGGTCGAAGGCGAGGCCGCCAGGCCGTTCGAGTTGAAAGCCGTGCCCACGGTGAAAATCGTCGCCCAGTATTATAGCAGCGACGGAAAGAAGACCAGCGGCCATGAATTCTTCTGCGTCGGCAAGACGCCGGGCATGGACGAATATTGGCAGGCAACCGGCGTCGGCCGCGACGGCGGTTATGAAGTGCTTGCGCCGCGGGGATTGACGGAGGCGGCCCTGATGCTCATGACCAACGAGCACAGCTCCTTGCGCTTCCGCAAGTCGGCCGACGCGCCGCTGCAGTCAGGCCGGCAACTGAAACTCGGCACGCTGACGGGCGACCTGACCGATATTCGCATCATCCGCTACGTCGCGCCGGTGCTGCTGGTCAAGGCCGGCGACCGCGCGGGCAAGCCGATTGCGCGGGTTGAGGTTTCCGCTCGCTACGACAATGCCTCGTTGAACGAACCCCTGCGCTTCGAGAAGCAGAAAGACGGCCGCTTCCGCAGTTGGCAGCTCTTGCCCGACGAAAAGTTCGTGGTTTCCGTCACCGCGGACAGCTACCGGCCGCAGTCCCGGAGCCTCTCGCTTGCCGAAGGGACGACGTCGGAACTCGATCTGGCGCTCGATCCCAGGTAAAGGCGCTTGTAGCGTCCCAGGAACTGGGAACGGCGGTCAATAGGGGCGCAGAGCGGGCAAATATCATTCTCCGACCGACGAACTTGAACCGACGGCCTAGCCTCGGTGTCCCGATTGATGGGGTCGCTCGATAAGCCGTTCCGTACCAATACTTTACAGCAACGTGCAAGTTCGGTAGGTGGATGGAATTTGGTCCAAAAAGAGGCGGCGTATCCCGTATCGCAATCGTCGTAACATCCTAGCTGGCATTGACTTACTGACGTGGCTGACCTATGATAGTGAAGTTCATGCCTACGGTTCAACGGTGGTGATACCGGCGCTGGGGCGAAAAGTCACGACACAACGAGGAAAACCCTGTCGATCCCCCGTATGGCCGGCCGCGAACTGGCGGGAGGGGAGGGAGACTCTTCACCTTGGTTATGCCGACATCGCCAAGGTCTGACGGCCGATAAATATTCTGACTGCACGGCTGTAGCTTTCAGGAGCGGTGCGCGCGATGATATGAGCTTATATTGGCCGTTGTTACGAATTACGTTTCGATCCCGCGCCTACTAGGTTCCTGATGTCAGAATCAACTACCCCGACCATTCCGATTCCCAGGGAAGGTTTCCTCGGGATTCAAGCGCTCATTGCAATAGGAGAGGAACGACTCGCCAAACTGGCTGAAGTCATGGCGGCTGAACCGCTCGTATTGTCCTTTACGCAACTGAGCGAGCGTCTTTCCGAACTTCTCGGATGCGATCAGCGCACGCTCCAACTGGCGTTCGTTCACGCGCTAGTCCCTCTCAATGGTCTGCGCCGAACCTTGGAAATGTCCCCATCCGGTTTCCTCTCGGCTCTTGGCCGCACAATATCGGAGAGAGGGTCAGTGGAATGGAAGAATGAGAACCTAGAGGAGTGGGAACGGATTTCAGGTAAGCTGAGTCCTTTCTTACAGCCAGACAATTTTTTCAGTCAGGCAAGCAAAGCGTTTGATCTGCTTTCGGAACGTCCGGCTGTGCTTCAAGGTGCTCGTCTTCTTACCGAACTTCGACCGATTTTTGACGAGGCGGCAACCGGCACGCTTACTCATCTGTTGACCAATACTCTTGTGGTGGACTACTGGGACGGGCAGAATTCGCAATCGTTACATGTTAGCTTGGATAGTAGTGATCTGGAAAAACTCGCAAAGGAGATTGAGAGAGCGAAAAGGAAGATTAACGTCTGTCGGAAGGAAGCCGCTGACTTGGGGACGAACCTGGTCATTTATGGCGATCCTTCAATGTAGGTGCGACGATGGGAAAACTGTTTGAAATCCTAGCGAAGTTCGTGGCTTGGAAGAAGCCAGTGTCGCGTAAGAAATGTCGTGCTGGCGAACAATGCGCCTGTGAAGCACCTCGCTCACAGCGAGGAGTGATCGGTTTCTCCTTGCCCGAAGTGATACGGGATTCTGTTTATGCTCGGGCTGGAATGGTTCGCATGTGCCCGTCCAGTAGCCGGTCGCCTGCAATGGCAGTCCCCGACATCTCCGATGTGGACAGTTCCTTGCTGAGTATTATTTCACAGTTCCTGGGTGAGCCGCAAGCCCGAATACCGCAACGGCAAGGCTTACGGGGTCATGCATGTGATCGTCGTCGACTCCTGCCCTTGGTTCAGCAGGACACGCGGCGTGGATTGATTCCATGGAATTGGAGGCTTGCGGAACTCCAAGAAACGCCTCTCGCTACATACGAAGAACTGCTTGCCGCCATGCGTAGAGCGCGACAGTCATCGCTTCTCGATACAGCCATTTATCAGGAGTTTGACGTCGCCGACGCTGAGTGCTATGGCGCCCGTTGCTTTCTTACGCAACTTGCAGATCACATCCGATCCGCCGCGGTTAACCCGCGCATTAAGGAAGTACCACGGGATTCTTGGCAAATAGTTCGCGATGACGACACGCCGATCGAAGCTCGGTGTCGATTGCTGCAAACGTTGATTTCGGACGACGAGGCAACTGCTGCACAGTTCATCGCTGAAGAATTGAACCGAGCCGATCTTCCTCATCTTTGGAGAAACTACCTTATACTGTGTGCAGAGAACGTACAGTTTGCCGGCGAACCGCTACGTACTATGTTGAGGGCACGTCTATTTGAACTCGCAAATGTCTTGCGTAAGAGCAATGAAAGCGAGATCAGGTCGATCGTATTTTCTGCTATTCGTACCTACGCTTCACTGCTTGACCAATCTGACGCTGCTTCACTCCTTACTTTCCTTGAACCACCCGCCCTGGTCGAGACACGGTTAGTGGCGTTGCACTGCATTGTTCACCTGTTCGAGTCTTCTCCACCACAAAGCGTTCGTGCTTTCCCAGCGTTGTCTAACCGCGTGTTTGATTTGGCGGAGAAGTTCTTGGACAGAGATTGGTTGGTCCCTGGCGAAAAGGCCGCAATTGGTGAGAACGCCGCACATGCCCTGGCTGCGATGGGTGATGAGCGACTACGGGATTGCGTAACAAGAATCAAGGCTCTGCAGCTTCCGTGGTTGTCCCGGCACGTTTCACGGAAGCTCGACTCCACTCTCCGAGCATGGAAAGCAAGAGTAGGCCATCTTTCCGCCGTGTATGATTTCGTTCAAAAGCAATTGAACGTTCTATCCAAGTGACCGCTTTCTGCTCGTTTAGCTGAGGCTTCTCGCCGTGCCTGGGTACAAGCTGCAAGAGACGACTACATCAAGGGCACAACGATTCTCCGTCGTTGGCACCTACGCGCAGCCAAACCGGGATAGGTTCGTACGTCACGTTGCACTCTTACGGGACGATTGCGAGCTTTACTTTGGCAGCCTGGCAACCGTGCGGCATACTCTTCCGCCAATAGTGGCTGGCGAGCATTCAAGCCAGGTGTTACCACAAGCTTACGGACAATGTGCCGTTCATGTTGTAGCATATCTCGAAGATTTGACGGCTGACGAAGCGGCTGGTATTGAGACAACACTCGCAGACATAGATGTGCAGACGCAACTGATTGGTCCGGCGCCTGCTCTATCGCATTATGTCGTGGATCCACCTGTTCTTTGGGTCATAGATAACGTTACGGGGACAAAGCGATTTCGGAAATTCAGTTGTGTCGGTTTCGTCTTGGAATGCTATCAGGAAGGCGCCGGAATCTGTCTTTTGAATCTGGATGGGCAGTTTCCGCCAGTCGATATCGAGACCCTCGCTGCTGTGTACGGAAATCCTGTGCGTAACGAGAAACTGCGACAACGTTTTGGTTTAACCGGTCCTGGGGAAGAGTGGCGTATTGTTGTTCCCGGTTACGTCATGCACTCACTTGCCCGAACATCGTCGGAAGTGCGTCAATTACCTTATGCCGCCCGAAGCGCGGATGAAGCAAACTTTCCTGCGGACACGGCAGAAAACGTTGCGCCAGGCTCCGGGGCTTCGTGATACCACGGAGTTGTCTTCACTTCATAGGCGGGGCGGCCCCCGTGCGGCTGCCCGGAACCTGCTCCTCATCGCCCTCGCCACGATGGTCGTCCGGCCGGCGCCGGCCGGCGCAACTCCAACGACGGCGCGTAGCGAGCGGATCGAGCCGCAGTATTCCATGGGGTGAGGGCGCGAGGCTGTATGGGATGGCGGCTACTGCGATACTTTCGACGACAGCCGATTGCGGGAATGTCGCAGAGGAAGTAGAATTCGATTTGACTCGGTTGGATTGACAGGGTTATCGCAATGCGTCTCGCAACTATTGCTCGCTACTTGATTGGCGACCGTGCGTCGATTCTGGCGTTAGGGGCAGATCGTAGCACACCGCTTGTAGGCGCCGTGCTTGTGCTCTCGGCAGGGCTGGCGCGATCGTATCACACGGCAGACCTTCTCGATCAGCCCTGGCGTTTGTTGACGCCGTTCGCCGTGTCGTCGGCGCTGGCGGTGCTGCTGCTGCTGACGACCCTCGTCGGTCCCAGGCAGAGCCCGGTCGATAAGAGTCAGTATGAGGCAAGCTCGTTGCCCCGACGATTGCTCTCGTTCCTCGGTTTGTTCTGGATGACGGCGCCGCTGGCCTGGCTGTATGCAGTTCCGTACGAACGCTTTAGCGATCCCCTCTCGGCGACGCAGGCCAAAGTCTGGACTTTGGCCCTTGTCGCCGGCTGGCGGGTCGTGCTCATGACGCGGATTCTGTCGGTGGTGACGGGTCGGAGTGCCGTCGCGACGTTCTTCCAGGTCATGCTCCTGGCGGACAGCATGGTCTTGATCGGGCTCAGGGTGGCCAAACTGCCGTTGATCCAGTTCATGGCCGAGATCCAACCCACGCATGCGGAAGCGTATCTAGCGGCAATAGTCTTCCAGACGAAGCTTGCGGCGGTCCTTTCCTTCCCGGTGTGGCTCATCGGGGCATTGGCTGCTTGCTTCCGGCCGCGCTGCTGGAACATCGCCGCGCCGGGGCCGCAAAGCGGTGCGCGAATGGTCTGGCTGGTGGCGGCAGGGGCGGTGGCCGCCGGGCTGCTTGCGCTGCCTTGGACCCAGCCCGAACAGCGTCTGGCAACGCAAGCGGAATCGCTCCTGCGCGGCGGTCGCATCGAGCAGGCTCTGGCGATGATGAGCACGCACGGGCGCAGCGAGTTTCCGCCGCAGTGGGAGCCGCCGCCGCGCGTGGGCTATGGAGAGCAGAGGCCCTCGCTGCTGGACGTGCTGGAGGCGATGACGCAGCCCCCTACCGCGGGCTGGGTGCGGCAAGCGTACTGGTCGAGTTTCGAACGAGTTTACCTGGCGGGCGGAGGTTACGCGATAGGTCCACAGGAATGGGAGCGCGCGAGCAGGCTCCTGGATGCATCGCCGGAAGGCAAGGCTCTCCACGAGAAATACGACGAGCGAATACGATGGAACGATCAATATAACCAGCGGTCGATTGGTTCAAGACGATGATGTACGCCTGCAATATCCTGGTCGGCTGGGTGGGAATGATCCTGGGCGCCTTGCTCGGCATGGCCTTCGGACTCAGGGCCGAATCTCGCGACTGGGCAGGCGGATACGGCAGCTTTCAGCGACAGGCCCTCCGTCTAGCACATATCGCCGCCTTCGCCCTGGGAATGATCAACGTGCTTTACGGCTCGTGTACGCGGGGCTTAGACCTGCTGCTGCCGTGGGTCGCCGCCAGCGGCTCGGTCGCCATGATCGCCGGCGGGCTGCTCATGCCCGCCGTCTGCCTGGCCGCGGCCTGTTACCGTCCGCTAAAACTCCTCTTCCCACTGCCCGCATCCTGTGTCCTCGTGGCGTTGACCGTCCAGGCCTGGGGCTGGTGGCGGCTGATCGCGACCCCAGGAGGATGAACGATGCGACTGGGATTGCTGGCCATGAGCGGAGTGCGAGTCATTGACCCGGAGCTGGCCTGGCTGGGCGTGACCTTGCCGCAGTTTGTGGCCCGCGGACACGTGGTGGCCTCGCTGCCAAGCCTGTCATTGCTGACCCTGGCGGCCCTGACGCCCGAGAACGTCGAAGTCGAGTACGTCGAGATTCCCCACATCGCCGACCTGAACACACGGCGGCTGCCTGACTTCGATGCCGTCGCCATCTCCTCCTACTCGGCCCAGATCGGCGAGGCCTACGCGTTAGGCGATCAGCTTCGGGCTCGAGGGACAAAGGTGATCCTCGGCGGGCCGCACGTGACCTCGCTGCCGCAGGAGGCCCTGGAGCACGCCGACGCGGTAGTGCTGGGCGAGGCCGAGCCCCTTTGGCCGCAGGTGATCGAGGACCTTGGCCTGGGCCGCTTGGCCCGTATCTACCGCGCCGCCGCCGGCTCGATCTACGACCTGCGGCAAGCGCCCGTCCCGCGCTTCGGTCTGCTCGATCCGGAGAACTACAACCGCATACCGATTCAGACCTCGCGCGGCTGCCCGCACTGCTGTGAGTTCTGTGCCGGGTCGCGCCTCTATGGGCCCGGCTACCGTCAGAAGACGGTCGACCAGGTCCTCGGCGAGATCCGGGCAGTCGCTGAGATCTGGGACCGGCCGTTCTTGGAGTTTGCCGACGACAATCTTTTCGTCGATCGCCACTGGGGCCGCGAACTGCTCGAACGACTCCGTCCTCTGGGAGTCCGCTGGTTTGCCGAGACGGACGTCTCCATTGCCGATGATCCGGACCTGGTGCAGGCCTTGCGCCCCTCCGGCTGCTACCAACTTCTCATCGGGCTGGAGAGCCTTTCCCGCGACAACCTCGCGGCGATCGAATCCAGCGGCTGGAAGGCCGGCCGGCTGGACCATTACGTCCGCGCCGTGCGCACGATCCAAGACGCCGGAGTGACAGTCAATACGTGCTTCATCGTCGGGCTGGACCACGACACGCCGGGCGTTTTCGACGACATCCGCCGCTTTGTCCGCGAGGCCGAACCGATGGAGATCCAGGTGACCGTGTTGACGCCGTTTCCAGGCACGCCGCTTTTCCAGCGGTTGCAGCGTGAAGGCCGCCTCGACGAGCCGCCGTTCTGGCACAAGTGTACGCTGTTCGACGTCAACTACCGGCCCGCGGGCATGTCGCGCGAAGAGCTGCGGCGCGGCCTTTACGACCTGTTCCGCGACCTGTATAACGAGGGCGCGTTCGCCCGTCGGCAGCGACAGTGGATGGATCTGATCCATAAGCTGCGCGGCCGGGAAAACGCCGCTTTGTCCCCCATTTGACCCACTGCAAGGAGACCTCCGATGTGCTACGACATGTGCCTCCGGGCTATCGACGACGCCCTCCAAACTTTCGCCAGCATGCGCTACCGCCAGGTGGGAGAGGAGCAGGCCAACGCGGCGGCCGAAGCGGAAGTGGCCGCGCTGCTCGAGCAACTCCGCGAGATCCGCCAAGAGCTCGATCGCTTTGAAGGCGCCCACCTGGACGAGACGGTCAAGTGCAACGCTTGCAACGTGTACCACCACCACAACCACCAGAAGACCGAGTGGCGCGGCGCGGCCAGTCGCGACGGCTACGACGACGAAACCAAATGGGCGGCCCGCAAGGATGGCTCTCGCTACGTGATGCGTCCCCCGTCGCCCTACGCCGACATGTGACGTGCGGACGCGTCGGGCCCTTGAAAGGACAATCGCAAATGAAGCCTATCGTGTCCAAGGCTCACAATACTCGGGTGCTTCGTCAATAACAGCTCGACGCCGACGGATGCGGCTCAATTGCAGTGACTTATCCACGCCGGTCGAGAGGGATACGTTCCGTAGAACCGCTTGATGTAGTGCCGATGCCACCAGGTGGTCGGACAGTGCGGCTCCCAGCCCAAACGCTGCATGAATCGCTGCGAGATCCGCCAATTGCCCACGTCGCATAGCAAGGCGTCGCTCTGCTTCAGCCGGGCAATTTCGTCCAGCGCCTCCTGGCCCACGCGGATCGACTGCATGCTCGTTTCCCGGGCGGAAAGCGCATAGGCCAGGGCCAGATAGTTGGGGAATCGCCAGGGCTGGTTGTAATAGAGCAGCAGGCGGTCGCCACCGCGCCGCTGGTGCAGCCACTTGCCCAGCCAGAGCACTTCCGGCCCCACCAGGATCTTGGGCCAGGGCCGCAGGCACAGCCGGCGGAATTTGCCGTCGATCACCTCGATCACGCCATGCGGCCGCCGACGGAGGAGGTCGGCGTCGGCAGAAAGATCGGTGACGGAGGTAAATAGCGGCATGATGGTGAAGACAGGGGAACTGAGGCAATTCCGGCCTCGCCAGAACCATACCTTACAATGTGCATTTAATCAAATTGCCCTTGTTCCCAGGGGTCATTCCTGCGAAACTACGCGCGGAACTACCCTGCCGGTAGGGTGGTCGTTTGCGTCCCGATCCCTTCTCTTCCAGCACGTGGGCAACACGGTTTATGCGTGCCAGGCTTGCGGCCCTGCTTTTGTTGACTATGCTTCCCGGCTGCCTCAACGAGGCCCGCGTGCCAGCCGGTCCGGTGCCGGTCAGTTATGCGAATCCCTCGCTGATCAGCATTCGGGATCACGACCTGGTTTGGGAGGGCGTCGAAGACGTGATTTCCCAGTACTTCCGCATCGATCGCGAGGTTCCGGTCCACCTCTATGGCGACACGTTGACCGTGGGACGGATCGATACCTTCCCTACGACCGGCGCGACGTTACTGGAACCGTGGGACCACGATTCGGCCGATACTTACGAGCGCCTGGAAAGCACGCTGCAATCGATTCGTCGTTATGCCGTGGTGAAGGTCTTTCCGGCCGAAAACGGCGGCTTTTGGGTCGACGTGGCCGTCTACAAGGACCTGGAGAACCTGCGCCGGCCGGAACACGCCACGGCCGGCTCGTCCACCTTCCGCAACGACATTTCGTCCACCCCTGCCGCTCCGCCGCCGAAACTGACCAATCTCAAGCAGTTTTGGATTCCCCAGGGCCGAGACGCGGTTGCCGAACAGCGGATCCTGGGCCAGATCCTCGACCGCTTCACGCCCAATGGCAAACCCCAGCCCGTCAATTAGCCGGGCCTCTCAATCGCCGAACGGCAGCGGGACGACCGTGGGATCCAGGGGAAGCGCAAACGTCGGAAAGAGCGGCGCGGCCGCGGCGGGCCGTGCTGCGGCAGCCTTGCTCGCGGTGGGCAACTTCAGCGTGAAAGCCGTCCCCTTGCCGACCGTGCTGTCGACGCGAATCCGCCCGTGATGGGCCTCGATGATGTCGCGGCACATGGAGAGCCCCAGGCCAGTGCCGCCCTTGCCGCTGGCGTCCGGCCCGCTCTTGGTAGTATAGAAAGGCTCAAAAATCTTCGGCAGCCGCTCGGCCGGAATCCCCGATCCGTTGTCGCGGACCACCAGATCCACCATGTCGTTCTCGAGGTCGTGCGTCAGCCGGATCATCACGCGTCCGCCGTTGGGCATGGCCTGGCGGGCATTGATTAGCAGATTGAGCAGAATCTGTTGGATCTGATTGGCGTTGACATAGGCCTCAGGCACCGGCTGAAAGCTCTTGTCCACCGTGACCCGATACTTGTTCATCTCCCGCTCCAGCAAGAGGAGCGTGTTCTCGATCAGTTCCCGCAGGTTGGTTGGCTCTTGGCCGGCCTTGCGATTTCGGGCCAGTCCCAGCACGGTCGACGTGATCTTGGCGGCCCGATTGCTCGCCAAGAGGATTTTGTCGAAAGCCTTTTCGCGGGTTTCATTGTCTTTGTGGCGCAGACCCAGCTTGGCGTAGTTGATGATCGTCGTCAACACATTGTTGAATTCGTGCGTTGTCGTGCTGACCAATTCGCCCAGGGCAGTGAGCTTCTGGGCCTGGATCAATTGCTCTTTGAGCATCTCGACCTGTTGTTGCAGATCTGCTTGCTGACGACTATCACTGGTTGACACAATCGACTCCCCTAGGCGGCCGGCGGAAAAAGGTCTGCTGGCTGCCGCGAATTGCGGGACGGTTTGCATGCCGTCCAGCGGTTTCTATATTTCCCGTTGCCTGCCCAAAGCCCCCGAGACTCGCATTCCTGCGATGACCGCCAAGTTCGCCGTTTCGCCGCATCGCTGGCGTTTAGCTGTTTCCCCGAAGCCCTGCTGCTTAACTCATGGCGTATCAAGAAGTTAACTCTCGACTTCCTATCGTCAACTGCGCTTGGCAACTGAAAAGGAAGCGGCTATAATCGCGGCCGCCGACAAGGACGTCGGAAAATTGGAGGAGCTAGGATGCATACGGTAGTTCTGCTTGCCCATGCCCTGAATCTGGCCGAGCGATTGGGTTATGTGGTGCGCCAGGAGTGGCTGGACGGCAATAGCGGCGGTGGTTGCGAGTTGCGGGGGCGGAGGTTTCTGTTTATCGACCTGGCCGCCTCGCCCACCGATCAATTCGATCTGGTCTTGCGTGTTCTGCGTTGTGAACCGCGGGCGGGCGAACTCGCCATGCCCCAGGAGCTTCGCAATGCCCTGCGGCTCCGCAAGAGCGCGTAGATGGCCGTCTTAGGCAACGGGTGGCGTTTCTTTTCCGTCAAATACGACGGTTGCCGGCGATAGGCGGCGCAAAGCTTTCACGCCGACCGCTCAAAAAGGCCGATTATTGCTGTGTCGCGCGGTGGCACGACAATTGCAAAGCGTCTACCAGGGGACTTCCGCGTCAGCTTGCGGCCAGAAGAGTCAAAAGCTGGTGTGAAATCAAGTAGAGATCATCGTGGGGATACCAATGATTTGCCCAGCGCCGACACTATGTGGACAGCTCAACGCGTTCCAGAAAATAATGCTGCAGTGGAGCAGCCTCCATCCCTACAACGCGGCCCACGTTTTCAAGATTGCCGGCCCGCTGCGGGCAGGCGACCTCGTCGAATGCATTGAAACCACGTTTCGGCGGCACGGCTTGGGGATCGCCCATCTCTCGGCCGACGGTCAGACGTTTCGGCACGAGACCGAAATCCATGCGGAGATCGAAACGCTTGCCGGCGGGGACGATCCCGAGAGCATGGTGAAGGAACACCTGGCCCGGGCGTTG
This sequence comes from uncultured Planctomycetaceae bacterium, assembly GCA_964615095.1. Taxonomy (GTDB): domain Bacteria; phylum Planctomycetota; class Planctomycetia; order Pirellulales; family Thermoguttaceae; genus JANXQG01. Next base: position 102,451 of record CAZTPX010000001.1, on the reverse strand, counting down.
AACCGCTCGTTCGATCGGCCGGAAATGCGCCCTTTCCGCTTTGCCGCGGTGGATGCCGGCCCTCAGTCGCACTACGTTGTGCTTGCCTACGATCACTGGGTTGCCGATGCCAACGCGGCCCGCTTGGTGTTGCGAAGCGTGCTGGCCCAATACCTGCCGCAGGCGATTCCCCCAGAGGAAGACCCGCTGGAACTCTACCCGGGCACCTACCGGGAGGTCTTCGGGCAGCGTTTGCGCGGCGGGCAGTTGGCCCTCTCGGCATTGCGGGCCGTCAAAGAATGGAACCGCAATCGATCGGCCTGGCGGGTAGCCTGCTGGTCGAACACGCAATGGGAAATCGATTACCGCTTGTATTCAACCATTCCCGGCACGGCCGCGCGGCTGCGGGAATTTGCCCGGGCCAACGGTGCGACGGTCAATGACGTGTTGCTGGCGGCATTTGGCCAGGCGCTGGCCGAGGTCATGCCATCGCGCGGGCGGCGGAACGGTCTCGCCCTGGGCAGCATCGTCGATACGCGCAGTATTGCCGATGAAGACTTGAGTCATTCCCTGGGGGCCTTCCTGGGCTATTACCTGGTCCGCAGCGACCCTGTCGCGGCACAGGGTTTGGACGAGGCGACGCGTCAGATCGCCGCGCGTACGCGCCCCATCAAGGCGCGGCACCGTTACCTGGACAGCCTGGTCAACATGCAATTCGTAAACACCGTATGGCCCTGGCTGTCGACGAAGACCAGGCAGCACTTCATGCGCAAGTCGCTGCCAATGAGTGGCGGGATGTCCAACGTGGTCGTGCGCGACGCGTGGATGAACGATCATCGCGACGTGCTCTTGGACTATCATCGCGGCGTTTCCACGGGCCCCAGCATGCCGATCGTGCTTTCGCCGACAACCTTCGGCGATCACCTGAACGTGGGCGTCTCGTATCGGATCGCCGGGTTCTCGCGTGCCAAGATCGACGCCCTGATGGAGATGTTTCGCGACCAAATCGAGCATCCCAACAAGGCCTCGCGGGGCCAGCGGCAGGGCATGCCGGCTGCTCGGCCGCCGCATGTGCCGTCGCGCATCGTAGGCACCAGCGAAAATGGCGTTCGCGATGCCGTCGCGGCGGCCCCTCATGCCGGGAATGCGTGTTTTTCCGAATAAGAACGTTCGGAAGAATTGGCGTGTTGGAGTCCCGGCTTTAGCCGAAATGCCTGAAAATTCCGCCTGAAGGCGGGACTCCAGCGATACGCTCCAACGGGTTTTGACATACCCTCGTATGTGACCTAGGCTTTTAACAGACGCACCGACACTGTTAAGAGCCGCTCATGACCAGACTGCCCAGTCCCGACATTCCCCTTTCTACTGCCGCGCCGCCGCCGGTTGACGCGTCGCCCGATCATTGGATGACCGAACTGGGCGCGTTGCTCAAGGAATTCGATTCCCCCGGCCCCGCTGGGCAACCGCTAACGCTCACGCCCGAGGAGTCGAGCGACGACCAATTGGCCAAGCAGCGGCTGGGCATTGCCGGCAGCCTGTTTGCCGCCTTGCAGTGCAAGCATGCGGCCACCGCCGGCCATTCGATCCGCGTGGCGCTGACCTGCTCGGCCTGGGCGGTGCGGCTCGATTTCGACGAGCGGCAGCGCGAGCAACTGGAAATCGCCGCCGTGCTGCATGACATCGGCGTGGTCGGCACGCCGGACCACGTTCTGCTGAAGCCCGCGCGGCTGGACAGTGACGAGGCGGTCGTCATGGCCCGGGCGCGGACCATGACCCCGGAGATCCTCCGCCGCAGTTGCACCTCGCCGGAGATCCTGGCGATCGTGGAAAACCTCGCTGCCTGGTATGACGGCAGCCATAGCGGCGCGGCGCTCAGTGGCGAGCAGATCCCCCTGGCTGCGCGAATGATCGCCGTGGCCGAGGCCTTCGACGCCATGACCACCGACCGCGTCTACCGCCCTGCCTTGTCGCAGGAGCGGGCCATGGCCGAGCTGTTCCGCTGTGCAGGCTCGCAATTCGACCCCATCCTGGTGCGGCAGTTCGTGGAAATGCTGGAAGGCGACCGGGGCCAGCTTCGCCAGCACGTTGCCAAGCGCTGGCTGCTCTCGCTGGATCCACAGGCGGCCAACGCCTACTGGAACTTCACCGCCGACACGTCGCCGGCCGACACGCAGGGTGAAGCGCCGCTATTCGAGTCCAAACTGCTGGACAACATGTACGACGCGGTTGTGTTCGTCAGCTCGCAGGGCCGCATCGTGCAGTGGAACCACGGGGCCGAACGCCTGACGGGCATCGCCGGCGCGAGCATCCGTCAGCAACGCTGGCACCCGGACATCCTCAAGCTCTCCGACGAGAAGAACCACGCCATCAGCGAGAGCGATTGCCCCGTGCTGGCCGCCATCAGATCCGGCGTGCAATCGCTGCGGCGGCTCACGGTTTGGGGGCGCAACGGCCGTTGCGTGGCGGTCGACAGCCACGTCATTCCGGTGATCGGCGGCGACGGCAGTACCGAGGGCGCGGTCCTGCTGTTGCACGATGCGTCGCCCGAGATCTCGCTGGAGCAACGCTGCCAGAGCCTGGCCGACAAGGCCAGCCGTGACCCGCTCACCCAGGTAGCCAACCGCGCGGAGTTCGATCGCGTCCACGCCATGTTCGTCACCGCCCACCAACAGCAGCAGGTGCCCTGCTCGCTGCTGATGTGCGACCTCGATCGTTTCAAGTCGGTGAACGACACCTATGGGCATCAGGTGGGCGACGAGGCCATCAAGAGCCTGGCCGCCTTGCTCAAGGGCGGTTGCCATCCCGGCGACCTTGTGGCCCGCTACGGCGGCGAGGAGTTCGTCATGCTCCTGGCCGATTGCGACAACGCCACCGCCAGCCGCCGTGCCGACCAGATCCGCCTGGCCCTCTCGCAGTTGCCGCAGGTGGGAATGGGCGGCAAATCCATTACCGTCAGCTTCGGCGCGACCGAGATCCAGCCGGGCGATACGGCCGAAACCATGCTCCGCCGCGCCGACCGGGCACTGCTGTTGGCCAAGGAAAATGGCCGCAACCAGGTCGTGCAATTAGGCAGCGGCCTCAACGCCGGGCCGGAACAGCGCGACGACGAACCGCTGTCCGCCAGCGCCAAGGCCGAAACGGGCGTGGTTGTCCAACAGGTGCTGGTCACACCCGTGCCGACCAAGATGGCGATCGAGAAACTGCGCGGCTTCGTGGCCGACCACGAGGCGAACGTCCTGAAAATCGACGGCAACCACGTCCAACTCGAGATCACGGAAAAGTCCGACGCCCGCCAGCGCCGCCTGACCGACCGGCCCGTCACTTTCCTCCTCGATCTGCGCTTCGAAGAACAGCGGGTGCGGCGCGGCAGCGGCGAACCCAGTACAATCGGCGTGCTGCGGACGCGGATTGTCGTAACCGTCAGCCCGCGCAAGGATCGCAACCGCCGCCGCGCCGACGTGACCGAACAAGCCCAGCAGGTATTGACCAGCTTCCGCTCGTATCTGATGGCGACGGCGGAAGACCAAGACGGCGCGCCGCGGGAAAACGCGCTGGTGAAAATGAAGAACGTGCTGCTGCCCTGGCTAAGGAAGAGCAAGTAGCAAGTCTGCGCAGATTACGTGTCTCCCCTGACCGCTCTTGACCTGCGCAAGTACTTTCCACTATCTTCGCCGAAAAGGAATCGAATCATGGTCCGGTGCGCGCGATGGTGGCTGGAATGGGAGTTCTGGGCAGTGCTGCTGCTTGCCGGGCTGATCTACGGCACGCGCCTGAGTGAAACGCCACCCGGCGGCGAGGAACCGCGGCGGGGGCAGGTCGCGCGGGAAATGTTCCGCAGCGGCGATTGGATTGTGCCACGGCAGCAAGGCCTGCCGTTTCTCAGCCGTCCACCCGTGCAGAATTGGGCCATCGCCCTATGCTCGCTCGCGCGGGGCAAGATCGATGCCGTGGCGATCCGCTTCCCCAGCGTCATGGCCATTCTCCTGACCGTAACCCTGATTTACGCCTACGGCCGCACGTTTCTCGCGCGGCTGGGCGCGATGTCGGCCATGGCCGCCTTCGCCACGATGGGCCTGGTTTTGCAGTTCGGCTGGCTGGGCGAAACCGAGGCGCTGTACACGTTCGTGGTCGCCGCCTCGTTCATCGTCTGGCGCTGGGCCGATGCGCGGCACAAGCCTCCGCTCTGGGGCTGGTGCGGCGGCTACGGCCTGGCGGCCCTGGGCATGCTCACCAAGGGGCCGCAGGCACCGGCCTATTTCCTGGGCGGCGTGGCAGCTTTCCTGCTGGCCATGCGCCGTGGCCGCGAGTTGTTTCGCTGGCAGCACGCCGTGGGAGTGGGGTTGTTTTTTGCCGTCTGGCTCGCCTGGGAAATTCCCTTCTACCTACGTGTTGGTCCCGTCGACGCCTGGACCATGTTTTCCGGCGACATCGGTATGCGCTTCCAGGACGGCAGTTGGATACGGACGATGCGACATTTCGTCGAGTTCCCCCTGAGCGTCGCCGCCTGCACGTTGCCCTGGGGCGTGTTACTGCTGGCCTACGTACAGCGCGATTTCCGCCGCGGCATCGCCTTCGCCCGCGAAGACGCCTGGTTTCTCGGGCTGTCGATCGGCGTTGCCTCGTTGAGTTGTTACCTGGTGCCCGGGGCGCGGAACCGTTACTTGGCGCCCGTCTTGCCCTTGGCCGCGTTACTGATCGGGCTGGCGGCCCAGCAGTGCTACGCGGCGGGGGCAAGCGACTGGCTGGTGCGCTTGCGGCGGCGCTTTTTCATCGGCATGGGACTGCTGGCCGCCGGATTAGGCACATGGATCGTCGCCGCCACGGTTCTGCGCATGGGACCTGCGCGCGGCCAGCAGCCGGCGTCCTTCGCCATTGCCTTTGCCCTGGCCGCCGCGGCCACGGCAGCCACCGCCTTCTGGGCTTCGACCCGGCCGGGGCCCTGGTGGCAGCGGCTCGCCACCTTGGCGGTCGCCGGGCTGCTGGGCCTGGCTTACTCCGGTGCGATCATCAACATCTTCGTCGCCACGCGGCACCCCATCGCTGCCGAGGTAGCCACCGTCGCCGCACGCGTGCCGGAAGGCGTGGAACTAGTGAGCATCGGTCCGGTGGACGATGTCTTCCTCTATTACTACGGCAAACCGATCAGGCAGCTTCCGGCGGCCGAGGGCGTGGGCCATCAGGCGCGGGCCTGGACCTATTTCTGTATGGGCTGCGGTTCGTACCTGCCGGAGGTAGACATGCCCTACGAGAAGCTCGGCGCGGTCTCGGTCGAGGCCGCCTACAGCGATCAGCCGCACGATGTGGTGATCATCGGCCGGCGACTGCCGGAAGCGACCGCCGCACGGCCGAAAAATAACATGGCGAGGTGAATAGCTGGGTGATTTTCGGCGCCGCGATTCACGTCTGTCGATTCTTCTCGTCCACAAAGACGACGATCGGGCGCCACGTCCGGGCTTCTTCCTCGTCCATGCCGCAGTAGCTCAGGATTACCACCTTGTCGCCCGGCACGGCAAGCCGCGCAGCCGGGCCATTCAAGAGCATCACGCCGGAGCCGGCCGGGGCCTCGATGACGTAGGTCACCAGCCGCGCCCCGTTTTGCACGTTGAGCACGTGGACCTGCTCGCCCGGCAGCAGTTGGGCGGCATCGATCAAGAGCCGATCGATGGCGATACTTCCCTCGTAATCGATGTCCGTACCGGTCAGCGTGGCACGGTGAATCTTCGATCGCAGCATGAATCGTTGCACGCGGACTATTCTCCAGCTTCAACAGGACTAAACCACTAGTATCGCACCATCGGCCCCTGCATTCAACCTCGGGAGCAGGTTTTGGTCATTTTTCAACCCCCACGAACGCCGAGTTTTCATGGAATGCGCGGAATTTCCCATCCCCTCTCATCCTCCAGCCCCCGCCCGTCGATGTCGAAAGGTGAGGCACTGTTTTCCGACGCGATCCAAAAGGTGAGCACGATGCCAAACTATGCATGCGAGCCTGCGACAACCGTTCGCCAGCGTTCCCCCTGGCTCTTTTCCAAGCTGCTCTACGGGGTTGTCTTTGTCATGGTTGCCGTGGCTGCCTACGGCTGGAAACTGCACGTTTCCCAGTCCTTGAAAGACACTGCCCCAGCGCAGGCCACCGCTAAAGTCTGCATACAACGCCCCAATTTCGCATCTCAACAGGCCTGGCAGGAGGTGCTTTCCCAGGCCAAGGCCGAGGTCCGCCAGAACTTGCACGTCGAGACCCAATCTGCCGGCCAGCAAACCACAGTGGCGATCTCTTTGAGCAAACTGCCGGCCGAATCGGTAGTCTCGACCGTGAATATCGTGGCTTCGGCCTTCTTGCTGGCCTGTCGGGCGGACTGGAAACTACATCTCGAGCAGGCCTATTCCGATGCCCAAGCGAAAGCACAACTTGCCAAGAGCCAGCTTTTTGAGGCGGAAACACTGTTGGACTTGCTCCGCGATCCCCGGCTCAATTCGTCTAATGGAGACAAACCTTCCATGCCAGCGCAGCCGGCAAGCACCGAGAATCCGCGCTGGACCGAGATTTGCCGCCGCCTGACGGAACTCGAGGAACGGCGGCGGGTCCTGCTCTGCGAACGTACGCCATTGCACCCTTCGGTGGTGGAAATCGAAACGCGGATCGCCGACATGCGACGAGAGTTGGCCTCGATTCCGCCGCAGATTAAGCCGGAGCCGTCGGCGGCTGTGGCGAAACCGTCCCCTAGTGCGGCCGATGCGGATATCCAGGCAGCCCGGCAGGCGGTCGATCAGGCAAGGCAAGTGCTGCGGCAGGCCCAAGCGAACGAGCGCGCCGCCTTCGCCGCACGGGGCCAGGAACTGCAAGTCGAACTGCTTGCCGCACAGTCGCCGCCCCCGGCATCGCTGCCGCCCCGCGCCAATGCGAATCTGTTGGGCAAGGCCCTAGTGACCGCCACAACCTCGCTCGTCGGCCTGGGGATGGTCTCGTTGGGGGCCTCGCTGGAACCGGCGATATCGAGCCTTTCCCAGTTGCGGACGCTTCTGCCCGTGCCCATTGTCGGCGTCATCCCGGCCACCTATCCGGGCCGCCGCTCCGTATCGGCCTGGCACCGGCATCTGGCCCGCTACGCTTGGGTAACCGCCGGGCTGGGCGTATTGCTGGCGGTCGCCTGGCTCATTCTTCATGGCTAAATGGCACGAGTCAGAAAAAAGTGCTTCCAGCGCCGTTTATCTCGTCTTTGCCGCCACAACGAACCCGCCGTTTCGGGTCAGGCAGTGGTGTGACCACATCGAAAAAACGGGCCTTTTGAAGTTTTCGTGTCGATTTTCTACGTCTATGAGCGTATTCAGTTTCCCCTAAAGGTCTTGATCGCTCAGCGGAAACTGCGGGAATACGAGCGCTTGACACTCTAACGATAGTCTTCCCACAGCCGAAATACCTAGACAATACCTGGCCACTTTTGTGCCATTCCTGGCCACTTTTTGGGCACTTTGTGCCATTTCCTGGCCACTTTTTGGATATGGTCATGTGTACAGTATCTAGGGGTAGGACACACGGCGTTCTCTTGCGGCTATTTAAGTGCAGAGTCAGAAAAATAATTAGTTGCTGCCACGGCAAGTGCGGCCGTTCGCGACCGTTGCCCGGGCCGTAGGGCGGGTCGAGGCACGAGACCCACGCGCTACAGTTTCCGCGCAGCGGCCGGCGCGGACGACGACTTGGGCAACTCGGCGCCGCGCGTAATGTATGGCCCCCGGTTCGCTACGCCGGGGGCCGGTCGAATTGTCAAAGAACAAATACACGCGCAGAGTATTCAGGCCTGGCCTGAATCTTGTCAGCGCGCTTTCTACCTAACAATACGCAAAGGATCTCGCCGCCATTTGCGCTCGGCGCGGAATTGCGCCGCAAGTCTAGTTTTTAGAATCCCGCATCCGCCCTCACTGGTGTAGGTCTCTCTTGCCGAGAGAGACCAATGTGCTGCGTGCCGCCGGAAAACTTTGGGTCTCCTTTGGCGGTCAGAAGGCCGTGGATGTTCTGCTCGGGGGCCACCACGCACTCCACGCCGGCGGAGTTCGCACCGACGGGACAGAAGTTCTAAACTCCATTTTCCTCGTCGTGCATCTTCCTGTCATTGAAAGCGGAACGGACAGGAAGATGTACGACAGGAAGATACGGAACGCGTCCGTGTCGAACAAGTAAATCGACGCGCGGCCCTGATCGGGCAGGTTGTAGAAATAACGGAGATCCGAATCATCCGCGCCGGTAAGCCGCAAAGCCGCCGCGTGGAGGGTCAACCCGAGCGTGTTCACCAACAGCCTGCGGGCTTGTGCGCGTGCGAGAACCGACGGACGACTGGGCTGCATCCACGGCGGGCTGCCGGGCGGGACCGGGTTCCGGGCATATTCGGCCAGAAAAGCGTAAAGCACCTGTAACAGAACGGTGTAGAAAAAAAAGAAATTCGGCCCACAGTCATGCAGCGAGCGATTTACAAACGGAAAATGTCCGGCCGCGATGGGACTTCTAATTCCCGCGGATTGACCACTCCCTCACCCTAGGATAGCGGTAGCGGATCATGGGTGATTCCCGGCAGGCCGATACTCGCGGTAGTGCGGAACCCGGGCGACCTGAGGCTCCTCCGACACGAGTCCGACGTAAATCGGCACGTACCCGATCCGCGCGTGAACTCTTTGGATCAGGACAATATCGTTGGCATCGCTGTCCACGACCTGACCCTCGTGGACGGCGACGTACTTGCCTCGATGGGTCGCCAACAGCCCAGGCAGCATGTGCAAAAATGCCCTGTATTCGCGTTCTCCCTTGGATAATGCGGGAACGGGTACACTGACATCGAAGATCGGGGTGGTAGTTGTTTCGCTCATAGCTCCAGCCCTCAGCGGGGAATAAGCGTTCAATAGAAATCATACCACCGGCCTTCAATAGGCGTCAACCGGCTTATACTTCGCGCGGTTCCGGACAAGCCTGGAACGCCGCGACGTGATCGAAGCTGATAATCCGCAGGTTGTTTCGCACGAAGCCCACGACCCGGCCCGCAACGCGGCGTTCGCTGCGGAATGAGCCCGGCAACGAGGCCAGGCTTGCATCGTGCGGTTCGAGGTCGTGATAAGCGAGGTGCGCGGCGTGGCTATTCTCGCACTCCTGGAACTCTTCCTCAAGGCAGCGAGCCATGTCGAGCGTCGGTAGGGCATCCGCGCCGCCGCCCAGCGCCCATTTCGAGAGAGGGGCAGGGGGTGAGGGTAGCCGCTTCCCGTTCCCGCCTCCTTCATCCTTCCGCCTTCCCCTCCCTGCCGGCACCCGCTCGACCGCCGAGAGGTACAAATTGCGGCGGATCACGTCCGACGTGCCGTTGCCGAACGCGTCGGTATCAAACAAGTAAATCGATGCGCGGCCCTGACGTCGAATGCGTCTTTGACTACCTGCCGATCCAGGCCGTTTCACGCGCTCTATGCGCCGCAATTCATCGCCACAGCCTCCGGCCGGCCCGCGAACGACCCGAAATCGCAGCCGTTTCCCAGCCCGCACCTTAATTTGTCCGAGCATTGCGTGAAATGCCTCCGGGCTCCGCTCATCCAGTGAATGGGCTGCCAGCATACGGCTTCAAGCGCGTGTTGTCGTAATAATCGCTTGTAAGACGCGATGTTTCGCGGCGATCGAGCAACGAAAACGTATGTCGGTCAGTCTTGGGGTCATCGCTATCGGGGCGGGCAACGTGGGTCATCACAACACCCCAAATGACTTGCGGGCGAAGACCATTGCCATCAGAGTGGCCGACGAGAAGACGACGTTCTTTGACTGTCGGCCACAAGAACACCCGAACCGTTTTCACCGCAGGTCCCAGTTCAATCTCAGCCCTTTGCAGGATTGCATCCGCCTGCTGCTTGCGCTGCGGATCGCCGTCCGTCGTGCCCTGCACATGCAAATCGATGCGGTTAGGCTGGGAGAAACCAAACGGGCGCTGAAAGGTTGATTTGGCCAATCGCAGAGCAAACGTCAAGTCCTTCCCGCCGCCGTGAGCCATCAACTGCGGGCTGGCGAACGCGAAAAATGAGTAGAACGAGCACATTCTGCGAATTGCGAGAAGCTGCTGGTCGACATCCGCGGGAAGAGTCTGTGCGGTTGGAACGGCATCCCAGAATGGCTCTTCCACCGTGCGGTGAAGACAATGACGACCGGGAGCTAACGCCAATTTCTGGCTGCCCACGAGCCGATGAAACGGCAGTTTGGACTTTGCGGCCGATGCCTCTGCTTCACTGGCCCATGCTTCTTCCGTTTCGGGCCATTTACCAGAAGTCAGCGGCCGTATCACTAGGCAAGCCTCAAGCCTAGGACGCAATGCTTTGAGCAAGCCAAGGGCTGGCAAGACCTTAGTGTGATCCTCGCTTTGCCGCCTATCGAGATCCTGTATTAAAGGCTGAAACGTACTTGCATACCAACTCCCGTCGTACAGGTCCGATACCACGGAGTTGCACAGGCGAGCAGCACCAGCCGGGAGCAGTCGCTCACCGAACACCCGAAGTCTCTCCAGCCATTCGGGGTCGTCGCTGTTGTACTGATCGTCGAAAAGTTGCGGCGTCAGGGCATATTCCGTCAGCATCAGCCGTACCTCTCTTCATAGTCCTGGTCGAAAAACTTGTCCGGCCATGGCTGCAAGAACTCGCCGTTGCCGCCGACACCAATTTCAAAGATGCCCGTCTGCCCGTCTTGCGGTTCGACGTAGAGGACCACCATGTCGTCGGGCGTGACTGCAATGCCACGGTGGGCGGCGCCCTTGGAGGTTTGGCGAATGCGTTTGAGAATTCGTAAGATCAAGTGCTCGCTGTGCGTCTCGACCAAGAGCATCTTTCGTGGCTTCTGCAAGGCTCCGTGAATGAGCAAGTCACCGATCGCCGCCTGTTGGGTTGGATGGAGATGTAGTTCCGGCTGCTCCAGTTGGACAACATTCGCCTTCGCGGCAACACAGGCGGTTATCACGGGCACGACCTGAGACAGGCCGACGCCGACACCGTGCGGCTGAACGTCGGTGTTCTTCTCAACGTCGCGAAGATACAGCCGGCATCGTTCGGGCTGGCGGCGCAGTTCGGAGAGCACGTCGTTCATCTTGGCGGAAGGCGATTCTTCCTCCCATTCGAGGCGCAGCATTTGCTCCTGGAAATCCTGCTCGACCTCGCGCACTCTCTTGACGACGAGCTGGTAACCCGTGTTCAGGCAGTCGTCCCGCCAAAGCCATTCTGTGACGTTGGCAACAAGGTTGTCATTGCCGGGCGTGGCGAGAAGTTCCCATGCGGCCAGGCCCGATGCCCAGCGGGCCGGCTCCGCCAGTCGCGGCGGCTCATGGTTCCGGGGCGGGATGGTGCGGAGCGGCCCGACATAGCGAAAGCCCTCAAGGCAGTCCCGCAATACCTGTCCGGGACCGACAATCATGCGGGTCAGCAGTTGTTCCACAAACCGCTGGTTCACCTTTTCATGTTCGGCGGCGGCTTCCATTTCGTCCGCGCCTTCTTCGCCGCTGATGGCCGAGAAGATGGAAGAGTGGAATTGCAGGCGCCGAGTCCAATCAGGCGCCGCGTCGATCATGCCAGGCAACGGAATCGAGATGTCCTGCTCGTCAACAAGTTGCGAAATGACGACTGTGAGGACCTTGTTAATCGTATCGGGGGCGATGCTGGCGGGTCGCCTGATCGCCACCGCAAAGGCGCCCAATCCGTCGGAATCGCGCCGCATGCCAATCCAAAGTTTCACGCTGGTTCCGATCTTCTCCTGGTCGCAAACTCGGATGGTCTCGGGACGGAATTCGTCCAGGCTTTTCAAAATCGAGATCAGGTTATCGCCCGAACTTGCCTCGGCGTCCAGTTGCACCTGCCGCAATTGCTCTGGCGTCGCAGGTGAATCCTCGGCCGAATAGTAGGCCGTTTCGAGGAAGTTCCCGAAATCGGGGAACAAGCGATCGATTGGGCCTGCCGAGTTCGGCTCGGGATCGGCCCACGCGATTGCCGGGTGATGCAGGTTCAGTTTCGTGAGGATCGCGCCCGCGCGCAGTTGGGATGGCGATGCCTCCACGGGTGCCGATTCGATCGTCGCGAAGTGGCGATCTTCCAGGCCGACTTCGTATTTGACCACGGCGAGCGATCGATGGGACGCATCATCATCGTAACCGACCCACAACTCGACCCAGCCGGACATGATGTCCAGCCCCAGGGTCGACAAATCATCCTCATAGGTTCCTCGCGGAAAGAGGTACTCGTCGATCGGGAGGAGTTCATCCCATTTTACGCTGGAGAAATCGAGATCGAAGCGAATCTTGATTGCCCGCTGGTCTTCGTGGCGGTGAACCATCTCGTGGAATCCACCGAGTTTCACGCTCTCGCCGCCCGTCAACGTCTCATCAGCGTCCAGATTGTGCCGCTCCAGGACCTCGCGGGCGTAATGGATGGCGTGCATGATGCTGCTCTTGCCGGCGCTGTTGGGGCCGAAGAGCAGCGTGATGGGGCGAAAGGGCACCGTAATCCGGTCGCCGATGCCCTTGAAGTTTTCGATCGAAATGCGGGTAATCATCGTTTCTAATCGCCTCCACTGCGGGGAACTAGGGCCGCAATTCCGCCATTGTAGTCAGACTATGGGACCTGAACAGATCACCGGGGGCAAGTCAAGCCCAAGTGCGGAACTGAGGGTCACGACCGCTTACGGCGCGGGCGTGGCCATACGCATACTCCGGTGGAAGCAGTGTTCTGACGTTGTATTCTTTGTAGTCGTCGTCCGGTCCGAGCGTGGCAACGAAATCCGGCTTTTCGGACAGATTCTCGGACGTGATGAAGAGCGGCAACAACCATTGATACCCCCCTTCGTCGGCATTCCGGTCACAATACCACTGGGAAACGGCTGCCTGCGTACCTCGCTTATGCGCCAATTCCAACGCGGCATAGATGCAGAGAAACCTCTGGTGGGGGGTCAGCTTTGGAAAACGCTCTTCGACCCGGTGTTCGTGGTCGTCCAAGTAATGAACGAAGTTGTAAACGAGTTTGTAGTCTGCGAAATACGGCGGGGGGTCGTACTCCGGTGCAGCCGGGGGCGTCTCCGGAAACTCGTCGTTGCCAAGCCGCACACAAAACCGCGGCCGCGTGAAGACGGTCTTGTAGACGTATGGTTCTTTCCCGGACTGTTGATTGGCCGTGCCGAGCACGGTGATCGGCTCTCCCTCTCGGGTCACCAGCGTTCCGGCGCGGAACAGACAGTATTTCTTTTGCGGATGCTCTTTGACCTTGCCCTGCTTTTGGGCGATTTCAAAGTTGTCCCGAATGTAATCGTACATGTAGCGGTAGTCTAGGCCCCAATTCTCATCGATCGCGGCCTTGGCGATGTGATCCCGATAGTCGTCGCGGCTATCGCTGTAGGGCATCCAAATGAACTCGTTGAGTTTCATGAGTGGTCTCCGAAAGTGAGGGTGATAGGTTTGAACGTCGGTCACGGTGGAACGCAAATGATGTACCAAAGTCGTTCTGCACCAAGAAACGCGTGAAAAGTCCTGCTTCAACGCTCCCTTCGATGATGCTTGCACCAGATCCAGATGGCAGGTTCCATAAATCTCTTTGTGCGGCTACAAATCCTTCTGTGTGGACAATGGCGCGCTGCCGATTACTTGGGCGTGATCGCCGCAGTCGCTCCGTGTACACGAACGACCTACATATAGTACTTGTATTTGAATTGCGGGACTACTCCGTCGGGAAGCTCCTTGATGATACGGGCCACTTCCCGGGAGAACCCGATTGTGATCGGGTCGGCACTGGCGAACGCCGAGCTATTCCAGTTGAGCTTCGTGAGGGCAAGAATCTCAGAACACACGCGGTCCGAAGCGGAATCTCCGAAATGCTCAAGGACTTCTATGGGATTGGGGACTCTCAAACCAGGATACGCCCGGAGAAAAGGAACGTAGCCACGGGTGAAAACGAGGTAGTTGCGGCGAGCAAGTTCGACAACGGTGCCACGCACGGGTGGTTCGGCTCCGAGCCGGAAGAATCGTATTCCGCGGCGCTCAAGCGCGAGAAAATCGTGCGATGGCACTTTGTTGAGGGCGTCCAGCAGCCCTTGCCGTTCATCACTCCAGAACCGGGATGTCTTGTGGACGACGACACGCCGCGGAAGCACTTTGAAGTGCTTCTTGTACAAATCAAGCACTTGCGAGAGCAGCTTGTGTGCGGCGATTTGACTGAGGTGGGGCTTGAGATCCCTTTCCTTGTCCCATGTCACGGGGTCACCGCGGAGGACAATGCCTTCGCCCGTCTCCGAGAATGCTTGAGCGAGGCAGGTTCGGGTTGGTGCGTTCGGATCCGGTCCTTCGCGGTAGAACGTAATTCCCACAAAGCATGTTCCTCTGGCGTTGAAGGATAGCTCCCACGGGACGTTCCCTGATTTGTAGTAGACCGCGGTAAAGAAGTTCCACGCGACTGTTGCCGGATCCTGGGTTCCACGACTGCGGCGAAGGGTGCTATCCCAAACCAACTGCGTCGGCAATGCCGAAGTCATCGCGCCCGCTTTGAGCGCGTTGTGAAAATCCTGGTGGAATCGCAAATACTCGTCATCTGCTCCAGATTCGTTCCCGAACGGAAAATCGAATCTCAACTGGCCGCGTGTCTGGTCTCGCCGTTTCGCACGCCGTTCTGCCTTCTGTTGCTTAGTGAGGAACGTCGGTTGGCGTTGTGTCGCTCGCGCGCCGGGACCGCAAGCAGTTTCGACCTCCTTGGGCATGGCGCATACGACGACATCGGGCTGAGGATCCTTCTCTGCAAGAACATTTAGCCGTTCGGTAACCAGTTTGACCATATTGGCCACGCGCCTCGGAAATCGCGGGTCGTTGATAGCACCTTGCACATCGGAAGCACTGAGTGTCTCTACATGCCTGTCGTCGAGGGTCAGCTCGCAATGGAACGGTGAGTCTGGCCCAAAACCCGGGAAGGCGGGCGCAAGTAGGCTGTCATACGGCTTGCCCGCCGACGAAACCCCTGCGTGAATCGGCAGCGATGCATCGTCAAGCCAATGACGCAGCATTTGAATAGAGTCCCCGGTACCGACGATGCCGAGACGGATCGCAGAGCGCGGGGCTCGGTCAAGTTGCGCAGGTCCGAACAGAGTGATTCCGGTCTTTGGGTCCTCGCATTCCCTTCGTTCGGCGAAAAGCAGCTTCGGTTCCGGTACGTGCCACGTATGGAAGCTCGGTTTCGCTTCTTGAATCAGTTTGTTGAGAAGGGCGACTCCGCCCGATGACCGTGATCGGGGTTTTCGACTATTCTGCATGGTCATCTCCTTGCAACGCCGGTTCTGCATCATGCCCGTCATCGGTAGCGAACGCCTCCATGGCCCTCGCTGCGGTAGTAAGGTCGTCGTCCACTTGGGCAATTAGACTGCGGACCGCAATGTGGTCAAACTCAATACCAAACGTCGTGCGGGACAGCGCCGGAAGTCCGGAAAGGACGATCGGCGATGCACCTGTCGCAATTTCAATGCGGGAGCCGCCGCGTCCTAATGTCCGTGCCCAAAAAACTACGTGCCGGAGGATCGCAACATTTCGCTCCTTGCCGCCCCATTTCATCGAGAGTGGAGTTACATTGGGTCCGGTAAGCGGAGTCCTACCGTCTGAGCTGAACACGTAGCACGGTTCGATGCAAAGGAATAATCGATCTCCAAGCGTCATGAATCGAAACTCACTCCCGTGATGAACCCAGAAACTCGTACCGGTCTTCAAGTTCACTTTCTTCGCCGCAACCTCCCGGGCGGGGTCTTGCGCATTCTGCTGCGTACGATTCGTTCCGTCCTTATTTCCGACGAAGAAATAACGATGAGAACGCGCTGACTTAATTCCTCGGCCGCCTAAATAGTTGTGCAATGCTCGGTGCAGCAGATCAATGAACCATTTCCATCGCACCTCGTCCTCGCGCCACGACGAAACTGGCGGCCCCAATATCTCCTTGGACGAGATAAGCTTGCGGAAAGGCGAGCGTCGGTGTGCGAGGTCGTCGAATGTGAATAGGCGGCCTTCCCGCAATACGAATGGCGGACACTTGTCAATCTTAGACCACACTTCTTCCGGTTTCCTCGCGGGCGTCGGAGCACTCCAGATCGTCCGCGGAAGGTCAAGGACGGGCAGGAGATTGCCAAGTATGATGTCGTGGACGGAATCTGGGGCGGCCGAAGTGGATGGCCCCAGCAGTAGGCCGGCCGCGTTCGAAGAAGGACTCGATGCCAACGGCCTACGCGGCTTCCCGCGCGCCGGGGGCAGGCCGCGAACACGTCGGATCAGGCGCTGATAGTTCCTCTTGAACTCAGCGTCACGACGAAAATCAAGCCAATTAAGCGCGCGGAACGGTGCTGGAAGATCGCAGGTCATTGAGCCATCTAGCGATAGTTCCCTGCGGTAGATCGGTATCAGCCTGCCTTTGGCGTTCACCGGGTCGAGCGTGACGATGTGTGTCCATTCAAATGATGTCCACGGGGCGGCGAGAAACTCCGGTGAAATGACGATGGCGACGAACCTTGCTCGGCAAAGCCCGTCATTGATCCGCATGACGAAGTTCTGGCCGATGTCAATGTCCCACTTGTCAAAGAACACTTTGAGCGGACGACCAGAGTCCGTGCCGTCGAATGTTTCGGATTCGATCTGCTCAGCGAGGCCCTCAACCCATGACTTATCTGCTGAGTTGTGACAAAGAAACATGTCAATCACGTCGGCGGTCGACGAAGGCTGTTCGGAGCCAGACGGAGAACGCACCCGCGTTGGCGGGTGTTTGCCGCTGCCGACAATTGCCGAGTTCTTTGCTTCTGGCTTTTTCTTCATGCATTCACCTCCTGCAACACCACCCCCGGAGCGGTTTCGTCACAAAAGAATCAAGGGGCATCGCTGCGTTTGGTTCTTGCTCTACCCAAGCAAACGAATCGAATGACGGAGAGTTCCACGGGCTCCTCCCAAATCGATTACAAGATGCCAGTGGCCGATATGCGACGGCGACAAATGCACAGGGGATTGCTTGACCAATCCGCCAAAGTAAGTAAATTGCCGGCCGTGACGATAGTTGTCGTATTGGATGTCGTCCAGCAGCATCACATTGGCCTGCTGGTCCAACTTGACCTCGACGGTCTGTTCCGGCCCGATCCGAAAGTCTTGGTGTAAGTAGTCGATCATAGTTCTCCGCACAAGGCATTGTGGACAAGGGTGTCAAAAAGTTTCCCGGATTCCGCATATCCTTTGATGACTCGTTGCTCAAGTGAGCCGATTTCCTCAAGACGTTCGGCAAAGTCATTCTGTCGTTGAATTGGCGGCACAGGAATTGTCAGGGAACCAAGGCCATGTGTGTTAATGTTGTATTGTCCCGCAGATGTGCGGCATTGCGTGCGGACCATCTGACGACCGCGTGGGGTGTCAAGAAAGGCACGCACATATCTTGGATTCACGACACGTGGGTCTGCACGTCCCCGTATCAAGTAGGAAGCGTAGATGAACTGCTCGGGATCATAGTCAGCAGCAATGATTATCCGACAATCGAACACCGCGCAGCGTCCAACGTAGTCGGGATTTCCGTTGGTGCGGACAAAAAGGAGGTCGCCATCTTGCAACCCGAGCCGGTCGAACTCATTTGGCTCAACCGGAACGTTCTTCAGGTCGGTGAGATCCAAGGCAGCGGCAAGGACATTAGGTATCCGCAACGTAGGAAAGCCGGTTGACCCCGATTTGTTCGATGTACCGTACCGAAACTCGACTCCCAGCTCGCTCAATGTTGCCGTTGGCTCAGCCCCGTGGTGCGGGAACATCTGATAAAAGACCGCCGGGGCAATTTCAGTGACGTTCTGAATGGTCTGCCGGCGTTTGCGGCGGATGACGGCGGCCTGATCCAGGACCGCCGCAATCCGTTTCTGCTCTGCCAGCGGCGGTAAGGGCACTTTGAGTCGGAGCAAGCCGGAGGCGCTAATGTTCGACATGTTAATCGAGGGCTTTGCGGCGGCAAAAAGCATCCTTTTCCCGTAGACGCTGTTGAGAAATGCGGAAACATATCTGGCGCAAGCCTTGTGTTCGTCGAATCGCACCCTGACCAAATATCCGGCGAACGCGAACGATTCATCACTATCCCATACGGCGGTCTTTCCGACAAGCTCAGGGCTGTTCGTACGGTTGAAGAGCAGGTCGCCACGTCGCACGGTGTGCTTGCTCACCTCACTTTCGCTTAGATCGATCCGTTTGAGGTCGTCGAGCGCGAACGCACCTTCATAGGTAATGTTGTTCATGCGGAGGATTGGGTATGCGCCGTCGCTTGCGCTTGCCAGTCGCGATGTACCGTACTGCGTCTCAGCGACGATGTCTCGTAGCTCGACCCACGGATAACGTGTCACGAAAGTCATCGCAGGATCCTCTCGAGCTTGCTCATATTGTCTGCAACGTAATCATCTTCGGAGACAGACGTCATCCACAGGAAAGGCAGCCTAGCCATGTTCCAGTCCTTTCATCGCCGCCCGCGTTTCAATGGCATGCTGGGTCGTGAGGATTTCCCGCCTGAGCGTTTCGGGATCCGGCAGGTCGGTCAGATAGTGGGAGGCGAAGACGTTGGCCTTGATCCCGCCCATCGCATAATGCACGACGGCGTCGTTCTTGGCGCTGCAGAGGATCAGCCCGACCGGGTCGTTCTCGCCCGGCTCCATCATGTTTTCGCGGACGTAGTTGAGATACAGGTTCATCTGGCCCGCGTCGGCGTGCGTGAACTTGCCGATCTTCAGGTCGATCACCATCAGGCACCGCAGCCGGCGGTGGAAGAGCAGCAGATCGAAACGATACCACTCGTCGCCAATGCGAATCCGCTTCTGCCGGGCGACGAACGTGAAGCCGGCCCCCAGTTCCAGCAAGAACCACTCCAGGTGCTGAACCAACGCCTCTTCGAGGTCGCTCTCGCTGTACTCGTCCTTGAGGTCGAGGAATTCGAGCAGGCAGGGGTCGCGGATCTCATCTTGCACCGAGACGGCGTCTTCGGGTAAAGGTTTCTGGCCCCTGGCCAGTATGACTGCCTGCCGTTTCGAGTGAGATGTCCGCTCGAAAAACTGGGTGCTAATCTGCCGGTCAAGCTGACGCACCGACCAGCCGCCACGGATCGCCTCGGCCTCGTAGAAGGCCCGGGCATGGGGCTTCTCGACCGCCATCAAGCGGACGTAATGGGACCAGGAGAGTGGAAAAACCGACGGAACCGACATAGGGTTCAATTCTACAGACGGTGTCTGCACAATTTCGGATTTGCCCGTCGCTGTCGGGCAATTCTCGCATCCGACACCCCCATCTTGGCTGGACAACGCTAACCGGGGATCTAATTCTCCCGACGGTGTCGGGAGGATCTTGTCACCCCCCCTTAAATTCGGCGGAAGTTTCGCTGTGCCCTCCAATTTTCCCGACGCTGTCGGGAGAATCTCCCAACCCAGGTAGAATCCGCGCATCTTGTAGAGGCCCTGCACCGAAAATCCACGTCCATGACGAGCGGTCAAGTCCTTGGCGAGCTGTTCCATGAGTGTCTTCCCATATTCCGCCCGGGCCTTTCCCCCTTGCTCAAACTCGACGATCCGCCGGCCGACTTCCCAATACGCGGCGGTAACGATGTTATTGACCGCGCGGGCCGACATCCGCCGCGCCCGGTCCAGAAGGTCGGAAATGCCCGTCAGGAGGTCGCCGTAGTCCGGTCCCGGTTTCTCCACGACTTCCGTCTTCTTGCTGCGTTTGGCCATCATTTCTCTCCTCACCCCTGCCCCTCTCCCATCCTACTGGGTACAGCAGGCGGGAGAGGGGAAATATCGTGTCAGCCGAGCATCTTTTCCAGGGCCTTAATGTCCGCGGCGATTTCCTTTTCGAGGTCCTTGAGCCGGCCGAGAATCACCTTCGGCGGGTCGTGCTTGGCCTCTTCGTAAACGTGCTCCTTGTAGCGGCCGATGGAGAGGTCGTAATCCTGGGCGGCGATCTCGTCGCGGGCGACGAAAAACGCCCGCGCCTTGCGGTCGCCAAACTGTTTCTTGCCGCGACCGCTGTTCCACTGCTTCCACCTTTCCACCACGTCGGGCAGGTCGTCGTTGGGCCGGCCATCCTTGTCCTTCTCGGGCAGCGGGGTCCGCTTATCGTCGAGGCTGTAGCCATCGCGCTCGACGTCGTAATAGAAAACATTGTCAGTTCGGCCGCCCTTGGCGAAAACCAGTACGGCGGTCGAGACGCCGGCATACGGCTTGAACACGCCCGCGGGCAGCGAGATCACGGCCTCAAGCTGGTTGTCGTCCACGAGCATCTGTCTCAGGCTGCGGTGAGCGTTCGACGAGCCAAAGAGCACGCCGTCGGGAACGATCACCGCACAGCGGCCGCCCGTCTTGAGCATCCGCAGCATAAGGGCAATGAACAGCAGTTCCGTCTTCTTGGTTTTCACCTTGCCGGTAAGCGATGAATGCACGTCGCTGTAGTCGAGGCTGCCCTTGAACGGCGGATTGGCGAGGATTACGTCGAAATGGTCCTGGGCCAATTCAGGAAACCGCTCGGGCATGGAGTTGGCCAGCGTGTCGCAATAATGGATATTGGGGTTTTCCAGCCCGTGGAGGATCAGGTTCATCGACGCGATGCGGAGCATGGTCGCGTCGAAATCGAACCCGAAGAACATGCCCTCCTGGACGTGGCGGCGCTCGTCGGGGTTGAGCTTGTCGCCGGTGTAGATGGTGGTCTTGTTGCCCTCGTCGTCTTCGCGCTCAATGATACCGGCATTCGAGGTATTGGTGCGAAAGATGTATTCCAGGGCGGCGGCCAGGAAGCCGCCCGTGCCGCAAGCCGGGTCGCCGATGATGTCGGTGGGCTTGGGGGCGATAACCCCAACCATCATGCGGATGATGTGCCGGGGTGTGCGGAACTGGCCGTTGATGCCGGCAGTCGTGAGCTTGCTGAGCAGGTATTCGTACAGGTCGCCCTTGGTGTCGCTTTCCTCGATGGGCAGCCGGTCAACCATGCCCACGGCGGAAACCAGCAGGCTGGGCTTCTGGATGAGGCATTGGGCGTCGGCCATGTACTCGCTGAACGTCGAACCGGAGTTGCCCACCGTGCGGAAATGCGGAAAGACCTCCTCGCGGACAACCTTGAGCATCTCCGGGGCCGGCTTGTGTTTGAAGCTGCTCCAGCGGAGGTGTTGTTGATCTGGATCGAAGATCATCTTCACGTGGGTCTTGCCCTTGAGCCGGTTAGCCTTGCGCTCGTTGAGGTTCTCGCGGATGTCGAGCATGCGAGAAAACATGAGGAAGGAAACCTGCTCAATGACGGTGAGCGGATTGGTGATTCCGCCGGTCCAGAATTCTTCCCAAAGTCGGTCCACGTCCTGCCTCAGCTTGCCGGTAATCATGCGAAAGTCCAGTCCTTGGAGTGGTGAGTAGCTGTCAAATGAAAAGCCTTGCAGGCCGCTTCTATTCCGTGACGGCGATTGATCAGCGATTTCGATGGGGCGACGGACCGCTGGGAGTGAGGGCCGTTTACGGTCCTTTTCGCGCAGCGGTATTCGGCCCGGCATTTATGCCGGGTGGTCGTGCAAGGCAAACGTCTCTCGCCTGGGCAAGACCGCCTGTCAGCCGCGTTTACGCGGCTCCTGCCCGTACGACGAAAGGAGCCCGGTAAACCGGGCTGACAGCCGCTCAGAAAGCGCAAATTCCTCCGGCGGTGCGGCCAACCCGGCATAAATGCCGGGCCGAACACCGGCTGAAGCCGGGAACGGGCGTAAACGCCCGTCCGCCGCAACCATAGACGGAACAAGAACATCACAACGAGTTCCATCGCAATTCCTCTGGCTTTTGCCAATCCACCGCCTGCCGCTCTCCCGGAGGGTGAAAGGAGCTTTCTCGTTCGTGCCGTCATTGCGCTGTATCCTCCGCTGGCCTGGTGAAGGATTCGACCAGAGCTATCAGTTCTTCGGCCTGCTTCTCGTCGGGGAATACGCCATCCAGGCCGTCTTTGTCCAGCGAGGTGAAGGGCACTTCGTAAAGCTGGTCCAACTCGATGGCGCCGTAGTCGCGGATGTGGTTCTTCAACAGGTCGAGGAAGCGGAGTTGGGCGGAGTTGAGTTTGTGTTGCTGGGCAAAGTCGGTAAAGCGGGCGTTCACGGCCTCGGCGTCCAGCCCGATGATGCCGCGGATGGCGCTGGCCAGGTTGCCGGCTGTCTCCGGATAGTATTCGAGCAGGTCGGTCAGGTCGAGGTCCGGCTCCTGGGCCAGGACCAAGGCCGCGATCTTCTCCAGCTCTTCGCGGCTGACCGGCTGGCCGGCCTTGATCTTCTGCAAAGGCGGCGTGGAGTCGATCAGTTGGGCGAGCACGCGCTGCACGCGGTTGCGATACTCGATGAGTTCCAAGCCTGCGAGCTTGGGCCGGTAGTGCTTCTGCTCGATGAGGCTTTCATCTTCGGTCACGTCCATGACCCTGGGCGGCAGGCGGGCGCCGCCGGTTGGCCGGCCGTGGTATTGCATGACGCCGCGGAGTTCGCGGCGGGCTTCTTCGATGGTTTCAACGGTCGGGGCGGTCCAGAAGGCGCCGCTCTTCATCCGTTCGATGGCGGCAATCTTCTCCTTGACCGGGTTGAGGTTGATCTGCAACTGGGACACGCGGTCGAGCAGTTCGTCGCGGAGATCGGCCAGCTTGGCATCGCCTTTCAAGAGGGCCGTCTGCAGCCGGCAGCAGACCCGGTCGCACTCGTAGGCCGGCAGGTGCCCGCTGATGTTCCGCCACTGCATCAAGGGCGCGACCACGGTCTTCAGCACGCTGACGGTGGCAGCGTCGAATTGGCGGATGACGCCGTCCTGCTGCATGGTCTTGACCTCGCGCCACTTGTCGCGGATGGCAATGGCCGCCTCGGGCAGGTCGCGGACATCCTGCAAGAGCAGGTTGCATGCCAGGTCAAAGGCCCGATGATCTTGGGCGGCCAGGGCGGCCTCGGCCAGGCGGATGCGGTCCTCGAAAAGGACCTGTTGAATCGCCTTGCCGTTGGCGGTCAGCTCGGCCTCGGCGTAGCGCTCGTCGAAATACTCGAAATTGCCCCAGTGGTCGAAGATCAGGAACTTCTTCTTGTGCTCGCCGGGACCGAACAGGTCCGGACAGAGCCGCGTGCCGCGACCGATCATCTGCCAGAACTTGATGTAGGAGTAGATCGGTTTGGCAAAGACGAGGTTCACGATCTCCGGGATGTCGATGCCCGTGTCGAGCATATCGACCGATATGCCGATGGTCAGCTCGGGGTTCTTGCCTTCGCCCTTCAGGTCGTCGATCAGTTCCTCGGCCCGCGGGTCATAGTTGTCGATGATGCGGCAGAAGTTGCCTCCGTACTGCGGATACATCTCGTCAAAGAGGTTTTGCAGCAGGAGGGCATGGTTGTGGTTGCGGGCGAAAACGATCGTCTTGCCCAAACGGCTGCCGCCGGCCACCTTGACGCCGTTCTCCATCAGGTTGCGCAGGATGCGGCGGTTGGTGTCCTTGTTGAAGACGTACTTGTCAACCTGCTGCTGTTCGTACTGCACCGCCTCGGGCTCGATTTCGTCTTCTTCGAGCTGCTGACGCTGCTCGACGGTCATTTGGGCGTACTTCATGCCCTCGCGGAGGAACGGCGTGGTGAACGTGCGGACCTCAAAGGGGGTGAGGAACCCATCACGCACCGCTTCCTCGTAGCCGTAGTACGACGTGGGGTCGTTGTCCTCGCAATCGAACAACTCGTAGGTGTTGTGAGTAATCAGGTCCTTGCGGGGCGTGGCGGTCAGTCCGACTTGAATGGCGTCGAAATACTTGAACAGGTCGCGGTAGCGGTTGTAGATGCTGCGGTGCGATTCGTCGGCGATGATCAGGTCGAAGAAACCCACGTCAAAGGTCTCAAAACACTTCATCATGGCCGGATAGGTGGCCAGGTAGACGTGGTGCTCGCGTTCCTTGCAGGATCGCGAAGTGACGTAGACGCGGGGCTCG
Source organism: uncultured Planctomycetaceae bacterium (assembly GCA_964615095.1). Taxonomy (GTDB): domain Bacteria; phylum Planctomycetota; class Planctomycetia; order Pirellulales; family Thermoguttaceae; genus JANXQG01. The sequence goes on along the minus strand of CAZTPX010000001.1, from coordinate 78,506 downwards.
TCGGGCAGAAATGCCTTGAAGGCGTTGTTGGCCTGCTTGCGGAGTTCGCGGCGGTCGGAAAGAAAGAGAATGTGCTTTGCCCAACCGGCGCGAAGAAGCGTTTCGGAAATGGAAATTGCCACGCGGGTTTTGCCGGTGCCGGTGGCTTGGACCAAGAGGGTTTTGCGGCGGCGGTTCTGGAACCGCTCCAGCGCCCGCGTGACGGCCTCGATTTGGTAGAGCCGGCCGGCGATGTTTTTGTCGGGAATGATCTTGGTAAGTTCCTGTTGCTGGCTGCGCCGGCGGACAAGGTATTGCAGGTTGTCCTTGGAATAGAAGCCATAGACCTTGCGGGGTGGCCAGTGCCCGGTATCATCCCAGATCCAGGTCTCAAAGCCGTTGGTGTAGAAGATGACTGGGCGCTGTCCGTACTGCTTCTCCAAACCGTCGGCATAGTCTTGTGCGGCGGTCCGGCCGGCGTCGGGATCGATCGCCGTTTTCTTGGCCTCGATCACGCCCAGCGGCATGGCATTGTCGTCCCACAGGACATAATCAGCGACACCTTCGCCGCTTTCGGTGGGCTGGAAATGGACAGGCACCTCCTTGCCGACCGAGTCGGTTGATTTTTTGCCCGGTCCCACATTCCATTCCGCCGCGGTCAACTGAGTGTCGATCAACAGCAGCCGCGTCTCCTCCTCGTTGAAGTCGAGGACATTGACGGCGTGCTGGGCGGCTTGCATGCGGGCCTGGAGCTCCTCCGCACTGGCCATGGCGCGCGCAGCTTCCTGCCGGGCGGCTGCCAGGTCGTCGAGGAGCTTCTGCATCTGGGCTTCCTGGCCGGCAAGGCGCTGCAGGATGGCAGCCTTTTCGCGCTTGAGTTCGGACTTGGACTTGCCGCTGACGAGTTCCGGCGTAGGATCTCGATATGCCGGAATGGCGGAGACGTCGGTGTTGGCCGTAAAGGTCAGGTGCAACCACTTGCCAAGCCGGTGGGCTTCCTTGAGCAGCCAAAGGACGGTGTTCGTGCTGCCTCCGGCGCCGTGGGCGGCCTTGTTGCCGTGGATGCGAATGGCATCAATCGTGTTGACGACCACGCGCGGCACTTTCTGAGTGAAAGTGGGCTGCGTCAGAAGCTCCATCAATCTGGCCTGTGGCGGCCGTGGCAAAGCGAACTTCTGATAGACGATTTCGACGACTTCTTCGCCGAAGGATCGGAGCTTGACCAGGGCACCGGCAGGGTCGGTATGGACGTACTGCTCGGCAAAGCCGCCCAACGAGGCCAATTCCGGCCATTCGGGACGTAGGAACTCGAAGTTGAGGGATTTCACCGCAAAACCTCCGACCGGTTCGCCGTACGAGAGGGCAACTCGTCCGTGAACATGCTTGGCGGCGGCTCTTATTAACGCGCTCATTTGGTTCGCTCAGTATGGCAATTCGTGTGCCAATGCTGAAATTGGAATCAAATACTCGTGCTACGAAGGCCGCGTTTGTTGTTTCTTGCATCTGACGCCCAAGCGCTTTAGCTGGGCGTCGAGGGTCTGGTAGTTGGCCATTCCAAGTAATTGCGCGGCCCGTGTTTTCACGTTGGCCGATTCTTCCATCGCGCGACGCAAGTAGTGTCGCTGTATGTCTTGTAGGTGCTTTTCGAGGTCGAATCCCTCGCCCAATGGATGGTCCAGCGGATCAACTTGAGGCCCCTGTGCCGACACGCCCAAGGCCGCCTCTAAATCGGACGGCTCGATGGTATCGCCGGCACACATGACCGCGGCTTGGACCAGGGTGTTGTTTAGCTGCCGAACATTCCCCGGCCAGGGGTAGCGGCGCACAAATACGTTTGCAGCAGCAGAAATGGATTTGTCCTGGTAACCCGGTTCCTGGAGGCGGAAGTCCGCGTTGATCTGCTTGAGAAACGCGTCCAAGAGCAGCGGAATGTCGGATTTCCGTTCCCGCAACGGCGGCAATTTCAGCGTGATGACTGCCAAACGGTAGTAGAGGTCTTCTCGGAAGCGGTGGTTCTCCACCGCTTGGAGCAAGTCCTGGTTGGTGGCGGCAATGACACGGACATTGCTGGTTCGGTCTTGGCTCTCCCCAATCCGGCGAAAGACCCGGTGACACGGCCCGGCTTGCGGCGGCGGCTGGAGAACCCGCAGCAACTTAGACTGCATCGCGGGAGCACACTCGCCGATTTCGTCCATGAAAAGCGTCCCACCATTGGCCTGCCCAAAAGCGCCGCTGTGATCTGACGTAGCCCCGGTGAAGGCGCCCTTCTTGTGGCCAAACAATTCAGATTCGAGTAGCTCATGGGGGATTGCGGCGCAGTTGATAGCAACGAAAGGGCCTTTGGTCCGGTGGCTGGCATCGTGGATGGCCCGGGCAAAAAGCTCCTTACCGGCACCGGTCTCACCCAGGATTAGCACCGGCACGTCGCGGATTGCCGCCTTCTGCGCCCGTCCAACTGCGAGGCGGATGGCTTTGCTGTTGCCAATGATGTGGCCAAACCCGGCAATTTCCTGGGGGCTGCGCGACGCAAGGTGCTGAAAACTCAGGTCGGACGACTGCAATAATTCCGGAACGAAGTCGAACGCAAGGTCGAATGGAATCTCGGTCTTCCAGGCTCGCCCGTCATGGGTTTGGAAGAAGGTGGCAGGGTAGCGGCTCTTACCGAGCAAAACCCAGATGGCGATCATTGCCGGTGAACCGGGGCTGAGGTGAATACACAATTCGGCAGCCTGCGCGGCGGGTTCGTTCACGATCGAAGCCAATGTCGCGTCAACCGTTTGGAATATACTGGCGTAGTCCGTGGGGTTCGAAATTTCGACCTGGTGAATCCGAGCGTCGCTTCCTAGCCAGCGGACAAAACACTCCGCAAGAAATGGCTGGTAGTTGCTGAGAAGATGAATTTCATCGAAGGCCTCTACCGAAACGAGGGTGCGAATGGGACCGCTTTTCGCGCCGGGGTTTTCTCGTACGTTGAGGGCAGCGAGCACTCGATCCTTTTCTGCCGGAGGAAGCGCGTTGGCCATCGCCAAAAAGTCGGCATGTCCAATCCAGCAGACAAGGCGGCGAAAACCGGGCATTATACAAAAACTCCTGTGCTGAGTACAAACTAGATTGTAACCGTTGCGGTTTCGCCTGCAAGCGGGGTTCTGAACCACAATAATTCACACCCCGAGAGCGGGGCGATTTCGGACACACCTTCGCCGTGGACGGCAAGGAATTGGCGAACTTCGCCACGATCTCCAGGATCGGCAGGACCGAAGAGCATACGATCAACGAAACCCCTTTCCGTTCGGCCGCGGAACGATATACTGCATACTGCATACGGTTCAAAAACCGCAGTAGTCGAAATATCTCAAAAAAAGGCTTGACACTGATGGCCCGAATCTGGCTCGCTATACGCATTTTCTTCCTCGTCTTGTTCCAGGAAACAGTCGCCCGGCAAGTGGCCGAGGTGCTGGAAAAACGCAAATTGGAGAACAAGCCGAGTGAGGCCAAACCACCGGCGAAACCGGCCGACAAGGCGGAGCCGAAGCCGGCAAAACAGCCACCCAAGCCGGCCCGTAGCGAGGCGGTCACACTCCTGGCCACCTTGCAGCGCGAGGCCCGCTTCGTCGATTTCATCAAGGAGCCGCTGGATAGCTACAGCGACGCCCAGATCGGGGCCGCGGTCCGCGACGTGCATCGCGATTGCGCTAAGGTGCTCGACCGCCTCTTCGCCATCAAGTCGATCGTCGATCAGCAGGAAGGCAGCCCGGTCGAGGTTCCGTCCGGTTTCGACGCCGGCCGCTACCGGCTGACGGGCAACGTGGTGGGCGATCCGCCCTTTCGCGGCAGCCTCGCGCATCATGGCTGGGAGGCGGCCGAGGTGCAGTTGCCGGCTTGGTCGGGCACGCCGTATTCCGCCCGCGTGGTCGCGCCCGTGGAAGTGGAATTGGCATGAGTTCCAACGGAGAGAAGAGCATGGCAAAATTCATCCTGGGATTCGATCTGGGCACCACCAATAATGTGCTGGCCTACGCGTCGCTGGAGGCCGAACATCCGGAGGTCGAGCTGCTGCCACTGCCACAACTGGTCAGCAGCGGCACGGTCGAATCGCGGACCATGCTGCCTTCGTTCGCCTACCTGGCCAATCCGAACGAAGCGAGCGGCGGGGCGCTCGATCTGCCCTGGGCCAAGCAGCGCGATTTTGCCGTAGGCGAATATGCCCGGCGGCAAGGGGCCGAGGTTCCAGACCGGACCGTGGGGGCGGCCAAGTCGTGGCTGGCCTACAGCCGCGTCGATCGCCATCAGCCGATCCTGCCCTGGGGCGCGCCGCAACAGGTGGCCAAGATCTCGCCGGTTACCGCCTCGCAGCGTTACCTGGAGCACATGGTGGCGGCCTGGCAGGAACTGCACCCTGAGGCCCCCGTGGCCGAGCAGCTCGTAGTGTTGACTGTGCCGGCCTCGTTCGACGCCAGCGCCCGCGAGTTGACCCGCGAGGCGGCACTGGCAGCCGGGCTGCCCCATGACCTGGTCCTGCTGGAAGAGCCGCAGGCGGCCGTCTACGCTTGGCTGGCCGACCGCGGCGACCACTGGCGGAGGGCCTTGAAACTGGGCGATACGCTGCTGGTCTGCGACGTGGGCGGCGGCACGACCGACCTCACGCTGGTGACTGTGGCCGAAGAGGCCGGCGAACTGGTGCTGCGGCGCATGGCCGTGGGAAATCACCTGCTGGTTGGCGGCGACAACATGGACCTGGCCCTGGCCCACTTTGTCGCCGCCCGCTTTGCCGAGAAGGGCACCAAGCTCGATCCCTGGCAATCGGTCGCCCTCTGGCATTCCTGCCGCAACGCCAAGGAAGCGCTGCTGGCGGCGGAAGGCCCAGCCGGCGACAAATATTCGATCTCGGTGCTGGGCCGCGGTAGCCGCCTGATCGGCAGCACCGTGACCACGGAAGTCGATCGGCAGAGCGTGGGGCAGCTTTTGGTCGACGGATTCTTCCCGCACTGCAAGCTGAGCGATCGACCGGCGCGGCGGTCGGCGTCCGGTTTCCGCGAGCTGGGCTTGCCCTACGAGAACGATACGGCCGTAACCCGGCATCTGGCCGCCTTCCTACAGGCCCACGGCCCGGTCTCGGGGCAGCCGGTCCGGCCCACGCACGTGCTTTTCAACGGCGGCGTGTTCAAGGCCGATGTCTTGCGGCATCGCCTGCTGGAGGTGCTAGGCGAATGGTTCGCCGACAGCCAGGCCCCGCAGATGCTCGAGGGCCGCCACGACCTGGATCATGCCGTGGCCCGCGGCGCTGCCTACTACGGTTGGGCCAAGCATCGCGGCGGCCTGCGGATCCGCGGCGGGACGGCACGGGCGTATTACGTGGGCATCGAGACGGCCGGCCTGGCCGTGCCCGGCGCCCCGCGGCCGTTTCGAGCCTTGTGTGTCGTGCCCAACGGCATGGAAGAGGGCACGGAGACGGACGTGCCGTCGGACGATATCGGCCTGATCGTAGGCGAGCCGGCCCAGTTCCGCTTCTTCAGTTCTTCCACCCGCAAGGCCGACCGGGCGGGCGATCTGCTTTCCGCCTGGTCGCCCGACGAGTTGGAAGAGACCGACTCGCTGGAGACCACGTTGCCGGCGGTGGCAGGGGTCGAGGAGGACTACGTTCCCGTGCGCTTTCACTCGCGGATTACTGAGCTAGGCGTGTTGGAGTTATGGTGTGTAGGCACGAAGGCCAGCGGCCGCTGGAAGCTCGAATTCAGCGTCCGCGAGGATGCCGGCGAGGAGTGATTAAACGTCACGTCGCCCCGACCCGCTGCGCGGGTACCCCGGAGAGGGTATTGTTCCGCGCGAATTTCGATGTTCGTTGGCGGTGAGTTTTGACTCTTTGTCCTGAGGGATCGTGTAAAACCTGTTCACCGTCTGTCGAGCGTTTGTCGATCACGCGACACTTATCGACATCATTTCAATCCGCGCAAACCGTACCGCCGGTTACCGACCCCACATCGACCACCAACTTACACGCAGCCAACGCCTTTTCCACGCCGCGATCCGCACGAATCTTCTTCGCAAGACCTACTTGCTAAACGTCTTGCGTCTCTCGCCCCAGTGGCCGTCGACAGTTTTCGCCGCGCCATTAATACTGCTGCTGTATATAAAGAATAAATAGAACAAGAACAGGAGGTGAACGTCCCACATCTTTTGTGTGTCCATGCGAGTATTGACGCATCTTTCGTCGTCTCCCAAAGTTTTCATGGTCGCGGCCACCGACGGCCTGAGTTTTGCCGAGTTGACCGAGATCAAGAAGCTCCTGGTGTTTCACTTCTTGGACAGCAACCGGTGGGACTGGGAGCGGGCCTGGAAGGTCTTTCAGGCCGACGCCCGTTACGTCAAGCCCACCAAGGCGGTGATCGGTTTTGCCCGGCCCAGTCAGCGGGTTGGAGAGTTTGCTATGCCGGACCCGATGTTGAACCACTGCGTGCCCGGCAGCGATCAGTCGGTTTGACGGCGTTTGTAGTACCGGCTTCAGCCGGAAAAGAGGCCGGTGAAACGTTACCATTTTGCCCCGAAGGGGCGGCAACATATCAGCCCAGGGCAACACCCTGGGATTGGATGCGGCATAACCAATAAGCCCTGAAAGGGCGAAACAAGCGGTAACGTGACGCACCACCCGCGTCCATTTGTGACGCCCTTTCAGGGCTATTGCTCTTCGATGGTTCCCAATACCCAGGGCGTTGCCCTGGGCTGATATATTGCGGCCCCTTCAGGGCAAAAGGCAGAACGCCCCAAACCTTGTCTCCCTCCTCCCCGCGCGTTAGACTGAAGCCCTGCCCGGCCTTTCGGTGCCCAATGGCCCGGCCGACCCCAACGCTCCGGTCGTACTGGTGGGCAATGATTGAAGGAACCTCGCATGAGCATCAACCCGTTCGTTCTATCTGTAAATTCGCTCGCGCGTCGGCGTCTTAACCAATTCTGCGATCGCTGCAACTTCGATCCAGAATCTGGTGGGACTCGCCGACGATGCTACGCACGGTGCCCGCGGCCCACCCTACGGGTTTTCCTTCTTCTGCTGGGCGTACTTGGCCTCGCCCTTAGCCAAGCCCGGGCGGATTCCAACGCCTGGCCTTGGAGCGACGCGACGCCGCCGGCCGGGACCAAGATCGGTTATGTCAACCCCAAGGCCACGTTGCTCCCCGTGAAGCCGGTGCAGGGCAAGACCTACGAGGATCTGGTGCCCGACACGACCGACATCGCCGAGATGTCGAAGCTGGCGATCAATGTCCTGACGTGCGACACCAATCCTAAGCAGGACTACGAACAGTACTTTTCCGTTTACATGGGCAATCCGCTACGCATGGCCCACAACTTCAGCGACTGGTGTACGCCCAAGTACATGGAAGCCTTGCCCCTGCTGCGCGTCGTAACCGGCAGCGCCTATATGACCCAGGTGGACCAGGCCTGGCAAGACGTGCTCCTGAAATCGATCGGCCCCGACGGCCTGTATTACTTTCCCCTCCAGGGCAAACCGTGGTACGGCAAGGAGTTGTGGTGGGCCCACGCCATCGCCCGCCCCAACGGCACCTTGTTCACCATCGAGAAATCGGACCCCAAGCGGCTTCAGGAGGTGGACACCTACGCCACGGCGGGCGCAAATTCATTGGTCGAGGAATCGGGCATCGCGCAGTTCGCCCATCCCCAGGCCTTGGGCCGCATCATCAAGGTCCTCGATATTTACTACCAGCGCGACGGTAATCCGCTCTGGAAAGAAATGATGCGACAGATGGTCGCGCGGGCCGACCAGTTGGCAATCCGCAAAGGCGACTACGCCTACTTCCCCGCCTACTTGTTCGAGCCGAATGCCAAGTTCGATCCCAAGAACCCCCACGCCGCCGCGCCGTCGGGGACCGAGGGCGGCGAGATCAACGGCCGGTTCATCCGCGCCTGCGCGTTGGAGTACAAGCTCACGGGCGACAAAAAAGCCCTCGAGTTGGGCAGGCTGTTGACAAACTTCATGCGTTACCACGACGGGAACTACTGGGGCCCTCAGGGGGAATTCGCCGGCGACCACCACTTCCACTCGCATACGAATTACTTGATCGGCATGCTGGAATATGCCGACGCGGCCAAGGACAAGGAACTGCTGGAATTCTGCCGCAAGAGTTTTGTGTGGGCCAAGTCCCCTGCTGCCGGTTTCGGCCCGGTCACCGGCTTCGCCCCCGAGTTCGCCGATCCAAACTACGCCACTTCCGAGGGCTGTGCGGTGGGCGACATGGAGGTGCTGGCCTGCAATCTTTCCGCCTTCGGCGCGGGAGATTTCTACGAGGACGCCGAGCGTTGGGCCCGCAACTATTTTTCCGAAATCCAACTTACGAGGGCTAAGGCCGACGACCTAGTCCGCTACGGCAAGACGCAGCCGCCCAAGACGCCGCTTTACAACGAGTGCATCGATCGTGTCGCCGAGCGCAACCTGGGGTCTTTCGCGAGTTGGGCCAAGGGCAACGAGTGGTGGCGCGGCCCTCAAGAAAACCTGCTCATGCAGTGCTGTACCGCCAACTGCACCCGCGCGCTATGGTTTCTTTGGCGTCACACCCTGGACTTCAAGGACGGCGAGCTGAAAGTCAACATATTGTTGAACCGGGCTTCGCCCTGGGCCGACGTCTACAGCTTCATTCCCTACCAGGGCCGCGTCGAGATCAAAGTACACCAGAATTGCCAGACGGTTCTCGTGCATGCGCCGGAGTGGATCGCTTCGGGCAGCAAGGAGATCACCGCACAGGTGAACGGCGAGCCGCGTCCGTGCACCTGGCAGGCACGATACCTGAACCTGGGCAAGGTCGAAGCCGGCGAGCAAATCGTCATTCAGTGTCCGATCGGCGAACGGACGGTCCAGGAGAAGATGGGCGCGGTGGCTTACACGTTGTTGGTGCGCGGCAACACGGTGGTCTCGGTCGATCCGCCTGGCCGCCTCTGCCCGCTCTTCCAGCGTGAATACCTGCGTGAGAGTGAGCCGCGCTGGCGCAAGGTGCAGCGCTTCGTCGCCGACAAACTAATCGACTATTGAAAGGACTTTCGTATGAAAACGGGTTTATGTGTTCCGCTTCTGTTGCTCGTCGTGCTTTGCGGGCCGTCTCTCGCTCAGGACAAACCGGGCGATGCGGTCGTTGACCGTTTCGTGCTCGCCAAGGTCCGGCTACTGCCCAAGCCGGGTACGGCAGCCCAACTAGTCGGCGCGCGGATCACCGGATCGAACGAAGGGCCGACCACGGCCTTCGTGGAACTGGCCCGCATCGAGCAGGTCCCCAGCGGCGACGGTTGGCTCGAGGTCGCGGTCACGCCGGACCCGCAAGCGGGTGCCCGGGTCTACCGGTTCGTGAAGATCGAATCGGCCAAGGGGGCGGGCCTGGCACTGGCGGAAATTGAATTCCATAGCGCCGCCGGCAAGCTCAGCGGCAGCGGTTTCGGCACGAGCGTGGGCAACAAGTCGGCCGCCACCTTCGATAGAGCCCTGGACGGCGACCCGAAAACCTTCTTCGAGAGTGCAGGGGGCAACAGCTACGTGGGTATCGACCTGGGCGGGCAGGCCCAAGCCCCCGCGCCCCGCTTCAGTCCGGAAGGCGGGGCCTTCGCCGCGCCGCAGAAGATCAAGATCGACACCTGGCCCGGCGGCACGACCATTCGTTATACGACCGACGGCTCGGCGCCCTCGACGTCCAACGGCGAAGTTTATCGCCAGCCGATCACGGTCGCCGGCGTTACCAGCATCGCGGCCATTGCCTCGCGGGTCGGATTGGCCGATAGCAACGTGGCCATTGCCACCTATCGCATCGGGGCGGCCGCCACGGCCACGAGGCAAGTCAAATCGTACCATCTAGGCAACAGCTTGACGGACACGGTCAATGGCTTCCTCCAGCCTATCGCTGACAGCGGCGGCAAGAATCTGCTGTTCATGCGGAAGAGCGTGCCGGGGTGCAGCATCGGCTACCACTGGGAGCACAACCGCGCGGGCTTTGCCTCGCCGGATTGGTGGGCCAACGATTACAACGTGGCCTGCGCGAAGAAAGTGGACCACTTGTTCCTGCAACCGTTCCCCAATCCGCCGGGCCTGGACGACGACGGCAAGTACGGCGGCAAGTTCATCGAGCTAACGCGGAAATACAATCCGGCCGCCGACGTTTGGCTGTATGCCCAATGGCCGGAGCGGACCAGCAACTGGAAGTTCGACGCGCATTGCTCGGGCGCCGGCTGGATGAAGCCGCCCTGGTTCCCGCCCAACCGCAAGCCGGCCAACTGGGAGGAGGCCTCGGCCAACAAGATGGCGTATTACCTTGACCTGAAGAAGATCTGGGACAAGCAAATCGAGGCCCGCAGCGGGAAGCCCGTCCGCCTCTGTCCGGGCGGGCCGGCGCTGGTGCGGCTCAAGAAGGAGATCGAGGCCGGCAAGGTGCCGGGCATGAACACCTTCTTCGACACGATTTTCTCCGACGACATTCACCTAGCGCCGCCGGGGCGTTACCTCGTGGCGCTGGTCCACTATGCCTGCATCTTCGGCGCGGACCCGCAGGGCAAGGTGACGTATGCCAACAGCGGCCTGACCGCCCAGCAGGCAGCGATCTTCCAGCGCATTGCCTGGGAGACGGTCATTGCCGAGCCGCTCAGCGGCGTACGACCATGAGTAGGAAACGGAACAACAGCATGCGTAGAGGCTTTTTCATATTGATCGGGACCTGTTGGTGCAGCACGTGGGGCGCGGTTGCGGCGCCGCCGGTCGCGTTCGAGCACCGCACGCCGTACTATCGCATCGGGCTGGCCCGCCAGGGGCTGCTGGTCGAATCGCTGGATGTCGATTCGCTCGGCCAGGGGAAGGTCGACTCGAACCTCCTCGGCGGCGCAGCCGTGGAGAAGGCGCGGCTGGAAACGTCAGAAGGCCGCGTCGTCTACCGCCTGCCGCAGGCCGCCGAGCCGGGCACCTGGGAATTTCGGTTCGCCGAGAGAACCATCACGCTCGTCTCGCGGCTCGTGCCCGGGCAGCCGTCGCCGCCGCTAGTGCTGCGCTTCGATCAGACGCGCTCGCACGCGACCGTGCTGGGGCGAATGAAGCCGCGGACGCTCAATATGGCTGTGCCGTGCCTGATCCACGTGCCCGACCATGGGACCTTCCGCGTGACGTGCGACGTGCCCGGCCAGGCGCTGGGTGTCGATGCGCGGCGCTACGCCGGCCGCTGGGTGCAAGCCACTTTTCCGCCCGCCGATGCGCGTAATCCGACTGTCACCTATACGCTGGAGGTCGTGTCGCTCTGGCCGAAGGTGCCCGGCATCGACGCCGACCGCCGCTACGACGGCTTCCGCCGCAATTACTTGACCATTTTCCAGGTCAATCCGCGGCTGGGGGTCCTGGCAAATAACTCCTCGTCCGATGTGGCCGCGTTGTGCTACCACCAGTATTCCGAGGTGGCCCGCTTTGCGCCCCCGTTGGCCAACGGCCTGACCTGCCAGGACCTGGTGCGCATGAGCTTGGATCGTTTCCTGGCCGGTATGAAGACCTATGGCCAGGTAGGCTACACGGCGAACTACGAAGGGGCCGATACGGTTTTTGGCGACTACCCGTGCGGTGACACGTCCGACAGCCTGCCGGCCCTGCTGATCGCGGCCGGAAACTACATCTTGGGAACCGACGACTGGCATTGGGCGAAGACCAACTATGCCGGCTTGAAGGCCTGGGCCGAGGAGATGCTCAAGACGGACCGCGACGGCAACGGCCTGATCAAATATTGCATGAGCGGCAATTCGGGCACATGGAAGGCTTATTGGGATCGCGCGCAATTGCGCAAGACCGGCTCCGTTCGCTCAGGCAATTGGTGGGACATCATCGGTTTCGGCCACGAGGACGCCTACTCCAACGCCCTGGCCTACCGCGCCTTGGTGCTGCTGGGGCAAGTGGCCGAGCGCACAGGCCATGCGGAAGACGCCCAACAGTTCCGCGCCGCCGCCCGCAAGCTCAAGGCCGCCTACCTGCCGGCCTTTCTCAATCCCAAAACCGGATGGCTGGCGGGATGGCGAAGCGCGGACGGCAAGCTACACGACTACAGTTTCCTCTTCGTCAACGGCGCGGCGATCACCTACGGCGTGGTCGATCGCCAACAGGGCCGCCAGATCATGGCCCGGCTGATCAAGGAAATCGACCGCGTGGGCTATACGCGATTCGACTTGGGCCTGCCTGGCAATCTGGTCCCGGTGCGGTTGGAGGACTACCTGGAATTGAACCACGATGTCGGCGGAGGGAAGCGGGAGGACAATGCAGACGCATTCCAGATCTACGAGAACGGCGGGGCCACGCCGGCCCACGCCTTCTGGACGATCGAAGCGCTCTACAAGGTCGGGCTGAAGGACGAGGCCGAGCGGATCCTCATGCCCATGTTGAAAGGCTTCGCCGCTGGCGAGTTCCAGGGCTTCGGCCCCAACGGCAAGAGCAAGGATTGGAAAGACTGGAAAGGCAATTGCTGGGGCTATGAAGGGCTGCTCACCGACGGCTACATGGCCCTGCTGGCGGTGGTCACGCGCGGCGAGTTGACCCGCGGCGTGGAGTGAGCGGTAGCCGGCCCGTGTCCGTGAGAGAGAATTTTGGACCTTGGCCGTAACTTGTCAACATCGTCACAATTGATGACAGAAATTGGATGGAACGTGCGAGCGGCCCAGAAACGTGTATTTGCCCCGGAGGGGCGCCTGAGATTAGCCCAGCGATTTATCGCTGGGGTGCCGTAACGCAAGAAACCTCGCAGTCCCGGGACGGTTGAATGTCCCCTGGCTGCACGCCTATTCCCAGCGATAAATCGCTGGGCTATTCTCAATGGTCCCTCCGGGACGGGCAAACGCCAACTGACCCTCAACTGGAGACCACTGGCTATTGCCGACAAGACCGATTTCTTCACTACCATGATGCCAAAATCTTTCAGATGTTACCTGGTCTCGCGCGACGCTTCCGGCACCGTCTCAGCCGGCATGGCCGAGCGGTCGACGGACGAACTGCCCGAGGGCGACGTGGTTATCCGCGTGGCGTTCTCGTCGCTGAACTACAAGGACGCCCTGGCGGCAAGCGGACACCAGGGCATTGTCAGGCGATTCCCCCACGTGCCTGGGATCGATGCGGCGGGCACTGTTGTGACAAGTGACGTGCAGGAATTCACGGTGGGCCAAGAGGTCCTCGTGACAGGTTATGACGGCGGGGCCACGCGCTGGGGCGGCTGGGCCGAGTTCATCCGCGTGCCGCACGCGTGGATCGTGCCGCTGCCCGAGGGACTGACACTCCGCGAAGCGATGATCCTGGGGACGGCTGGCTTCACCGCCGCGCTGTGTGTCGACGCCTTGCAACAACACAGCGTCCAGCCCAATAGCGGGCCGGTCGTCGTCAGCGGGGCGACGGGCGGCGTGGGGAGCGTGGCCGTGGCGGTCCTTGCCAAGCTGGGCTATGACGTCGCCGCAGCGACCGGCAAAGCGGAAGCCCACGAGTATTTGGAACGCCTGGGGGCCGGTCGGATTCTTACCCGTGAAGAGGTCGACGACCGTAGCGGCCGGCCGTTGCTCTCCGCGCGCTGGGCCGGCGGCGTGGATACGGTCGGCGGGAACATCTTGGGCACCTTGCTGCGTTCGTTGCATCACGGCGGCTGCGTCGCCGCCTGCGGGCTGGCCGGCAGCAACGAGTTGCCGATAACCGTCTACCCGTTCATCCTCCGCGCCGCGACGTTGGCGGGGATCGACGCGTCCTGGTGTCCGAGCTCATCGCGGCGTACGGCCTGGCAACGTCTGGCGGGGGCCTGGAAGCCGGACAACCTGGAAGCGATGGCCCAGTTCACGACCTTGCCGGAGATTGGACCCTATGTCACCGACATCCTTGCCGGGCGGATCCGGGGCCGGGTCGTTGTGCGACTGGGTTGAGAATCGCCTTTTCAGCGACGCCCGCCTCCTCCGCCCGCGCCGGGCGATGGTGGACGGTAACCGCCGCCAGGCGGTGAATATCCGCCCGGATTGGGCCTGCCCGGCCAAGCGCCGCCCGGTCGAGGCGACGAAGGAGTGTTTACCGGGCCGTAGGCCCTGGGATTGTACTGTTTCGGTGGTTGGTAGGTTGTCGGCGGGGCGTTGCTGCCGTTTGCCCCCGCCGCACCCGCGAGCCCGGATGGCGATACGTTCGGCGTGTAGAACTGGCCATAACCTGGCTGCCAGTAGGTCGGCATCCACGGCTGATGGCCAGGTTGTCCCGGCTGGTAGTAACCGGGATTTCCGGGCTGATACCATTGGGGTTGGCCCGGCGGGGGCGAGGGGCGATAGCTCATCGTCAGCGTGTCGGACGAAGCCAGCAGTGAAAAGCCCGCCGGCCGATAGGCCAAACCACCGGGACGGCTGCTTTCCCAGGGCAAGGCCGGAAGCGCGGGCGGGTGGATGCTGACCCAGACCAACAGCGCCAACAACAATGAGCCCGCCAGGGCCCGCAAACCGTAGCTGAACCAGTACCGCCGCGTCTGCCGCTGCTGTTGGGTTCGGACCCGCTCGCGCTGGGCGCTGTCGTCAGGGACGGCTAGCGGGGCCAGGCCCAAGGCCGTTTCCACGCGCTCGGCCAGGTCCACCAGTTTCGCCAGGATGCGGAACGACAGATCGGCAAAACGATCCATCGCCCCCATGGCCCCAGCGGTCACCGCACCGATATCGTTACGCTCGGTGATCGCCGGCGCCAGGTAATCGGCACAGGTAATGCCTTGTGCGCCATGCTCGAAAGGATAGGGATCGCCGGCCAGCGTTCTCCTCGCGGTTTCGAGCTGTTGGACGGCTGTGTCCAAGGTCGCCAAGATCTTCTGTTCCAGCGGCCGGAAGCCACGGTTGGCGGTGAAGGTCGCAAACATCACCCGCGCCTGCAAGGCCGACGTCCGCGCCGCCAGCAGAGGCGCTTGGCAGGTTTGCAGGCGCGCACAGAGCTTCAGTGAGCATGCCACCTCTTGCCGGGCAGCGGCAGCGTTCTCGATGTGCGCCACAAAGTCGGGATGCCACAACAGTCGCAAGGCGAGGGTAAGCCGCCGCTGGGCCACGGCGGCAAAGGCATCGATATCGCCGGCGGTCTGGGCCAGCGCAACCTTGGCCTTGGTCCAGTCGGTTCGGACACGTTTCCTCAGCCGCGCCGCACCGTCGTGAGTGGCCATATTGGCCACCACCACGCGGGCCTCGGCGACGGCGAACTCGGCAGACGCCCGCTCGTCCTCATCGAGAGCCGAGCCCAGTTTCCCGGCCAGGCCAACCATCGTCTCCCGCGTTGCCGCCAACTCGCGCGCCGCGGTATCGGTATCCTCGGCGGCCTTGTCGGCGTCCAGGCCCGGAAACAGCGGCCGCGACACGGGCAACTGCCCCTGGTAATATCGCCTCAACCGCTGGACCGCCTTTCGACGGAGGGCTTGTTCGGCCACCAATTCCGCGCTGGCAACGAGTTTGGCCTTGCCGTATGCCTTGTCCAATACTTCGCGATAGTACTGGTCGGTGGTGCGGCGGCAGAGGCCGGAAAAATCGTGAAACAACACCGCCGCCGGCAAGTCGCACTGCACCGAGCCGCGGGCCGCCAGTCGTTCCGTCGCCGCCACCCGGTCGCTGTGACTGGGGTGCGTGTCGAACCATCCCGTCTTCTGGCCGCGGAGGGATTCGAGAATCTTCTCCTTGTGCTCGTCGAGGGCACTAGCGCGGGCCACGATCATCTGCGGCAGATCGTCGGGCAACCGCGCAGTCTGGAACGCCGACTCCAGGTCGCCCAGAGTTTGATTGGCGGCGATCTGCAGCAGTGACACCAGCTCGTTGGTACGCGCGAAGTGTTCTGTCCCGGCGACATGGGCTTCGATGCTGTCGGCATCATACTCCATGCGTCGCAAGACGCGGCAGGTCAGCAGTTGTCCAATGGTGAGCATCAACCACAGCACGCCCCGCGCCGGCTCGATCAGCGCTGCCGCCAGCAGATAGACCAAGAACTTGGCGTCCCTGCGGTTTCGCCGCAGGCGGGCCAGGCGCTCGTCCAACCGATCGCGCTGAAAGACAATCCGCGCGAAAAAGTTATTCAACTGGCGGATCAGGTAGGACCAAATCATCGCTTGCTGCTGGGTGAAATGGCCGAACTCGTGGGCCAACACGCCGGCAAATTGCCGCACGGGCATAGCTGCCGCCAACGGCAACCCGATCCGCAGCATCATTTGCCGGCGGGCAAAACCGCCCAAGCCGCGTCGGAAGGCAGCGCCGGCGTTGGCCTCGCAGTCAACTTCGATGACGGCCGGCGTCTTGGCATGGATGGCCGCACAGAGCCGCTTCACAAACGCAAACAGCACGGGCTCGTCGGCCGCAGCCAGCCGCACGACACGCTCACCCGTCGCCTTGCGCCGGAAGAACAGCGGCTTGAGCAGGAAGGTCAGCAGGAGCAAGCCCAGCAGCGCCATGGGAATATGGAAGATGAAATACGGCCCCTGCGACAGCGACACGATTGCGCTGAGCACATGCCAGACCACCAACCAGCCCATAAAGGCCAATAGCGCCGCAAACGCTGCTGTAATAATCACCAGGGCCACGGCGAGCGTCGCCAATGCAGTGCGATAAGCGATAGAGATTCTGCCTGGTGGAACGGAGATGTTGAGCGCCTCAACAACTTGGCTACCAACGTCAGACGCCGGCCCCGTAGTTGGCGTGGGAACATCGGCCATAGCTAATTCTCCCCTTAGTCAAATGGACCCTTTGGCCGTTCTATCTTGGGATCTTGACGAAAAAAGGGCCGATCAACGTCCTCGGAATCGAAACCATGCGATTCTCCTCCTACACTGATCGCCCGCCTCTTGTCTACCGCCGCATTTCCTTCACTGTCTCGTACAGCGCCCGCAGATTCTCCGTGGGCGTGGCGGCCTGCACGTTATGCACGGTGTTGAAAACGAAACCGCCGCCGCGGTTGAAGATCTCGATCCGCTTGCGCACCTCGCGGCGCACGTCGTCCGGCGTGCCGAAGGGCAGCGTCTTCTGCGTATCCACCCCGCCGCCCCAGAACGTGATCCCCGCGCCGAACTTGTCCTTCAAGGTCTGCGGGTCCATGCCCACCGCCGAGCATTGCACCGGGTTGAGAATGTCGAAGCCGGCGTCGATGAAGTCGTCGACCAGGGCGATGACCGAGCCGCAGGAATGGATGAACGTCTTCCACTTCGTGTGCTCGTGGACCCAGTCGTTGACGCGGCTGTGGAAGGGCTGGTAGAGACTGCGGTAGCTCTTGGGATTGATGAACGGCCCGGCCTGCGTGCCGAAATCGGTGCCGGTGACGAAGACTACCGAGACCCGGTCGCCCACCGCGTCGTAGATCTTGGCCAGGTTCGCCAGGCCGATCTCGCACTGGCGATCGAAGATGCTGTAGACGAAATCCACGCGGGCCGCCGTGCTCATGTACCACTCGGCCACGTCGCGGATGCCCTTGGGATACTTCAGCCAGGGGGCCGGCACCAGGGCGATGTCGCCGAAGGCCGTGCCGCCGAAATTGGCCAGGATCGCTCGCTCGCTCTCGCTCCGCAGGCGGTCCGCTTCCGCGGCGAAATACTGCAAGTCGGCATCGCTCACCGGGCCGAACTCCTCCAGGTTGTCTTCCACGCGAAGATTGTCCTCGTCGATCGGCTCCTGGCGGTTGATGCTGTCGAAATAGAACCCGCCCTTGGGCATCCGCCCGCTGGGCGGCACGCTCTTGTCGCCTTCCGGATAGATGAAGATGTCGCCGTTGGCCTCGGGCACAGTGTTGAAGCGTTCGGGCACCAGCACGGGCGTGCCGTCGAAGGTGGTCCAAGGCTTCCAGCCGGCGTTCTCGAAACCGAACATGTTCCGCCGCCCGCCCATGCCGACGACGTCGATACCGAGGGCGTCTTGCAGGTCGGCGGCGATCTCGCCCAGCATCTGGTAGGGCTCGACGACCTTGACCGGCGTGCCCGGCGGGTCGAGTTCGAGCGCCTGCCGCAGCTTGTAAACGCTGCTGACCTGCATGCCCGTCACCGCACTGGCGCCCAGGTCCAGCGGCACGAAGTCGGGCTGTTCGTGATTCAGGGCGGTTTCAACACGCTGACGAGAATTCATGATATGGGTCCCTGGGATTTGGCACGGAATGCAATGTATCCGGCACACTCCGTGTGCCGTTGCCAGGCGGCACATGGAGTGTGCCGGATACATTGTATTCCGAGAAAACTCCTGCGATCATTCTCCTTAACGGAACACGATCCAAATAGCGAGCGAGGCCACGATCAACAGGCCCGCCCAAAACAACAGATTCCCCGCCCCCGAGCCGGCGTCGCGTTCGTGCGGCGGCAAGGTCGCAAGATCCAGACTCCAGGTGGCGTCGGGGTCGTAAAGCTCGCCGGAACTTTGGGGAATAATGAACGTGAAAATCGCCAGCAAGACGAGGCTGGCCAGGCCCGTCACGGCGGCACGGGTCACCACCGGCACGAGCCAATTCGGCACGACTTCTTTATCGGCAAGGGCCACGACCAGCCACAGACCCACCGCCACCAGGCAGCCGACCACCAACGTGGCGATAGCGGACCGCCCGTGGGCGCTGGGCCAGAAGAAGGCGACGACAAACACGATTACGCACGGCGGGCCGATAATCGCCGCCACTTCCGTTACGAAGTTGAAGATGCCTTGATCCCAGGCCAGCAACAACGGCACCAAGAGGGCGGCAACGATGATCGTCGTCAGGCTCGACCGCCGGCCCCGCGCGACGAGGTCCGATTCGGAGTCGTTGCGCCGTAACAGGCCCTGGCAGATGTCCATGGTCCAAAGCGCGGAAACGGCGTGGACCGCGGCGGCAACCGTGTTCATCACCGCCGCCAGAATTGCCGCCACGACGAACCCCTCGCCGACCGCGGCCAGCGGACTCTGCCGATCGAAGAGGGCTTCGATGAACCGCATGCCACTCGTCTTCAACGCGAGGTCGATGTTGCCCGCCGGACCGAATTTGCCGAACGCCGCCAGGCCCGGCAGCACAAATACCGCCGGCAAGAGTAAGAGGAGCAGGCCGCCCACGATCGCACCCAAGCGGGCGTCCCATTCGCTTCTCGCCCCCAGGTAGCGTTCGACCGTCAAGGGGCTGACCGCCACGTTCCAGAAGCCGATCGTCAGCCCGAATGCCAGCATGCCAAGCCAAGGCAGCATGCTGTGCTGTGACGTCAATAGCAGCGATGTCTGCGCGGGCGAGTTCTTTTCCCAGAGGCTAGCCAGGCCGCCGGCATCGTGGACCGCCACAACGGCGAATATCGTTCCGCCGATGGCGACGACCAGGAACTGCGCCGCGCCGCCCCAGGCCCCGGCCATCGAGCCACCAATCACGCCGGCCAGCGAGGAAACGATGGCGATCGCCGCCACGCAGGCAAAGAAGACCCAGGGGATGCCTTCCGTGGCCAGCGGCACGTGCAAACCGGTCTCCGCCAGCACCCAGCCGCCCACGTAGAGGGCCGGCGTCAACACGCCCAGCACCAGGAAGAGGATGGCTAGCACGGTGAACAGACCTTGCGTGGACGGGCCGTAGCGGCGCTTCAGGAATTCGGCGGGGCTGGAGATCCGCTTGCGGAGGAAATAGGGCAAGAACACGCCGGAGAGGACGGTCAGGCCGATGAAACTGCTCCACGCCAGCCCGGCGGCCGCCACGCCGGCAACATAGGTCAGGCCCAGCAGGCCCAGCCACATTTCCAGCCGCAGCGAAGGCCCGGCGACGGAGAGGGCCACGACATACCAGGGAAGCGACCTCCCGGCAGCAAAATAATCTTCGGAAATGTGCTGCCTGCCCAGCGCAGCCGCCAAGGCGACGAACACCGTGAGGCTCAAAACAACGACAACGATCGCCAGAATAATGATTGTACACATAACGGAACATCATAGTTCGTTGCCAGGGCTTGTGCAACAGGGTGCCCGTGGGGTGTCAGCTTTTTGTTCCGGTATGCTTGGCAGGCGTGGGGATCTTCTTGCCCTTGAGTTGGTAGACATAGGCCAAGACCTCGGCCACGGCGGCATAACGGTCCTGCGGGATGGGGTGGTCGACCTCGACCTCACGATACAGGGCCTGGGCCAGCGGTTTGCGCTCGAGGATGGGAACGCCGTTTTCCAAGGCCAGCTTGCGGATCTGCGCCGCGATCAGGCCGGCGCCCTTGGCCACCACGATCGGCGCGGCCATGGTCTGGGGATCGTACTGGATGGCGATGGCCAGTTCGGTGGGATTCGTGATCACCGCGTCGGCCTTGGGCACGGCGGTGGAAATGCGGTGCAGGGCCAGTTGCCGCTGCACTTGCTTCCGCCGCGCGACCATCTGCGGATTGGCCTCCAGGTTCTTCAATTCCTCGCGGACCTCCTGCGTCGTCATCCGCAAGTCGCGCTCGTGCTTCCACCATTGAAAACCGTAGTCCAAGATCGCCAGCACGAGCAAGGCCATGGCAATTTTGATGCTCGTCCAGATCAGGACCTGCGCGAGGAAGCCGGCGATCTGCGGCGCGGACATCGCGGTCAGGCCCAGAACCTTCTCCCGTTGGCCGTACAGACTGACGTAGGCCACGGCGGCCACCAGCGCCATCTTCAAGAGTCCCATCAACAGCCGCACCAGGTTCTGCAGCGAGAAGAGCCGGGCAAGACCCTGCAGCGGGTCCAACCGCATCAGGTCGGGAGCCAGTTTCTCCGGCACGAAGAGAAAGCCGACTTGCAAGAAGTTGGCGGCGATGCCCATGAACATCAACAGCCCGAAAATCGGCAGCATGCAGGTGGCTAGCGCGTAGGCCACCTGATGGGCGTGGGCCACAAAGAACTGCGGGTCGGTCGAGAGCCAGGCCTCGCTGCTCAATTGTTGGACGGCATAGCGCGCCAACATCTCCACGACGGGGCCGCCCAGCCAGAGCAAGCCCGCCAGCCCTGCCAACAGCAGGGCCGCGGAGGCCAAATCCTGGCTCTTGGCCACCTGGCCTTCTTCCCGCGCCTGTTGCCGGCGGTGCGGGGTTGCGTCCTGGGTTTTGTCGCCGTCGGTTTCCGCCATGGGATGAGGTTATGGCCCGTGCAGTGGGATCCGCAGGGTCTGGAAAAGGACCTGCACCGTTGTCGCCACCTGGTCCTGGAAAACCAGCATGGCCGCCCCCAGCGAGAGGAAGAGCACGCCGAAAGTCATCATGGCGTTGATGCCGAAGCCGATCACCATGACGTTCAACTGCGGCAACGTGCGGCTGATCAGTCCCAGCACCAGCGTCGCCAGCAGCACGGCCGTGACCACCGGCGCCGTGGCCCGCACCGCCACATGAAAACTCTGCGCTATCAGGATCAGGCACATTTCGACCAGCGAGGCGAGCATCCCCTGTCCCGCCGGCCCGCCGTCCGCGCCGAGGAACATCGCCACGCAGCCGCCGGGTGGGATCGTGCTGAAGGTGTCCAGCAAGCCGCCCAGCAGCATACGATGCCCGCCGATGATCATGAAGAGGGCCGTGCTCAAGAGGCCGAACAGTTGTGAAAACAAGGGGACGTTGGTAGACGTGGTGGGATCGAAAACGTCCGCAAGGGTGAGTCCGCCCACACGGCTCATCAAGTCGCCCGCCATCTGCATCCCGCTCAGCAGGATGGTGATGCCCAGCCCCAACACCACGCCGATCATCAACTCGCTGGCGAGAATCACCACATAGACCAACAGACTCCCTGGATAGGGCAGCGCGGCGGACCACTGGCTGGGCATGATCAGCACGGCCAGGGCCAGCGAAATCAAGGCCCGGACCGTCGCCGGGGCCTGCGTCGAGCCGAAGATCGGCGAGGCCATCAGCAATCCGCTGGTCCGCGTCAACACCAACGTGAAGACCAGGAATTTCTCGACGGTCAAAAGGGCCAGCGCGGCTGTCAAGGTCAGAACCTTCCCGGGATTCCCGCAATCAACGCGGTCGCATATTGCACCATCTGGCCCAACAGCCAGGGCAGCGTGAAACTCAACACCAGGACCATGATCGTAATCTTGGGCACGAACGCCACCGTCTGCTCCTGGATCTGCGTCACCGCCTGCAGCAGCCCGATCACCAGGCCAATGACCATGCCCGCCAGGAGCATCGGGGAGGCAATCAGCAGGCTCATCCAGATCGCCTCGCGGCCGAGTCCGATGGCCAAGTCCGATAGAGAGTCAGGAGTCATGGCGGGGCCGGGGGTTAGGGGTTGGGAGAAATTCAAATGACGAATGACGAATGACGAATGACGAAGAAATGAAAAGGACCAATTCAAAATCCGAAACAAATTGAATAGAAGAAATGCAAACGATCAAAGTGTAGATTCCGGAATTCGTCATTCGTCATTCGGATTTCTTCGCAGTTCGTTTCTTGCGTCAATGCGGAATCTGGAAGCTCTGCATCAACATGCCGACCACCAGGTGCCAGCCGTCAACGAGCACGAAGAGGAGGATCTTGAAGGGCAACGAGACCAGTGTGGGTGGCAGCATGAGCATCCCCATCGACACCATCACGCTGGCAATCACCATGTCGAGAATCAGGAACGGCAAGTAAATCTGGAAGCCGATGAGGAAGGCCGTTTTCAGCTCGCTAGTCATGTAGGCCGGCAGTAGGACCGTCAGTGGCACGTCGTCATACTTGGACGGGGCCGGCTCGGTCGAGGAATATTTCCAGAACAAGAGCACATCTTCCGTGTTGCCCGTACGCTCGATTTGCGCGCACATGAATTGCCGAATGGGACCCGCACCCCGGGTCCAGGCCTGTTCCAGGCCGATCTGTTTGTTGGTGTAGGGAACGACCGACTGGTCGTAAACCTGCTTCCACGTCGGACTCATGATCAGAAGCGTGATAAACATGGCCAGCGAAATGAGCACCTGGTTGGGCGGAAGTGTTTGCGTGCCCAATGCCTGCCGCAGCATACTCAGCACCACCGCCACACGCACGAAACAAGTGGTCATCAAGAGGATTGCCGGTGCCAAGCTCAGCACGGTGAGCAGCAGCATCACCTGGATGGTCGAACTGAGCCCTTCGGGGCTGGCCCATTTTTCCGGGCCGGCGGTCAAGTCTTGCGGCAGGTTCAGTGTCAGCGGTTTGCCGCCCGTATCCTCGGCCCGGGCAGCCAGAGGCGCGTAGGAAGCGGCAAGGACCAAGGCCGACAACAACAGGTTTGCCAGACCCAGGCGGCGCTGTCTGCGCCGTCGCGCATCGCACGCTGGACGCCCGATAGCGGTGACTGGAACTTCACTTTCAGCCATTTTTTTCCTCCCAGCGAAAGCGCTTTCGCCGCGTGCCCGCCGGCTCGGGAGCGTCGATTTCCGGCGATCCGCCCGACTTGGGCGCCAATTGCTGGAAGATCTGGCGGAAGGCCGTCGTGGCGCTCTTGGGGTTGGCCTGGTAGCAGATGCCGGCAAGGCGATCGACTTCCAGCGGATCGGTCACTTCGGTCAGGGTCTCTGTGCCGCCCGCCGTGATCGACACCAGCAAGAGCTTGTTGCCGCAACGCAGCAGTTGCACTTGCTGGCGGGCGCCCAGCGGGGCGCGGCCTAGGATCTCGAAGACTTCCTTGGGCAGCAGCAATGATCCGCGCGGGGCCGTCTTGCGCATGGCCCAGGCGACAACGAAGAAAAGCCCCAGCACGATCGCCAGGCTGCCGCCCACGGTGACCACGGCGGCTAGTGGCGAGCTCTTGCTTGGCCCATTCTTGTCGCGACTGCCCAGTCCCAGCGACACGGCGGGCTGGCCTTGTGCGGCAGGGGATGAAGAGGCTGACGCTGGCGTATTGCTGGGGGTCGTGGGCAGCGGATTGACGGCAACCCCGGGGGGTGGTTCCGGCGGCTTCGCCTTTTCCAGCGGTCCCGCTCCGAAAGTTCCTTTCCCTGCTGGGGACTCTTGCTGGAAGGCGACCGGGCGTACGTCGGAATGCCGGAAACCGGACAGGTCGGGGGCGCCTTCGGCTGTTTGTCCGGTGCGGGCCAGCAACGCCGTTTTTTCAGACTGGGGTGTCGAACTGGCCGCTGTCGCGGGACCGTACTCGGTAGCCTTTGGCGTCACCTCGGACGAGTCGCTGGGCGGCGAATTGGACCACCACGCCCTGTCATGGTTTGGCGGAGGATCGGCCGCGGCCGCGACGGAAGCGGCGACCAGGAAAAATCCCAGTGCCGCGATGAGTGAAAACCCATCGCGGAATCTTGCTTGAGCGGCGAAGGTCGGCTGGAATTCAACCCGGGTTGAAGGCCGCGTCCGCGGTTTTCGGATCAGTTTGAAAGGCATCCGTGCGCTTTCTTGCAGGAGTTTCAGGTGAAGACGTTGGCCCCCACAACCAGTTCGGCCACGCGGACGCAGAAGTTGTCGTTCAGCACCAGCACCTCGCCCCGGGCGATGAGACGGCCGTTGACGAAAATATCGACCGGATCGCCGGCCAGTTTGTCCAATGGCACGACGGAGCCTTTGCGGAGTTTCAGCACGTCCTCAAGGTACATCTGGGTCCGGCCAAGTTCGATCTTCAAGTCGAGTTCCACGTCGCGGAGCAGATCGAGCGTAGCAGTTTCCGTCGAAGGTGTGGCGGGCGAGAACTCATCGAGGCGGTAGGACGAAACGCCGGACGGGATCTCGCCCAGCCGGCCGGAGTTCACCGATTCCAGGGCCTTTTCCGCTTGTGCCAACAGGTATTCGATGTCCTGTGCGGCGATGTCCGGTTCGCGCGACTGCTGCGCGACGGTAGCCCGCTTGGCCGGTGGGGAAGCGGCCGACGCGGCAACGGGAACGGCGGCCGGAGGGGCGGCCGACGCGGCAACGGAAACTGCGGCCGGAGTGGCGGCCGACGAGTTCAGCAGTTTTTCGATGTCGTCCTGGGCCAAGGGTTGGTCGTCCTTGCCGCCAGCGGGGGCAGTCACCGCGGCGGCCGAGTCTTTCGGCTGACTGAAGAGCCGCTCGATCTCGTCCTGGCTCATCAGGGAATCGTCTGTCGCCATAGGAATCCGTTCCTAGCGGGTTGAGGATCACAAACTCGGAACTGAAAGGTCAGAGGTTATCCGAAAAGTCTCCCCTCTCCCGAAGGGAGAGCGGGCATATTGAGGAGGCTTCTCGGATAGCCTCTCAATTCTCCAGCGAAGAATAATCGGGAATGACCACTTCCTGCAAGAGCGGCTTGCCGAAAATCTGCCGTGCCTTCTCCAGGATCGTGCGCTTGATCAAACCGAGGCTCGGATCGGTCAGGTCGGCCATCTCCGCGCTGCGGACCACCATCACCACCTGTTCGCGAAAGCGGTTCTGGTTCAATTCGAAGAGACTTTCGAACTCCTTCTTCTTTTCCGCGGCCACGATGCCATGCAGGTGGAAATCGATCCGCAACGTGGAATTGGAGGCCGGCTGGTAGATGGTCACCGAGTATTCCTTCAGGTCGACCTCCACGTTCGCCGGGGCCTCGCCTTCCCCGGCCGGCTCAGCTTCGCCTTTTTTGTGGTCGGCCGGCGGTTTCGCCGCATTGCCGGCGGCCGACGCCGAATCGGATGCGGCGGGAATGCACAGGTAGGCCACCACGCATTCGACAGCGACTACGACCACGACCAGCCCGAGCACCAGGATCTTGCCCAGCATTCCCTTCTTGCCCGGCTTCGGTGGTGCGTTTTCGGGAGTTGCTTCTGCGGGGGGAGGTGTCTTGGCCATGGCAGTTTCGTCGTGCTAAGCCCTACGGCGGACTAAAGTCCACCCTACGGCCCCATTCTTGAACAGGTTCTAAGGGTTTCTCAATTCTAGTTTGCCCTTGGGCGGCAAGTGCGGAAAAAGGCCCTACCTCCTCGCTTTCCCTGGTCTTTTATACCGTTTATGACTTTTCTTCCGCCGCACTCATTGGGCCTGTCAAGCGGTCTTCCGTGGCCATCACGAAAACTGTAAAGTCTTTCGTAGCACGGAATTCATTCCGTGGCCTTGCCCTTCTTAAAGCAAAACGGAATGAATTCCGTGCTACAGAAGACTATTCTGCCGGACTTTGCACTTCTCCTGCCGCGGCCGTTGGCCGTGTGTGTCGGCGGGCGGCGGCAGCAGGTGCTTGGCCTGCTGGTAGACCATCGTCCGCCGCAGCACTTCGTCCATCGACTCCACCACCACCAGCCGCTGGCCGGTGGTAAGCGTAATGAACGTGTCGGGCCGGGCCTCGACGTATTGGATCAACTCGGCGTTGAGGATGAAGGCTTCGCCTCCCAGTCGGGTCAACGTGATCATGACGGCAAATTGGGAAAAATTTGGTTTCCTTCCGAATCCGGCGATCAGGGGGTTTGTGCAAGTTGCAACAAGACATCGAACAATTGCGTCGCCGTCGTGATCACCCGCGTATTGGCTTGATACATCGTCGAGGTTGTGATCAGGTCGATCAAGCTGCCGCCGATGTCGGTGTTCGAGGCCTCCAATGATCCGGCTACGATCGTGCCGGTTCCCGAGTCGCCCGGATTGCCCATGATCGGCAAGCCGGAGTTTACGCCGGTAGTATACATGTTCTGTCCAACCTGTTCCAGGCCAGCCGGATTGGAAAACCGCGCCAGGCGGATCTGTCCCAGGTCTTGGCTGATGCCATTGCTGAAAACTCCGCTGATCATGCCGTTGTCGCTGATGCTGAAGCTGTTCAATACACCCGGCGCGGATCCGTCCTGGCTCGCCACGGACAGCGAGGCGGTAGTTGCGGCAAGGCCGGAGACTTGGGAGAAATCGAGGTTGAACTCCAGCGGCTTGACCGAGGGCTCGTTGGCCCGGCCGATGGAAACCGTCGTATTCGACGCGGAGACGAAGTTGCCTTCGCCGTCGAAGGTGACCGTGCCCGTGCCCACCGCGATACCCTGTTGCGCTCCGCTGCCGGGGTCGTTCTGGCCGCAGTCGGCATACCAGCGATAGACGGTGGCGCTGCTCGTGCGGCTTTCCAGCACGGCGGTGATGTTCACCGTCAGCGGCATGCCCAGGCTGTCGTAGGCGGTCATGCTGGTCGTCGTTCCCTGGCCGACGGCCGCCTGGGTCTGGTTGAACGGCAGATTCACGCTGTTGGTTGTGCCATCGCTGGTGAACTGCAGGGCGGAAAGGCCAACGCTGGCGGCTTCGTCGGCGCCGTCATTGCTCACGATCTGGATCTGGCCTTTGCTGGTGATGGTCACACCCGCGGACTGGCCGGTGACGGAATCGACGGGAATGGGGTTGTTGGGGTCGTTGCCGGGAGGCGATTGGATGCCCAGGGCGCCTTGCATAAAACTCGTCAGGTCGCCCAGCGTCGAGGTCTTCGCGACCGTGAAGTCTTGCGTGGTTAGCGTGCTGCCGCCTACGGCGCCCGTGAAGCTCAAACTGCCGGTTGTGGGAAAGGGAGTGGAGTAGGTCCCCGACGAGGGATCATATTCGACAACATTGGTGAGCAACGTGGCGTTGGTGACCGGCGGGCCGTCGAAACTCAAGACCTTGTTGCTGGCGATCGATTGGTCGGTGGCATTATCGGTATACTGGTAACCGGGGTCCGCGGTGAGGGTCGACATCGGAATGCTGTCAATTTCATAGAAATTCGTGTCGCCCGGCGTGTCGGTGGTGTTGCGGTAGATATTCACCTGCGTCCATTGTCCCGAGATGTCGATGGGGAGGTTGGAGAGTGCGACCTCGTTGTCGGACAACGCGGGCGAATCGGTCGCCAGGAGTTGCGGCCGGCTCTCCGTGTTATTCGAGGGGTTGGAGAACGTCACGTAATACTCGTAGTTGCCGGTGAGATTGCCGACCACTGGCGTATCCGTGCTGGCATCCATGGCAATCGTCGCCGTGGGGCCGCTGACGTGGGCGCCGCCGGTGTTCAAGACGTTGTCGTTGGCGATAAGCGTCGCATCGGTGTTATTGTCGGTGATGCTCGTGGTGCCCAATGGCACAACGGTGCTGCCACTGGAACCGGCGGGAAGGGCGTAGAAAGTCGTACCACTGGCAGTGTTCACGCCGCGATAGATCGTCATTCCCGTCCAATCTCCCGAGCTGTCGGTCGGCAGGTTGGTGAGTGTGACTTCCCCGGTACTGTTTAGCGTGACGCTGGTTGCTACGGGTTGCGGCTTGCTCTGCACGCTGCCGTTGACGAAGGTCACATAATACTGGTAATTGCCGGCTGGGAGATTGCCGTTGGCATCGGTGACGGCGGTGGCCGTCATTCCGGCAGCGGGCGTGGTATTGCTTCCGGGATAGCTGTAGCTCCCGTCGGTCAGGGCGCCCGTCTGGAGAATCGCCGCCGTATTGGCGATTTTGCCGCTGGGCGTCAGCGCGCCTTGCAAGGTGGCCTCCGTGGTGGCCTTGGCCACCATGGCGTTGCCCAGGGGGATCGTAATCGGCTGGAGTTGTGAGGCGTCGATCTCGAAATTGCTGTTGACGCCGAAGCCCATGACGCGGTTGCCGGTGGCTGTGACCAGTTGGTCCTGGGCATTGGTGGTGAAGGTGCCATTGCGGGTATAGCTCTGCTGGCCGTTCTCGCCCTGGACGATGAAGAAGCCATCGCCCTGGATGGCCATGTCGGTGGAACTATTGGCCGCGGAAATCGTACCCTGGGAGAAATTGGGCGTGATTTGCGCAACCTCCACACCGAGGCCCTCTTGCTGCGGATTGCTGCCGCCGCTGGCGTCGGTGGGTCCGGAGCCGACACTCTGCGTTTGCAGGAACTGGTTGGCGAAAACCACGTCGGAGGCCTTGAAGCCGACCGTGTTCGCGTTAGCCAGATTGTTGCCGATGACGTCGATCTGCGTTTCCGAGGCGTTCAGGCCGGTCAAGGCCGTGCTCATGGCGGATGCAAGACTCATGATAGATCTCTCCCTGTCGTAATAATTCTGGTTTCGTCGGTTCTGCTGGGAGCGGAGTTTATCCCGCTGCCCTCTCCCGCAGAACGGATCGCTTTTGTTTTCGGGATCACTGCAATGACGTGCGAATCGCTCACCCGCTGCTGCCGTTGCTGGTACTGCTGCTGCCGGCCGGTGCGATCTGGGTCACACTCGTCAGGGCGATGCTCGAACTGCCGACGTTCAGCATCGCGCTGCCATTGGAAATCGAGGCCGAGCTCACCGTGCCGCTGACCGAGTTGCCGCTGCTGTCGGTGCCGGTGACCGTGGCGCCGATCAGGCTCCCGGCCGAGGCAATGCTTTGCCCCAGCGCCACCGACTGCAAGGTGCTGGTCAATTGCTGATTGCTGTCGATCGCCTGGATCTGGCTCACCTGGTTCATCAAGTCGGTATTGCTCATCGGTTGCGTCGGATCCTGGTTCTGCAACTCGGTGACGAGCATCTGCGTGAAATCCTGGACGCTGATCGACTGCAAAGGATTGTTGGCCGTCGAAGTGGAACTTGTGGTGGCGGCAGCGCTGCCGCTGGATGTGACGGGCGTGGTAGCCATAGTAACTCCTTATTGGGACACGGTTTTAGGTTGCGGTCGTAGCACGGACTAAAGTCCGCCCTACGAATAGGTTCACAGTATTTGGCACAAACTTCTCCTTCTCACACGACAACGTTTAGTTGTCCTCCTCCGGTCACCGGGCGGGATGCGGTCGTCTCGGCCGCAGCGGCCGACTCGCTACTGCCGTGGAAGGGTGTGCGGACGAAAGTACCGCTGGAATTCTGCCCGGACGGGTTCTGGTACTGCGACGATTGGTTGGACGGGCCGCCGCCGGAACGGTCCATCAGGTCGACGTCGAAACGCTGCACTTTGATGTCGTGCTGGGCCAGCCGTTCGCGGAGGGCCGGCAGGTTGTCCAGGAGCACGTTGCGCGCGGCGGGCGTTTCCGCCTGGATCCGGGCGGTCATCTCTCCGTTGGAAACATTGATTTCCAGGTGCAGCGATCCAAGTTCCGGTGGGCTGAGCCGCAAGCGGACACTGCCGCCCTGGTCGCTAAGGTTTTGAAATGCCTGTTCCACTCGCTGCACGAAGCGCACACGGTCGGCCTGGCTCAAGTTGGTATCGGCGGTTGGGGCAGAAGTCGAGCCACCGGCCGTGTTGGTGTCGTGCAAGGCTGTCTGTGGAGCCGCCGGCGGTGTGGCGGAAGTCGTGCTTCCTTGCTGTGTTGCCGTTGTGCCGTTGGCATTGCCGGCAGTGGATTGTGAAAGTGAATCGACGGCGGACTTCGCCCGTTGGTCTTGCACCGGTTGCGCGTCGGCAACCAGCGGCGTCTCGTCGGTGGCCGACGCCCCGAGATCGAGGGCCGCATCGGGGACTTGAGCGGGAGTCGCCGCGCTGGCCGTGCTCGTGACCGCGGACCGCGGCGAGGCAGGTTGTCTTGGCTTGGGATCTGCCACGGGAGTGGCGAGATCTCCGACGGCTGGGGCGGCGGGCATTACTGTTGCGGCCGCCAGGGGATCGGTCGCGGCGGTCTTGTCGTCCGAGTTTACCGGCGCGGCGGTGGCCGATGGATCGTCGCTAGCCGTCTTGGCCGCCCGTGCCGGCTTCTCTTTCAGGGCCGAAAACGCCGCATCGTTCGTTGTCGCCTCGGCGGTGGCCTCTTGAGCCGCGGCCTGCTGGGCGGCGGTTGGGCTGCCGGTTGGGCTAGCAGAGGTTGTTTGAGACGGCTGGACGGTGACCGAAGAACCTGACGCGTTAGCCGATTTCGCGTCGGCGCGGGCCGACGCCGTTCTTGCCTGGGCGTCGTCAAGCGGATTGCCGCCGGTAATCGCAGCCGCCCGGGCCGCGGCGGTCGCAGCCGTGTTCACATCGGCAATCACTGTCGTTGCCTCGCTCTTCACCTTGTGGGCGTCGTCCGCCTGGGAAGCATGCGACTGGCTGGCGTCCTGGTTCGAGGATCGATCGCGGGAGTCTTGGCCGTCGTCGTTGGCGCGGTACTGTGAAGTCGTTGACGCGTCTTGGCTGCTGGCCGCCGACGGCGAAGATTCGTGCTGCGACGAAGTGGTTGACGCGGGGGCTGGTTGGCGGGATGACGAATGGTGACTGGTCGCGGATTGGTCTCGGTCGGCAAATCGCGACGTCGATTGCTCCGCGCTATTGCTATCGCCCGCTCGCGGCGACGAATTTGTCGAGGAGAACGTTGGTGAATTCACCGGATCGCGGGAATCCAAATTGCTCGCCGGTTGGGCCTGCGCCATCTGCAGGTAATTGCCGAACGCGGTCTGCTCATTTGCCGCCGGGTTAGCCGCGTAATCGGCGTACGTCGGCTCCAGTGCGGCCAGGTGGCTAGAGAGATCAGTATTCATTACCGACATGTCACGGTCCCGGCCCTTTGGGCGGTTGAAGTTTCTTTCCGGTGTCGTCGACCAGGCCCTTGGCAGGCTGTCCTTGGCGGATGCGGTCGAGCACCTCGCCGATCTGCTCCATCTCGCTAATGGTCTTGAACTCGGCGATGATCTTGGCCCGCTTGCCGTCAGACATCTCAGCCAGCAGCTTGACGACGACGTCGAGGTCGCCTTTGTCCAGCCGCTGCTTGATCAACTCCTTGGCCTGCTTGGGCTTGAGCGACTGCAAGGTCTGCAAGACGTTTGTCAGGCCCGCGGCCGAGGTACTGGCGTTGATCTCTTCGAGTTTTGCCTGCAGATCATCGTACACGGACTGCACGCGTTTCTTTTCATCGACGATCTTGTCGAGTTCCTGCTGGAATTGCCGCATATTTGCCCGCACGGTCAGTTCGCGCTGTTCCAGATCGCGGGTCTTGAGCCCCTGGGTGGCGAGGACCTGGTCGTAGGCCGGCTGTTCGCTGCTAGGGTCCGCCTTGGGCGGCGGAGGCGGCAGAAGCGACTCGGGACTCTTGCCCTGCAAAATGGCCACGGCCTGCACGAAACGCTCGCGGCTGACCTTCCAGGACTGCGCATAGAACGCGATCAGGACCGTGGCGGCGATGACTGTGGCCACGCAGACTGCCGCCAGCAGCGTGCCCATCATGCCCAGCAATTTGCCGATCATCCCGT
This sequence comes from uncultured Planctomycetaceae bacterium, assembly GCA_964615095.1. GTDB lineage: Bacteria > Planctomycetota > Planctomycetia > Pirellulales > Thermoguttaceae > JANXQG01. The sequence continues at coordinate 46,681 of CAZTPX010000001.1, read as the reverse complement.
TGTCTCCTGTGCAACCTGCTGCAACTGCCGGAAGGCCTGTTGCGAAGCCACCTCATCCAGCCGCTTGACCTCGCGCAGGTCCTCCTCGCGGCGGTGCTGCTCGATCTGCCGCTGGCGGAGCTTTTCCAACACGCGGACCTCGCGGTCGGCCTCGACCAGGGCCTGACGGCGGCGCTCGATCTCGGCCGCCACGGTCTCTCGTTGTTGGGCGATCTGCGCCTGCCGTGCCCTCGCGACCAACTCGTAGCGCTGGGCCTCGATCAGGCGGGCGATATCGACGGTCCCGGACGGGGCGTTCCGCCGGCAAAAGTCCCGCACGGCGTCCATTTCCCGGTTGATGGCCTCGAACTGCTCCTTGAGCACCTCGTCGATGCGGTAGGCTTCGGTCAGCGCGGCCCGGCATTCGTCGCGCCGCGACTCGCGGAGGCGAAGCAAGGGCGCCAAGCGGAAAATGAATCTGGCCATGACTACGCCTTGCCTCCCGTCACCGTGGCAAGCAGTTTCTGCGCCTTCTGTTGCAGTGCCAGAAGGCCCTGCCGGGCGTCGTCGATCGACGAAGGCTGATCGACGCGCTGGCGGAGGAAACCGTTCAAATCGTCCTGCATCTCGATGGCCGCGTCGACCAGTTTGTTGCCGCCGCGGCGATAGGCCCCGATGGAGATCAAGTCTTCGTGATCGCGGTAAGCGGCCAGCAGCGTGCGGACGGTGGTGGCCGCGCGGCCGTGCTCCTCGCTGGCGATCTCGGACATCAAGCGACTGAGGCTTGGCAGTACGTCGACGGCCGGATAGTGGCCGCGGCTGGCGAGACTGCGAGAGAGCCACGTGTGGCCGTCCAGCAGGCCGCGAACCGTGTCGGCGATCGGCTCGTTGGGATCGTCGCCCTCCACCAGCACGGTGAAGAAAGCCGTAATGCTGCCGGTGGAGCTCCGCCCGGCCCGCTCGACCAGCTTGGGCAACAGGGCGAAAACCGAGGGCGGATAGCCGCGCGTGGCCGGCGGCTCGCCCGCGGCCAACCCGATCTCGCGCTGGGCCATGGCATAACGCGTGACCGAATCCATCAGCAACAGGACGTCCTTGCCCCGATCGCGAAAATACTCGGCGATCGTGGCGGCAGTGGCTGCCGCCTGCACGCGAACCAGCGCCGGCTCGTCGCTGGTGGCCACGACAACCACGCTCTTGGCCAGCCCCTGCGGACCCAAATCGCGCTCGATGAATTCGTTCACCTCGCGGCCGCGCTCGCCGATCAAGGCGATCACGTTCACCTCGGCCGACGTATAACGGGCCATCATCCCCAGCAACACGCTCTTGCCCACGCCCGAGCCGGCAAAGACACCCATCCGCTGCCCCTTGCCGCAGGTCAATAGGCCGTCGATGGCGCGAATGCCGGTAGCCAGCGGCCGGTCGATCCGCGGCCGCGTGCAGGCGTGCGGCGGCTGGCGGTCCAGCGAGGCTCTTTCGGCCAGCGCCGGTTGCGGCTTGCCGTCCACACTGCGGCCGGAGGCGTTGAACACGCGTCCCAGCAAGGCCGGACCCACGCGCAACCAGCGGGCGGTCTGCCGCAATCGCACGCGGTTGCCGTGACGGATGCCCGCCAGGTTGCTCAAGGGATAGAGCAAGGTCAGTTCGTTGCGGAAACCGATCACTTCGGCCAGCAGCGGCGTGCCGCTTTCTCGCTGGATTTCCGCGATCGCCCCGACCGGCGCGGGAAACCCGGCGGCGGAGATCGTCATGCCCACCGTCTGCGCCACGCTGCCCGTGATGGCCGTAGTCATGACGCGATCGAGTTGCTCAATGATCGGGCTGGTCACGGCCGCAGTTCCTCTTCGATACGGGCAAGTTGGGCTTCGAAGGTCTGGTCGATCGAGCCGAAGCGAGTTTCCACGCGGCATCCGCCCGGCGAGACCGCGGCGTCGGCGACGATCTGTGTCTCGCCCAGCCCCGCCATTTCCCCGACCAACAACTGCACCTGGCTGCCCAGGGCGCGATGGTCATTGGGATTGAGCAACAAGCGCACGGAACCGCTGCCAGCCGCCAGTTGCAGGGCCTCGCGGATCAGGGTCAAGGGGATTTCCGGCTGCCGCGAGAGTTCGCGGCGGATGAGCCGTTTGGCGATTTCCGCCGCCAGGTGAATGCCGACCGTTTCCCATTGGGCCAGCCAGGCCTGCTTGGCCTGGTGAATATCGAGGATCGCCTGCCGCAGGGCCGGGATGACCGCGGCAAGCTGCTTCTGAATCATCTGGTCGACTTCGGCCAGTGCCGCTTGCCGGCCTTGGGCCTGGGCCTGGGTGCGCACGCCGGCCGCTTCCTGCTGGGCCTTGACGACGATCTTGGCCGCGTCCACGCGGATCTGTTCCAGGCACTTTTGCGCCTGGCCGGCCATATCGTCAAAGTTGAATGCCACGCTGGCGATAGCCATGTTCTGGTCGGTGGCGCGAAGGATGGTCGGCATGGGTTCAACTCCGCACCACGCTATGGATCACGCGATAATTCAAGCGGCTGGCGATCCGCGCAACCTGCCGCCGGGCCTCTTCCACGTCGCGCAGCCGGATCGGGCCGGGATGGTCGAGCTTCTGGCGAATTGCGCGGGCATCGACCTGCGGAATGCCGTTCAACACGCGGGCGACCAGTTCCGGCGCCGCGCCGAACAAGGCCGGCAACATCAGTTCTGCTCCTGCTTCGTCGAAAACCGAGGCAAGCGCGCTCTCGTCCAGATCGGCCAGGTCGTCGAACGCCATAGAGCGGGGGCCGAGTTTTTCCGCCAGCGCCCGGTCGGAAGTCGCCAGGTTGTCGAGGATCCGTATGCCCGTATGCCCGTCGGTAGCTTGCAAGATGCCGGCCACGGCCTGCACGCCGGCCACGCGGCGGCGCTGCATCTCCACTGGCTGCGAGAGTCGCGACCGCAGGGCTTCTTCCACTTCGCGGAGGATTTCCGGATCGGTCTCTTCCAGGTCGATCAACCGATGGATGACGTCGACCTGCACGTTCTCCGGCAATCTCGCCAACACGTTCCCGGCCCGCGCCGGCGCAAGGTGCGCAAGCACCAGGGCAATCGTTTGCGGTCGCTCGCTGCCCAGCACGCGGACAAGCTTCTCGGTCTCGGTTTCTTGCAGGAAACGGAACGGATGGCCGTTCGGCGCGGGGGAATCATCCGCCTCTTGAGACTCGATTGTACCACCGCGAGAAGCAAGCCATGCCAGGCGGCCGTCAAGTTCGACGCCCGCCGCGGCCTTGGCCGGGACCTGCGGGCCGGCCTGGAAGAACTCGTCGATCACCCGCCGCTGCTCGCCCTGGTCGACCTCGTCCATCTCCACGACGATCTCGCGGACCTGCCGGGCCTGTTCCGGGGTCAATTGATCGAGCACCGCGTCGGCCGCGGCCGTATCGAGGCTGGCCACCAGGATGGCCGCCTTGCGAAGTCCTTCGTTGGAAAGTTTCATGTTCATGGGGCGGATACTAGGTCACTTGTCCAATCCACGAGCGCAGCACATTGGCGGCCGAATCGGGATCTTCCTTCACGAGTTCGGAAAGCTCGTCGCGAAGCGAAGGGCCGCTGCCGCTCATGCGACGAAGGCGGCGGGCGGCCGTGGCTTCGACCGCCGTCTGTTCTTCCGACTTCGGTTCGTCGCCCGTCACGCGCATCGAGACCGCGGCCGATTGCGCCGACGAGGCCGGAACGCTGCGGAGCGTCGATCGCAACACGCCCACGCTGAAAAGCACCAGCCCGATCATGGCTATCATCGGCCAGTTCTGCCCCAGCCACGACAGGGCACGCTGCGTCACCGGCGGGCCCTGGATCGCGGCGGTCTTGATGTCCTGGAAGGTGGTGACGGTCACCAGGGCCGTCGGGTCCTTGACATCCGCCGCGGTCGGCAGCAGGGTGGCCACCGTGGTGCGAACGTCCTGTGTGATCTTATCGGCAATGTCTTTCAGTGCCGTCTGATCGGGCTTCTTCGCTTCTTTGCCTTCCTCGGGCGGGTTCTGCTCCTTCCAGACCTTCTCGTAATAGCTTGCCGGGATACCGATGGAGACCTTGGCTGATTTCGGCGTATAACCGGCAGTCTCCTTTTCGGTGCTCGTCGTGGTAACTTCGTTCACTGTTTCGCTCCTGGATTCTTCGCTCGTCTCGTTCCCCTTGCCCCCGCTGGCGCCGAGCGTGGCCCCTTTCATGGCGCCACCACCGTTCGCCTCGAACCCCGGCGCCCCGCCAGTCGAGCCCGATTCGCGGTTCGACGTGCTGGTGGCTTCCGAAGTCCGAATTGGCACCGGCTTGGGATCGCGCTCGATTTTCACACTGCGGCTGCCTTTCTCGTGGTCAAGCGTCGCGGCGAGGGCCACCGTGACGTTTGGGATATAAGCCAGTGCATTGCGGATCTTCAAGGTCGTTTCCTGCTCGTATGCCCGAACACGTCGCGCGTACGGATCGCCATCGGGGCCACTGCCGGCTTCGGTGCCGGGATGAACGCGGCCGTTGACATCGGCAATCGTGACGTTTTCGGGCTTCATGCCGCCGATGGCCGCGGCAACGTAGTAGCGGATCGTGTCCACCTGCTCGTCGTCCAGCGACACACCGCCGATCGCCTGCACGGCAACCGAGGCGGTTTTCAGCGGCGGCAAACCGATTCCGCCGGATTGTGGCTGCGTGTCGATGATTACCGACGCCCGCTCGATGCCTTTCATGGAACTGATCACCAGGGCAAGGTCCTCCTGCTTCGAGATTTTGTATTTTTCGGCATGTACGCTGGGAGGGTCGAAAATGCCGCCGTCGGTGGAGTCCTTCTGGGATTGGCCGAAATTCGGCGGCAGGGCCTTGGCGTCGGCCAGTGCAGCCAAGTAAAGGGCCCGCTGGGCGCGGGGTACTTTCACCCGGCCGCCTTCGATCGTGAAACCGTTCAGTCCAGCCTTGCCGAAGGCCGCCTCCATCTTCTGCAACGTGGGCGTGGGGATCGAGTCGCCGCTGAAGAGGTACTCGTCGCCACCGCTCACCTGCGACTGGAACAAATAGCCAACACTGACCACGGCGACGACGAGCAATAGTCCGGCCGTAATCCGGCCGCCGGGAGTCATCGAGCGGAACAGGTCGCTGAATTGGGCAAAGGCTTTATTGAGGAAGTCCATGGAAGGTTGTCGGTTGTCGAATTTCAGATTTCAGTCTTGCTATCTCAGATTTCAGATTTGAATACCCTTGATCTCTGTAAACGCATCGACCAACTTGTTGCGAACTTGGATCATCATCTGAAAGGCAATGTCGGCCTTTTGCACGGCAGTGAGGACCTCAGCCGGGTTGACATTGCCGCCGGTTGCCAGTTTTTCCACGGCCTTGTCCGCCGCAGCCTGCATCGAATTCACGTCCTGGATCGACTGCACGAGAAAGTCCTTGAACGACGACCCACCCTCCGCGCCCGCGGCCGGGCCTGTTGCGCCCGCCACGCGGCCTGGTTGCAGGATGGGAGATGCCGAAATGCCGGATATGGGGATCATCGTAGCTTTCCTGATCGCACGTGTTGGAGACGCACAAGGACCGAATGACGAATGACGAATGACGAATGGCGAAATTCGATCGAACCGTCAACTGTGTGCTTGTTGCTCATTTCCGTGCCCTTCGTCATTCGGATTTCGTCATTCCATCGTTCAATTCGTTTTGCTTGCTACGCCAGTATCTTCAATGTCTGTTGTTCCATGCTCTTGCTGATGTCCATAGCACCGAGGTTTGCCTCGTACGATCGGGCGGCTTCCAGGGCGTTGGTGAACTCGGTCATCAGGTCGATGTTCGGGTAGGCGACTTCGCCGGCATGCGGGCCGGCCTTCACGGCATCCGGATGGTTCGGTTCCTTCTTCCAGATCGGTTCGGTCGGCAGGGACTGGACCGAACTGACCTTCACGCCGGCCGCGCCGTTGTTGCCGGACTCGTCGCTCTCGAAAACGACCGTCTTGGGCTGGTACGGCACTTTTTCGCCGCTGGAGGTGTGTGTGCTCTGGATGTTGGCGATGTTGTTCGAGATCTGGATCATGCGCATCCGCTGCGCCACCAGGCCGCTAGTGCTAATGTCGAGGGCGGAAAGCATGGGAAGTTCCAAGGGGAGTGGGAAGGGGGATTTCAGAGTCCGGATTTCAAATCTCAAATTTCAGATATCAGATTTTGGTCTTCAGATTTTGCTCTTCACGTTCGATATTCCATCTGCTTCGCGGTTGTGCCCGCGGAGACTCGTCATGTCAACGTTCCACGAATCGCCGTCTGCAACTGGTGGAACTGATCGGTCAGGATCGTCAAGGCCATATTGTGCTGCATCTCGTTTTTCACCATCTCGGTAACCTGCGTTTCCATGTCGACGTTGCCCATGTCGTGGCGAAGGATCGACCGCGACGACTTGGCCACCTCGGCCATCAAAGGCTTGGCGCCAAATCCCGCCTCGCCGGGCGAGCCAGCCGGCGGCTGGTCGCGCTGGTCGATCGCCTTCTTCAGCCGCGCCTGGAAATCCGCCACCGACAAGTCCCGCGCCTGGTAGCCGGGCGTGTCGATGTTCGCGATGTTGCCGGCCAAGACCGCGTGCCGGGCCTGCGAGAAGCTCACCACTTCCTGCAAGACGGGGATCGTACTCGATTGGAACAAGGCAGATAACATGGCGAAAACTTTGGATCTGCGGGACTTTCTGCAAGCGGCGTGCCAAATCGTAGGCCCACCACGGTCTGTTGGAAAGCGTGGTGGGCCTGCACTCGCTACGCGATCTGGTCCCACCCTACAATTGACTTTCTTCCTCCTGGACTCACGAACTGTTGCCTAACGTTCGGCAGATTCTGCGCGTCGTGTGCGGCAGAATCTGCCGCTCTATTGCATGCGCGTTACGGCCTCCGGTATATACGATTTCTCGCGCGGGGCGTAGCCGTATTGCCGCAACTTGCCCGATAGTGTGCGGATGCCGATCCCCAGGGCCTTCGCCGTACGGGCGCGATGGCCGCCATAATGATCCAGCGTGGCCTCGATCAAACGCCGTTCCATCTCTTCCAGGCTGATGCCGACCGGCACGCTCTTCTCTGTGGTCTCGTCGGCCTGCTCCGGTGAACTGATCAGCCAGCGGCGCAATTCGTCGGCCGTGACGCGGTCGGTCGTCGTCAGCACACTCGCCCGCGTGACGATGTTCTCCAATTCGCGGACGTTGCCCGGCCAGTGGTAATCGACCAGCAACTGGGCGGCGTCCGCTTCCAACGAGCAAGTCTCGCGCTGCAGGCGCTGCGCGGAACGCTTGAAGAAGTAGGCGGCCAGCTCGGGTACGTCCTCGCGGCGCTGGCGGAGCGGCGGCACGGCCAGCGGCAGCACGGCCAGGCGGAAGTAAAGATCTTCGCGGAAGCGGCCGGCCGAGACCTCGCCCTGCAAATCGCGGTTGGTGGTGGCCAGCACGCGGACGTCGACGTGCATTGTCTTGCAGGAGCCGACGCGTTCAAACGACTTCTCTTGCAGCACCCGCAGCAGCTTGGCCTGCAGCCCCAGATCGATCTCGGTAACTTCATCCAAGAGGATCGTGCCGCCGTGGGCCGCCTCGAAGCGGCCGGTGCGTGGCGCGTCGGCGCCCGTGAACGCGCCCTTCTCGTGGCCGAACAACTCGCTTTCCATCAGGTGGGCCGAGAGTACCGGGCAGTTCAAACTGACCATGGGCGTGCTGTGGCGATGGCTGGCGGCATGGATCGCCCGGGCCACCAGTTCCTTGCCGGTGCCGCTCTCTCCCGTGATCAGTACGGTTTCCGAGGTCGGTCCGATCTGCAAGATCCGCGTCCGCAGGGTCTGCATCGCCGGGCTGGAACCGATCATCGCCGGCGAACTGGCGTCGGCCAACGCCAAGACGTCTGTCGGCTCGGGGTGGACCAGCCGGCCGTGCCGCATGGCCTGGGTCACCAGCCGCTCCAGGGTGTCGGCCTCGAAGGGCTTTTCGATGTAATCGAAGGCCCCGTGTCGCATCGCCTCGACGGCCGTGGCCACTGTGGCGTGGGCCGTGACCATCACGATCTGCGTGGTGCATTGCCGCTGCCGCAGTTGGATAATCAACTCGATTCCTGTCATGCCCGGCATCATCATGTCGGTGACGATGCAATCGAAACGGGCGGTTTGCAGTACTTGCAGGGCCTCGGCCGCGCAACTACAGCATTCCACGCGGTGGCCGGCATGCCGCAGCACGTCGGCCATCGACTCGCGGGCGCGGGCGTGGTCGTCGACCACCAGCACGCGGCCCGTCGGGGAAGAGGATACGAGCGACGAGTGTGCAGCCATCAGGCAGCCTCCTGGGAAGAGCCGGCGGACGGATGGGGGAATCTCAGCGTGAAGACCGCACCGCCGCGGGGGCCATTGGCCGCGGTGACCGTGCCGCCGTGGGCTTCGGCGATCCGCGAGACGATGGCCAGCCCCAAACCCGTGCCGGACTGTTTGGTGGTGAAGAACGGCTCAAAGATCCGCGGCAGGACATCCGCGGATAGGCCCGGCCCGTTGTCGGCGATGTGCAGTTCCGTGCCGCCGATCGAGAGCGTCGAGCTGACCGTCAGCGTGCCGCCCTGGGGCATCACGTCCAAGGCGTTGAGCACTAGATTCAGCACCGCGCGGCGCAGCATTTCGCGGTCGGCCCGCACGGTTTGCTGGGGTAAAACCTTGAGTTCGAAGCGGATCTTTTGTGCGGCAAACTGCGGGGCCAGCGAGGTCTCGACGTCGGCCAGGAGCTTGCGCAACGAGAAACAGGCCAACTGCGGATCGCGGTCCGACGTGAAGTGCAGCAGATCGTTGACCATCACGTCCATGGCGCGGAACCCGGCGCTGACTTTCTCCAGCATGTCGAGGCTTTCCGCGTCGCCGCTCAGCCGGCGGCGGAGCATGCTCAGGTAAAGTGTGACCGGCACTAGGTTGTTACGCACCTCGTGGGCCACGTGCGAGGCCATCTGGCCCAGGTCGGCCAGGCGGTTCTTGCGGGCCAGTTCGCGGTTCTTGACCTCCAATTCGGCGGTAAGCTGCTGCACCTCGTCGCGCAGCGCGTCGTGCGTCTGCTCCAGCCGCAGCGTGGCCGTATGCCAGGCCGCCAGGATCGTTTGCAGATCGGCACTGGCGTCCAGGCTTGCAGGATCGACGGAAATCAGGGGTTGGCTCATGGCAATAAGCTGCACGGTTTGTTTGGCTGCCTCGTAGGGTGGACTTTAGTCCGCCCATCGATTTCGCGGACTAAAGTCCGCGCTACGAACTGGTTGGCGGACTAAAGTCCGCGCTACGAACGTGCTCCTTACCTTTCGCTGGACAAATCGATGTGGCTGACTCCCGCTGTAGCGGGCGCAGTATAGGCCCCGCGGGCCTGGCCGGCCGCGCGGAGTTGCTGCAGGCGGACCGCTGTGGCGTCGCGCTTCTGGATCATGATCTCTTCGCAGCGCTTCTCCCAGGCGACAATTTCCTTGAGCAGGGCATCGCACTGCTGGACGAGCCGGGCACAGGCCGCCCGCTCGTCGGGCGAGTTCCACGACCGCTTTTCCGGGTCTTGCTGGCGATAGGGATCAAGGGCCTTTTCAATTCGCTGGATGTCGTTCAACGGCTTTTGTTTCACGCTCAACAAGTCGAGCAAAGCGGTGACGTCGCCCTGGTCGATCAGTTCCAACTGCCGCCGGCCCAGTTGATGGAGCTGCGCCAGGCAGGTGTATCGCGCCCGTACGAGTTGTGCCAGGATGTCGGTGGGCAAGTTGGTCATGACCTTCAAAGACTGCACAGGCGATCGAGAAGTTCGCCCCATTGTTTGCGGTTGTAGTTGGTGGTTTGCTCGAAACGGACCTGGGGCGGAATCCGCCGCAGGGCCAGGCGGGCCTGCTCCAGTGACGTGCGGGCCTCGGCCGGCCGCTCCATCCGGCGGTAGACGTTGGCAATCTGCACGTAGGCGTCGAGCACCTCCGGGCTGGCGACATAATGGTTCGCTGCCGACTGGTAGGCGCGCAGGGCGTCGCGGTAGCGCCCCAAGGCGAAGTACGTGTCGCCGACGGCAAAGCGGGAGTTCCGCAGGAGGGCCTTTTCCTGCGGCGTCAGGCTCTCCGTATCGCGCTGGCTGAGGTTGTCTTGCAAGCCGCTATAGCCATCCAGCGCCCTTTCCAACAGGCGACGGCTCTCGCCAGCCCGCTCGCCGCGGACCGCGGAAGAGATCTCCTTGCCCACACTCGCCTGCAAATCCATCGCCAGACGCCCGCAACTATGGGCCAGCAGATAGCAGGCGGTGATCGCTTGGGGGGCGTCGGGGTAACGCTGCAGCGACTCGTCCAGTCGCTGGATCGCCTCGCGGTCCCGTCCGCTGTTGTGCAACAACTCGGCCAGGGCGAAGAGCGAATCGCGCCATTCCTTGCTGGCCGGCGTCAACTGCTCGCCGTTCAGGTTGTCTTGCAGGTAGGCTTCGGCCTGCTTCAAGTCGCCCAGGCTCGTCGCGGCCCGGCTCGCCAACAGCCGGGCACGATAGACGGCCACGTCGCGGGCGTGCCGTTGGATACACTCGCGGAACGACTCTAGGGCAATCTCCGCGTGGTCCAGTGAAAGTTCGGCCTCTCCCAGATCGACCAGGGCCTGGGCGTTTCGCAACCGCGACTCGTTGTGCAGGTACAGCCGCAACATGACTGCCGCCTTGCGGAAGTCGTGGCCGGCAAAGTAGGCGCAGGCGCTGTTCCACAGCCGGTCCGGATACTGGCGGGTCGTAAACTGCGCCCGGGCTACTGCCGTGTAACTGTCCCCGGCCAGGCGCAGCTGAGTGCGGGCTTGCTTGCACAGTTCCTCGGCCGGTCCGGGCGGCAGGTGTTCGGCCTGCGCCAGGAGGTTTTCGCCCCAGGCGATATAGATCTGCGCGGTCAGTTGCAAGGCCTCCACCTTGGGCATGACGTGTACGAGCGACTTGCTCAGCAACACCGCCGTTTGAAATTTCGTGGCCTTTACGTACTCCAGGCAAACATCCAAGAGCGTGGTTTTCAACTGTGCCGAAGTGACCCACGGGTTGTGGAATTCGTCTTCCTCCGCATACGCCGACATCAGCCGCCGGTAGGCCGATACGGCCTCGGCGTGGCGGCCCATGCGGCGGGCAATATCGCCTTGCTGGTACAAGGCCGCCAAGGCTTCCGGCGTTTCGGGGAATATCCGTCCCGTGCGTTCCATTTGATTGAGGGCCGCGGGCAGATCGCCGGACTCCATCAAGCAAAGCCCGATGAGGTAGGCCGCCTGCCGGGCGACGTGCTTGTCGCCCATGTCCTGACTCAGTGCTTTGCGGAACAAGTCGATGGCGGCGTGAAACTTCGCCTTGGCGGCCTGGGGGACATCCTTAGCCTCGGCTGCGGCCTTTTTCAAGACATGGCCTTCCGCCAGCGCCAGCCTTCCTCGCAACAGAGTGACGTCGCAGCGCAGCAAAGGGTTATCGGGAATCTTGTCCAACGTGGCAGCGCACTGTTTCGCGCGGCCCAGACCTAGAAGAATCTGCGCCTGTTGGAGGAGGGCCTGCCGGCGCTCGGGATCGGCGAGGCGCGGATCGGCCAGCAGTTTCTCGCTTTCCGCCAGGGCCTTGTCGAGTTCCGGCGGTTCGGCAGCCATGCGCGCCTCGATCAGCAGTGGGCGGAGTTCGATCGCGCGGTCGCCAGCGTGTCGCAACGCCTCTTCCAGGATGGGCAAGGCGGATTCTAACCGGCCACAGAGGTAAAGGGTCTTGCCCAGCAGGCGAAGTCCGGCAGGCTCGCGCAGCGCGGGGAAGCCTCGTTCTCGCGATCGCGCCAGGTAAAGCGAAGCGGTGCGGAACAATTCCGTCCGCTCTTTGCCGCGGGCTTCCTCCGCAGCCTTGGCGGTAGTGGTTCCCAGGATAAAGTCGGGGCCGCCCCACTCTTCGTTCGTGAGGTCTTTGCTGGCGGCCAGACGCTGGGCCAGTTGTTGGGCCTCGGCCATGTCGCCGCGATCCAGCGCGCTAAGGGCCGCGGCCAGCGTGACAGGTTTGGGCGGCGGTTTGCGATTGTGCAGGATCACGGCCGTGGAGACAATCCCCGTCACCACCGCCACGTTAACCGCCACGGCCAGCACCAATCGGAACGGGTCGGCCAGCATACCCCCGATCGCGGTCCGCAGTCCGCCCATCAATCCACCGGCGCGCGCAGGGGCCGTTTCCGGCGGCGCGGCATCGTGTGCAGGGGAAGTGGTTTTTGGGGCCATGGAAATCGACGAAAGACCAGACGTGCTTTTCCTCGCCCCGCGGCCGAGTTGGCTGGTATAGGGCGCAAAACGAGAACAGGGCGGGGAGTATGTACCCGAAAATCCCCGCGCATGTCAATGCACGTTTGAAAAGATGCTACCCCGCGGCCTGCTCGGATTCGGCCTTGCCGTCGGTGATTTGCTCGATGATCCAACGATCGACGTCGGCGAGCATTTGCGGCGAAAGCTCATGGCCGCAGGGATAGAGCCGCAAGGTAATCGACATGCCCGCCGTATGTAAAAGGCGAAGGTCGTCGCAAACACGCTGTTCGCCATAGACGGTGCTGTGGCGGCCGGCGGCCAGGAAAACGGCCAAATGCCGCGCCTCGGCCAGACGCGACAGCGGTGCCCCACCCGTGGGCAGACACCCACCCAGCGAGAGCACGCCGGCAAACTTGTAGGGGTGGTTCATGGCAATGCGGAGGGCCATCGTGCCGCCCGCATCGAAACCTGCCAGGAAGATCCGCCGCGAATGGATGTGGAAGCGGCGAAAGGCCATGTCGATCGAATCGAAGATCCGCTGCTCGGCCTGTTGCAGGGCCTGCTCATCGTGCGACCAGCCATAGGCAACATCGTCATCGGCCGGCGAAACGACGCCCCCGTTACGTGCGACAGCAATTCCCCGCGGCGCCACGGCCACATAATTTCGCAGGCTCACCAGCGGCATGATCCGCAACAACTGCCGCTCGTCGCAAGACGATCCGTGCAGCCAGACAATCAGCGGATAGGAATAACCCGGCTCGTAGTGCAACGGCGTAAACAGCGTATGGATCGTGTCGTGCTGCGCCGTGCTGAATAGCCCCGACTGGATTTCAAAGGCGGCGGGAGGAACACCCTGCTGCGAGAGAGGCAACGACTGCCGGGGATGGCTCATGGTCGATTCTTCCCGGAAGAGTTCTGAGTAGGATTTCTGCAAGCGCCGGGCGCGATGGCTGTGGACGGCCCCAGCGTGGACTCCCAAACTCTAAGCGTTTGCGCGCACTCTGTCAACCGCATTCCACTTGCGAACGCATATCGAAACCCACGGGCGGCACGAAAGGAAGGCCGGCTCGCATCAATTTCGCAGAAAGATCTAGGGAAATTTCCCGCAGAGACGCGCTCTTGCGCAAGACTCCGCGGTGGAAAAAGTGTGGGCGGCTACGGCGCGCGTTTTGCTAGCGAACAGCCTGCGCGGCATTGCTGGCTTTGCTAGCATTGATTTGTTCCATCCTGTAGGGAACGCCCTCCGTGACGTTCCGTGCGTTTCTTCGGAACGCCACGGAGGGCGTTCCCTACAGACTAAAGTCCACCCTACGGTCAGGCATCCTCCGCGTAACCGTAGCGCTGAAAGAAACTTGCCCAGCGGCGGCTGATTTCCGCCGCCAATTCGGGTGGGAGTTGATAGCGATTGGTCTTGTAGTCGGCCTTTTCGGCAAAATAGGTGTTCAATCGCGGAAGCACTTCCTCGAACCCCCCCAGCTTCAATTCCTCATAGATCCGCTGCATTTCCTGGATCGGCTGCGCCACGAGGTCTTCGTAGCGCACTTCGCTGAACTGGCCCGCGGGGATCAGGCCGCGATCGCGCTCGAAAACTTCATACATGTGCGAGAACGTCTCGAACACATGTTCGCCCAACCATTCGTAGGTTGGCACTTGCAGGCCGTCGTTTAGGTATAACCGCTTCCAGAGGTTGATCGTCGACGGATAGATCACGAACGGATTGCGAATAATATGGATGAAGCGGGCCTTGGGGAACATCTCCAAGAGGATTTTGATGCGGAAGGTGTGCGGCGGCGACTTCAAGACGATCCGCCGCGGTGTTCGTAGTGTGAGACACTTGAGAAACCACAGCAGGCTGCGCTTCCAATTGGCCCGTTGCTTGGCCGATACGTCTGCTAACTCGAAAAACTTCTGGTTCTGCGGCCGATGATTGCAAAAGGCGATCGTCTGGTAGGGCGAGCGGATTCCCATGTTGCACAAGGCAAATTCATCTTCTTGCGGGCAATCCCACCCCGCGGCCATGTTGTCCATGGGCCGCTGTTTCGGCAGCAACGCCCGCAGCGTCGGTCGAAAAAAGCCCGCCGTGAGCAGAAAGTGGTTCGGGCAGAAACAGTCGAACGTATTCGGATAGGTGTGACGATCATCCAGCACCAGCAACTCGTGCAAGAGCGTCGTGCCGGAACGCCAGTGGCCGATCACAAATAGCGGATCCCCCTGGAGTTGCGTGCGGGCGATGCGCCTTCCAAAGAAGAGCGTTTGCAGCCACCAGAGCACGAGGTGCAAGATGCTCAGGACCGACATCAACACCGCCATGGCCCAGCGGCTGGGCGAAATGTGAAAATAATTTCGCACCAACAGCGGAAACCAGCCCGTGGCGATCATTCCGTCCCAGAATCTCAGAAACCAGGGCTTGTCGGTGTAGCCCCCAGTGCCAAGGCCGTCGGTCTTCTTGTGCATGCGCGTGTCCGGCGATGGGGCGGGCCCTGCGACGTTTGCGGGCGGCTTGTCCTGTTTCTGATCTTGCCCAGTTGCCATAATAGTGTTTCAGCTACCGTTCACGCCCCGGTTTGCAATAGACCCCGCAAACCGCGTACCGTGCTTCAAAACCATACGTCAGGAAAAGACATTGAGATCACGAAACTCCATGATAACAAGAGCCACGAACAGGGCAAGATAGAAAAAGTAAGACAACCCATACGGGGTAGTGATGACTACCACCGGTAATAGCGGTAGGGATTGTCTCCCATGGGAAAATCCGTCCGATAATCGGGATAGTAATACCGCACCGACCCGCCGCCCGCCGATTTTGGCCTCAACGACATGGGCAGGCCGCCTTTGCCCACGAAACCGCCCTCGTTGAAACGATCGAATACCCGTTGGTCGGCCGCGAAACTAGCGCCCAAGTTGGCCAGGAGTTGGGCCACGGCGCGGGTCGACCGCCAACGCGTGTAGCGGAAGTAGGTCTTTTCGTCCGCGCGGAAACGATCTGGATCCAATTGGCAGAAGATGGCCACACCCTTGCCTGCCACCTTGCGGCCAATCAGGCCGTCGGCCCCAATATCCGCGCCGTCGCTGACAACCCAAGGAGGCGTATCCAGGTGCGTGCGCCAGCGCAGATCCGACACGCCAAGCCCCTTGGCTTCAGACCACTCGGGCACCGACAATGATCCGGCAAAATCGGGGGCAGCCGGCTTCAATCGAACGCCGAGTTCCACGTCGGCCTGCGAGCGCGGCAAGAAGAAGACCTTGCCGCCGTCTTCCATGAATGTGCTGAGCGCCGTCGTATCGATCTTCACATCCGGGCCGATGAGCAACAACTCCGCGCCTGCACCGAGTGTAGCCGACTGCTGGTAATTCACGCCGATTTTGTCCAGCCATGCGGCACCCGCTGTGCTGCCCATATAGACGACCTGGTTGGCCCGCGGCGACAGCCGCGCATGCAGCGCGTAATCGATGATCCGCCCGGCCATGCGCCGCGCCGCCGGGTCCGCGGCCACGTGATCTTCCATGTCCAGGGTGCAGACGATCAGCCGTCCCTTGCCGTAGTCCAGTTCCATCAGCGGCGTATAGGCCAGGTCGAACTCGCATTCCAAGAGCGGACGCCAGCCGCTGCGATGCGGCTTCTCGATGGCCGCGCTCGTGACCGCGCCGCGATTGCCCCAATGCCAGCCGGCGTAGGGCTGATCGCCTTCATTGCCCTTGACGTAGTTCCCCTCGTATTTCGGATAAGCTGGAATCAGTGTGCTGTCGCCGGTCCAGTCGCGCAGGTCGTCAGCGTCGATCCCGCGTGTGAGCGGAGAATCCATAGGGAAGACCCGCCGGCTGACTTGCGGGCACACCCGCCAGCCGAGGGCCCGTTCCATCCATTGCGGGTCTTGCGCCAAGATCACCGCCCGGCCGCCGGCCCGCACGAAGGCCTCCAACTTGCCCGCTGCCTCCGTGTCTTCCTTCAAGGCATTGCGTCCCACAACCACCAGCTCCGCCGCCTTGCCATCCCATGCGCGAGTCGCATAGCCCAGGTCCGCCAGCATCTTTCCGGCCGTGCCGTCCGTATCGACGACCGCGATTTCGCCTTTGCCCGGCGGGTCGTCACCAAAAATACGAAACGTAAAGGTGTCATGATGTGTGGTCCCGCCGATCGCCGCAGTCAGCGTAAGCTGGCCGTCGGCCTTGCCGCCGGCTTCTTCCGCAGGAGCGATAACCTGGATGGGAATCAAACGGATCTCCGACACAGCCAGAGTACCGCGCTTGGTATCTCCGCCCACTTCCTTCCCGCCGACCATGGCGGTCCATGTGGCCGAAAAACCCTGGGGATGGCGCGTATCATTGATCAAGACAATCTGCTTCTCGATCGTCTGGCCGGAGCGGAAATGATGATCCTTCGCCGTATACGCCCCGGCGGGGCCGGCGATCCATGCCAGCGTCGGGCCGTTGATCTCCTTCAATTCGTCCTGTACCCACGACCAGGTGCGGAGGCCGCCCGCCAGGCCCGCCGTCCGCCAACTCCGCCAGGTATTGGTGCGAAGGAGCCGCTGGATCTTGTGCAAGTTGGCATATTCGTCCAGGCGGTTCTCGGAACTGTCGTAAAGCATCCCGCTGCGGAACAGGTCATGAAGATACTGGCGGTATTTCGGTTCCTCGCAAGCGTAGGCGTCTTTGCCAAAATAGATGGCGCTGAATTCGGTCAACAGCGGTTCGCTCGTAATATTGCTGGTAAAGCCGTCGCGCCCCCGCCGGAACGTGCAGTCCATGGGCGTGCCGAACTCGACCATCGAGATGGGCATCTCGCCGCTTTCGGCCCACGCGCTGAGCCAATCTTCGCGCTCCTGCAGCGGGATCAGGTCCAGGTAGCAGTTCATGGTGTAGACGTCGCCCGTATCGGCTCCCGCATGGCTGTAATAGGCCCGCGTGGGATCGAGCTGCTTGAGCCCTTCGAACATGTCACGACCCGCGGCCAGGATTCGTTGCCAGCGCTGCTTGTCCAAGTCCCAGCCGTGGCGGCCTACGTGGCGCGGGTCGGCGTCCACCGCGCTGTTGAAGAAGTTCATGCCGGCAATCCACATCACCGCCGAAGGGTGGTTGCGGTAATGGCGGATCCATACGGCGGCCCGCTGCATGGCCCGTTGGCGGTTTTGGTCCCACGTGAGCCGAGACCCGGAATCCATGATGTACTTGTTGGCGTTGAGGATGTATTCCGCCGCCAGGTAGCCCTTGTGATCGGCGTCATCCAACTCGGCCCCCGAGTCGCTGGCATCACCGCGGGCGTCCACCGTCGGGCGTCCCATTTCCCAGAAGTTCTCGCCCATCTGCGGCCGCTGGCCCCAGTAGAAACATCCCTGCCGCAGACGGATCTCCGTGCCGTTGAGAAAGAACTTGCGCCCCTCGACCCAGAACTCGCGGAAGCCGAATTTCTGGTCATACTCGTCATCCAGGCCCGCCCCAGTCGCTCTTAGCCGCAGTGTATAGAGATTGGGCTGGCCTACGTCCCACAACCGCGGATCTATCCAGGGCCATGAGAGTGTGAGCGTCTGGGTGGGCTTGGCCTCCACGTTCGCCTCGGCTGTGAAGCTCTTCTCCAGCACGCCCTTTTCATCGAGCATCTCCGCGACGAACTGCACCCGGCCGGCCTGCCGGATGCCCGTGAGTTCCACGTCCACGGACACGTCCTTTTTTCGCGTTGAGCAGCGCACGAAGACGTCGCTCACCTGCGGCTCGGACTGGCGGCTTTCCAAAAAGACGCTGCCGGTAAGGCCTCGCGTCTCCAGTCCGGCCGACGTATAGAAGACGTTGCTCAAGGCGTTCTGCCAGAAACTGCCCACCTTTTCCGGATCGGCGATGGCCGCCACCAGCAGCCGGATATCCGCCGTCTTTCCCGGCGTTACCGCACTGGTGATGTCCACCGATCCCCACGGCCAGGCGACTTTCCCGCACTCGATGCCGTTGACATAGACCATCGCGTCGGTACACACACGCTCAAATCGCAGGCTGATCGCATGGCCTTGCCATTGAGCGGGAATGGGCGCCTGGCGCTGGTACCAGGCCCGCGTCACCAGCGATCCATCATAGAGGTCCCAATGCGGGCCACCGCCTTGAGCCAGGAACGCGGAAGGCTTGTCCCGGTGGATTTGCCAGTCGCCCGGCACCTTGATGTATCCCCAACCGAGCTTCGGAGGCTTCGCTGCTTCGCCCGCGGGCGTAAATTGCCAGATGCCGTCGAGCGAAACTTCCGCCCGCCGCGCATTCACCGTCTTGACGCGGGTCTTGTCCCAGTCCGGCTTCATGCCGGCCGGCAGCATGGCATCGCCCAACGGCTTCCGCGCGACCATGTGGGGCATGACCGTGAGGTCGGCGATTTCGAAAACGCCCGTGGAATAGAACATGGCGGGCTGAATGTTCAGGCGAGTCGCCCCCGTCGGCACCTTCAGTTCCACCGATTGCGTGACCCAATCGGAGTTGGCGCGTAATCTGGGAACTTCCGGCGGGTAGCCGAATTGGCCGCCTTCGAACATCAGCGCGACGGCGGCCGTGTGCCAGCCTTCCTTGCCGATTTTCAGGTTCGCGGCCCTCATGCGGACCGAGACGGTAAGGGACGCGATCTGCGGGCTGACTCTTACGAAGGCATGCACGTAGTCGAGTTGGCGGCTGGCGTCGCGATTCTCGATCCGCAGCCAATGCTTGCCGTTTTCCGCGATGACCTGGAATTCCCGGTTATTGGGGATATTGAAGCCCTCGGCCCATCCCGTATTGACGCCGGGATTCTCGAAGTTCCCCTGTGGGAGCAGGTTCACCTGGGCCGAGGCGCGTCCTGCGGTAAGACAGAGCAGCGCGAGGATCAGTGGGAGTCTCGACTGGCCGGAGGAAATCAACTTATTCATGGGAACGCTCGCGGAATCGCTGGTTCTCTTTTCGCTCGTCGATCACCAAGTCGGCGATGGTCCTGGCAGCGCCGGCCAGGTCGATCATTTCGGCCTGCTTGGCCCAGCGCCACTTCATCTCCAACTTGCCTTCCTTGAGTCCGCGTTCGCCGATGACCACGCGGAGCGGAATGCCGATCAAGTCGGCGTCTTTGAACTTCACGCCGGCGCGGACGTCGCGATCGTCCGCCAAGACCTCGATACCGGCGGCCGTCAACTCGCTGTACAGCCGTTCGGTGGCCTCCTTGGTGGCCGGATCGGTCACCTTGACCGGCGAGAGCAGCACCTCGTAGGGGGCCAGGGTCATCGGCCAGATGATGCCGTTGTCGTCGTGGCAGGTCTCGATCAAGGCCGCGATAATGCGGTTCACGCCGATGCCGTAACAGCCCATGATGATCGGCTTGAGTTGCTCGCTCTGGTCGAGGAAACGGGCCGACAGCGCGTCGGAATATTTCGTGCCCAGCTTGAAAACGTGGCCGATCTCGATGGCGTGCCGCACGGCCAGCTTGCTGCTGCACCGCGGGCAGGGATCGCCGTCAACGGCGTTGCGCAAATCGGCGAAGGCCGTGGCCTGGAAATCGCGTCCGTAGTTTACGCCCGTGAAGTGCGTTTCGGCCGCGTTCGCACCGGTGACGCCGTTGGCGATCTTTTCGATCTCGCGGTCGGCATAGATGGGAATGGGCTGCTTCAGTCCCACGGGGCCGGCAAAACCGACCGGGGCACCGGTCACCTGCAGGATCACCGCGGGGTCGGCCATTTCCACCTTGGCGGCCCCGGCCGCGCGGCGGACCTTGCCCTCGTTGGCCTCATGATCGCCGCGCAAGAGGACGGCGATGGGCTTGCCGTCGGCAACGTAGATCAACGTCTTGATCATCTGCTGTGCGGGACACTTGAGGAACTTCGTAACCTGCTCGATGGTCGCCGCCCCCGGCGTCGGCACACTTTGCAGCGGCTGCTTGGGCACGTCGGGCAAGACCAGGTCGCGGCAGCCGATCTCGGCCTTCTCCTGGTTGGCCGCGTAGCCGCAATCCTGGCAGTAGAGCACGGTGTCTTCGCCGTTGTCGGCCAGAGCCATGAACTCGTGGCTGGCATCGCCGCCGATCGGACCGCTTTCCGCCTCGACAGCCAGGTAATCCAGCCCGCAATGCGCGAAGATGCGGCGATAGGCTGCGTACATCGTCTCGTAGCTCTTGTTCAGACCATCGAGCGTGGCGTCGAAGCTGTAGGCGTCCTTCATGAGGAATTCGCTCGTCCGCAGCACGCCGAAGCGGGGCCGTTCTTCGTTGCGGAACTTGGTCTGGATCTGGTACATCGTGATCGGCATCTGGCGATAGCTGGAGATCTGATGCGCGACCAGGTCGGTGATCGTCTCTTCGTGGGTGGGGCCGAGGGCCATCTGTACCTTGCGGTTCTGCCGCTTGACCTCGAACTTGATCAGCACGTCGCCGAAGGCGTGGATCCGCCCGCTCTGCTCGAACAGACCGATGGGCGTGAGAGCCGGCATGAGCACTTCCACCGCCCCGGCGGCGTCCATCCCCCGGCGGACGATCTGCTCGGCCTTCTTCAGGGCACGCAGTCCCAGCGGCAGGTAGGTATAGGCCCCGGCCATGACCTGGCTGACCAGTCCGGCGCGGAGCATGAGGATATGGCTGGGGATTTCCGCCCCTTCGGGCGTTTCTTTCATCGTGGGGATCAGCGAGCGGGACCAAAACATGGAAAAAAAGGGGATTGGGGTTTGGAAAGGGGCTAGGATTGTGACGCTTAGCAGTCGACAGGTTTCCGATCCTAAGCGGCACTACATTTTGAAGCACTTGAGTTTACGATGGGAGAGCAGTTCCCGCAAGATGCTTGGGGGAGGTGGAAGGACGGCGGAAACGGCATTACAGGAACGTACCAGTGAATTCGGGCGGAGCCAAAGTCGGGCTTTGCCTCGTGCTTTCAAAGCAGAAAACGCAAGCTAAATACCATTGTGCCCCGCAGCGACGTCCCCAATTAACGTCGAGGAGCATGGACAAATCGTTTCGTCACGGCGTTGCCAACAGTTCGTCCCAACTGGAAACATCCAGCAATACGTCGATCAGCCGCGCCAGCCGTTCCGGATCTGTAATGCCCCGTAGTGCCGCCTCGGTATCCGCGCTGGGCGTACCGAACTGTCGCCGGCCGTATTTCAGCAGGACGTCAAGTCTTGCGCGAAGCATGCCTTTGACCTCGCCTTCCTCGACAATCGCCTGATAAGTTACAGATTCTTTCATCCCATGTACTCCTTGCAGTAGTTGAGTTACCAGTTGACGCGGATAGCGCAGCCCCATCAGTACGTCCGCAGCCGTCCATAATGTTCCGGCTTCGTCCGGCGTGGCCTCGGCGCGAATCCGCTCGTCCATCCGCCGGATCACGCCGGGCAGTTCATCTTCCGTCACGGCGCTGAGCGGAGCTAAGGCCAAAATGCCCAGGCCTCCACCCAGGAGCACTTCCGGCGAAATCTGCCACACCCGCACGATCTCGTAGTGAAACACCAAGTAGGGCGGTTCATCGCGAAATCCCCGCTCGAACGTGCCCGTCAACTCCGGCCAGTCGGCCGACTTCCGCAGCAACACGACTACGGTCCGGACTAGCGCGCCGTGCCGCCGCTCCAATAGTATATTATAGGCAGGCAAGTTAGGAAGCAAATCGGGATCGCGGCTGGCCTGTAACTCCAAGTGCAGCAACCACGGCGGTTCCTCGCAGACCTTCAACACGCGATCGGCAGCCGCGGTGACCGTGGCCAAGTCGGCGTCAATGACGTGTAATTCCGCCGTTGTCGTCCGGCCGCTCAGCGGCAGCCAGTCGGCAAGCCGAGTTTGGAGCAGATACTTCGTACTGGCATCGTAAGGGTGTGACATATCAAAAAGAATACCAGGAGCCGCCGCTCTTTGGAAGTCACGTTTTACAACGTCAACCCCTTCCTATTTTGCCTCTACTGGTGCAATGCATCGCGCTGATACAAAGCGGCAACTATCAGCTTGACTTCTCTGATCCCCTGATTCAAGATGATTCCACCCAAGTTGTTCCGGCCTGAAACACCCGCCCGGCATGCAAACCATCTGCGGCACCTGATTTCGTGAAAGGACTTCCCCCATGCCCATCGCAGCGTTCCTCGCCTTTCTCTTTCTTGTTAGTACTGCCGCTGCCGCCGACAAACCGACGATGCCGGACGCTATGTGGTCGAGCGATTCCAGTCACTGGCAGCGGGTGCCCAACGTCGCCGACGCGCCGGCCGGCGGGGTAACACTTGGCGAACAAGGACTCTTCCGCCAGTCGATGGACAAGCACACCAAGTATCTCTTGACCGACGCCAATGTGGACGACATGGTGCTGCGGTTCCGCGAGGTTGCCGGGGTCAAGAACCCGCCGGGAAAGCTCTGCGGCTGGGAGAAGATGTTTCCCGCCCACGCCGCCCAGTTCTTGATCGGCGCGGGAAATACGTTGCGCTGGGGCGAGAACGCCGAACTTCGACAACGCATGTCCCGGGTGATCGACGCGCTCAAGGCCTGCCGCACTGCCGACGGTCTGCTGATTGCCCCGGCCGGGGCCGGCGAGGAAGGCTATTCGTTCATGCTCTTGGCCCACGGCCTGGACGCGGCAGCCCGGGCCGGCAACCCCGATGCCTACGAATTGCTGGCGGCCTGGGCCAAGTGGTACCACCAACGCGTCGAAAAGGAGACCGCCACCGATTCGCTGGCCCGGGCCTTGGCCGGGCAGAACTACTTCGCGGCGACCGGGCTGATGTTGGCCCACTTCGCGCCCGGCGGCACACCGGCCGACGTGCTGGATGCCTACAAACATGTCTACCCTCCGTGGATGCGGCAGTTGTCTGATCGTAATCTCGACGGCATCTGGAGAACCTGCCGCGGCCACGCCCATTCGGCCTACTGCTACGGCTGGATCGGTTTCCTGGACATCTACCGGGCTACCGGCGACCGCCGCCTGCTGGACGCCATGCTGGGCGGATGGGAACTCTACCACGACCATTGGTTGCACCCGGGCGGCACGCTGGCCATCTGCGAGGGCGATCTTGCCTATCCGCCCGATTCGTTCTTCATCACCCCGCAGGCCCACACCGGCGAGACCTGCTCGATGACCTGGTGGGCCAAGTTCAACGAAAAGCTGCACCTGCTGTACCCGTCAGAAGAGAAGTACGTCGCCGACCTGGAGAAGGTGATCTACAACGTCGCACTGGCCAACCAGGTAGGCCAATCCATCTCCTATCACACGCATGTCGAGGGCCGCAAGGACCGGGCCGGAATCGAGCACACTTGCTGCGAGGTGTCCGGCACGTATCTCTACTCGACCCTGCCCGAGTACATCTACTCGATCGCCCAGGACGGGCTTTACGTCAATCTCTTCGAGCCTTCTTCGATCGCGTGGAACAGCGGCGGCCGGGCCTGCACATTGACCATGGCCAGCCGATTTCCCTATCGGTCCGAGGTCTCCTTGCGGCTGACGGTTGCCGGGCCGACTCCCTTGAAACTCCGCCTCCGCGTGCCAGGCTGGGCGATGGCCGACATGCCGATCCGGATCAACGGACAGCAGGCCGCGCTGGGCAAACCAGGCTCTTATGTGTTGCTGGACCGCACCTGGCAGACCGGCGACAGTGTGACCTTCACGCTGCCCATCGGCTTTCGCACGGTCCGCTATGAAGGCGCCGACCAGATTCCGGGGCACCGGCGTTACGCGATTCTCTACGGTCCCGTGCTGATGGCCGCCGTGGCCTCCCTCGACGACAAGAACAAAGTGGATCTCCCGGATTTCGCCTTCCTGGACAGCCAGAAGAAGGCCGACGCGACCAGCGTCAAGCAGCTCAAAAAATGGACGCACCTGGTACGGATCGCCCATGATCCGGCCGCGCCGAAGGACTGGTTGATGCCCAGGCCGGAGCAGCCATTGACCTTCACCGTTGCCGGTCAGACGGAGCCGTATTTGAAACCATTCTGGCAGGTGGACACCGAGGGCTATACGTGCTATCCGGTAATTGAAGGCCGGTAGTGGTTGTCTTAGCGCATCAAAGAACAACGGCCGAGTCTTTCCCAGCGCGCTTTATACGCACAGAACACGCGACGAATCTCGCCACCATTCGCGCGCGGCGCGGACTTGTACCGCAAGCTTAAGCGGTAGGGGACAGGTTGTTATCGGTGCCTGGATAGCGGGGCTATTCCATGTGCCGAAGGGGCTGCGGAGAGCGGTAATTGGACGGCAACCGCGCTGACGGCGGCGGTATCGTAGGCAAAGCATTCACGGTCATGCCCCAGGAGCAGATGCCTGGGCCAGACGATGACTGAGGCCAAATTGGCGTCCACGCGCACGACATCGCCCGGCTTGAACGACTTCTGTACCGTTCGCTCTCCATAGCGCAGTTTGCAATCGCCGCCCTTGCTACTGTGAATCTCCGCCGATTCAAGTTTCCCGTTCTTCCATTGCATACTCACTTCGTACCCGCCGCGCGTCCGCAAACCGCTGACGGAGCCATTGCGCCAGGTCGTTGGCAGAGCGGGCAGCAGGCTGATCTCGCCGGCATGACTCTGAACGAGGGCCTCGGCGACGGCCGCCGTGAAACCGAACGTGCCGTCGCATTGATTGGCTCCCGCGTTGTACATGTTGGGTCCCGGGGATCCGGCCACCCACCGGCTTAGTCCGACGCCAACCCTGTCGCGTCGCTCCAGACGCGCCCACATACAGATGTTCCAGGCGGAAACCCAGCCGCCGCCGGCCCGGCGTCCGTTCATCCCGTGCTCGATCGCCGCCGCCAGTTTCGGGTCGCGGCGCAACTGGATGGAGCAGCCGGGGAAGAAGGCAAAGTTCGGCGAGACGTTATGCCCTTGGGGTCCCGGTTTCCAGTCCTCGATCCATTCCTGGAGATTGCCCGAACTGCTGATCTGGTAAGGCGGAATCCTGGTCAGCGCGGCCTGCAGTTTTCCGCGGAAATCGTCGTCGACGCCGAGCGCCTCGCTGGCCTCGATGCAGTGCGGAAACAGCTCGCGGATGATGGCCACGTCCATGGTCGGCGAGGGGGAGAGGAACGACATCTGCCCCGTGCTGTCGTAATAGCCGTGCTCGGGCGACATCGAGAACGGGGTGACCAGCCAGTGGTGCTTCGGCTCCTCGACCATGACCTCCAGCAGGAACTGGGCGGAGCCCCGCAGGACCGGGTAATACGCTTTGAGGAAGTCCTTGTTGCCGGTGTAGGTGTAGTGCTCCCAGAGGTGCTGGCAGAGCCAGGCGCCGCCCAGGGGCCACATTCCGAACTGCGCCCTATCGACCGGCGCCGTCCCCCGCCAGAGGTCGAGGTTGTGGTGGGTCACCCAGCCGTTGACGCCGTAGTATAACTTGGCCGTCTTAGCGCCGGTGGCCGAGGCGTCCTCGAGCATGTCGAACAGCGGCTGGTGGCACTCGGAGAGGTTACAGACCTCGGCCGGCCAGTAATTCATCTGGGTGTTAATGTTGATCGTATACTTGCTCCCCCAGGGCGGCGAGACGTTCTCGTTCCAGATGGCCTGGAGGTTGGCCGGTTGGCCGCCGGCTCGGCTGCTGGAAACCAGCGCGTAGCGGCCGAACTGGAAGCACAGGGCTTCGAGGTTCGGATCGACGACCCCCAAGGCTTGCGGCTGGTCCCCTCCGTGCTTTCCCGCGCCTCCGCCGCGCTGCGCCTGGAGCCGCGCGTCGGTCGGCTTCTCGTTGGCCAAGTTGTCACCCACGTTCAGATGCACCCGATCCATCAGCCCGGCGAAGTCGGCCACGTGCCGGCTACGGAGCGTGGCGTAGTCCTTGCCGGCGACAGCGGCAAGAACCTTCGCGCAACGGGCCGCGGGACTGCCACTGATGTCCCGGTAGTTCACGAAGCTGGTGGCCGCCGTGACGACAAGCGTTACGGCGTTAGCCTCCATGATTTGCACGCGGTTGTCGATGGCTTCCGACTTCCCGCCTTCAGCCCTGACCGCGAGGGCGGCTTGGAAGCCCAGTCCGTCGCCGCTGATCGCCCCGATCCAGTCGCCCTTGATCGGCCCCCTCCAGTGCCCGTCCATGACCAGCTTGCCCGGCTTGGCGGTCACCGTGAAGGGAAAAGGACTCTGAAACTGCGATTGGATCGAGATCCTCCCCGGCTTGTCGGACGTGATGTGGATGACCAGCACGCGATCCGGGTAGGAAACGAAGACCTCGCGGGTGAGAACGGCGTCGCCGACGCGGCAGGTGATCTTCGCCACGCCGGTCTCCATGTCCAACTCGCGGCGGTAATCCTCGGTCTTATCGGCGCCGTCGAACGTGAGCAACAGATCGCCCAAGGGCTCGAAGCACTGCTGCGATGCGGGAGAGCCCCAGAAGTGGGCATTGGCCATTTGCTCGGCTTCCTGGAACTTCCCGGCGAAGACCAGGTCGCGGATCTGGGGGAAGTACTTGATCGCTTGGGGGTCGTTGTAATCGTGGGGGCGGCCGGACCAGAAGCTGCTCTCGTTCAGCGCGACCCGCTCCTGCTTGACGCCGCCGAAGATCATGGCGCCGATCAACCCGTTGCCCATCGGCATCGCCTCATTCCAGCGCGTGGCCGGCTGGCGATACCAGAGGACCATATCCCTTTTCAGAGCGGCCGGCGGCGAATCGACCGCTCCGGCGATGGCGGCCGGCAACAGAATTAGAAAAGCCCAGACGAAACAAGATAATCTCACGGTTGGGTCCTGTCTTTCGATTGTGGAAGTTGCCGCGCATCGCGCACCCGGCGGACAGCCGTGGCAGCGTCTAAGTCATTTACCAATGCGTCGAAATCGTCCATTTGGGCTTCTGAAGTTCAGGTTACTTCGTTACCAGGAATGGTCCTAAAGCCAGCGAGTCCAGATCGGTCTTGAGAAACGTGGCGATGGCGTTGTCGGGCGAACCTACAATCGGTTCATCGGCATCGTTGAACGATGTATTCAGCAACACGGGCACGCCTGCGCATTTCCCAAATTCCCACGAGAGGTCATGAAAGAGCGGGTCATCTTCCCTGGCGACCGTTTGTACCCGGCCGGTTCCCTGATGCACGATTTGTACCACGTCGCGGCCCTTGTCGGTCGAATTGCCCACGTCGTAATTCCCGCTATCGCAATGCGGCCTCTCTCGGGTTATCATAATCCATGCATAACGTCCGTCAAGCTTTTGGGAGAAATAAAGATGCTGCCCGGCAACGTACAATCGCAACAAGTTTCTGGAGTGACGCTCTCTCGTCGCGGGTTCTTGACCGCCACGACGCTGGCCGCCGCCAGTGCGGCCTTGCCGGCCGCGGCACAAGAACCGGCCACGCCCGCCGGCCGACCTATTCTCGCCTATGTGGGTTCATATAGCTCGCCGCAAGGCCCCGAGGGTAGCAAAGGTTACGGGCGAGGCATCTATCTGATGGAAATGGACCCGGCCAGCGGTGCCCTGACCCAGCGGGCGGTGTTCGCCAACGACGCTAACCCGTCGTGGCTGGCGCTGAACCCGACGCGGACCCGCCTGTACGCGGCGAACGAGACCGCCACCTATCGCGGCGCCAACTCAGGTTCCGTCAGCGCCTACGCCATCGACCGCTCCAATGGACACCTGACGCTGCTCAATACGGTAAGTTCCGCAGGCGCCGGCCCCGCGCATCTCAGCGTTCATCCGGCGGGCAGGCACGTGCTGGTGGCCAACTATGCCGGCGGCACTGTGGCTGTGCTGCCGCTGGGGGCCAACGGCGAGCTTGGCCCTGCCAGCGACGTCAAGACCGGCCAAGGGGCGGTTGGCCCAGCCCAGGCGGCCAGCGCCCCGCCGGGCAGTTTCGCCATCAGCGGCCACGATCACCCGCACGCGCACATGATCGAGTCTGACAGGGCCGGCCAATTCGTGCTGGCCAGCGACCTGGGCCGCGACCGCATCTTCATCTGGAAGTTCGACGCGGAAAAAGGTCGGCTCGTGGACCACGACCCGCCCTTTGTGGCCTTGCCACCCGGCGACGGGCCGCGGCATTTCGCCTTTCATCCCGGCGGCCGCTGGGTCTATTCGCTGCAGGAAGAGGCCTCGACGATCGTGGTCTTTGCCTACGACGCTCCCCGCGGGCGGCTGACGGCCCGGCAGACAATCTCCAGCCTGCCGCAAGGATTCGCCGGCAGCGATTTCACCTCGGAGATCCTGGCCACGCCCGACGGAAAGTTCGTCTATGCCGCCAACCGGCTGCACGACAGCATCGCCTGGTTCTCGATCGCCGAGACTGGCGAACTGACGTGGCGGGGCGAGCAGTGGACCCGCGGCGATTACCCGCGGAGTTTCGGCATCGATCCCAGCGGCGACTTCCTCTTCTCCTGCAACCAGCGGAGCGATGCCGTCGCCATTTTCCGCCGCGACAAGCGCAGCGGCGCACTGGCCTTCACCGGTCGCTACACGCCCATCGGCACGCCCGCCATGATCGTGTTTCTGGGGTAGCTAATGACGGGGGATCGTCAGTGATCGTGCTCATGCAATTCGGCCAGGTGCTCGGCGCTGGCATGCTCGTGCAGTTCCTCCAGCGAGTGCCCGTGTTCATGCTCCGACTCGCCGCCTGATGCATGAACGTGCGGATGCGAATGCTCATGCGAGTGCGTGTGCTCGTGGGCATGCGCGTGGACAGTGCCGTCGGCATGCCGGTGTTCGTGCGTGTGGACGTGGGCGTGCAGGTGTTCGTGCTCGACTTGGGTTGCCATGACGTTTTCCTCCTCTGGATGGGTATGAGTGCTCCCCTTCACCTTGAGTGCGGCTCCTCGCGCCGTGGATGTGGAATTCTAGGGCGAACGACACGAAGCGGCCAGTGCGAATGCGAGAGGAGGAGCGGGAGGATGAAGACGCGGAGAGGGGGAGAAGGGGAGAAGGGGAGAAAGGGAGGCGGGGAGAAGGGGAGAAGGGGAGAAGGGGAGAAGGGGAGAGGAAAAAGCCCTCGCCCCGACTCTTTCCCCGCTAACAATGGAACAGAGGACCGGGGCAAGGGGAACCACGAATGCCACGAATGACACGAAAAAGAAGAAAGACGGAGGGAGCCGGGAACACTAATCATCGCTGATTAGCGCTAATTATTGGATATCAGCGTTCCTTCCATCTTCCTTTCCCGTATTTTCCTTTCCCCCCATATTTCTGTTCCCCATTTTTCTGTCAGAAAGCTGCTTGGCAAGGCAGGTGCAAAAATCGTCACGAACTTTGATTATTTTGCTAACCGCCAGTCTGCCTCGGGGCATGGAGCGGCGATTTCGTCTGCGGTATTTCCCTGCCTATCGCCGCAAATCACGTCTTTGGCCTGCTCGCGGTCAACGCCATCCGGAGCGGACATTCTTCCTCGACCGTTTCCCCCCGGCGATAGCGGTCCAGCAATTCATGGGACCGCTCGGCGAGAATGAGTCGCACCTCCCGCCGCTTGCCTTTGACGCGGGTGATCTTCATGGAGTCGTAGGCAGTGGTCTGGTGCCGCATCCAGGCGATGACGGCGGCTGCGGCACGATGCTCGACCGGGATTCGCTTCGTCCTGGCCACGGTGCCGCTGCCGACCGGGGTGGCGTGATCGGCCACTGCGCGGGCGAGTCGCTCGGCGAGATCAGCGTATCTGGGGTGGAATGCCAGGAACGCCAGCACCGCTGCGTAGAAGTCCTCGACATATTCGGCCTGGGCATTGTTCCGGCGGCGGGCATCGGCCGCCTTGCGTTTGGTGTAGCCCTCGCTGGCTCGCTCGGCTGCGAGTTCGGTCCGGATCTTGTCGATAGTGGCTACCGCCGCCCACACGCCCCTAGAGAAAACCCTGCGGCCCTTCTTCTCCTGCACGACCCAATGATCGCCGGCCGCCTTCACCCGGCGGGTCAAGGCGGCGTCTCCCGGCGGGAGTAGCACCCAGCCTTCCGGCGCCGTCAGGACTTTTCCATCGGCTGACCGGACGGAATTTGGGGCGGGAGCGGGGGTAAAGACGTTTTCGGCCACGTTAGTTCTTGGCTGCCTTCATGATCTTGGCTCGTCGGCTTTGTCGCTCGGCTTCGGTCTGCGATGAAGCCGTTTCGCTTTGTCGGCGAACAGGAAGAGGCCTGAGATAATCACTCCGGCGAGATAACCGTAGAATGCACCACTCATTGTACCGAAAATCGCTCGTCCAAAATCAAGCCCATCAAGATCCCCAAGAAGATAGCCGATTATCCAACAAACGACGGGAAAACAAGCTCCCACAATCACGGATGCTCTTCGCGGCCGTTGCCCTTCGAAAAGAAACATTTGACCAAGCCCGATGGCGAAAAAGAATAACCCGATGCCGAGATACTCCGATGGCGATGACCTGGATGCGCGTAAAATGGCGAAGAGCACCGCATACATGGCGGTGATGAGCAGGAGGGCACCGACACCGAACTGGCGAGGAACCCCGTATTCGGGCGTTATGACCTGCGGCTCCGGGGTAGTCAACCTATCAATCGCTGCCAGCATCGCCTTCAACGAATCTTCATCGGCAAGTCGGTGTTCGGTTCCGACTTCGATCAGTGACCCCGAGGGCAAATGACTATTCCGCCAAAGTTCCTGGCTGTCGGCGAATGGAATCGTTTCGTCGGCCTTGGAATGCAGAATCACGGTACGGGTTATCACCAATTTGGCCGTGCCCCATCGTTTCCAGGCCGGGCAGAGAAGGACAAGTGGCGTTGAACCGGAATCGATGTTCATGGCCGCGGCCCCGCCACGGCTGGAACCGACAATGACGTTCGGATGATGCTCTTCGAATTCGGCCTGGGCGATTCTGACCGCGGCATAAAAGTCATCGTCGGGCAGGGCCGGGTTCAGGACTTCGTGACCGTGGTCCTTGAGGTAGGTCGGCTTCAGGCCACCCGGTGTCGAGTGCCAGCCGTGCAGGAAAAGGATTTTCATGGGGGTTTGTAGCCAAGTTTCATGGCCTGCTCGAAATCCTCTTCCGCTGTGGCTTTGTCGCCCTTATTCTGGTAGGCGATGCCACGGTCGTAATACGCCACTGCCATCTTCGGATCGAGCCGGATAGCCTCTGTGTAGTCGGCAATCGCCTTGTCAAGTTCGCCTTTGTGCCGATAGGCGACACCTCGATTACAATACGCATCCGCGTTTTTCGGGTCGAGCCGAACGACATCGGTGTAATCAGCAATGGCCTTGTCGTGGTCGCCCTTGCTCCCGTAGGCGTCACCACGGATTTGATATGCCAAGGAGTTTTGTGGATCAAGCCGGATGGCCTCGGTCAAGTCAACAATCGACTTGTCGTAATCATGTTCTGCCTTATAGGCAAGCCCACGATTGAAGTACGTCACGGCATCTTTCGGCTCAAGCCGAATAGATTTGCTAAGGTCGGCAACCGCCTTGTCGTATTCGCCGTTCTTCCCATAGGAGATGCCCCGGTTGCAATATGCCGTGGCGTATTTCGGATCAAGCCGGATGGCCTCGTTCAAGTCGGAAATGGCTTTTTCCAGGTTGCCCCTTTCTCCATAAATACTTCCCCGGACGTTATAAGCCAGTGCTAGTTTGGGATTGAGGCGGATCGCATCATTACTATCCGCAAAAGCCTTGTCGAGGTCACCTTTCCGTGCGAAGGCTCGCCCGCGATTGCCATACGCCTCGGCATTCTTCGGGTCGAGCTTTATAACTTCCGAGAAAGCGGCGATTGCTGCATCGTAGTCCTTTTTGTCGAGGCAAGTCATGCCCTTGTCGAACGCCGCCTTCGCGGCATCGGCACTTACGGCAACATTCGGCAGCAGCAAGCCTGCGATCAACACCGCTGCCCAGCACTTGCATGCGTTCATGGCCTTTTCTCCAAGTCGGATATTGTCTCCTTTCCATGATAACCCCGCCACTCCCCCGCCGCCAGTCGATAGAACCGATGCAGCAGCCCGGCGAACTGGAAATCCCGCTCGTACCGAAATCCCAGCTTCTCCATCACCCGCTGCGAAGCCAAGTTGTCCGGCAGCGTCCAGGAAGCGATTTCGGGCAAACCCAGATGCTCGAAGCCGACATCCAAGCTGGCCGCTGCCATCTCCGTGGCAAAGCCTCGGTTCCAATAGTCGGGCATCACGGCATAGGCCAGTCCGATGACTTCCTTGCCGTCGATCTGGTAGCTCTCTAGCCCGGCGCGACCGATGAACGCGCCGTCCGATTTGCGGCTAAAGACCCACAGGCCGAACCCTTGCTGCCGCCAATGGTCGACATTCTGCTCGATTTGCACTTTGACCGCCTCTTCCGCAAGCGGCTTGCCGTCTGCCGAGAACGTGCGCATGGCCTGGGGATCGGCGTGCAGGCGATTGAGTTCCTGGAAGTGCAAAGGCGTGACGGCCTCAGCGAGGAGGCGAGCAGTGGTCAGGGTGGCGATGGGGTTGGGCATGGCTTTGTCCGTTCCCCCATTCTACCGTTTATGCTCCCGAATTGGTTAGGCTTCCCTCAGCATGACTTGTCAAGAATCCGAACGGCAACAGGTTGACGGTTACGGTCTTAAATCGGCATTTGTTCCGGCGTGGATATTGGATGCAAGTTAAGACCCCACCGAGCTTGCGGTCTGTTGACTCTTTGCATCGCGCGGTCAGTTAGGGCGTTTACAGCTTGAGTCATTAACCAATATCTCGCGGCGCGCAACGAATAACCGAGAAGGAGGCATTGCGTCACGGGGGGATATTCCGCGAGGATCAGACGCAACCGGTGGGTTTGGGAAGCCCGGCCAACTTGCAGGCCCCCTTGGCCGGCCCGGAGGGAAACATCTCGTAGATCTGCTGCAGCGTGAAGCCGGTCTCCTTGCAAAGCTTGCGGGTTATGGGCGCGCTACCGAACTTCTTCCAGTAGTCGCGCAGGTAGTTGATCACCTTCCAATGGTTCTCGGTCAACTCGTCGACGCCTTCCAGGTGGGCGAAGGCCCGCACGATGTCGTCGTTCCACAGTTCCGGATCGGTAATGAACCCATCCTCGTCGACCTCGATTTGTTTGCCGCTGATTTCCACGTAGCTCATTTGATTTCTCCAGGATTTAAGATAATGGCTTTTCCCAACAAGTCCAGGATTCCGCCGATGGCCAGGTCTCCCATGCCATAATGTTTCATCACGTGCGGCAACTGGGCCTTGCAGATCGAGCAGGGCGCGGCCAAGTAATCGAGCCGCCCGAGGGCCTGCACCTGTTCGGCCTTGCGGCGCCCCAACTTTAGGCGGATGTCCATCATCTCGTCCATGAGGATGCCCGAGCCGCCGCCACAGCAGAAGCTCTCTTGGCCGTTAGGGGTCAGTTCCACGAGTTCCTCGACGATGGCCCGCAAGATCTGCCGGGGCGGCTCAAGGATCCCGCCGCCACGCACGTAATTGCACGGTTCGTGCAGGGCCACGCGGAGGGGCAGTCGCCGCAAGGTGAGGCGGTCCAGGTTCTGGGCGGCATACTCCAGCACGTGCAGCAGTCGGAAAGACACTGGCCCGCTGGCCCCTTCGCTACCCAAGCGGGCCGCCCGCCAGCCGTGACCGCACTCGCCCTGCACCACCAACTCAGCGCCCAGCGCGGCGGCCGTCTCGGCCAGCCGGCGGTTGTGCTCGCGCATCGCCGGCCAATGGAACAAGAGGCCGAAATTGGCTGCCTCCAGTAACCCCGACGGGATCGTCCAATCGGCTCCCAGGGTGTGGAACAGCTTCGCCGCGCCGAGCATCGTATCGACATTGCTGAAGAAGTCGGCCGACGAGGGGACGTACAGGATGCGGCTGCCGGGCTTGTCGACAGGGATGGCGATCTCCAGGCCGGTCTCCTCTTTCAGTTCGTCCTGCAGGAACTCGACCGAGTCGAGCAAGGCCGGCTTGGGGATGCCCATGTTGTTGCCGGTCTTGCGGAGGTTGGCCGCCACGCCCTGCATGAACTTGGGGACCACACCGATCGAGGTGAGCATGTGGCGCGCGGCGATCGTGATCTCGGCCGTATCGATGCCGAACGGGCAGAACACGGCGCAACGGCGGCACTCGTTGCACTGGTAGAAGTAGGTCGTCCAGCGCTCGATGGTCTGGGCGTCGAAATCCTCGGCCCCCACGAGGCGGCCCAGCCAGCGGCCCGAGCGCGTGAAGTGCCGCCGGTACAGGCGGCGCACAAGGTCCGCGCGGGCGGCCGGGAAATTATGGTAATCGCCCGTGCCCAGGTAGCTATGGCATTGCCGCATGCAGTTGCCACACTTGGTACACGTGTCGAGCATCACGGCCAGCGAGCGCATCGACCCGACGGTCTCCGCCAGCCGGGCCAGCAGCTTCTCCGGGCGCTGGTCGGTGGGCACGACCTCCAGCCCGAGTGCCCGGACGGCCTCTTCTTTCGCCATGTGCAAGGGAACAGTCATGCGTAATTTCGTCTTGTAGTTATTGTAATGGGAGTCGCGTAGCGACGGCCGATGGTAGCCGTGGGTTTTTAACCCACGGACCTGGTGCCCCCCACGCCCCCCTCGTCGCGTAGCGACGATTGAAAACATTCAGTCGTCGCTACGCGACGAATTGGGTACGCGACTTCCGGTCCGTGGGTTGAAACCCACGGCTACCATCATAGCGTCGCTACGCGACGAATCGCTGATTTCTGCCAACACTTTTGCGTTCACTCGGTCCACCCTACAGCCGCCGGAAGCCCGCGTCAGGCTGGAAACCGGCGGGCGTGGGGTAGACCGGGGCCGGTCGCAGGACCAACTCGCGGCTGACGATCCCGCCCGTAACGTGCATCAACTTGGAAAACGGAAAGTACAACAACAGGATGTGGAATAACGTGAGGTGAGTGACCAGCAGGGGCACGGCGGGCAGTTCCACCGGCCGCAGGACAATCAGCCCGGCCAGATAACCGCGCACGGCGGCGAGATCGACTTCGGGACCCGCCAGGCGCAGGGCCATTCCCGTGCCGGCCACGGCCAGCAAGAGCGCCAGGGCAAAGTAGTCGGATGGGTCCGAGAGCCGCCGCAACTCGGGAATCGTCACGCGCCGCAGGGCGAGGATCGCCAGCAACACGAGCAGTCCGCTCCCGCCGGCCAGGCCCAGCGCTTTGGACCACAGCACGCTAGTCGCCGCCGAAGCGCCCAGCCAGCAGAACTGGCCGGCCAAAGTGGCGATGCCCGCGACGTGCCCGGCCAGAACGACGGCCAGCGCCAGGTGGGTCAGCCAGGCCGCCAGCCACAGCCGGCGATCGCCGCGCCATAGACTGCGGAAAGCCAAAAGTTCGGACGCCATGGCTGCCGGCCGGCCAACGCGGCTGGAAGGACCGGGCAAGAGCGTGATTGAGACGGGCACCGGGCGCCGCAACCAGCTTCCGGTCCGCCAGGCCAGGCCCAGCACGAACACGGACCAGCTCACGTACGGAACAACGACGCCCAGGATGAATCGCACGGTCATCATCGCTCAAAGACACTCAAAGCCGGAACTGCGTAGTGGCGCGGAACGTGGTGGTCGCGTGGGTGAAATCATCGACGTGCTTGTCGGTGAAGGGAATGCCGGTCACCTGGAAGAACCGCTCCCAGCCGATCCGCTCGATCCACTGGCCCATGCGTTCGCCGGGCCTGGCCTTGGCCCGCCAGACCTCGACCAGGTGCTCGACCGCATCGACCACCTCGGGCCAGCGGGGCGGGTGGTTGGGCAGGTAGGGGATCGCCAGGCGGGAGAATGCCGGCGGCGTGGAGGCGTTGGACACCTTGCCGCCCACCCAAATCGAGAGGCCGTCGTTCCGCGGATCCATGACGTCGATCGCCGGGCAGACCGCCGCGCAGTTGCCGCAGTACATGCAGCGGTCGGCGTTGATCTCGATGCTCTTGAGCTTGGGGTTGGGACGAATGGCCCCGGTCGGGCAGGAGGCCACGGTCGAGGGCAGCTCGCAGGACTTGCTCACCATCTCGTGGTTGATCCGCGGCACGGTGCGGTGGATGCCCACGACGGCGATATCCGAGCAGTGGCAGGCCCCGCACATGTTCACGCAGCAGGCCACGGCGATGCGCAGCTTGCCCGGCACCGGCTTCTTGCCCGTGAAGTACTCGTGCAGCCTGTCCATGATGCTCTTCACCAGCCCCGAGGCGTCGGTGACCGCGCTCTTGCAGTGGATCCAGCCCTGCGTATGCACGATGTTGCTGATCGCCAGGCCCACGCCGCCGACCAGGTAGTTCTGCTCTTCGAGACAGGTGAGCAGCGGATCGACCTTCTCCGTGTCGGAGACGAGGAATTCCACGTTGTGGCGGGTGGTGAAGCGGACGTGGCCGTCGCAGAAGCGGTCGGCAATATCGCAGATGCGGCGGACCCAATCGGTGTTGACCAGGCGCGGCGAGGCCACGCGCACCGAGGTCAGCACAGCGCCCGACTCGCTGACGTGCTGCAGCACGCCGGGCCGCGGGACCGTATGATACTTCCACTGGCCGTAGTTCTCACGGACCATGGACGGGATCATCTGCCGATAGTCGGGCGGTCCGAAATCCGTCTTAGCCATTTTGTTGCACCTCCTCCGGGCGCCAGAATAGATAGGGGTTGGCCCGCGGGGCGTTGACCATCTGCGGCGCCGGCTTGAGCCCGACTGCCTCCAGGAAGGTGGCCATCCCCACGCGGTCGATCAGTTCGCCGACACGTTCGCGGCTCTTGCCGTTTTCACCCCAGTAGTCGAAGATCTTCGTGAGTAACTCGATGATCTCGGTATAGGGGGGCTTCATCTCCATGAAGGGCACCAGCACCCAGCCCAGCATAGCGCCTTTGACCACGGGCGCCTTGCCGCCGATCATCAAGGCCGCGCCCCGCACCTTGCCCACGCGGATGGCCTTGGGCATGCGGTTGATACACTGCATGCAATGCACGCAGTCCTCGGCGTTGAGCGTCAACTGCCGCGACTTCTCGTCCCAGCCCAAAGCCCAAGTCGGGCAGCGGCGGAGCACCTCCTGGAAGAGGTCCAGCCCCGCATCCACGTACTGCCGCACCGCGTCCTGGTCGATGCGGATATCGTCGCGCCAGAGGCCGATGATCGCCAGGTCGGAGCGGGCGCTGGCGGCCGCACAGTCGTTGGGACAGCCCGAACACTTCACCTTGAACTTGTAGGGGAACGAGGGGCGGTGGATCTCGCTCTGGAAGTGCTGCGTCAAGGTCTGGGTGATGTCCATCGTGTCGATGCAGCCGTGCTCGCAGCGCGACGGCCCCACGCAGCAGGTTACCGTGCGCAGCGCGCTGCCGGAACCGCCCAGGTCGAAGCCGATCTCGCCCAGCGCGTCGAAACAAGGCTGCAGGTTGGCCGTCGTCGTGCCCAGCAGGATGATGTCACCCGTCGCGCCGTGCAGGTTCAGCAGCCCGCTGCCGTAGCGGTCCCAGACGTCGCAAAGCTGGCGGAGCTTCTCGGTCGTGTAAAAGAAGCCGGCCGGCTCGTTGACGCGGAGCGTGTGGAATTCCTTTACGCCGGGGAACTCCTCGGGCATGGCCGAGTAGCGGCCCACGACGCCGCCGCCGTAGCCCCGCACGCCCACGATGCCGCCACGCTTCCAGTGGCCGGTGTTGTCCTGGTAGGACTTCTCCAACTGCAGCAAGAGATCGGCTGCCGCCGGCGATTTGACCGCGGCCTCCTTCAACTGTTGCACAAAGCTGGGCCAGTGCCCCTCCTCCAGTTCGTCGAGCAAGGGTGTTTTCGATTCGTCCATAGTCAAACTGCCTTCCGCAAACAGGTAATCAGTATTCCTGGACCGTCACGCCCCCCACCTCGCACACGACCGTGCAACTCTCGCAGCCCAGGCACTCGCCGCTATCGCCGATGACCTGGGCCTTTTGTACGAGTCGCTCGCCGTCGGTAGCCTGAGTGATTTGATCGACGATAGTAATGATCTGGGCGGGGCACGAAGTGGCGCATTGGCCACAGCCGGTACACGCCTCGGTATCAATGGAAACCAGAAACATAGCACAACTCCTTAGGAAGTCATTGTAAACCGGCGCGAGCAAAACCGCCAGCCAAGTTCGGCGGCGAAAGCAACTTTGCGCGCTCCCGGCGAGCGCCGCTCCACCATCTGTTGGCGGTCGCTGCCTGCGTTGGCACGGAAGCTGAATATTGTCAGTCTTTTATGTACAAAATGAATCGCGTTGCAATTTGTCGGCGCCCATGTTAGACTTCATCCCGCAACGATTGCCAACAAGGTGCCGACAAATGTCAGAAACAAAACCGAGACTGAGCGAAGACTGGCTGGCCGTTTGGGGTGGATTACTGATCTTCGCCTTATCGCTGGGAGTATTGGCCGGTCATGATCTCTTGGGCTGGGGGATCAAGACCCAGGTCTGGCTGCAGTTGGACAAGGCCCTAGCGTCCGTGACGAGTGGTACGCTCCCTGGTCTTCTCTCGCTACTGGCTACCTACGCGTTCTTGCTGCTGGTAGCGACACTCGGCGCTGCGGTCCTGCGACTTCCCTTGACCAAATTCGTGGGCGGGTTCACGGCGATTTTCTGGATCAGCTATGCGTGTTGGATCGCGGGGAGCTACGCGTACATTGCAGCCACGCCGGAGCAACTGGCGGAGCTTAGGCTGAAGGGCTTTAGCATCGCTTGGTCCTTGAACCTCACCCAGGAGGCCGGGTTCATCATTGCTTTGCTTGTGGGCTTGGTTGTGGGGAACTTTGTCCCGTGGTTCGCGAACTGGATCAAGACGGCGATCCGGCCCGAGTGGTACATCAAGACGGGCATCGTCATCCTGGGCGGATCCCTTGGCGTCCAGGCGGTGAAGAATCGGGCGTTGGCAAACAAAGTGATCTTCTGCGGGTTTTGCGCGGTGATCGGAGCGTACCTGATCTACTGGGCGCTGGTGTACTTCGTGGCGCGGAAGTTCTTTAAGTTCAGCCGCGAATGGGCTGCGCCCTTGGCCTCCGGCATTTCCATTTGCGGCGTCTCGGCGGCCATTGCCACTGGCGCGGCGATCAAGGCGCGGCCCATCGTGCCGATCATGGTCTCGTCGCTGGTAGTGATTTTCGCGGTGGTCGAGCTGCTGGTCCTGCCCTTTGCGGCGCAACAGTTCCTGTATAAGGAACCGATGGTCGCAGGCGCCTGGATGGGGCTGGCCGTGAAGAGCGACGGCGCGGCGTTCTCGGCCGGCGCGATGACCGATTCCCTGATCCGGGCCAAGGCGGAGAGCGAAGACGGCGTGCGCTACCAGAAAGACTGGATCATGAACACGGCCGCAACTGTGAAGGTGTTCATCGACGTCTTCATCGGAATCTGGTCCTGCATCCTGGCCGCGATCTGGTGTACCAAGATCGAAGGGAAACCTGGCAGTAAAGTCCCTCTGGCTGCGATTTGGGAGCGGTTCCCCAAGTTCGTGTTCGGCTATTTCATCACGTTTGTCGCGGTCCTGCTCATCGCCTTATCCCTGCCGAGTTTGGCGGGAACAGTCAAGGCGGCGATGGACGAGGCCAATAGCTTCCGCAGTATTTTCTTCTGCATGACCTTCTTTTCGATCGGCGTGGTCTCGAATTTCAAGAAGTTGTGGGAAGAAGGGATTGGGCGGCTGGCTGCCGTTTATGTTGTTTGCCTGTTCGGATTCATTATCTGGATCGGGCTACTGATCTCCTGGATGTTCTTCCACGGCGTAACACCACCAGTTATCGGAGGCTGATATGGCGCAGCAACCCAAGATTAGCGACGAACTTGAGAAGATGGAGTGCGAGCCGTTGCTCCCCATCGAAAAGAAGCTCATTATCGGGAGCCTCGTTCTGGGAACCATTCTGCTAGGGCTTCTGATGTGGATCAGCCGGGTGTTCTTCCCCGCCGGGTAGCGTACCCAAGCACATGCGCGAGCCACTTCGGCTCTGAAAGATACTCGCCAAGCCCCTTCGCTTCCACAAAGAGCCGGGGTTTGCGGAGCAGCTTTAGCGCGTAGCCTGCCGGGCAATCCTTACAGGACTACTACCGAGCCGTTTGGATACGCTGCGCCGACCCAGCCACAGGGCCAACGTCCCTCACGATACCAATCGAGCAACATACCGAAGAATCCGGAGTACTTCATGAGCCTCTCGACGATCGCCCAAGCGATATCCGATTCCATGTGCCGAAGGGCATCCGTCGCGCAGGCCTGGAACACCCCTGCCACGTCGTACTCAGGCTTATTCCGTTCCATTCTCTCGAAATAGGACTCAATGCCACGGCAGATTTGTTCACTTAGCTCCGTACCAACGCGCTCGAATACGCTGGTGATAATTACATCGCCGAGGGTTCCGCGAGCAGAAGTTTCCAATCTGTGAGACTCCCGGAGCCACAGATCAGCGCTCTTCGGTCCCCAGCTGTCCCAGTAGCCATCCACGGCGTCAGAGAAAGCACGTGCCACGACAACGTCTGTACGCGGATCGCCAGCCGACGTGAGCCAGGAAAACTGACTCAGTTCGGCAACGGTTCTATCGAGTTTCTCCTGCAGAGTCATGCGAGTTGCCGATCATAGCAATGGTTAGGCCAACGCGAAGCGTGGGACCCCCGCCGTCATCTTCATTGGTCGGGACCATCCTTGGCGTGCTTGTCCATGTCGATACCGACGGGGGCCACAATGATGTAGTTGACCGAGCCGATGGCGCTAAACACCAGGCCGTCGCCACCTGCCTTGACGATGCGGGTGGCGATATCGTTGCCCCGCCCCCTGTAGTACACAAGCTTCTCCGTACCCAGGGCGACCCAACCGGCGAACGGGGTGGCCCCGTATTGCCGGTCGCCGACGGCCACCCGCACGACATACGAGCCCGCGGGAACCTTCACCTTGAAATCTCTGACGTCATTGCCACCCACGAAACTCTTGAGCAAGAAATTGTTGGTGCCAATCCTGTCGTCGCGTGAGCTGAGCCCGTCGGTCTTCAACCAGCCGAAACCGCGGGCCTCGCTGTAAGCCTTCCCATTGTCGGCCTGCCAGCCGGTCCGCGGGCTGGCAGCGGTGACCTGAAAGTTGATGCGCGTAATCGTCGGCGTATCGGACACGGTCACCACGGCCGTCGCGGACTTGCCGTTCAGCGACGCGGTGATCTTGGCCGGTCCACCATTGCCGACCGCCTTGACCAGGCCGCCAGCCACCGTGGCCACCGCGGGCGAATCGGACTTCCATTCCGCCTGCCTCGTGTCCAGTCGCGTGAATCGATCTGGGCCCCTGGTATACGCGCCCTTGGCCGCAAGCTGGAAACTATCGCCCGCCACCATCGTCAGTGTGCCAAAATCAAGTCTTAGCGAATCCAGCGTCGAAGCCCCGATAATGTCCTGCACCGTCACCGATACCGTGTCGGCAAAGCCGCGCTTGAACGCCGGGTCGGTGTAGACCACGCGGATCCGGGCGGTCCCGCCGGCCAGGCCGGTCACAGTACCTTGGCCTTGAAGTTCAATTCGAGCGATGGCCGGGTCCAACGAGAAATAATAGGCCTTGTCGGTGACGTCCTTGCGGGTTCCGTCGGCGTAGACCGCTTGTACCGATATGGCAGCCGTCGGAATGTCGCTGTCCACCGCGCCCTTGACCAGTTTGGCCTTGACGGCGGTAATCACGTTTGGCTTGTCGGCCGTCAGGCGGTAGAAGAAGACGTTCTGGCTGACGCTGTTGCAGAGGATGAAAACATTCCGGGAGGCGACATAGCGGAACCGC
This sequence comes from uncultured Planctomycetaceae bacterium, assembly GCA_964615095.1. Classification (GTDB taxonomy): domain Bacteria; phylum Planctomycetota; class Planctomycetia; order Pirellulales; family Thermoguttaceae; genus JANXQG01. The sequence continues at coordinate 5,029 of CAZTPX010000001.1, read as the reverse complement.
CCGAACGTGCCCCACTGGTCGGGCTTGCCGGGAATGACCTTATTGCTCGACGCCGGCGGATGTCTGGTCCACACCTTGGTGTCCATGTCCAGGGTATAGACGTCCGCTCCGCTGCTCCAGGCGACGAACTTGTCGCGCAAGGGGGCATAACAGAAACCCGGACTCCCACGATCGAGGATCTCCGTATCGCCGCTGGTCTTGATCTTGCCCCCGGTGATTACGCCGGGAATCGGCTTGAGCGGCCAGGCATAGACCTTGTGATTGCCGGCGGCGACGAACAAACGCCGCTTGTAGTCGATGTCGCCGGTGGTGCTATAGTCCATGTGCTCCATGGAATAGTTGGCCCGCAAAGTCCATTGGTGCTTCAGCGGGTCCCATTGGCTGAGCATCCCGTCAGTCCCCGGCGTGTTGAACCATAGCCGTTGGTGGACCGGATCATAACCGCAGATGTCGCCAGTCCGGCCGGTGCCGTGCCCCCGATAGACCTCCCAGTGGTTGGGCTGGTCGGGATCGAGCGCGTAGGTGTCGGGCGTGTCCCAGCCGCCCACCACCACGTAGCGGTCAAACGGCGGCGGAATGTATTCGACGCCGTCATACGTATGCATGGCAAACGGCGCGAGCTTGGGGTCGGTAGATTCGCCCTTGACAATCGGATAGGGGTCGGTCAGGCGGCGCCATTTCAGGTCATTCACGTTGAACGCGTAGACTTCGTTTCCGTTGTAGCCCATGTGTCCGCCGCCCGGTCCGACGTAGAGCTGGTCGCGTTGCCAGTCGAAGGCCCCGCCGCACCAGCAGCAGATGACCCCGGCTACCCCGGAACTGCCGGCCAGCCAGGGGAATTTCGACTTCGGGGCGGCTACGGCGTCCAGCCGGGAGTTGGGCACTTCGCACCATTCGCCGGGCTTGAGATTGTCCAAGATCGAATTCCCGGACCGCGTGGCCGATGCCTTGGCCGTCCTGGCGGGTTCCGCCTCGCCCGCCGCCAATTGGTCTGCCGCCGTAGTGGCCACAGCCAGCAGCAGCACGATCACCGAGACGATGCCCTTGCCAAAAATGCTACGCATTCCCTTCTCCTTTGCTTGCTTATATCTTCGACGACCTGGCATTGATCGATAAACGGCGCTGCACGCGCATCACTCTTCATTCCGCGCCTCCGTCTTGGGCCAGGTGAAGGCATCCAGCATTCGCAGAACTTGCGATTGGTAGCCGATGTCCGGCTCGGTATACTCCCAGGGATTCTTGCGCCAGTCGAGATCTTCCACCAGGCGTTTCATGCTGCCGTTGGGGCCGCCGATCACGATGCCGGGGAACGGCCCGATCTTACCCTCGCCTTCGCCGATGTACTTGGCGCCGTACTTGCTGTTCTCGTTGCCCACCCAACTGTGGAACATGACCATCGCGGAACGCTCGACGCCATACTGTTTCATGTTCGACAAGAAGCACAACCCCAGCGGGTTGCGGCCGAAGAGGTAGTGGACGTACTGCTCGGCGCCGTCGAGGCAGGCCTTTTTCTTGACGGGGTCCGGGGTGAGTCGCGAGGCCAGCACGAGCACCGCGCCGTTATGGCCGACGAGCTGGTTGCTGCCCCACCAGTACCCCTCCATGAAGATACGATAACCCCTGGAGGTCATCTGGCCCAGGAACGAGTCGGCCTTGGCGAGGATTTCCTTGCGGATGTCGGCCACGATCGCCGGGTCCGCGCCTCTGCTGTTCATGTAGACCCAGCGGTAGGGTTCGATCACGTCCGCCTTGCCCCGATCGCGATTATAAGACTCGCGGACAATGTCGTGGTGCTCTTTCATGCCGAACAGGCGGAAATAGCAGGCCGCCGCCGTGGTCCGCCAGACGGGGTAGTCCTGGTCGCCGCGCATCTCGCCCTGATCCAGCGGCTTGTGGGGATTCTGCGGGTTTTTCGGCCAGGGATGCGGCTTCTGCTGCAGCAACTTCCAGGACTTCACGGACTCGGCGAGGCATTTTTTCGCGAAGGCCTCGTCGAGCTTGGATTCGCGCCAGACCACCGCCGCATAGGCCAATGCGGCGGCGCGCCCCATGCTCACCTCGCTGTTGGGCATGGTGAGCTGCACCGGGGCCGTGACCGAGTCCGGCGGGCTGCCCGGCTCCTGGTGTACGCGGCCGAATGCCGCCCCGCTGCCGTCGCTGTCGCGAATCAGGAACTCCGTCCCACAGCGGATTTCGTCGAGCACGTCCGGTATGCCGTTGCCCGACTCGGGGATGTTCAACTCCCTGTCCTTGGGGCGGCCTTGGGACATTTCGTAGGACATGAGGAGCATGTTCTGGACGGTGACCGTGTTCGAGGTGTACTTGTTCAGATCGCCCGCGTCCCACCAGCCACCGTGGACGTCGTAGGCTTTCGGATCGATGACCTGCGTGCCCACCTGGTCGGGCCAGCGATTGCCGACCTTCCATTGGTAGACGTGGGCCTGGGCGGCCTGGTTCGGTCCGAGGAAGGCCTTGCCGTGCGTCCACAGGCCGGCGTATTTCGGGGGTTTCTCGCCATCGGCGCGGTTGTAGTAGTAGGCCTTCCAGGCGGCCAGGCCGGCGGCATGGTAGGGATTCTCCGCGATCTGGAAGTAGTACGAGCGCAGCTTGTTTGGCGCCGTCATGGCGAAATAGTACCGCCCGGCCGCGCGGACGGCGGAGAAGTCCAGATGGGCGATAAAATCGCCCGATTCGCCGTCCTTGTTCCCGCCATTGAACTTCACCAGCGCATGGGGATTGTCCGCCAACTTCCACACGGCCCGATTGGTCTTCTCGTTTCGCAGTTCAATCTGCAGGCCGTCCGGAATCGGTGTATTGGCGGCCACCACGGCCATCTTTGCTCCTTGCGTCCGATAACCGATCTGGTCCACCCAGATGCGGAGCGGCGCGGACGCGGTCACGACCGGCAGCGGTGCCGCGGCGTGTGTCGAGAGTGCGAAACTTGTTGCAGCCAGCAGCAGGGCGAAGGGAAGATGACGCATGCGATACCTCCTTTGGGTGGGATATGGGTGGAGGGAAGAAACGGCGCTAGGACGATGGCATACAGTAATTATGGTATAGGAGAACACTACGCCTTGAAAGTGGGCGACTCTTTCACCTACACGAAATTACCGGTCGGCCAGTTTTGCGACCTTGCCTTTCCTGGTATACTTTGAGTGGCCGCGAAGTAAGGGATCCCCGCCGGTCCCGAAAGCCCTTGGGACTCCTGCTGTCCCAGGCCGTTGCTTTCCTTCGCGGCCTTTTTATTGGCCGGTCAGGACGACCTGGGATTGATGGGCGGCGCTAGCGTTGCAGCACTTCAATCGTCACGTCGTCCAGCCGCACCTCGCCCAGCCCGGTCATGGCGAAGGTCAATGTCAGTGGACCGGCTTGCGGCACGACCCGCAACATATTGAACTCCTGCCAGCCCTTGGTCTTGTCGATCCGCAAGGCCATTTCCTCGCCGGTCAACGATTCGACCACCAGCAGGCCGTCGACCGAGGCCGTGATGGCCGTGGGCACGTTGACCCAGCCGCGGATCCGCACGATCTGCCCGGCCTCGACCGGCACGGCGGGACTGGCAATCCACACCGGCGGCATCTCGATCGCCGCCGGTGGGTGTTCCGGATTGTCGGCCCGCACGGTCAGGCGTAGGCCCATGCGGCCGGAATGTGCGGCCTCGGGTATCAAGTCGGCGGTGCTCCGAATGCCCGGCGGGGGATGATCGAAGTGCCGCCAGCCGTAATGAACCATCCAGTCGATGTTTTCGAAGTCACCGCCCGGCAGGAGGTTCTTGACGGGATGCATCATCGCCACACGATCGACCAAGGCCCAGTACCAGGGCAAGGCCGTGAAGGCCGACGTGCCGGGCACGGCCACCGGCGAGTTGCGGCCCTTCATGGCCGCGTCCCAGGCCGTGCGTTCCAACTTCCGCAAGGTCATCATCGCCCGCCGCGCGTAGGTCGATGCCATGGCAAAGTCACCCGTGGCCAGCCGCGCATCGCACAATTGCAGGTTCTCGCGCACGGTTTGCAAGTCCTGCTCGGGCGTCTTGGCGCCCGGGGTGGACGGTTTCGGCGGTGGCGCGCGGTTGCCGATCTGGCCCAGGACGCGGAGCACCGTATCATGCTTCTGCATCGCCAGGATGCGTTCCAATTCGGCGGTCTGCCGCCCGCTGGCGGCCGCCCGCCGGCTCACGGCTTCGATGATCAGGGGGTCCTGGGCGAGAAACAACAGGGCGGAAAGGCCGAACTCGTCGAGCGTGATCTGCGTGCCGCCTGCCTCGCGGCGATGCCGCATGGGCAGCAAGCGGCCGGCGGTCAGTTCGAAGAGATTCTCCGATTCGGGGATGCCGGCCAGCGTGAGGCTCAAGGGATTGGCCGCGGCCTGCGGCGCTACACATTGCGAGCCGGCGGCCAGCCACATGGGCATCACGATCCGCGCCCGGTCGTCGCGGAGGATTGGCCCGCTCACTTGCGGCTGGCTGCTCTGGGCCATGGCGTCCAGGCTGCCCCCGGCCAGCCAAGGCTCGATCACTTCCAACTCCCGGTTCAGGAGTTGCAACGTCAGCACCCGCTGCCTGGTCTCGTCGTCGTGGGCCTCCAGCGACGAATCGGAAAGGAACAGCAGGCCGCGGCTCCCGGAGGCAATGGCCGTATAGACCAGCAGGCGGATCTGCTCGGAGCCGACAACCGTGGGCGGCGCCTGGCCAGGGCTGAGCGCGACGAACTGCCGCCGCAGGCCCTCGCCGGCCTGGGTTTGCACCGTGGTCCAGACCGGAGTGCCCGGCAGGGCCAGGAGCGGCTGGCGGCGGATCCATGCGCCGTAGTTGGGCATCTCCAGGCTGGTGCCCAGCGGGCGGCGGTCGATCAGCAACAAGTTGGCAACGTCGCGGCTGTAATCGCGCAAATTGTTGACCGGCGCGCAGATCAGCGGCCGCGAGCCGTGGACATCGGCCAGGCGCACACGTTCCGCCCGCTGCCGCCCGGCCTCCAACGACTCGCCGGTCAGGCCGTGCCCCAGGTCCCAAACGAGGACAGGCTCGAACTCC